>CATNCF010000021.1 GCA_950097145.1 uncultured Lachnospiraceae bacterium
TGACAATTGCTTTTTCAAAACACATGATGTCATTAGCCATAATATTTCAAAACTTACAGATAAGAATACGATACAACGTATATTTAAAAGTTATTTAACGATTATCAAATACAGAATCATGAATAATTATACTAATATTCAAACAAATATGTTGTTTAAGCATTTGCTGTCATTAGTAATTAATAACGCACTATCTTTATCTGTACAGGAAACAGAGTTTATCCTGGATATATATTTTGTAATCAAAGAGTCTCTGCTTCCATTTGATTGTAATGATATACAAAATTTCAATTCTTATGAACAATTACATGATATATATTATTTTTTAAAAGCTCTCAGTGAAGAACGCCAAAGTAGTTACATTCGGTTAGATTGGTTAAATCAAATACAAGAATCCTCTTGCAAATTTGGGAAACATATCAAGTCTTATGTTCTGATGAAAGGATACTTGCGAGCTCTTTGTGAAAGCTGCGAATGGTTAAAAAAAGTTGTAGAGGAAATCAATCCTAAACTTTCTGATTCAGAAAAACCAGAATGGTATTATGGACAAACTAAAATTTTTTTTGGTGATTGCCAAATTTCATATGGTAATTTTCTGACTGGTATTAATGAATTGAATACTTATAAGCATTGTATTACTGGATTGATTGGAAAAGAAAATGATTCCTTCCAAATAACCCGTCATATTGCTCATGGTTACCGATTCAATATGTTCCTCGAGGATGCTGAAAACTTGTATACCAAACTGGTTGATGAAAAAAATGTTATGCCTACACCCCTTGAAAAAGTATATATCTATACCAATTTATGTGAAACATATTGCTATTTTAAACCTGACAAAATATTAAAAATCAAAGGCGACGCATTGGCCTTAGCTGAAAGATTCAATGATTTAAAAAGCCAAGGTAAAATTTTTTATTCTCTTGCTATTGCTGGCTTATCCCAAAAAGACGTTACTTATGTGGAACATTACATTGACAAAAGTATACACTGCAATAAAAAAGATGGTTATATTGCAGGTCAGCTATATGCATATATGGCACAAGCATATTATGAATATGCGCAATATGGAACAGTATCAATTATAACATTGGAAACAATCAAAAAAATACAGAAAAAAATTCAAGTTTATGGATATTTCTCACTTCCCCTTGCTATGATGCAAGAGGATTATCAGTCTTTAAAATATATACGAAATCAATATGAATGGCTGGATTACGATAAAACACTTTTGATCTATCGTCAGTTTTTAGATTCCATTCGTATGACTACATCTTAAAGTATTTTTCTTAAGTTTAGTGTAATATTTATGATTTGAATCAACGTAAATAAAAAAGTGCTTTTGGGAAACAGTCATTTCTATGTTTTTAACAATAATACAATTTGGATACTGCATTAAAAAATGTATGGCAATTTTATCTGAATCTTCAATGTAAGTTTCGTTAGTTAAATATATGATGAGACAAATATCAGTATCCTTGCTCAAAGCAATGGCATTTAATTCATTAAGATTTTGCAGTACAAAAAGAACTTTGCGTTCAGTTGTTGGTTCTTTTTCAAGTGAATCCCCTTGTAAGCCAATTTGATTCAACATAGAATTTATAAATTTATAATCTTTTGCGGAACAGTTAAGAAAAATTTTTTCATTAATATCTGTTATGCATGTTAACGCAAACAAATATCCTGGAACTTTTGCAGTAATTTCAATTTTTTGTATTTGTGTATGCATAACGTTCTCCTTTTATGAGTGAAAAACATCGGTATAAAGAGCTTCTAGGCAATCTAATATAAACATTAGTTGTTTACGCGAGTTTATTTTATCAGCATAATGAAATATTTCTTTTATTGCATAGGCAGAAAGATATTTCGAATAATATTCATGTATATCGATCAATTTAACATAATTGTAGGTAGCAATGTTTTTGGAATTTATAATATTATATGTTTCTTCATAATATGAATTGCATAAATACAGGAACTCATAAACAGGCTGTTCCGAGGATTGTACCTTTTGGATCAAATCGTCTGGATAGCCAAAATCAAAATCAATTCTTAGCTTGCCATATGAATTTTTTTCATCAAATTTAATATAAAAATAACTTTTTACATTTGTGTTTGTGGAACAGAAAACGTCTTTGTTATTCACAAGATAAGTATTGTATCCTGACTGTTTCATAAAACAATGAATATCAGACTGATTTTTTGAAGATGCTATAAAATCAATATCGCTTAGAATTCTCACCCCCAGTTCTTTACTATATATTGTATTAAGGAACCGAATACCTTTTACAGGCACTGCTAAAATATCGTTGTTATTAAAATACGAAATAATAGGAGCAGAAACTTTAAGAAACTTTCTATTCTGTTCTTGGTTTTGCTCATAGTGATATTGCATATTATTAATTATTATCATTGGCAATAACTGTATGATCTCCAAATCCGTAAGACTTTTGTAAACCATACAGATTAATTTCCTTTTTACACAAATATTTAGAAACTTATACCAATCAACACCATTTTTCACTATATGAAAAATGCGTACTTTTGTTAAATTGTCAAATGTTAATCTGCCTAATAACAATACTAATGCATCTTCCGGTGTCATAAGGCGACCTTCTTTCTATCTGATAAATAAAATAACTATACTTAACAGATAATCCCCTATTATCTTCATCTCATAATACCATATGTTTTCTTAAAATTCTCCATTTTTCTTCAATTTTAACACTATCTTAGCACCTGTTTTCTTTTGTTTGTATTTTAGCTCTTTCCCTTATTGCAACAAGAATAGGAAGGAATTTTATTATGATAAATCTCAGTCTCTGCTTATTTACAAATCTGCTTCGCATTTATCTAATTTATAAATATATTAGAATTTTTACAGACGAACCGCAAAAAACATCACTCCGCCACCCGCTCCAGCCGTTCTCCCAGACGGCTTACTATTTCATTGCTGATGGTTCCCGCCCACTGGGCCAGATCCTCGGCGCGAATTTCCAGATTCCCGGATTTTCCAATCAATACGGCTTCATCGCCAGGGGAAATCCGGGGAATCTCCGTCACATCCACCATCATCTGATCCATGCAGATCCTGCCCACAATCGGGGCGGTCCTTCCATTACAGAGCACATACCCGCAGCTTGAAAGATTTCTGGGAATGCCGTCTGCGTACCCAATAGACAACACTGCAATCTTACGGTTTTCTTCTGGGCGGTAGGCAAGGCCATAGCCCGCCTCCTCTCCCTTATACAGTTTCCTCACACTGGTAACCCTTGCTTTTAACGACAGCACTGGCACAAGATCCAGTCTGGCTTTTGTGCTGTCATTTTTTCCGCTGTAAATTCCATAAAAGGCTATCCCGGCACGGGCATAATCAAAACAATACTGAGAATAATTTAAAATCCCATAGCTTCCCTGGATATGGCATTTAAAATCTGAAAATCCCTGCCTGTGGAGTTCCTCTGTCACATACTCAAAATGGCGGATTTGTTCCAGAGTGTAGGAATGTTCTTTCTCGGACTGGCCGTCTGAGACGCAGAGATGGGAAAAAATTCCTGTCACCCTTAGATGGGACATCCGAAAGATTTTTACAATTTCTCCAATATTTTCCCAACGCTCTCCAATGCGGTGCATTCCTGTATCAATTCCGACATGAACCGTGAATCTTCTCCCGTCACGCTGCAATTGCTCTGCATAATTTCCATCAACTACCGTCTGTATCAAATCATAATGAATCAAATCATCAAATTCTTCCGGATGGGTATAGCCCAGCACCAGCAATTCCCCTTGGATTCCTGCCCGGCGCAGCGTGGCGCCCTCCGCTGCAGACGCCACACAAAAAGCATGAATTCCCTCTTCCTGGAGCGCTTTTGCCACTGGCACGGCGCCGTGCCCATAAGCATTGGCCTTCACTGCAGGCATTAGATCGCAGTCCCAGGGCAGCAGCCTTCGAAATTCTTCAATATTATGTTTCAAATTCTTAAGATTCAGCTCTATCCATGCCCTTCCCTTACTATACATAACTTCTCCTTCCAGACCAATACTGTTTCGCCACGGCCAGACCAAAAGACAGCAGCGCCGAAATTAGAACCACCGCCAGATAATGAATCAAAGACTGCTCCACCAGCAGTTTTGAAACTTTTAATGCACCTGCCAGTCCCCGTACCAGAACAATGACAAAGGGATGCAGAATATATAGATACATGGACAGATCCCGTACCATGCCAATCTCTGTGCTCTCTATCGAGAGCAGGAGCTCAAACAGGAAGAACATCACCGGAATCAGCATCACATACATGCTGTTATGCTTTTGCCATTGAAAATAAAAGCTGACAAACCCCTCCGCCATCATCCCAGCCATGCAGAGCAGAAAACCGGCTTCTGCATGTTCTCTGGAAAGCCGCACTCTTCCGTTGGCAATCACCACGCCCAGCCACAGAAATACAGGCGCAAGAAATATTCCATTCCTGGTATAGGAACTTATTTGAAAGATACATTCATACACGGTTTTCAAGACTGGGATTTGACGAACGAGCTGATAATAACTGTCCCCCAGTACCCCCACAAGATACAATGCAGCCGTTATCCCAGATATGGCAAGAGGACTGCAGCGCTGCAGGAGAACCGTCAGCAGCAGACATCCCAAAATGACCGCTGGAAGATACCATAAGTGATAAAACGTTCCATCAAAAAAAATTTCTTTCAGCCATCCGCCGAATGTATGGCTGATATTTCCAGAGTAAATTTTCAATGGAAGATATACCAAGGTGGCTATTAAATAAAGTACAGCCGTTTTCTTCAAAAATTTTCCCATACTGCCCAATCCTGCTGTCCCCCTCTGATAAGGCGCCAGCACAAAATATCCTGTCACCATCAGGAAAAAGGGCACGCCAATCCTTCCAAAGCAATATGTCAACAAAAAATCTAATGTTTCATTGAAGGATTTCAAAGGGGAGGTATGAATTGCCACAATCATTAGGGCCGCCGCCAGCCGAAACGTATCAATTGCCGCATAATTTTTTCTCTGCTTCATATCCTTCTCCCATTCTTTCAAGCATTATCATTTCCCACCATCTCCAATAATCTTAATAAAATTTCTTCAAAGGAGATTCCGGCGGCCTTCAGCATATTAGGATAACGGCTGTGGGCAGTAAATCCTGGAATCGTATTCACCTCATTAAAATAAATTTCTCCTTCCGGCGTGAGAAACATATCCACTCTGGCAAAAGAACTGCAGCCCAGAGAACGGTAAATCTTCACTCCCGTCTTCTTAATTTGTGCTTCTTTTTCTCTGGAAACTCTTGCCGGGACATGAATCCTGGAAGATTTCAACGTATATTTCTCAGTATAATCGAAAAACCCTTCTGACAATTCAATTTCATCCACCGCCCCTATGGTCAGTTCCTCTGTCCCTAAAATAGCGCAGCCCACCTCAAATCCGTCAATCATCTCTTCCAGGATCACCTGTGAATCATATGTAAATCCCAGCTCTGCAGCCGCCATCAATTCTCCCTCTTCTGTCACCCTGGTGATTCCAAAAGAGGAACCGGCTCGCAGAGGTTTCACAAAAAGCGGATAACCCAAATCCTTTCCATAAGCCAGAATTTGTTTCACGTCCTGCAGATCTGTTTTGGAGATGATATAAGAATCTGGAACTTTGATCCCGGATTCTTTTGCCAGACGGTGCGCCGTCTCCTTATCCATACAGACGGCAGAGCTCATGGTCTTACATCCGATCACTGGTATATCCGCCAGCTCCAGAACTCCCTGCACCGTTCCATCCTCCCCATTTTTTCCATGCAGGATGGGAAGGGCCGCATCCAGAGACAGCCGTTCTACCCCTGTATCCTTCAGCAGCAAAATACCATGCAGCGTCTTATCCGGCGAAACAGCCACAGGAATACAAGTATCTTTCTGTTTCCAGTTGTCACTTAAAATGTCTTCCTGCTCTCCCTGAAACAGATACCATCCCCCTGTCTTATCAATACCAATTAGAATAATCTCATACCGTTCCTGATCTATATGGGTAATCACCGCATATGCTGACTGCAGCGATACTTCATACTCACTGGAGCATCCTCCAAATAATATAGCAACTCTTTTTCGTTCCATAATTCTGTCTCCTTTGTTTTTTATTATCATAACCGCCTCAAATGACAAGTTCGTGACTTCTTCATGACAATATTGTCATTTATCCCAAGGGGGAAACCAGGCTTGCCTGGGGGATTCCTTGGGATTTTGCAGGGGGGAAACCAGGCCCACCTGGGGGATTCCTTGGGATTTTTCGGGGGCTTAAACTTAAAAAAATACCGCCTGCTTCGCATTAATTGTACGAAACAGGCGGTCTGCATATTTTAATATTCTGTTGCTTCTTTCCTAAGATAATCCTAATTTATTCTGATATTGTTCTTCCAAATTATAGAAAAAAATATTCAATTTCCAGGCAGTTCCACCACAAAAACCACCTGCTCATTTTCACTCTCCGCGTATATTTTACCGCCATGCAGCGATACAATCTCTCTTGCAATGGCAAGCCCCAGGCCAGCGCCTCCGGTATTTGAGTTCCTTGCCTCATCCATTCGGTAAAACTTTTCAAAAATAGAGGCAAGTTTTTCCTTGGGAATTGTCTTTCCCTGATTCTGAAAGGTAATTCTTATCTCTCCTGACGAAAGCTGTTCCACAAATATATCAATCTGTGTATGATAGTAACTGTAAGCAACCGCATTTTTCAAAATATTATTAAACACTCTGGCCAGTTTCACTGGATCTCCATATACCGTGACATTTTCATCACTGTGAAGCTCCGCCTGGTTTCCCTTCTGAGTCAAAAGGGGATAGAATTCCTCTACCATCTGCAGAAGCATATAATACAAGTCAATTTTCTCTTTTTCCAGAACAATCTGCTGGATATTATATCTGGTAATTTCAAAAAACTCATTAATGAGCTGCTCTAAACGGTTTGCCTTTTCCAGTGTAATATGCACATATTTCGCCTTCTGCTCCAATGGCATATCTGGGGCTTCCTCTAACAGGCTCAGATATCCAATTACAGAAGTAAGAGGGGTACGGATGTCATGGGCAAGGTACATGACCAGATTGTTTTTCCGCTCTTCCGCAAGTTTTGCTTCCAGTTCCCGGCGCTCCAGAGTCTGGCGGAGCACGTTTAATTTCTGCTCCATGGGCGCCATCTCCGCAGACAATACGATTTCCTTATTTTCCCCTTGAATCAGCTTGTCTAACCCCGCATCTATCTCATTAAAATACCTAGTAAACCAGGACAGGGAAAACCAAAACAGCAGCAAAAAGCAAAATGCAACGGCAAGAAAAATAATAAGAGAAAGGTTTTCCCGCAGACCATACTGATAAATATTTCTGGCATCCATGTAATCTAAATGAAACACATTCTGCAAAAATGCTACAATCCAGTCCCCCACCCGGCCAAACCAAAACCGGCGGTACAAGGTGAATATAATACAGAATGCAAGTACAATCATGCCCAGAGTCTGCAGAAAAACCTTAATTTTCAATTTTGCATATCCAGATTTCTTTTTCTTATCTTTTTGCAATTTAACCGTATTGGAGCTCTTTCTTTCGTCAGTTTTCAATTTTGTAGCCCACTCCCCAGATTGTCTTAATGTACTTCGGTCTTTCCACAGAATCATTCATTTTTTCCCTGAGATGGCGGATATGCACCGTAATGGTATTGTTGCTCTTGCTGTAATATTCATCTTGCCAGATCTCATGGAACAATTCTTCTGAGCTTACTACCTCTCCCTTGCGCTGGCAGAGAATCTTCAAAATGGAAAATTCCGTTGGCGTCAGTACCAATGGCTTCTCATCAAGCCTGCACTCATGGGTCCTGATATTCATCACCAGGCCGCCATGCACCAGAAGGGAGGGATCCGTTTCCTCTGACACGGAATTCTGGTTATAGCGTTTATAACGGCGGATTTGGGCTTTCACCCGAGCCACCAGCTCCAAAGGGCGGAATGGTTTCGTCATATAATCGTCCGCCCCAAGCATCAGTCCCCGGATTTTGTCTATCTCTTCATCTTTCGCAGTCAGCATAATCACAGGGTAATTATGGCTCTTTCGAATTTCCTTGCACAGCTCAAGCCCGCTGACTCCCGGAATCATAATATCTAAAATAGCGAGATCAAAATTTACATGTTCTATCTGCTCCAGCGCATCTTTTGAGGAGTAACAAGCGGACACTTCAAAGTTTTCACTTTCCAGATAAAACGCCACCAGATCTGCTATCTCTTTCTCATCATCTACTACTAATATTTTCTCCATGACAGACTTCCTCCTTCCTGGATGAAATGTTTTTGCCATAAATTTAGTATAGCAAACCCGGTCTATGAAATCCTCTGTTATTTCCTTTTTTAATATTAATATTTTCTTAAATCTTTACATGGTTTTCACACTCATTACTAAAGTAGATCAAAAATACAAATGCTAAAATCTTCAAAAATCCCACTTGGCACCTCCTGGCGAAAGGGATAGATCATAGGCGCCGCATCCTCTTCATAGCGGTAGACTGTAGTGCGCTCTTTGAAAGAATCTACAATCCAGTATTCCCGAACCCCCGCACTGCAATACAACGCATTTTTTGTGGAATAGTCCATCTTACGGCTGGAAGGAGACACGACCTCAACAATAAAATCTGGAGCGCCATTACAGCCTCGTTCTGTAAGTTTGCTTCTGTCACAGATAACGCTAATGTCCGGCTCGACATAAGTATTTTCATCTGCATTTAAAAACACAGCAAACGGCGCAGGAACAACTTCGCAATCGCCATTCTTATCTGAAATGTAATTCCCAATCATCCGGCCTAACTGGTAAGATATTTTCTGATGGATGAAATTGGGAGGAGCCATGTTATAAATCTGCCCGTCAATAAGTTCTGCCCTTGTTCCGTCTGGCAAAGTGTAAATGTCTTCCATTGTGTAAATTTTTTCTTGCGCTAACGCCATAATTTTACTCCTTGCATTATAACAAAAGTACAATTTTTTATACTGCTGTTCAAAGGTTTCAATATTCGTAAAATCAAAATCATACTTTTGAATACTGTTATTCATTTTATTTGCACCTTCTGAAATAATCTTTCCCTCTAATTTCACGCAATTTTGGCATCACTTTACGATCACCTCCGCAAACTGCCTACTGCAGTACCGAAGGTTTCTGCAGAATTGTCCCAAGAATTCTGGTATCGATCACAAATTCCGGCATCCCCATGAAGCCCGGAGCCACCTCGTATTCATCAAACATAATCACAAGCTGGTTCTGGTTGTTAATATAAAAATTCTGATCCTCTGCAATTTTCTTAAAGCATTCATCCTCTGACCAGATACCTCCCGGGATAAAGTAATTCCCTTCCCCTTTCTGCATCTGTTCCTTCATTTGCCGTAAAATATCCTTGCTGATAACACCACGGTAATCACTCTTCTCTAAAAATAGATCCTTTAATTCTAAAATCCGCCCACTGCTCTTATCCAATGTAAAACTGCGGGAATACTGGCCAGACCCTCCTGCATTGATGGTAGAAAAGAATTGTACTACAAGCAGGCTTTTATCATCCCGGAGAATTTTATAATCCGTATCTACGCCAACATATCCGTCATATTTTCGGGAAACATACCATAAAAACTTTTTCTTAATCTCATCAATATACTTATCAATCTGATTATTTAAATCTTCCATCCCCGCCGACATGTCCACTGGAGGTTTTTCATTCCCCGTACTGTCTTCTGTGGGAGGTTTTTTATCCTCATCGTTATTTACTGTTGAAGGCTTTTTATCCTTGTTTTTATCCTTTTCCGTCTCTTTATCCCTATCTGTATTGCCATTGTCAGACTCTTTCCCGGCATTTTTATTGTTCTTGGGGGTCTTTTTTCCTGTCCCCGTATCCTTTTTCTGAGATTCTCCGCTATCGGCAGCGCCGCTCTTTGAAGGCGTCCCTCCCGCAGACGCGCTGTATGTTGGAAACGTTCTGTCCCAGGTATCTGTAAATCTGGAATTCTCTTCCTGCTCTGCATTATTACCTGTAAAATACTCCTGTTTTGCAGCAGCTTCATCCTTCAATGGCTCCTGAGCTGCCACGGCCTGATCCGTATCCTCCTGTTTTCCTGCCGCAGTATTATCTTGTGCAAAAACGGGATATTCTGCTTGAAAATTAGTGTCTCCCCATCCGAACGTCTGGACGTGATTTTCTGCCGTACTGGCAATACCTTTTTGTTCTGGAATTTTCAGGGATATCTGTGCAATTAAAATTACGCAGCTCGCCAGAGTAAAAAAAGCGGCTATGGATACTGGAACATTGGAAGTAAATTTTTTCCGGAAACTATTATGCTCCTCTTTTAATAAAACTGGAGCTTTCTTTGTATAGAACATGGCTGCATAAAAGCGAAATTCTCCCTCACTGCATTCACACCGAAAACAACCGTTATATTTATCCGTAATCGCATGGATGCTTTTCAATCCAATGCCATGCCCTTTGGATTTCGGCACGACGGGATATCCGTCCGCATCAAACGACAAATTCCTTTCACATGGATTCTCCACTGAAACCAGAAGTTTCTGCTGTTCCAGAAACTTCACTGTAATGTGGATATAACGCTTCTTCTTGTCCTGAATGTCCTGGCAGGCATTCGCTGCATTTTCTATGGCATTTGCCAGCACCATACAAACGTCTATATCATCAAAAGGAATTTGTCCTGGCAAATTAATTTCTGCTGATACAGAACAATCTGCTTTTTTTGCCCGCCCAATACAAGAAGAAAGCACTGCATTCGCAGTAATGTTTTCGCAATAAATTTCCCTTCCAGTATCGGAAAGGCGCCCGTTCATATGTTCCAGATACGCAAGGATGCCTTCACTATTCTCCTGCTTCGCCAGTTCTTCCAGTACTATAAGATGATGGCGCATATCGTGCCGGTAAATACTGCCTGCTTCCATTTTTTTACACATATCTTCGTATTCCTGACGCTGCATCTGCATCTTAAATTCCACTTCACGTTCCGCCTCTTTCATGCGCAAAACAGCCACAGAAGATACGAGAAGCCTGAGAGCCACTATGAACACCGATGCAGCCGTCAACAGCAAAAGAAGCCATACCGTGACATCCTTAGTACTATTTTTGAAATAGGAAAACAGCAACAGCAGGATCAATACTGGCAAAAAAATATACATCCAGTTTTTCCTGTTTTCTTTTACATACCCCTGAAACGGTACATAAAGAAACCGAAAAACAACAAACAACAAAAGGCCCGCCGCAATCAGCACAATTGCCACGGTCATGATATCCTTTTGCCAGTCTGGAAACTTCAAGGTTGATTCTATTTTTAAATACTGATTAAAGACAACACCTATATTTTTCAATAAAAACACAGACATTAC
This sequence comes from uncultured Lachnospiraceae bacterium, assembly GCA_950097145.1. Lineage (GTDB taxonomy): Bacteria > Bacillota > Clostridia > Lachnospirales > Lachnospiraceae > Petralouisia. The sequence continues at coordinate 11,398 of CATNCF010000021.1, forward strand.
GCCCACTGTAAAGACTGCCGTTGTCTGCATAAAGTTTGTTCTTGAAAGAACATAAAGCCCCGCTGCCGCCGGCAGATAAGCAGTAATGGGAAGAAGTGTAAATACAAAAGCAGACTCCAGCCCGGACAAAAAAAGCGCTGTCTGCAGCAGCACAATACCAGACAAGATACCCCCGACTGCAAACAAGCCTGCTTTCTTAGAAAATCTGCATTCTGCCAGTCTGGCGCAGATCAGGATGTACGCCAAAAAAATAATTCCTTCCTTTATCAGCAGAATTTTTTGAGGAAACGTTAACATCATCAATCATTTCTCCTTTATCTTATGTCAAATAGACAACACATTTCTTATATTTATTATACTTATTTCTATCCTTAAAATCAATATACATACATTATTTGGAATTCTCTATTATAAGAAAAGCAGCCAAAGCCGCAACAACTTGTTACTTCTCCGACTGCTTTTCTTAACACCGCCCGAAAGCAGAAAATCAAATATCCATGCACCATGTTGTGTTCCGAAGTGCCCTGAGGTACATTGCTCACAAAAAGAAATATGTTTACAACACAGGCGCCATCAGAATCTTCCCGGTTCCCCGATAAACATTTACCAATCCCTCCCCTGATACCGCAGATCCAAGCAGGCTTTTCGAAGACTTCTCAACTGTAAATTTCAGGGAATTGCTCCATGCAATTGCCATATTCCCATCAATTTTCACCTCATCATTTTCAAGTTCAAACTCTATCAATTCATCGTAGGGCACCGGACTCTCCAGCACAGCAATTCCTTTTCCAGTAAGGGCAAGGTTAAACAATCCCTCGCCTCCCAGTGCTGCGGAAGAAAGATTGCTGCGGGAAGTAACGTTTTGCTTGATGCTGCCCTCACATGCAAGGAACAGGCCGTCTTCCAATACAATACTGCCCCAGTCTCCCACTTCTACCAGAAGAATGTGCTTATAGGTAGGCTCCAGCATCAGAAGACCATGTCCGTTATATTCCGGCTTTACGGTTGACTCCTTCGTAACTTTGGATGCAATGGCTTTTCCAAAGAAATCCCCCACGCCTTTGATACCGGAACCCATGGTCACATCTCCTGCCATCCACTGCATTGCCCCTGCCTGGAGAAGCCAGGGCGTCCCGTTCAGTTCAATCAATACCTGGCGTTTGCGCACATTCATTTCCGCTGCATAGTATGCGCTGATAGCATTCTCCTGTTTCACACTGAGATCACGCTGGTATTCAAATACCTTGACATTCCCTTTTTCTCCAATTATTTTCATAGTCTGGTTATCAAATAGATTGTTGCATTTAATCATAATTATGTACTCCTGCTTTCTCTTATGTTTTTCCTGAAAATTCCCTTATGCCTCATCAATTGCTTTTCCAATATCATGACGCATATACTTATTATCAAATTCCACCCATTCTGTGGCTTTATAGGCATTGGCCCGGGCTTCTTTCAGATCACTGCCTTTGGCTGTAACGCCAAGAACACGCCCGCCGTTTGTGACAATCTGGCCGTCTTTGAATGCTGTTCCAGCATGGAAACAATAATAACCCTCTTCCGTATCAAATCGTTCCATCCCCTGAATTGGATATCCTTTTTCATAAGACACCGGATATCCGTCGGAGGCAAGCACCACACAGACTGCTGCATTTTCCTCAAACTGCAGATCAATCTCATCCAATCTTCCCTCTACACAGGCTTCCATCACTTCCATCATATCATTCTTCATGCGAGGCAGCACCACCTGCGCCTCCGGATCACCGAACCTGGCATTATATTCCAGCACCTTTGGCCCTTCTTCTGTCAGCATCAGCCCAAAGAAAATAATTCCCACAAAAGGACGGCCTTCTGCCGCCATGGCGTCCACAGTTGCTTGATAAATATATTTCTTACAAAATGTATCTACCTCGGGCGTGTAGAACGGACTCGGGGAAAAGGTTCCCATCCCACCGGTATTCAAGCCCTGATCTCCGTCTTTGGCCCGCTTATGATCCTGTGCGGAAGACATAATTTTGATGGTTTTTCCATCGACAAAAGACAATACGGAGACTTCGCGCCCTGTCATGAACTCTTCCACCACCATGTAATTTCCGGCAGCGCCAAATTTCTTGTCCTCCATAATTTCCTGAACCCCGGCTTTCGCTTCCTCTAAAGTATTGCAGATTAACACGCCTTTTCCCAGAGCCAGCCCGTCTGCCTTCAGTACAATCGGCATCCTGGCATGCTCCAGATAAGCCAGGGCTTTCCCGGAATCGTCAAAAGTTTCATATCCTGCCGTGGGAATGTTATATTTTTTCATCAAATCCTTGGAAAACGCTTTGCTGCCCTCCAGGATTGCCGCGTTTTTCCGTGGTCCAAATACCTTCAGCCCTTCCGCCTCAAAGGCATCCACTACGCCGCCAACCAGAGGATCGTCCATGCCGATAATGGTAAAATCAATTTCCTTCTCTTTTGCAAAAGAAACCAGTTTGTCAAATTCCATGGCTCCGATTGGGACACATTCCGCAATCTGGCCAATTCCGGCATTCCCCGGCGCGCAGTAAATTTTGTCTACTTTGGGACTTTTTGCCGCACTCATGGCAATTGCATGTTCACGTCCGCCGCTTCCTACAATCAATACTTTCATCTTCTGTCATTCCTTTCTTCTGACAACAAATATCAGACCTTGGCAACCACTGCTTTTCCATCCTTCACTGTGACTTTGCCGTTGGCAATAAGGTCAATGGCTTTGGGAAGAATGTTCCATTCTGCCTGTTCCATCACACGCCTCTGCAGAACTTCCGGCGTGTCCCCTTCTTCCACCTGCACAGGTTTTTGCAGAATAATGGGTCCTGTATCTGTGCCCTCGTCCACAAAATGCACCGTTGCCCCTGTCACTTTCACACCCCGTTCTAAAACGCCTTCATGCACCTTAAGGCCATAATAACCCGTACCGCAGAAGGATGGAATCAGAGATGGATGAATATTGATAATCCGGTTCGGGTACTGCTGTATCATGATTTCCGGTATCACCACCAGAAATCCCGCAAGCACAATCAAATCCGGCTGAAAACTGTCCACTTTCTGAAGAAATGCCTGGTTAAAACTCTCACGGTTCTCAAATTGTTTGGGAGAAATGCAGAAAGCCGCAATCCCATGAGCTTTTGCCCGTTCCAATGCATAGGCTCCTGGATTGTTGCTGATTACCGCCTCTAACCTGGCATTGGTAATGCTTCCATTGGAAATGGCGTCTATCACCGCCTGCAGATTGGTTCCGCCGCCAGACACACAGACTACAATTTTTAACATAAGGTTACTCCTTTTTCTCCATCCTCTACCCTTCCAATGACATAGGCCGTCTCTCCTGCCGCTGTAATGGCCTCCATAGTCTTATCCACATCTTCTGGATCAACCCCCAGCACCATGCCGATTCCCATGTTGTAGGTATTGTACATCATTTTCTCTTCTACCTGTCCTTCTCTTGCCATCATGTGAAAGATTGCCGGGATCTCATAACTGTTCTTAAGAATCACCGCATGTTTTCCTTCCGGCAGCATTCTTGGCACATTTTCATAAAAACCGCCTCCGGTAATATGGCTGCAGGCTTTGACACGCACTCCGGCTTCCTTAATGGAACGCAGCGCCTTTACATAGATTTTCGTTGGGGCCAGCAAAGCCTCACCCAGAGTCTTTCCCAATTCCTCATGATATGTATGCAAGGTCTCTTTATCCATCTTAAAAATCTTGCGCACCAGAGAAAATCCATTGGAATGCACGCCGGAACTGGCCATGCCAATCAGAACATCCCCCGCGCTCAAACCTGCTCCGGTAATAATGTCTTTTTCATCCACCACGCCCACTGCAAATCCGGCAAGATCATACTCATCCTCCGGATAAAATCCTGGCATTTCCGCTGTCTCTCCGCCAATCAGCGCGGCACCGCTCTGGATGCACCCTTTGGCTACACCACTGACAATATCTGCAATCTTCTCTGGATAATTTTTGCCGCAGGCAATATAATCCAGGAAAAATAATGGTTCTCCGCCTGCACAGGCAATATCGTTGACGCACATTGCCACACAGTCTATCCCGATGGTATCGTGCTTGTCCAGTAAAAAAGCAAGTTTCAGTTTTGTACCTACGCCGTCTGTGCCGGACACAAGAGTGGGCTTTTCCATATCCTTGAATTTTTCCATAGAAAATGCACCGGAAAATCCACCCAGATTGGTAAGCACCTCCGGCCTCATGGTCTGCTGCACATGCTTTTTCATCAGCTCCACTGATTGATAGCCCGCTTCAATATCAACACCTGCATTTTTGTAATCCATTGTTTTCCTCCTGTTTTATCTGAAAATATAATTATGCCATTAATAATTCTTATATCCTGTTTCCTGCAGCCTTGCATCTTTCGCCTGCACCTGTTCCTTTAATTTTGCAGAATAATCTTTCAGTTTCGAAAGAAGCTGTTCATCACTTACAGCAAGAATCTTCGCCGCCAGAAGGGCTGCATTAGCGCCCCCGTTGATTGCCACGGTGGCAACTGGAATCCCGGAAGGCATCTGTACAATGGAGTACAGAGAGTCCCTTCCCCCCAGAGAGGTGGTATGCATGGGGATTCCGATGACAGGCATGGGAAAAATCGCCGCGCACATGCCTGGCAGATGCGCCGCCATTCCCGCTCCCGCAATAATCACCTTAAATCCCCGTTCCTCTGCTGATTTCGCATATTCAAAAAATACATCCGGCTCTCTGTGGGCGGAAATAATCGTCATTTCATATGCAATGCCTAATTCCTCCAGAACATCTGCCGCCTTTGCCATCACCGGCATATCTGAATCGCTGCCCATAACAATTCCTACTTTTGCCATATTAACTCTCCTTTTCTCTGGGACGTGTCTGAAAAACATTTCATACACGCCAGTTCTTATGTTTCTGCAAACATTTTAGCATACTATAAACGAATTTCAAAGATATTTTCAATTATGCCAATGGCTGATTTAGCGGCTCCGTTCCCGGCACTGCAAATTTTCCATCTCGTATCACATCCACACAGCTTCCGTCTTTACGCACCACAGTAATTACATCCAGCTCATCATAAGGAATGGTAATATCCGTATGGCAGCTAAAATATGCCTTCTGGCTGTCTTCCTTCCGAAGCCTGGATATCTCATTTTCCCTTGCCACAATCTCTTTGCCGTCGGGATTATATACAGGCGTATCTTCCGCCCAGCTATAACAGGTATCCCCTACTGCAAAATGAGGACCTGTCTTTTCTGCAATCAAAATAGGCAGCTTGTCCTGGATGCCATAGTCCAATGCCATTCGATAAGCTGTGGTATTGGTGCCGATGGCAAATTCTCCCATAGGAAGGGTATCGTGATGCTTTAATAGATTTTCTTTCAGAAATACCTGATTTTCTTCTTCTGTATGAAAATTTTTGCAAGAATAACGCGTAATCATGCCATCCCTGAAATCCAATTCCAAATCCAGGTATTTAAAACCATTGAGATAAACCTCTGTCACATGGAGATGCCCGCTGGTTCCTTTCAGAACTGGAGATGTAAAGACTTCCCCCACAGGGATATTCACATCTGCCACACAGTTCTCAAAAATTGTCTCTTTCTCAGGATCGTTCAATGGATAGAGAACAATCTTCAAATCAGTGGTATTATTTCCTTTTCCTGTAACATGTACAAATTCTCCCTGATCCAATACGTCAATCATCTTCTGCTGCATCCGCTGATACTGTTTATAATCCAGGGTATTAACTTCCACAGTCTTTGCAAAAATTTCCTCAAACTGCCGCCCAATCTCTGGAATTGGATAGGCAATAATCGTAAAACTGCGCTCCTCCCCCTTAATATAAGTGTTTGTAACCTGTATGGACTGATTGGCCATATAAACATTTAATTTCTGCTGCTTCTCGTTAAACTGATAAGCAAATGGACAATTCTCCGGCTCAAATCCTTCCTGGCCAAAAGTTTCCACCACTGCAGGACCTGCATACCAGGACGCCCGTTCTTTCCGGTTCTCATAGGCCGTGCGCAGCACTTCCAGCCGGCGTTCCACAAGAGCCTTGTCCAGATATGCTGCCCGGTCAGATTTATGGTCATATTCATACTGGCGGTTTGGAGAAGTACATTCCACAGAACGGCTTCCAGTTCCACGGCCGGAAAAAGAAATCTCACCGTTTCTGGCTGCCACAGGTTCCAGTCCCATCTTCTGAAAGTTCTTTATGGCTGCGCGCATCATCCGCTCAAATCCTACGGGATAACGCAGATCTACATACTTTTTCTTAGAGAGATCTTTACCAGTCACTTCAAAGCCAATCCGGTACCCTTCGGTATAGGTATCTGCCATTGCCTGAATATCCTTTTCTGGCATCTGGTTTAAAAACTCTGCAATTTTCCGCTCATTTTCTGTAATATAGAAACCATATCGGTAGAGATAACGCAGATCGGACAAATCGCTGTCCAAAATGATTCTGACATAAAAATCCATCTCAGGGCTGGTCTGTGACAATACGCCAAGTTCTGCAAATATTTCTCCATAGTCGTGAAAAAACCAATAAATAATCTGCCGAACCTCTTCAATTTCTGGCAGTTCCTCCTGCTCAAAGCAATTATAAATCTCTATCAGCAGTTCTCCAAATATGGTTAATTCATAATTTCTTCCCTCAAAAGCATAGGGTATCAAGGAACGGATATCTGCATAAAGCATCCCCAAAAGCCTGCCGTATGATTCCCCCAGCTTCTCAGTAATATATGCCGGATTTCCATAGCTTTCTACATAATGTTTTGGAAGAATCTCCCAGTACAAATCCTGGTTCAGTCTTTCCAGCTCCTCAAGACTTTTATTCCAAAAGTCTTCCTGATAAATCTTTTCCTCCAAAATACACAGCTTCCTTAAAAAAGCCGCCGTATGCTGGAAATACGTCCGGTACGGACAGGGTGTGGTTTCTTCTGTTTCCATCTGTTCCAGCCGTTCCAGAACCAAGGGAAAACGCTCCTTTGTCTCCTCCCGGTACGGCCGCCAAAAATCCTGGTAAGCCATCCTTTAACCTCCTGCACGATTCAGCCGGCATGGCAAGTCAAGAAACTGCCTCAGACTGAATTGTAATATTAAATATAAAATCCCAACACATAAACTGCTGCCCAGCCTGCAAGCATCAAACCTGATGTGATGCTTCCCAGCACAGAATACAGCTTATAATCTTCTCCTCTCAGACTGAAAAGACCTATCATAAAAGAGACAGCCGTAAGAATCAGGGCAAGCAGCCCGCCGCTTCCCACATACACATTAGCGTTTCCCCCGCACTGTATGGAATACAGGATCATCCCAGCCGCAGCCGCAAAAGACAGCAGCGCCAAAGCTAGAGAAACCTTTCCCAGTCTGGAATGTTTCTTATGCGCAAACTTATATGCGTTCCTTTTCTTTCTTCTCATATGTTCTCCTTATCCAATTCATCCAGTAAAAAATCAGACATCCCAAAGCGCCTCCAAGAGTGTTTAAAAGAAGGTCGTCTACATCAAAGCTTCCCACTTTGGAGACTAATTGGATCGTTTCTACCAGCAGGCTGAATTCAAAACTAAAGAATACAGTATAAAAAAAAGATCTGCATTTCCTGTGCAGAATTGGCAGGAAAAATCCAAAAGGGAAAAATGCCACGATATTTCCAACAAGGTTTAATAATACCGCCCGGGCTCCAAGGACATGACGGTATTTAATAAATCGTCCGATTTCTTTGAACAGCTCCAGATTGTAATGGTAAGACCTGCTCTCAAAGGTGCGTCCGGTGCTTTCTGCAAAAAACAGAAAATACGTCAGACAAATAATATAGACTCCGAACATGAACTTGCTGCATATCCGGAGTATTTTTCTGTAATCCTTTTTCAATTTTTCAACCCTTAAAAAATAATATCTGATTTTCTTTTCAACATTTTTGCACCATTAATAATTGTAAGAACTCCGCATGTAACGCCAGTTACCAGCATAACAATACCAATGGCAATATTTCCAGCGCCTGCTGCAGTCAAGGTCTTATATGTTTTCTCATTCATAATATTCTCCTATTTTGCCCCATACTGTTCATAATAACGGTCAATTGCTGCTTTCATTTCATCATTAATATATATATTTCCTTTATATGGTTTATTATACAAATATTCTACCACATCCCCCATGGTCACAATGGCATTGGCATCAAAACCATATAATTCCTTAATTTCTTCTAATGCGCTCTTGTCTCCCTTGCCGCGCTCCATGCGGTTGAGAGATACCATCAGTCCCTTAATCTCAATATCTGCCTGAGCGCGGATAATAGGAACCGTCTCCTCCATGGATTTTCCAGAAGTCGTTACATCCTCAATGATTACCACCTTATCGCCGTCTTTTAACTTGCTTCCTAGAAGAATTCCTGTATCTCCATGGTCTTTTACTTCCTTACGGTTTGAACAGTAACGGATTTCCTTACCATATAATTTGCTGTATGCCATGACAGCGGCAACACTCAGTGGAATCCCTTTGTATGCCGGCCCAAACAACACATCAAAATCATCTCCGTAATGCTCATGAATTGCCCTGGCATAAGATTCTCCCAGCTTCGCAAGCTGGACGCCTGTCACATAAGCCCCTGCATTCATATAAAAGGGAGAATGCCTCCCGCTCTTTAATACAAACTCACCAAATTTCAGCACCTGGCAGTCTACCATAAATTCTATAAATTCTTTTTTGTATCGTTCCATGTATCCTGATTCTCCTTGATTTTAGCTTTTGTTTTTCTAATTTTCTGATGCCATATTCTGTACAAATATACTTTTTTAGTATACCATCAAATCTTATTACTTTCAACTCACAAATCTGCAGTTTACAGCTTTTTCATGGAACAGCACCGGTAGAAAAACTTTATTTTTCCTTAGATGAAATCTTTATAAATTCTTGTGGTAAGACAGTTTTAACTTTTGATTTCTTAAAATCCTTTATATTCCTGGTAACAATATAATCCATCTGACTGCGGATTGCACAACAAGTAACCACTGCATCTTCATAATCGTTTATCTCTGATAATAACGCTCTCTGACAGTCCTCTGAAGTAACATCCAAAATGCAAAACAATTCAAATAATTTAGCCATAGTCCCTTTCGCCTGCTTTGAATCTTGAAAATATTTTTTTATCAAGTAATAGATATCTGTAGCAGAACTTGCAGTAATATACAAATCTTCAATCTGATTAGCTGCTAAGATAAATATTTGTTCTGCTGTTTCCCTGAATGGCTCTCTGCCTGTCAATGCATCTATTATTATACTTGTGTCAATCAACACTTTCATTATTTATTATCCAGCCTTTCACTTCGAGCAGTATATAAATCAGCATCTTTGGGCAATATCCCAAATAAAGACTTTGCCGTATCTACTCTATTTTGATTTGGATTCGTCAATTTTGCAACAACTTTCCCATTTTTTGTAATATAAATGTCTTCCTGTGCAGAAAGCAGTAAATATTTTCCGAGATTTTTTTTTAATTCTGTTGCTGTTATGGACATCTTACCATCTCCTTTCGCACCATTACTATATCATATCCATGCGATTATGTAAACGATATTGTACTATTTCAAATATCACAAAACATACCACAGTAAAAGAAGTGCATGTCAGATATCACTCTATCAAAACATGCACTTCCTAATTATATCTATGTTCCCGGCGCCATCAACTATGCCCACTCAGGTTAAACCTGGGAATCCACCACAATCCCCTTAATTTCTTCCTGCAGCAGTTTCTGCTCTTCTAAAATCTGCTGGGTATTCCGGTTGATGTCCTGCTGCTTGTCAAGTAAATCTGACACGCTGACATTTTTTAAAGAATTTGACGTTCTGTTCGCGCGCTTTTTCTGTTCCTGCAAATTTTCTTCCACTTCCTGCGCCTGCTGTTCACGTTCCGCACGGGCTGCTTCTTTCTCTGCCTCTTCTTTGACCTTTTCTTCCTTATCCTCTTTTGCCTCTTCTACCGTCTCTTCCAGATCCTTATCAATCTTATCAATAACCTCATCCTTGAGCATTCCTATAATCTCATCACTTGACGCTTTTAAGGAAGCTTCTGCATTCTTTCCGGCATCCACCATTCCATGGTGTTTCAGCTCTTCCTGCTTGATGGACTTGATTCCCGCAGTGGCCGCGCTGATCACCTGATGCGCCTGGTCATACTGCTTCTTCCACTCACCCGCTTCCTCGCTCAGCGCCTTCATCTGAGCCCTGTAGTCGTCATCTTCCACACCCTTGTACTGTTCCTTTAATTCCTGCTGCTGCTTGCGGATTTCTGACAATTCCTGCGACGCCTCCTCAGCAAGATCTTTGCTCTTTTTTATATCATCCCGGCATTCATCCTTAATCTGGTCAATCTGTCCGTCGGACTTAAACTGATCTTTGATAAAGCCCATTGCCTCTTCCATTGCCTTTTTCTTCTTTTCTTCAATGGGATCCTGGAAAATATTCAGCTCCGACGCCTTAAGGCTGCCATTCTTTATCTGTCCCTGCTTCTCCTGCTGAGTTCCTTCCTGCTTATCCACCTGTTCTCTGCTGTTCTGGTTTACAATTGTATTCGTACCCTGCGCATTATTTATTTTCATAACCCTGCTCCTTTCTTCTGTCTTATTGTTCTCTCCTATGTTTATCGGCTTTCTGGCGTTTTGTCTTTAGATTTTGTCGTGAACAGGCATTTTATTGCCATGAACCGCATGTTAAATAATATAATCCAATGTCTCATGCAGTTCCAGGTCCCAATCCACCAAATCTGCCAGGCTTACATGATCCACCACGCCATTCACTGCCTCATAGAGCATCTTCCAGACTCGGAGCGTGGCACACGCTCCCTTCCTGGGGCATTCATTTTCTACTCCCTCCAGGCAGGCTACTGGAGCCAGGCTTCCTTCGATCTGCCGCAATATCATTCCAACCGTATATTCTTCCGGCTTCCTTGCAAGCATATAGCCGCCGCCAGGTCCACGCACGCTCTTTACATATCCGCATTTTTGCAGCACAGAAATAATCTGTTCCAGATACTTCACAGATATATCCTGCCTCTCTGCCACATCCCGCAGACGCACTACCTGATCCTGAGCCAGGGCTAAATCCAGCATCAGCCGCAGTGCATAACGGCCCTTTGTAGAAATTTTCATAAAAGCCACACATTCCTTTCCTAATTTAACCGCCGGAGATCTTACAATTCTGAAAAATCATCCACAAACTCTGCCAGGAAATTTTCTAATTTTTCAAAAAACCGGGCCAAATGAATTCCATCCACCAATGCATGATGACACAAAAGCGACACTGGGATCCATACTCTGTGGTTCTGTGTAAAATACCTGCCCCACGTAATTCTCGGGTTACTGTCCGCTGGCGCTGGAACGGGCTGCACAAGAGACGTATAACTAATCCATGGAAGGGAGGAGATAAAAAAGAGCTGCAGAATCTCGTCACCGTCATCCAGATTCTCCGCATCCAAAGCCTTTTTCTGCTCCGCCTTTGCATGAGAGAGAAACTCCCGGTAAGGTTTGTCTGCATCCACCTGGCAATAACAATAAGTTTCATCTGCAAGCGCTGTTGTATAGGAGCTTAAGCATTTCTCAAACTCAATAATTCCGCCCTCTGCTGTAATTCTCTGCCGAAATTCCTTTATACTGTTGGCAGCTCTGGTTATCACATACAGAAAACTATGGAAAAATGGCAGTTCTTTTTCTTTCACTATAGCCAGCCAGCCGGTGATATCTACATTCACCGTAATTCCAACATATGGATAAGCCATCTGTGAAAAATATTCAAAATGATCTTTTCTTTTGTACTCATTCATATTAATTATTTTAAAATTCATGTTTTCTCACCTTTCGTTTTTCCTGTGGTAGTTCATATGGTCAATAACCATCAATGAAATCTTAAACAACATGGCGTCTTCAAAGGTTCGGATATCCAATCCGATTGTCCGCTCAATGCGCTCCAAACGATAAACCAGCGTATTGCGGTGTACATAAAGCTGCCTTGCGGTCTCTGAGATATTCAGATTATTTTCAAAAAATTTATTAATTGTAACCGTTGTTTCCTCATCAAACATATCTGGAATTTTATCACCAAATACTTCTCTGAGAAACATTTCGCACAGACTGGTGGGAATTTGATAAATCAGCCGCCCAATTCCCAATTTGCTGTATGAAACCGTCTCATGTTCCGCATAGAAAATCCGCCCTACTTCCAGGGCCATTCTTGCCTCCTGATAAGAACGTGCGATATCCGGCAGCAGTTCCACACGATTTCCATAACCCACCCGTACCTTCACCATAGCTTCTGTCTGGAGGTTGTCCACCAGTGTTTTCGCCAGTTTGGCTAATTCCTCATCTGAGGAAATATCCCGTACATCTTTCACTAAAATTAAGGATTTTTCGTCTACTTCTGTTACAAAATCCCTGGAGGAAGCCGCAAAGAGATTTTTGACAGTCTCAACCACCGCACCGTCTTTCTTGCCGGACACTTCAATCACAAACACCACTCGGGGAGATGCCTCAATATGCAGCTTCTTCGCCTTATTATACATATCAACCACCAGCATATTGCCCAGTACCACATTTTGGATAAAACTGTTACGGTCAAACTGCTCCTGGTATGCACCAACCATATTCCGGATCTGGCACACTGCAAGACGGCCAATCATATATGCTTCTTCACTGCTGGCCCGCGCCAGCACAACATATTCCAATTCCCGCTCAATCATCACTTTAAAAAAATGGCAGCCAGACAGCATCTGGCTCTCTGCCATGGAGTCTGCAAACAGCCGGATCGCTTCCTCCATATCTTCTTCTGATTCATAAGTAGATGCCAAAAGTTTTCCCTTGTCGCTGTACAGCGCCAGATCAATCCTGGAAATTTCCTTAATTTCTTCCAATGTAACCTGCAGTTTATGATTTGATAACATGATTTTCCCCCATTTCAAGAAATTATCTAAATGATACAAAAACGGAAGCAACACATCTCTGCGCTACTTCCGTAATCTTTGTGCTCTATTAATATCTTACTGAATTAGTGGGTAATTGTCAATTCTGTTTCTTTATCAAATACATGGATTTTATCAATATCCATGGCAAGCTTAATGGAATCTCCAATACGTGCCGTTGTTCTGGAATCAACTTTTGCTGTCATACTTGCTCCATTTACTGTGTAGTACAGCAATACTTCTGAACCAAGCAATTCATATCCAGTTACCTTGGTATTGAATGTGCTGTCCTTATGAGTATCAAGTGCAAGCTGAGAATCATCAACATCTTCCGGACGAATGCCAAGGACTACCGTCTTGCCATTGTACTTGCCGTCAATCAGCTTCTTGCCTTTTGCAGGAGGCAGAAGGATAGCGCTATTGCCAAATTTTAAAGAAACTTTATCGCCTTCTACAACACATACTGCATCCAGGAAATTCATCTGGGGAGATCCGATAAATCCGGCAACAAACAGATTATCCGGCTCATTGTATAATTTCTGGGGAGAATCTACCTGCTGGATAATGCCATCTTTCAAAACGACAATCCTGGTTCCCAGCGTCATAGCCTCTGTCTGGTCATGGGTTACATAAATAATGGTTGCTCCAAGTCTCTGATGCAGGGAAGCAATTTCAGCACGCATCTGTACACGAAGTTTTGCATCCAGGTTGGATAAAGGTTCATCCATAAGGAATACCTTGGGCTCACGCACGATTGCACGTCCCATAGCTACACGCTGTCTCTGCCCTCCCGACAAAGCCTTGGGCTTACGATCTAATAATTTATCCAGATCCAGGATTTTCGCAGCCTGTTCCACTTTCCTCTTAATTTCGTCCTTAGGAACTTTTCTCAATTTCAGGCCAAATGCCATATTATCAAACACAGTCATATGAGGATATAATGCATAATTCTGGAATACCATTGCGATATCTCTGTCTTTGGGTTCTACATCATTCACAAGTCTGCCGTCGATAGAGAGTTCTCCTGAGGAAATCTCTTCCAGCCCAGCCACCATACGAAGAGTTGTAGATTTTCCACATCCTGACGGTCCAACAAAAATAATAAACTCTTTATCTGCAATTTCAAGGTTAAAATCCTTAACCGCCTCAAATCCATTCGCATATTTTTTACAAATATTCTTTAATGATAAACTTGCCATTTTATAATTACCTCCTGTATTTTCTCTGCCCAGCAGAATTTTTTCATGAGATTATAGTACCAGAATTCTCTGGAAATTACTATCGCCAACCATACAAAAAGAGATATCCTTTCTTGTCATTTCCAACAAGAACAGATACCTCTTCATTAACTCTTGGTCACATTGACGAAATATTTTTAAATCTCTATACAGATTGACGGACTACAGTTTGGAATATCCAAATCCATTTACCATTGCTTCCAGTCTCTGTCCATTCTTGCAATAAGGACATTCTGCAGGCTGATATGCAGCATAGCCTGGAATATCGTCTTCCTGAAAAGCGCTCTCAATCCGGATGCCGTCTACCTGTTCAACAGTACTGAATACCGATACTACGCCTGCCACGCTTCCTCCATAGTACTGAATAGACTCCAGACTGCGGCGGATGGTAACCCCCGTTGTTGTGGTTGCCAAAAGCAAAAGAATATGCTTGCCCGCGATAGCAGGTTTCAAATTATCCCGAAACATCACCTGATTGTTTGCGTTGATCTCCGGCGAAACAACATATACGGTCTTGTGCTGGTTGATGGTGGTCATGATATGCTTTTTCTCCAGCTCCTCAGACAGAAAAGCACCAATGATTTCTGTGCCATCCATGCACACAATGGTGTCCACTGTCATCTGACTGGTAAATTTCCCGGCAAGAACCTTAGCCACCTCTTTTGCCTCACTGATACGAGTCTTCAAGCTGGTAATATCAATATAATAATTGATATGTGAATGACTGGTTGCAAAATGCCCGGGCAGCGCATGGATTGCAGCCGCATTACTGTCCTTGGAATAAAATTTCATTTGACGTTTTTCCATAATACTAATATCCTCCATTCATGTCCTTATTTGACTCCGGTGCTTCCAAAACCTCCCCGGTTCTTATGTTCCAAAGAGGCCGTCTCTGCAAAGACAATCTGAGGCTGGTTTTCCATAATACGAAACTGGCAGATTCTGTCATTCTTCCGTATCACTGTGTCTCTTGTGGCATACACCGGCATTTTCCACATATCCTCGTCCCCGCAGTAGCTTCCATCTATGACTCCACAGCTATTCACCTGCAGAACGCCATAATTTTTAAAGGTGGAGCTTCTTGGCACCACATGTGCTTCAAAGCCCCTGGGCAGCTCCATTGCTACCCCCAGAGGAATCAGCTTAAAGTCTCCTGCCTTCAATTCCACTGTCTCACTTGCCCGCAGGTCAATCCAGTCTGACTTGCCTTCTATATAATCCAGTTTGTCTATATCCTGGGCAAAATATTTAATCTTAATTGTCACCATCACCGTCTCCGCTATTTACAGGCCTTCCATTATCCCAGCAGATTCATTACCGCCGGACTGTACCTTAATTCCTGATAAGCATAATAGGAATCCTGCTGCTCCTGTTCCTGTTTCTCCTGCTCCTCTTTTACTTTCTCCTGCTGTGCTTCTTGAATCTTAGTGTACAGATCAATAAACTGCAGATAATCTTCATAAGAGAAAAGCTGTTCCAGGATATTCTGGTAATAACTATCCTCCATCTTCTGTACAGATGCACCGCCCTCTGCCGCCACACCTGCAGCATTCACAGAATAGGAACCCTCCGGAACCTCAATGCCGTCATTCATAAACCTGGTTACCTTTACCACGTAATTCTGAGTTTCTTCAAAGGGTGGAATTCCTCCATATTTTGCCACATTATTACTTCCTGCATTGTAAGCGGCAAGGGCAAGGCTGATATCACCATTATATTTTTCCAGCATCTGGCTGATATATTTAGTTCCTCCCATGATATTCTGGTAAGGATCGTAAGCATCGGTAACACCCAGTTCTCTTGCGGTCCCCGGCATTAATTGCATTATCCCCTGCGCTCCGGCGCCGGAGGTGGCGTTTGGCCTGAAATCCGACTCCGCTTTGGCGATTGCCTTGATAAGATTCTTAGGTACATTGTATTTCTGTGAAGCTTCCGTAAAAATCTCTTCCAGCGAAGCTGAAGTCTTCAGATAAGAAGAAAATTCTTCCTGCTGTCCTGGGGCTGATACAGAAGTCTGGTTTCCCAGCCCGTCTGTACTCTGTATTGCATTCACTTTCATATCACTTGCGGCTCCCTTCTAAAAAATAATTGACTCTGCTGCACGCCTTACTGCAGTTTGATCCCTGCCAGCAGATCGCCCAGACTGGTGGATGCTCTTTCGTTGGAAATATACTCCTCCACCTCTTCTGTCTTGTCCACATCGATCATTTCTTCTTCCAGGGCTTTCATGCTGAGGCTGACTTTATTATCATTGGTATTCAGAACCTTTACCTTTACCTTCTGGCCTGTGCTTAGAACTTCTGAAGGCTTGCCGATTCTTCTGTGGGAAATCTGAGAGATATGTACCAGGCCGCTGATTCCATCTCCCAAATCCACAAATGCCCCATAAGGCATCAGTGATTCTACTGTGCCCTCCAGCACAGTTCCTGGAATCATCCTGGCCACTTTGCGATCATGTTCCTCCTGCTGTTTCTCTCTTAAAATCACTTTGGCAGAAAGCACTAATTTCTTCCGTGCTTCCTCAACCGTAATAACTCTGGCCTGAATCTCACGTCCAAGCCATTCCTCTGTGGCCTCCACATAAGATAAATCTAATTGCGACGCTGGAATAAATCCCCGGATTCCCTCTACATAAGCAACCACTCCGCTTGGTACAATTCCTGTCACTTTTACAGAAAGCTCTGTGCCTTCCTCCAGATATTGATTTAATTTCTCCCAGGCAAGTACATCATTTGCTTCCTTCTTGGATAATAGAATATTGCCCTCTCCATCATCCGTTTTCACAACAGTCGCTTTCATTATATCTCCCGTATGAACCTGCTCCAAAACATTAAAATTTGGATCATTACTCAAATCTTCCACTTTAATAATTCCCTGTGTATAGTATTTCAAATCCAGTGTTACCTCTTCTTCAGTTACACTGATCACGGTTCCTGAAATAATATCGCCTTCCTTAATTTTACGAAAAGACGCTTCCAGTTCATCTTTATAATCTTCCATAGTCTCTGCCATAATCAACACTCCTTTTCCGCCATAATTATTTTTATTGTAACAGAACTTCCGCAAAAAATCCAGAAAAATATGACTTTTACGGGGATTTCCCTTTGAACACCCTTGCCCCTTTTATATTTATGCCATATATTTTTGCGCCAGCAGGGGCTTTCTCTTCTATGATTCTCCTTCCTTTTCATAAGTTTGTTCCAATATCTATAAAAACTTTTATGCCATTTCTAATAACTCCACCACTTTACAACTATTATAAATAGTGCTCCTTTTATCGGACAAGATATTTCAATGTTCTCATAAGGGCAGATAATTTTATTATATTTTCGCTCTTTTTCACGAAAGTGGCAAAAAATACCTCCTGCCGGATCCTTTCGCTGAGTGCAAACCTGAAATCCTGTACGCTTTCCTTACGGTACTTTGAAAATGCTTCATCCTGGTATGGCAACAGCTTCATCGCGCAGTAAGCTATGTTGATCAGATTCACCAGCATTTCGATCCCTTTCCGGCTGCGTACCATATATTACTCCGGCGGTTAAATGTCGACGAATTTTAACCGCCGGAGTAATACATCAGAAAGTCCTGTATGACATTTTTAAGGTGAAAAGTTGTAAAGTGGTGTTAGTATAACATAAAATTTCAAATGTTTCATTAAATAGAAAATAGTAACAACAAGCGAAAAAAATAAACCTACCTTGTACTTGGCCATCAGGTAGGTTTATATAACCATTCCGGAGATCAGCCACATTTGTGGGAGTCTGCTCCTTTTTCAATAACATATCATTTCACAATCTGAAAATCAACAGCAATTTATGGAACCCAGTCAAATTATCCACCTCACTTCAGATGTTTTTTGGTAAAATAGCTGCATATGAAAAGAGGTAAACATCATATGGCAGAACTCATCTTTTCCGCAAAAATCTTGAGAAACAGTATTGGTGCATCAACACATTTGAAAAATGCTGAACAGATTTATACATCCCCTGCATGATCTTATGATTTCTCAATATTTTAAACCGCATGGCACAGTAACGATTCTTTTACCTTCTCCAGGTTTTCCCTGATTTTAATATGCTGGGGACAGGCTTCCTCACATTTGCCGCACTTGATGCATTCATCCGCATGTTTCTGCCCATGGCCGCCCACCAGCCATTCCTCCTGGTGTTTTGCCATTCCCCGGTCACGGTAAAGGGTCAGATAATTCATAGCGGTAAAAGAACCGGAAATTCCAATGTTCATAGGACATACCTTGGCGCAGTAATTACAAGTAGTGCACGGGATCAGGGGAATTTTCTTTAATTCTTCCTGTGCCTGTGCCAGTGTTTCTTTCTGGCTGTCAGCAAGTCCATGAAACTCTTTCATATAAGACAGATTATCTTTCATCTGCGCTATATTGCTCATTCCAGATAAAACGGTAATGACCCCCTCTAAATCGGCTGCAAAACGGACTGCCCAGGACGCCACAGAATGTTCCGGCTCAGCCATTTTGAGAATTTCTGCTACAGATTCCGGTGGCGTGGCAAGCATTCCTCCCTTTACAGGTTCCATAATAATAACAGGTTTTCCATGCCTCCTTGCTGTTTCATAACATTGTCTGGACTGAACCGCTGGATTCTCCCAGTCTGCATAATTGATCTGAAGCTGAACAAATTCCACCTGGGGATGTGCATTTAAAATTTCCTCAAGCTCTTCTGGCGTGGAATGAAAAGAAAATCCCACATGGCGGATAAGCCCTTCTTTCTTCTTCTCCTGCACCCAGTTCCACATATCGTAATCATCAAAATAATGGGTCCTGGCCTCTCCCAGATTATGAAGCAGATAGAAATCAAAATATCCTGCCCCAGTCTGTGCCAGAGAGGTATCAAACTGCGCATATGCTTCTTCCTTGGTCTTACAATCAATCTACGCCGCATTTTTCGTGGCAAGCTGATAGCTCTCTCTGGGATAGCGTTCTACCAGCGCCTTACGGATGGCATCCTCGCTCCCGGCATATGCCCACGCTGTATCAAAATAAGTAAAACCTGCCTCCAGAAATAAATCTACCATTTCCTTGGTCTGTTCCACATCAATTGCTCCATCCTTCTGTGGCAGACGCATTAAGCCAAACCCCAATTTCCTGATTTCTTCGCCTAGATATCCCATTTCTGATTTCTCCTTTCCAAACTATGTATTGTGTAAAACGAATCTTTATATTATAATTTAGTATAGCATCTTCGTGTAACCCGAAGTCAACACCTTTTTATCATCCAGATAAGGGAGAATCATACATATGGACTATACAATCAGACAGTTTGCAGATATGTTTCATACAACGGAACACACGATACGGTATTATACAGATATTAATTTACTGCCATGCCAGAGAGATACGGGAAACCGCCGGGTATTTAATGAAGAATCTGCGAACTGGATGCGCGGCATTACATACCTGAAAAATTGCGGCGCATCCATAAAAGATATCAAAAAATACTGTGAATTATGCCGTTTAGAAGAATCCGAAGAAAACTTAAAAGCAAGATACCAGATCATTCTGAATCAGCGCGAACAGGCTCACAAGCGGGCAGAAGAGGCAAAAGTCACCGCTGAATACATGGATCAAAAGGTAAAACATTATGAAGATATTCTGGCCGGACGAATCCCTGACGATACAAATCCTGGAACCTGGACGCAAGAAACAGATCCTGCCACACCTTTAGAAGAAATAATTTGAATTCCATAGCAGGCTACGGTACATTAAAAATACTATAACTAAGGAGATTTCTATGATTAATGAGATACAGGACGAAAGATATCATGTTGCTGATGAAGCCATTTACGACGCGTTCTTTTTAGTCCTCAGAGAAAAAGAATTAGATAAAATCACTGTTTCTGATGTAATAAAAAGAGCTGGAATTGTCCGCAGTACGTTCTACAACCACTTTGAAAACATTCCAGCCCTTGTAACCGCCGTTGAGGATAAGACCATACAGGATATCTTCTCTTTGATGGAAAAGTTTCATCCCCATAACGACCGGGAAATGTGCAGATCCTACTTCCAGACAATCTGCGAATATACCATGACGAACCCCTTTTTAGCAAAACTCCTCAGACAGCCGGAGGGAGGGGCATTTTTTGAAAAATTCATCACCATGTTCCACCGCTATGTATCAGACGTTATGCAGAACACAGACCCTTCCCACCACAGCAAAGAAGAATTTTCCTATATGATTGCCTGCGTCATCGGCAGCACCATCGGCGTACTCCACAAATGGAGCGCAGAAAACTTTCAGGCTCCACCGGAAGTCGTTGCCGGAATTTTGACGCAGTCTTTCATAGCGGTTATGGTTCCATTTATTTCATAGGCTCGTCTACCATAGCTTCCTGCCGCTTGATTTTCTTTGTGGAGCTTCTGATAAACGGATTTTTACGTACAATCAGCCCTGTAATCTGACGGTAGGTTGGCTGATTCTTATTATATTCATCCAGGAATGACTGCAGTCCTGCCCGAATTTCCTCTTCTCCCAGCTCTTTTGCCTGAACCACGTCCATATCCGGGTATATCCTTGCCGTAAGCCCATTGTTCTCCCCTGTCACAATCACCTCTCCTACCAAAGCTCCCAGAGCTAATTTATTCTCAATCTCCTCCGGTGAAATATTTTCGCCGTTTGAGAGAATGATCAGGTTCTTCACGCGCCCATTAATAAACAGGAATCCGTCTTCGTCCAGATAGCCTTTGTCCCCGGTATGAAGCCAGCCGTCTTTCAAGGTCTCCGCCGTTTCTTGGGGCATCTGATAATAGCCCTTCATCACACTGCTGCCTTTTACCAGAATTTCGCCATGATCAAAATCAATCTCTGCATTGGCAAGGGGCCGGCCGATAGAACCCGGCTTATTGTCCCCAGGCATATTGGAACTGATCACCGGAGAACACTCCGACATGCCGTAGCCTTCATAGATATCCACACCGTATTCTGCAAACTTATCAATATAAAATGGATCAAGATGCGCGCCGCCGGTAAAAATAATTTTCAGTTTTCCGCCAAATACATTGGCCGCTAACGCCGCTTTGGGGATTGCCGGATCTGCCGCAGAGAGTCTTTTGTAAATTGTCTCCACCATCATAGGAACCATCAAAATTACATCTGGTTTAAAAATGCCCATGTTTCTCACCATATGCAGAAGGGAATCATTGATGCAAATGGAAGCTCCCAGGGAAAATCCTTTGAGCCAGTCCATCACCAGACAGAAGGCATGGTGAATTGGAAGCACGCTTAACATAACTGTTCCAGGCTCCGCCGTATAGCGGACATACGCTACATTCGTGGCCAGATTATCCTGGGTCAGCATAACGCCCTTGCTCTTTCCGGTTGTCCCGGAAGTAAAAATAATGGTTGCAATATCCTCTGGATTTGGCTTGTCACAATCTCCGCTATTTTCAGAAGCTTTCTTAAGGTCTGCAAGAGACACTACCTTTTCATTAGAAGCTTCCGCCTCTTCCTCCTGAAGCATCCAGATTTTTCTTAACTTTGGGCACTGCGCTAAAACTGCATCCAAAAGCGGCAGGAGTTTGGGACTTAAGAACAGACCTTCTGAATCTGAACGGTTAATCAAATCAATCAAATCCTCACCAGGAAGTCCTGCGTCAAGGGGTACAGCAACTGTGCTGCCAGTGATCACGCCAAGATAGCTTTCTATCCACTCCACAGAACTGACTCCAATGAGGGCAATATGTTTTCCCTGAAACCCTTCTGCCAGGAGTCCCTTTCTCACTGCCACAACATTTTCCATCAGTTCTTTGTAGCTTCTCTCCAGAATATCTTTTTTCTGCAGCCACTTTACTGCTTTTATATCTGCAAATTTTTCTACGCTGTTCTCCAGTATGTCACGAATTAACATTCCCATAATTTACGCCTCCTGCTGTAATCTTTCCAACATTTCAAGTGCCTCTCCGATGGTGAGAACTTTCAGAACATCGTCTTCCTCAAGCTCCACATCAAAAGTATCTTCAAGTTCCCCCAGGAAGGACATAAAGTCAAGGGAGCTAAACCCCAAATCTTCCCGGAACCTCATCTCATTTTTCATATCTTCTGGCTTTACCTCACAATACTGGGCAACAATTGTCTTAAACTGCATTTCGTTTGTCATCATTCTTCCTCCTGTTTTCCTTTACACATGTTCCATAATTTCACCGATACTCATATCCGGCTCCGCGATTCCTTTAAAAAGAATGCGCATCATATAATAGTATAGCAGTTCCATATCATGCTCTTCTAAATGAGCGGTCTGATAATGGTAAGAAAAGTTCATACCGCCATCTTCTGTATGTGATACAGTTAAGTACATTTTTTTAGTAGCCGCGCCATTGGCAAACCATTTGGAATGCTGGGGAATTGCTGCCAGATGGGGATTGTCCATCTTCACTGGCATTGGCTGATAAGTCAGATAACAGCTTTCATACGCGGTATGCTCCGGGGTATGGTAGCGCTTTCTCATTTCCTCCATAATCAGCGCCGGATCATAATTGCTGTGCATATAAATCCTGTTCTGAACATTCTGAATCTCATAAGCAGCCGCAATAAATTCCATTTCAGGAGGAATCACCGTCCTGCAGGGGAACATAATCGTTCTGCTCCCTCCGGAAGTCCACTCGTCATGGGTGGAACGGCGTGAAATAAAATTCTGGATGGTTATATCTTCCTGGCCGTCGTTTACCTTTGATAAATAGGTACGGATTCCCAACAGCAGCAGATTCGTCATGGAGAGCTGGTGGTTCATGCAGAACGCAATCAAATTTTTGGTAGGTTCCGGTTCAAGATAATAATCCTTTACTTCCACAAACAAGTTTTTTAACTCGATGTCTGCAGCCCTTAAGTTCTTAATTCCATGGCGTTTCCTTGATTCCTCAAGAACAGACGGCCCCTGGATATCGGAATAAAGAGGTTCTCCCAAAGCGTCAAGCTGATCGTCCCAGAACTTCTTGTCTTTAGCAAGACGCTTCTCATTATTTGCTTTTTTTAAATCCTTTTCTAATACCATCTCAAAATCCGCCAGGTCTTTCGGGTAGTCAGAACCAAACCGGAAATGAGTATAAAGCTGCATCAAATCGTTTATCATTACCACAATGCCGCAGGAATCAATAAGCCTGTGATCCATGTGGATAAAAAATCCATGAAATCCCTCTGGAAGCTTCAGCATCGTCACGTCGCACAGCGGAATATCATCCCCGTCAAAAGTCTCATACGCCCACTGCTGCATAAGCTTATCTGCTTCTGCCAGGCTCATACCAGATAAATCTTTCATTGGAATGTCCCTGGTTTCCTTGTCTACAATATATTGTTTTACCTGTCCCTTCTCGTCGGGCTTCGTAAAACGGATTCTCATACATCCATAACGCTGGAATTCCAATTGAATACATTTTTTCAATAAACCAAAATCCAAAGCCGCCTTTAGGGATGCCACAACACTTACCCCCGACACCTGCTGCGTCTTGTAATCCTGAATCCAGTTATGGTGCATGTTCTGCGCCGCTGTCAACGAATAATAATCTCTCATGAGAAACCTCCTTTTTCCTTCCTTCTTCTGAAAAACTAACACATTTCACTTTTAAATTCTACCCCCTCAGAGAGTTAGCATACATTTTATATGAAATTGACCGAGACTTTTACCATCATCTTGTTAAACACAAAAATAATTTCGTGCAGACTTTGAGATACCAGATTTGTTAAAGCACACGATTTAAAAAAGAAAACATTTCTATGCTCCAGTTCCAGACTGAATTCTCATATGCAAGACCGCACCCATGGCCCCCCATAGGATAATAATGAAAAGTATCATTGGAGCTTCACAACTTTTCAATTGTAAAGCTCCAGTTCTTTTTAGTCATACTTTTCAAAAAACGCCAAAAGTTTCTCCCGGTACATCTCAGGTTCCTCATATGGACTGCACAGATGCCTTGCCTCTGACACCACTACAAGCTCCTTAGGCGCCCGGCATAAGGAATAATTATAGATGGTATTTCCTGGATCTACATAAGTATCTTTTGCCCCATGAAAAAATAAAACCGGCAGTTCATTGGTCTTCATAGCTTCTGCCGTATCTGCATGTTTCATACGAAAACCTGCAAAAAATGCGCAGAATAAATCCAGACGGAACAGCAAAAGCCCAATCCAGTGCAGATGGAACCAATTTGCCGCCATATCCTGAATCTGCCCTTTCATAGAACGGAACCCACAGTCAGAAATCAGCCCTCTTGTCTCCTTGGGCAGCTTGTGGCCGGAGGCCATGAGCACTGAAGCCGCCCCCATGGATTCCCCATAGAGATATATAGGCAGCCTGTCTTTATTCCGTTTGGAAATATAATATGCCCAACGCTGTACATCATACTGTTCCATAGCCCCAAACGTAATATATTCCCCTTCACTGGCGCCGCAGCATCTCTGGTCAAGAAAGAGCAGATTACATTGGTTCTCATGAAGGAACCTGGCTGTATAGGCAAAGTCACCGAATCCGCTTCCTTTATATCCATGGCTCAGCAGAACGAACCGTTTCGCATTCTCTGCTGGAAGATAGAATGCGTGCAATTTCAAGCCGTCCGCGCTTTTCAGATAACAGTCCTGAAGATTCTGCTGTGCACACCAGGCTTTGCCCTCCTCATATTCTTTCTCAAACTTATATCTTGGGTGGTTCACCGTGGTATGGGATAACGAAAACCATTTCTTTCTTGCCAATTTTTTATGTTCCTTAAAACGAACCGTCATTTCAAAGAACGACCAGCCAAACGACAGGAACACAGCAAAGGCCCCGGCAGATGCACCGCAGATTTTGATAATCTTATTTTTCATAATATTTTCATCGACCTCTTTTTTATAATTGTTCCTGTTTATTATAATATTCCTTGTTCAAAAATGCAAATCTGGGGGCTGTCGGTTAATAGACAGTCATGAACAGGGAGGCATGTGGCTCGGCGAGTCACATGCCTCCCTGTAATATTTCTCAAAGAAAACAGATATGATAAAAAAAAACAGACTGGGCAATACTCAGATGTTTATCATCAATGGCATGGATAAAGTACGTGATATCATCGAAAAGAACCGGAAACGAAAACTTACAAAACACAAGATTAGTCCAGTAAATCCCGCCTTAAATTTTATGAAATAATTCCTTTATCCCGGCACAATGCCTCTATGTTTCTGTCATATGCCGCCTCTGCCTCTTTGGAAAAAAACAGCCTGGAACCTCTTTATCGTGATCCCTGTGATGCGCAACACATTCACACCATTTTCCATGACGCGGACAGTCGTATGTACATGGACATGGAGTCTGGTTCCTGCAGTTCGCCATAATCTTTTGTCTTCCTTCTTTTTGATAGTTCTACATTATATCAAATTTTTATCAGAATTGTTAGTTCTGAGACAATTAATATTTATTTAGGAATAAATTCAACTGGTATTCCCGGAATTTGTCAGATAGAGCCGCTCACTGGAAGATTCAGCAAAATTCTTGTGATAAACATCCCATTCTCCACAGTAAAATCTGTTTCTCCATCGTAACGGGAAGCCGCTTTGATAATGCTGAGTACGCCTGTCCCACCGCCTGTCTGCGATTTTGGGATCCCTTTTTGAAATGTGATATTATCAGTGCTGGTATTGCGGCACTCAATGATTATTTTACGTCCTTTTTGTGCAATATAAATGATAATTTCCTGTCGAGGACATTCTGAAGAGGCACAGCCATGAATGGCATTTTCAAAAACATTTGCAAGGATTGCCACCCAGTCAACATCCCGAATCTTTAATCCCTCCGCCACTCTCACATCCATTTCAGTCTGAATCTTTAAATCCGCCGCCTTTTTCACATAAGCGGACAAAATGCTGTTCACTGCACGATTCCTGCAAATATCTTTGACTCTGCGGCTTTCTACATCCTCACTGTACTGTTGCAGATAGTCAAGGAGTTCATCAATTTCTCCCTTTTGGACATATTCCTTAATCAGCAGCGTGTGGTGGCGCACATCATGGCGGATTCTGGCAGCCTCCTTTTCTGATTCGCGCATCAGATCCATCTGGCTGTGCAGAAGCTGTTCATTTACTTCCAGCAGTTCCTTTTCCGCCTGATAGTAATGGGCCTGCCCCAAATGAATATAAAGGTGGAGAATGGCATACTGCAGAGTTCCAGCCATAAATAAAATCATAAACGCCCGTACCATATTGAAAATGGAAAAACCCTGGAGATTGGGCCAATATGCTATAATTGCGCCAGTCATTACAGATATAAAAAGTGTTATCGCGCTGAACAAATCCATTTCCTGAATCAAGAAATCTACACCGCTGAGAAAACTTTTTCGAAATTTAGTCCATGTGAAAAACAAGATAATAAAAACACAGAACATCCGAACAAAAATATCTGTCCACATACTTCCGCCAAACCACCAGCGCGCCACATCCACACCGCAAAAAGTGCAGACAGAAAACATGTAAAATGCCAGCGCCATTTTGTACAAAGACAGATACAGTACCTCGCTGCTCATAAAACTGCAGAAAATTCCAATAACCGGAAGTGTTGTCAATGGCGCATATTTCACAAAACTGGCAGTTGAAAACATATACCAGCCACTATAAACAGACACCAATAACAAGCCAAATACTATGTAATATCCAACGGTCTTCTTCATCGAACATCTGGGACGATCCAGCATTAGAAAAAATGCCAGCATCAATCCTGTGCTGATTGCATTGCGCAAAAAAGCAATTAAAAATGAACCTCCCAGCATAACGCAAACCCTCCTTAAAGATGGATCTTTTCGATCACTATATCATCTGAAATATAGGATTTCTATAAGGTGGGATATTTCATGATTTTTTGGGGACAAAAAAGATCCTCACTCGAAGGATCTTTTTTAAGGATTATCTGGACGTTCCAGCCTTATCTCTGTAATCAAAATAATAAGAAAAATAAACTTTTTTAAACTCTGCCGCTTTATTCCGCGGTATGTAAATCATATTTCCGTCATCCATGAGAATCTCTTCCCGTTCCATAGAAATAATATGATGCATATTCAGAATATAAGAACGGCCGCACCTTCCGAACTGCGGAAAGCGTTCCAGCACTTCCCAAAGTTTCCCCGCTGTCATTCGGACTCTGTATTCTCCTGCTGTCAGATACAAGATCTGATAATTCTTCTGGGATTCACAGTACACAATATCGTTGGACTGTATTTGCCGGACGCCTCCTGGAACTTTAAGAACCACATAACTCTCCTGGATTTTCTCAAGCTGCCCCACCGCAGAATCCATGGCATGAAAAAAACGCTTCTTATCCAAAGGCTTCACAAGATACTGGATGGCATCCACGCCATACGCCTTCAATGCGTGTTCTGTTGATGTAGTCAGAAAAACAATCGGCATACCTAACCCCTGTTCCCTTATTCTTTCAGCCGCCTCGATTCCCGTTTTTCCAGACAAATAAATATCCAAAAGCAGCAGATCCGGTACAAATTGTTCCTGGCTGAGCTGCTTTAGCAGCTCTTCCGCACTGAAAAACCGTTCAATTTCATATTCAAATGTCTGCTTCACATCCTGATATCCTGCCAAATAATCCTCAATCTGATCAAGCACCTTTTCTTCATCATCACATAATGCTATATGGTACAATTTCTCCACATCCTCCAGTTTGTTTTGACGTATCTCTTATCTGCTTGTTCCGACATCTTTACGTCCCAATTCACATTATAAATACTTATATGTAAAAAATCAACTGTTTCCAAACTCGTGATGTTGAAAAACAAGGGAGAAGATCTGCCCTCTCTAAACCGTCCGCAGCTTCATCCGGTTCACTAAAAGCCCAGCGGCAAAAAACGCCAGTGCAAAGACCAGAACCACCAGATAGAGCTGATAGATACTTCCGGCTTGTGCAAAACTCTCCACCTTCTGGATCTCCCGGTTCGCAATTACATACCAGTAAGAAGGAATAAATTTTGCCGCCTTTTGCACACCTTCGCTCATCAGCTCAAGACTCACAAACACACCTCCCAAAAAACTGAAAGATAAGCTGAATATATTGCTCAAAACATTTAATTCCGGCATACTTCGGACAAACTGTACACAAAACCAGGCAATGCTGGCAGCACATATACTGAATACAAGTGCGTTTACTGCGCTTAACAGGCCCTGAATAGAACACATATAGGTCCGGTACAAGCAAAATGCCATGGCCATAAAAAACGCAAAAACTGCCAGAGTAAACAGAATACATCCCAGAATAATCTGTACATTCTGCTGTAAAAAGGACATTGCGGAGCATTTATTTCTGGCCGACAAATCTTTATCACGAAATGTCTTCATAACTGCTCCAAGCCCCAGAATCATAATTACCAGAAATACATAGGGCACATACTGGAAAAAATAAAAACCGCTGGACAAAGGCTGGCTGTCATTTT
Organism: uncultured Lachnospiraceae bacterium; assembly: GCA_950097145.1. Taxonomy (GTDB): domain Bacteria; phylum Bacillota; class Clostridia; order Lachnospirales; family Lachnospiraceae; genus Petralouisia. The sequence goes on from CATNCF010000021.1 coordinate 40,009, forward strand.
CTTCCAGAAAATTCACTTCCGCTTCCCGTTTCATATCCGCTGCGGATAATTCCACTGCTCTGGAAGCATTTATGCCTGCCGCAAGATACATTTCCACCGTGTCCAGATACTGCCGGATTTCATTTTCAATCAGAGAAGCCGTGCTGCTGCCTGGAACTGCCGTGCCCTCTAAAAGTTCCTCTCCAGTCCCTGCTGCAAACTGTTCCGTAAAATCTTGTGGTATTACCAGAACATAGTCAATTTCCTGGTAATACATAGCGTCTTTCAGGGCCTCTGTGCCTGCTGGAATTTTCTTAATCTGGTTGTTCCCTTTCAGATAGGACACCAGTCCTTTCCCAAGTTCTCCCTGATCTTCGTTTTCCACTGCAACTTTTAAAGACACTTTATCAAATTCCATCACTTTACTTTCCTGAATGGAACGGCTCATGGCAATTGCAATGAACAGATAAATGATGACATAAATTAAAAATTGTGATTTATGTTTATTCGTTACTTTACAAAACACTTTAAATACTTGCATAGCGTTCCCTCCTTACCAATGCAAACGCACCTGCCCCCAAAACTGCCACAATCACTAATAAACTCACCATACACTGTGTATACTTCTCATACCCTTCATAAATATCCAGGCTGTACAGCGCCTTGACAATCAGAGACGCAGGATTGATCCGGTTGACAATCGGCGCATTGTTTTCAAGAAAACGGTACATATTTCCCATCATCAATCCGCTCAGAAAGCTGGAAAACAACATACAGGAAACACAGATCCCTTCTTTCACACTTTCTTTATAAGTTCCAACTGCCCCGATAAAAAATCCAAGAAAAATCCCCACCAAGCTTCCCACCAAAGTGGTGAGCAGTATAAATCCAAATTTATTTCCCAAAGGGATTTTCAGCGCAAACATAAGATAGCAGACTGCGAACACAGTACACAAAAACTGTATGGTAATTTTTGCCGCCAAATCCGGCATCATCATTCCGTAACGGCTGGTCCCCGACACCACTCTCCTGGCTGCGAGATCCGACAAGTTTGCCTTAAATCCCACTGCTATCTGCAGGCCCATGGAGACTCCCATTAGACAGTTCATTGCTATCAACGCATAGAAATAATCTGTCATGGCGCTCTTAGGCGTCTCTGAGATTGTCCCCTCTTTCAAATACTGCCTTTGCCTCCCGAGCACTTCTGCAGCGGCCTTAAGCCCTGACGGATTCTCCCTGCCAATCTGTCCCATGGTGTGAAATACCCGCTGATACTGCTCTAGTATGGAACTTAAAATACTCTGGCTCATCCCCTGTTTTGTCACTGTAAGTGTGACTTTTTCTCCCTCCTCTATATCAGAAGCCCTGTTATAATAAATTCCTTCCACTTTTTCTTCTTTTAGAAGTTCTTCTGCTTTGCCGGAGTCTGTCTCGAGCACCTCCACCAGTTCACTGTCCTCTTCCAGAGATTTCAGCGTTTCTGCAAATGTCTGACTAGCCCCCTCTTCTGCCACATACGCTGCTGGAATCTGATGGAATATCACCTCTTCTTCCATAAATCCTCCAAATGCCGCTCGAAACAGCGTACCCAGAATCACAGGGAAAATCAGGCTCCAGAACATAATCAACTTCTGACGTACGGTCTGTCTGATACTGTAAAAATATAATCTGAAAAACATATCCTTTCCCTCCTATTCTGCTGAATCACGCAGTTCCTTCCCTGTGATTTCCAAAAATACATCATTTAATGTGGGAAGTTCCGCATATACCCTGCCAAAACTGATATCCTGCGTCGTCATATAATCCAGAATATGTACCAGATTATGCTTACCGCCGCTGCATCGGATTTCCAGCATCCCATCCCGGTAATCTACCTGATATACATGACGCAGCCTGCGGATTTCCTCTAACTGTTCCGGTTTCAGTTCCCAGACTTCCAGATGAATTTTCTCCCCAGTCTTAATCATTGCCTTCAATTCCTCTTTTGTGCCAATGGCTACGCATCTGCCCTTATCTAAAATTGCAATACGGGTGCATATCTGCTCCACCTCTTCCATATAGTGAGAGGTATAAATAATAGTGGCCCCTTCCCTGTTCAATTTCTGAATTCCTTCTAAAATCCGGTTCCGGCTCTGGGGATCTACTGCAACCGTAGGTTCATCCAATATGATAAGCTTTGGTTTATGGGCAATCCCACAGGCAATATTCAGCCTCCGCAGCAGTCCTCCCGACAATTTTTTTGGATAAAATTTTCTAAAATTTTCCAGGCCCGAAAATGTAATCGCTTCCTCCACATACTGCTTCCGTTTCTCTTTCTCTTTTATATAAAGCCCGCAGAAATAGTCAATATTTTCCTGTACCGTCAGCTCCTCAAACACCGCTACATTCTGAAGCACCACGCCGATTTGACGTTTACTGTCATAACTGTCCGGCTGCATTTCTGTTCCAAACACCTTTACACTGCCTTTATCAAACTGCAGCAGTGAAAGTATACAACTGATGGCTGTAGTTTTCCCCGAACCGTTGGGACCCAGCAGTCCGAACACCTCCCCCTCCTTTACTGCAAGATTCAGATGGTCCAAGGCCACCAGCTCCTTATACCGCTTCACCAAATTTTCTATTTCAATCACATATTCTGCCATTCGTTCTGTTCCTTTCTATCATTGATACTGATATTTTAGCAGACCTCCGTTATCAAAAACAGTGTAAGCTGTCATACCTTCCCATGACAAATGTCATCTTATTCTACAGAATAAAAAAAACGGCGCAAAGCATTTCCCATAAATTCCACATGCCCTGCACCATTACACTTCATAATAGACGCCGCCTTGCCATAGTTAGAAAAAAATGATAAAATTATGGACAATTCAACAAGTTTATTTTATAAAGAAAGGAAGGGACCATGACTATCCTGGCAGATAAAACGATTCTCATTATTGGCTGCAGCCTGCTGATGCTCTCCCCTCCAGGGGAACCTGGTCTGCTGCAGATATTAAGCTTTCTAACTTGCATTATCTTCACCTGTTTCATGAGCTGCTGCAACCCGGAATTTACTGGGATCTCACAGCTTCCCGCCAGTTCGGGCAAAGCCTGCTGCGGACTTTGTTCCCTGTTGGCATTGCTCACCTTTTTTCTGGAACCGTTAGAATATTATCTGCCATTTCTGGTATACGAAATGACATCATTATTTGTAAAAATGCCGTCAAAAATCTATCCTGTTTTAAAAACTGCCGGTTCAGATACAGAAAATATTTATCCATCCTGTAAAATGTATTTTCTGTCTGCCCTCTTCCTGTCTGCAGCGCTCCTGGTACAAATATGCCAAAATTCCAATTCCGCGCTGCTGTTTTTGCTCTGCGGTCTTGGATTTTTCTTGTCAAAAAAAAGCAAAGATTTGCTGCAGTTATCACGCTCCCTTCATCTGCTGCGGGACACTTCCATGGAAAACCAGATTCTGCTAAAACAGAAAAACCAGAATTTAATTCGCCAGCAGGATTATGAAATTCATGTGGCAACACTTAAGGAGCGCAACCGTATTGCCCGGGAAATACACGACAATGTGGGGCATATGCTGTCCCGTTCTCTCTTACAGGCTGGCGCGCTGATGGCTGTGAACCATCAGGAACAGTTAAAGGAACCTCTTAACGCTCTGAAACTTACACTGAACTCCGCCATGGACGCTATCCGTGAAAGTGTCCATGACCTGCACGACGATTCCATTGACTTAGAAAATGCCATAGAAGAACTTTTTTCTGATTTCTCCAGGTATCAGATACAGTTGGATTATGATATGGGTTCTGCTGTGCCTCCCTCTATTAAATACTGCTTTCTCTCCATTGTGAAAGAATCCCTTTCCAACATTTCAAGACACAGCAATGCCACAGCCATTTCCATTACCCTGCGGGAACATCCGCTGCTGTACCAGCTTGTAGTTTCGGACAATGGAACATTAGAAGAAGTCTTTGAGCCCGGAATGGGAATCTCAAATATGCAAAAAAGAATTGAACAGTTCAATGGGAATTTTTCTGTATCCACAAATCATGGATTTCGGATTTTCGCGTCTGTACCAATTCACGATAAGAATTAGAAAAAGGAGAAATAGAATGAAGATTGTAATTGTAGATGACGACAAACTGGTCTCCCTGTCTTTGAAAACCATCCTGGAAACCGACAATGCGATAAACGTGGCTGCCATTGGGGAGCATGGGAAGGAAGCCATTGCGCTATATGAAAAGCACAAGCCAGATGTACTTCTTATGGATATCCGTATGGAGGTTATGACAGGACTGGAAGCTGCAGAACAAATTCTCAGGCGAAATCCTCAGGCTAATATCCTGTTTCTCACCACTTTTCTGGATGACGAATACATTGTCCGTGCACTGCATCTCGGCGCCAAAGGGTATATTCTGAAGCAGAATTATGAAAGTCTGATCCCGGCGCTGAATGCAGTGGCAAACGGACAGAGTGTGTTTGGAAGTGAAATTATCACCCGGCTTCCCGAATTCCTGGCTTCCTCCAGCTCTTTTGACTATTCCGCCAGAGGCATCACCGACAAAGAACAGGAAATTATTGAACTGGTAGCGGAAGGCTTCAGCAACCGGGAAATTGCAGGGCATCTCTATCTGAGTGAAGGAACCGTCCGTAATTACTTAAGTTCCATTCTGGAAAAACTGGATCTGAGAGATCGGACACAGCTTGCCGTGTTCTATTACCAGCACCGCTGAGCATACAGGCAGATATTTTACCACATGATATCTCCGAATTCTATCCTGTGCCAACATATCCTTACTGTTTATGAATGTTTCTTCCGTTTTCGGTTAATTTATAACTTTTTCACCCGCTCAATAGCTGCCAAAGTATTCTCAGAACTGCCAAACGCTGTAAGCCTGAAATATCCTTCTCCGCTGGGACCGAATCCTGAGCCCGGCGTTCCAACCACGTTTGCACGTTCCAATAGATAATCAAAGAATTCCCAGGAAGTCATATTATCCGGGGTTTTCAGCCAGATATAAGGTGCATTCACACCGCCGAATACGGTGTAGCCGGCGTCTTTCAGTCCTGTCTTTATCACTGCGGCATTTTTCATATAATAGGCAACCTGTTCTTGTAACTGTGCCCTGCCCTCTTTGCTGTAAGTTGCCTCCCCTGCCCTCTGGACAATGTAAGGCGCACCGTTGAACTTGGTCCCGTGGCGGCGGGCCCACATGCCGTGGAGGGAAACATCCTGGCATTTCAGTTCCTTTGGCACAACCGTATATCCCAGGCGCACACCTGTAAATCCTGCATTCTTAGAAAAACTTTTTAATTCAATGGCACAGGTTTTTGCCCCTTCGCACTCATAAATAGAATGTGCCACATCCTCCTCCGAAATATATGCCTCATAAGCTCCGTCATAAATAATCACTGCTCCAACCCGGTTGGCATAATCCACCCACTCCTGCAATTTGGCTTTGGTAATGGTGGTTCCGGTAGGGTTATTTGGAAGGCAAAGATAGATCATATCCGGTGTTTCCTTTGGAAATTCCGGCACAAATCCATTCTCCATGGTACACGGCATATAGATCACATCACTCCATGTCTCTGTTTCTGCGTTATACACTCCTGTTCTTCCAGACATCACATTGGAGTCTACGTAAACCGGATACACTGGATCGCACACTGCAATCTTATTATCTGCCCCAAAAATCTCCTGGATATTGGCAGAATCGCTCTTGGCTCCGTCAGAAACAAAAATTTCATCCGGCGCAATATCGCATCCTCTGGATGTATAATCATGTTCTACAATTGCATTTCGCAGAAATTCATAGCCTAAATCCGGCGCATAACCGTGGAACGTCTCTGCGCTTCCCATTTCATCTACCGCTTTATGCATTGCCTCTATGACCGCAGGCGCCAAAGGCTGCGTCACATCCCCGATTCCCAGTCTTATAATATCTTTGTCTGGATTCGCCTGGGTAAAGGCTGCAACTTTCTTTGCAATGGTGCTGAACAAATAGCTTCCCGGTAACTTTTGGTAATTCTCGTTAATTTTAAACATATTTTTCTCCTTCTATCTATCTGATTTTATTCCTAATGGCAGTTCGATTTCACCCTCAAAAACGGTAACCGCCGGCCCCGTCATAAATACGGACGCATCACCGCCTTCCCAGGCAATCTTAAGCTCTCCCCCTGTAAGCTGGACCGTGACATGATTGGATGCCGTTCTTCCATTCAATATGGCTGCAACAGCAACAGCGCACGCCCCAGTCCCACATGCAAGGGTCTCGCCGCTTCCCCGCTCCCACACGCGCATACGCAGGGTCTGAGCATCTATGATATTTACAAATTCTGTATTAATACGCTCAGGAAACCGCGGGTGATTTTCAAAGGCAGGACCGATTTTCTCCAAATCCAGCGCCCTTACATCCTCTTCCAAAAACAGGACGCAATGTGGATTGCCCATGGACACTGCCGTCATATCATAGACCCTGCCTTCCACCTCAATGGGTACATTGACTGCCTGTTCTATATCAAAGTCTGCTGGAATTTCTGCAGCAGCCAGGCAGGGCGCCCCCATGTCCACTTTCACCTGGGACACTTTCCCTTTTTCCAGAAATAATTCCAGATATTTGATTCCGGCCAGGGTATCCACACTGATTTTCGTCTGATCCGTCATGCCATGATCATAGACGTATTTTGCCACGCACCGAATGCCATTTCCGCACATTTTTCCCTGGGAACCATCCGCATTATACATAGCCATCTCAAAATCTGCACGTTTCGACGGTTTAATCAAAATCAAACCATCCGCTCCAATTCCAAAATGCCTGTCACTGACAAATTTTGACAGTTCTCCTGGGTTCTCTGCTTCTTCTGTAAAACAGTTTACATAGACATAATCATTTCCTGCTCCATGCATTTTTGTAAATCTCATTTCCTGCTCCTTTCCAGCATACGCCACCTCTGCATCCTTAACACATGTTCCACAGCCATATTTTTACCTCTGTCTGAACTTATCACTGTATCATACTGAGTATCATTTGTGCCGCCTCCGGCAGGCTTGTTCCGCTTTCCATACTGCTTTTCTGCAGATAGCGGTGCGCTTCTTCTTCTGTCATATGGTTCCTTGCCATCAGAAGTTCCTTGGCCTTAAGGATCATCCGGTTCTCTTCTTCACTCCGCACCGGGGGGGAGACGATTTTTTTCTTCCTTCTGGGCGCCCGTACCTTTGACATCATTTCCACAGTACTTAAAAGCTCATGTACCTTTAACGGCATAGCCAGGCAGATGGTATGCTCTGTGTTCTCCTGCTCCCACAGGCCGGGGGACGCCAGTACCAGCATTTGAAAATACTGTGGAAGGTACTCTCTAAGCTGGGTATACATCATATCCTGCATACGCCCGGCGCAGACCACAATTCCCTGTTCCAGCATATCTGCATACTGCAAAGTCTGCGCCCCTGTGGTACAGACTGCATAGACCTGATATCCATTTTTCACTAAAATACTTTTTATGCTTTTTCCATGTTCCAGCTTGGGAAACGTGACAATAATATTACTCAAAACATTTCCTCCGTGGAATTATATCTTATAAAGATAGTTGTCAATTTCCCAGCCTGTCACTTGTCTGCAGTACTCTCTCCATTCTGCACGCTTGGCCTCTGCATATTTTTCTGAAAAACGGCAGCCCAGCGCCCGGCAGAGATATCCATCCTCTTTCAGGGCTTCCACCGCCTCTCCCAGGGTAGCGGGCAATTGTTCAATCTTAAGGGCCTGCCGCTGTGCCCGGGACATATCCATAACGCTGGCACTCACCGGTTCTGGCGGAAGAATCTGGCCGCGGATGCCGTCAATCCCGGCAAAGATACACGCTGCAAGGGCAAGATATGGATTCGCCGCGGGATCCGGCCCTCTGAGTTCAACCCTGGTATCCTCGCCCCTGGCCTTGGGAATCCGAATCAGGGGACGCCTGTGGCTGGCGGACCAGGTAATATGAAGGGGCGCCTCAAATCCTGGAACCAGGCGCTTGTACGAATTTACCAGAGGATTCGTTATAGCCGCCATTCCCCGCATATGTTTCATTAATCCTCCGATAAAATAGTAAGCTTCTTTGCTTAAACCCAGTTTATCTTCTGCCTGCTCGAAGATATTCCTGCCGTCTTTTGACACAGAAATATTCAGGTGCATGCCAGAACCGTTGACGCCGTATTTTGGTTTCGGCATAAAACTTGCAAAGAGCCCGAACCTCTTGGCAATGGTCTTCACTGCCAGCTTAAAGGTCATAATATTATCTGCCGTTGCCAGCGCCTCGTCATACCTAAAATCAATTCTGTGCTGCGCCGGAGCCGCTTCATGGTGGGAAGATTCGATTTCAAACCCCATGTCCTCAAGGGTCAGCACCATATCGCGCCTTGCGTTTTCCCCCAGATCCACAGGTCCTAAATCAAAAAATCCAGCCCGTTCATGGGAAATTGTGGTGGGACCTCCATTCTCATCTGTGTGGAAGAGGAAAAATTCACACTCCGGCCCTACATGAAACTGATATCCCATCTGGGCAGCCTCATTAATTGCCTTTTTTAAAATATATCTGGAATCTTCTTCAAAGGGCGTACGGTCCGGACAATAGATATCACAGATAAGCCGCGCCACTTTCCCCTGCTGGGGACGCCAGGGAAAAATCTCAAAGGTGTCCAGATCCGGGTACAGATACATATCTGTCTCTTCGATACGCAGGAAACCTTCGATGGAAGAGGCGTCAAACATACACTGGTTATTCAATGCTTTTTCCAACTGGCTTTTCGTAACCGCCACATTCTTCAGAGTTCCAAACATATCCGTAAACTGCAGCCGGATAAATTCTACATCCTCTTCCTCTGCTATTCGGATAATATCCTGTTTCGTATATTTACTCATGATGCCTACACTCCTTTTTACCACAACTGCCTGGCTATAAACTTTAACTGATTTTTACATTTACCAACTGATTTATTGACGCTTACTCTCACTCTGTCGATAACCTTTGTCTCTCCTTCCTGCAGCAATTCTATAGGTTTTGACTCAATGGAGGATATCCGCCCAGAACCCAGGAAATCATCCAGCATAAACAAATGATTATCTGGATCATTGGTTGACAACAGAGTTCTGTGCTTTGATAAAATATCATAAACCTTTTTAAGATATACCTTTGTCTGCTGATTCGGTTCATTTCTGGCTCCCGCCACGGTAGACCAGCCGCAATGTGTCAATACTACCATCTGAATCTTTGGAACATTCCTGTCGTTTTCTGGAAGATATTTCCGAAATTCACTCTGGGGACTGCTCAAAGTGTTAATCAATAATTCCAATGACTTTACTGACTGCTGATCTGTGCGGACAGGGATCACCAGTGCGTCTGCCGCATACCAGGCAAGCTGTGTAGCTCCCGCAAAAAATGGAGATGTATCTATCAGGCACTTTTCCAAAGAGTTCTCTGCACATTCTCTGACAATTTCCGTCTTTAAAGAATAGAGAATACTCTTTTGCGCCTGTACCCTTTGTTCCTGCTGCAGTCCCGCTGTCTGATTAATTGCCGTAATTAACTGAGAAGGAAGCAAATACAATTCTTCTGACGAAGGAATATAATAATTATTTTTCTCTGAAAAATATGGGTTCGTAGCGCCGATATAGGCCGCTACCCTGGCCGCCTTCCCAAGGCCCGGCACCAAATATGGCAAAATCATATCTTTCACGTTGGTCTGCTGGCCTGCATAATATGTGTTATCATAAAAATAAGACAAATTTCCCTGAGGACAAGTATCCACTGCCAGCAAATCATCTGCCAGATAGCTCAAATTAAACGACAATGTTGTCTTGCCGATTCCGCCCCGCAGATTACACACAGCATACACGCTCTGCCTGGGCAGTTCAATATCATCCGCCTCATTTTCTGCAATTGCAGATTGTCTATTAATAATTGTTTCGATCGCCATAGTATCTCCTTTATAGCTCAAATTAGTTTTACATATTATAACATATTATGTAAAACTAATTACATTATACTTCTTTCTATTTGAAAGTCAATAGGCAAAACTCAATATTACTAAGGCAGTTAAATGTTGAATGAATTTTACGCAGAATAAATTTCTATCTGCAAGGCGGAAGATTGAGCTGTAGCGAGTGCTACAGCGATTGATGACAACGCAGCAGATAAAAATTTAGACAAGTAAAAACATCGACATTTAACC
>CATNCF010000022.1 GCA_950097145.1 uncultured Lachnospiraceae bacterium
TTACTGTATTAATTTATTATTACAATATTTATAATACAATCAAAAAAGGTATTGAAAAGCAGCTTTGGGACGCTAAAGCAAACTATTACAATTTTTTTATTTTTTTTCAAATTTTACTTGCATTTTGTGGCAAGCTGTATTATAATCATATTTGTAAAAAGGATATCTCCTATGGAGAACTTTTTACAAGTTATACCCCTTATTAATTATTTATACTCCCCTCATAGAAAAGGTCAGTGGCTCCCCCGCTGGCCTTTTCTCATGCATATAAATACTACTCCATCCAAACAGAATTTAGAATTCTGTCCGGATGGAGTACTACGAACTTTCCAAGAACCTAATACAAATATTAGATCTTTTACCGGCAGGAAATAATAAGATACAATACGGAGAACAAAAATCCTGCTCTCCGTATTGTTCTGTATCAGACAATCCTACATTTCATAAAAATCCCAGTTTGCCTGAAGTTCCTCATTGATCTCGCCGCCCTTTTTCTGATAGCGGTCATACCATAATTCCACATGGCGCTTTTTCCGGTCTTTTAAAATCTCATACTTCTCGAACATCTCCCGGTACATGGGATTTGCCCCAAGCATATTCCTAATTTCCTTATTAAATGGACAGTACCGGAAAATGATATCTCTGGCTACCTTATTCAAACGGAAACTTCCTTTTGCTTCATACCGAATCCAACTCTGGTAATCCTTTACAAAGACTTCACGGAAATTATTCTTCGCTTTTGTCAATGCATTTTTCACCTTCTGTTTCGCATCTGGAGATAAATCATGGTTCTTTCTGTAATACTGGATATAATCATTAAATTCTGACGTCAGGGATGCTTCCGTAATATCATTCCACCGCACGCCCTGAATCTTGCGGCACATTTCCCAGCGGAACCGCCCGGATACCTCAATCATCATTTCTTCTACATCCACCACCGTGAAAATAGGAAAAATAAACCTGGCCGAAGTATCTTTCTTAATTCCCGCTGTCTCCTGCCACATCATGGCCTTACTTCCAGCATTCGGCATCAGAATAATATTCGGCAGTACCTCCTTCTGAATCATTTCCATATTTACATCATGCTCTGGATCTGAATATCCCACCTCCCTGTAAAACAGTGAGAAATCAATTCCGCGTATCATGTCCAGCGCATTATTAGCCTTTTCTGCTGTAACCAGCATATTTTCCACAGTACCTATAATGTCATCCTCACACAAAACAGGACAATAAGTGGAAAATTTTCCATAAGTGGCACGATTGGTGGAGACAAACATATTCTTCAGTTCAAAGTCTACTTTCTGGCGGTTATCCGCTGCCATCTCACTCATTTGTGCCGCTGTAATCCTTCCGGTCTTCTTCTGCTCATTGAGGTAATTTGCAAAATCCATATCAAATTCATTTCTGGAAGGTTCATTCTCTCCACGGTAAATACTCAAAAGCCATTCATAAATAGTATATACGTTATCCGCCCTGCAGCGGGACAGTTCCTGTGTCAAATCATAGAGACTGCGTGTATGTTCAGAACCAGCCAGCTCCTCATCCACAAAGCCAAAATTCAGAAACATTCTCACAGCAGCAGGCAGTTTCCCATTTTGAAGCGAACGATAAAATACCAGCTCATAAATATCATAAAAATGCTGGGTAATCTCTTTCCGCAGTTTCCGCACATCATCCGTAGTGGCAAGCCTGTCCGGAAGATTCTTAAACTTTTGCAGGACATCCCGGAACTGCTGCGCCTTATCTGCTTCGTACTGGGCATAGTCCAAAATATGTTCCAGATAATCGATCCCTTCTTCGTACTCTTCCTGAACCTCATCTACCCAGATATCCGTCTCGCCAAGTTCTGTTTCCTGGTTAAAATTATAACTCTTATATTCAGCAAACCGCACATCCAGCAATTTATCTGAAAAAAGACGGCTGCCCCTGGAAAATTCCATAATCTCAGAAATCTTCTGAAAAATAGGCTCCATATCCATTCCTGTCCCGGATGCCTTACGCGCAAGTTCAAAATACAACTGGAACAAATCCTCAGAACTGGCCGTAAGCAGGAGTTCTTTATGAATTTTGAGATACTCCTTTAATTTCTCAATAAGGCTCAGAGCTTTTACCATCCAGGCTACTGCATTCTGAATTTCTCCAATCCCAATGGCATAATCCCGCCCTAAAAACTGATCCATGAATTTTAAAGAAAAGGTCGACATTTTATCATAGTATTCTACTGTCCATTTCTCAATAGTACCGCCTGCTCTTGCCGGAGACATAGATGCAAGCCTGTGGAATGGCTTTTCGGGAATCTGATAATCATTACATAACTTCTTATACTCTGCATAGTAATCCATCAGGGTACTATAAAAATTCTGGGCCATCCTGGAAAACATTCCATACCTGTCCAGCATGGTTGCTGCCTGATGCATGGCGCCCATGGTAAACACAGCCACATATTTCTCATCAGACGCAAAAATCTTCTTATAGTCCTCCGTCTGCCGATAGGGATACGCATAAAAAACACAATCTGTATTCGTAATATAATCGCACAGATAAACATTCGAAGCGCTCTCCATCAATCCTACAATGCTTCCTGCCTCCATCACAATTTCATCGTTCTTTGAAACGGCCCGCACACTTCCCTGCAAAACCACAAACAATCCCTTAATTCTCTCTCCTTTGCGCAAAAAATGTCTGCCTTTGCTAACTTTTACAGTTTCCATATGTCCTCCTATAAGTTCCATTTATCGTCTGCTCCCAAAAACCAAGGAACATATCAGCAAAATCAAAATCACCGGCACCAGTATTGGCAGCAGGAATGCCACAAGGTTTGCCACAACAACAATCATAATAATTGCTATTACAATCATCAAAAGCTTCCTAAACCAGGAACTTTGTTTCCCGCCTCCCCCATACCAGCCGCTATTCTCTGAAGTTCCTGAATGATACCCTGTTCCAGCTCCTTCTCTGTTATTATATTCTGGATAATAACTGCTTCCGGCTGCCCTATGGTACTGATCGGTAGTATCAATCAGTGTCTTTGCAATCAGCCTGGGATTTCCAAGCGCTTCTATTACCGCCTGCTCCGTTTTGCCTTTTTGCATCTCTTCTCTGATATAATGATCATAATACCGGATGTTGTCCCTGACTGCCGCCTGGCTCAACAGCCCCTGCAGAGCAAGCTGTAATTCCTCCAAAAATTCCTGCCTTGTCATGAAGCTTCTCCTAACTCTTTCTCCATTCTGAAAAACCAATTAATTTATTCTATCACACTACAAGAATTTTTTCATCACTATTTTTCCAAATTTTTTCTAAAAAATATATTGACAAATTTCCAATTCTAATGTAATATATAATATGTTGTGAGAACAATTTAAAATATGTGTGTGTAGCTCAGCTGGATAGAGCACTTGGCTACGGACCAAGGTGTCGGGAGTTCGAATCTTCTCACGCACGTAGCATGACCTCTTGAAAATGTAAGATTTTCAAGAGGTTTTTTTGTATAATAAGAAAAATTAACATTTTTTACATTCTTATAGACAACACATTTTTCTGTAATACCAGTTAGAAAAAGCAAAATTTTCAAATATTTCTTATTCATTCTGTGATAAATAAAAGCTGATATTTTCGAAAACCTCTGTATTGATCTGTCAGAATTTACGCCGCTTTAATTAAAAACTCCCGTCGCTTTACTGCGAATCTATGATCCACACAGTAAAACAGCGGGAATTTTAAACCTTCACGCAAAGAAATTCTCTGCTACTGTAAAGTTTCCAACTTTTTCCACATATCCAGTCATATAAATATGATCGCTCTCATCTATTTCTACCATGAGATCACCTCCCGGCATCTTCACCGTAACATTCTCATCTACCAGACCCATACGTTTCGCCGCTGCCGCCGCTGCACAGGCGCCTGTTCCAGAAGCCAGTGTATAACCTGCTCCCCGCTCATAAATCTCAATGGCAATGTGATTCCGGTCAATGACTTTACAGAGCTGCATATTCATCCGGTTTGGAAAATATGAGGCCTGTTCCACATAGGGCCCCAGCTCTTTTGCCTTTTGGGGCGTTACTTCTTCCAGCATAATGACACAGTTGGGATTTCCCACAGACAGACAGGTACTATTATAATCATTATCACAGAAACGTAGATGCGCATTGACAATTTCTCCCTCCAGTCCAGCCAGAGGAAGCTGAGGACCTGCATACACCGGTCTGCCCATATCAACCCGCATCATTCCTCCATCTTCCTGTAAAAATTCAACTTCTGTTTCTCCGGACAACATTCCCAATACAATTTTTCGTTCTGTGATATATCCCTCATCCAACAGATATTTTGCAAAAATGCAAACGCCATTCCCACTTTTTTCTGCCTCAGAACCATCTGAGTTAAAAATACGAATCCTGATTCTTCCCTGATCCCACAGGGGGCCATACAAGATCCCATCCGCACCCACGCCAAAATTTCTCCGGCACAGCATTTCAATGGTTCTGGCCTGAAGCGGCAGAGCATTTTTGCCAGGATCCAGAATCAGATAATCATTGCCCAGACCCTGATATTTACTCATTGTAATTTCATGCATTTTCTGCCTTTCATTTAGATTTCAGACTTTCTTTCATCCTATGCGGTTTTTTTTCTATATATTACTGTCGGATATAGATTCCCTGCTGTTCAATAAAATCTTCCAATTCATCCTGAGCATCCTGTGACCATGTTTCATTCAGTGAAACCTTTTCCTCCTGTTGGTTCTTGGAAACCTCCGTTTTATCTTCTGGTGTATACATTAAAACTCATCTCCTTCCAGTCGCTCTTCCTGGACTACCCTCGGCCCCGCTGAAAAATTCTGATGTTCCGTTCCCATGTTCTGCGCAGCTTCCTCTGCGCCCGTCTCCGGAATTGATAAACCAGCCTGCGCAGCATCATTTTCTGTCCTGGCTCCATCTGATCCAGCATCAGCCTGTACTCCCGGTTCCATAGCTTTAATTTTTTCCCCGCTTTCCACACTATGAGCGGCAATAATATCCTGTAACTGCTTACTCTTCTCACTTAAAATTGCCTCCACTCTCTCCTGGGTCACTTCATTCATCGGTTTTTTTCCAGTGGCGTCCATTCCAGTCTTTAATTGTCTCTCCAACATTTCACGATCAGCAATCAGCCTCTGAATCTCCATGGCCATCTTATTATTTGCGTCTTCCTTTAGTTTATTTACAACTTCTTCTGCGGCTTTCCGCTCTTCTCTCATTTGCTGTTCGCGTTCTTCCTGCTGCCTGCGCTCCAATTCTTCCCTGCTGACATAAACAATATTCCTGCGCTTTACAATTGTTTTCGCAATCCTTTCCCGTTCATTTCTCTTATCAATGGCATCCTTCATCACTATATCTCCTAATTTTTATTAGAATCAACCTTACTATGTCAAATATTATATCACGAAAATTCTATGAATAAAAGTAGTAAATTTCGTGCATTCTTTTAATACATCAAACTTTCCGGAGGTACACATCATGGCTGCTTACAAAGTAGAAATCTGCGGAGTCAACACGTCCAAACTCCCTGTATTAAAAGAGGATGAAAAAAATGATCTTTTTGCCCGGATCAAAGCAGGGGATACGGCAGCGCGGGAAACCTATATCAAAGGAAATCTCCGCTTGGTCTTAAGTGTCATCAAACGTTTTTCCAACAGCAATGAAAATGTAGACGATTTGTTCCAGATCGGCTGCATCGGCCTTATAAAATCCATTGATAACTTTAATCCTGATATAGGGGTAAAATTTTCCACTTATGCCGTGCCCATGATCATCGGTGAGATCCGGCGCTATCTGCGGGACAACAACTCTATTCGTGTCAGCCGTTCTCTGAGGGACACGGCATACAAAGCAATACATGCCAGGGAACTTTTGTCCAAAGAGCTTTCCAGAGAACCTACCATCGAAGATATCGCAGAGAAAATTGACATTCCCAAAGAAGATATCGTCTTTGCCTTAGACGCCATACAATGTCCAGTCAGCCTGTATGACCCGGTCTATACGGACGGAGGCGATACTTTATATGTCATGGATCAAATCAGCGATAAAAAAAATAAAGAAGAAACCTGGGTAGAGGAACTCTCACTCAGCGACGCCATGAAACGGTTAAATGAACGGGAAAACTACATTATCAAACTCCGTTTCTTCGAGGGCAAAACCCAGATGGAGGTCGCCGAAGAGATTCACATCTCCCAGGCTCAGGTCAGCAGACTGGAAAAATCTGCCTTAAAAAATATGAAAAATTATCTCTCTATTGGTCCCACTTATCGCAAAGGGAATTAATCTGGTCAGCAAACTTTCCGAGTTCCTTATTCGGACGTCCTTCTGACTTGCGGATCACTGCAAGGAGACGCTCGCCGGCAGCAACAAGTCTTGCAAATACATTGGAAACCACACGGGCATCTTTTACTTTCTTCTTCAGTGCACGTTCCCTGCTGCCTTTGGCAACGCAGGTATTGGCAACAAGGTCATAAACATCCCCGCTGTAAGGCGCAGTTGCCTGAACACCGGTTTCCTTTGTTACCAGCTCAGCAAATACATCACAGACACTGTCCTGTCCATGTACCACAAATACCCGCTTTGGCGTCGTCCCAAAGGCTTTCACCCAGCGCAGCAGATGTTCCTGGTCTGCATGGCCGCTGATTCCTGTAAGATTGGCAATTCTCGCTTTCACATCTATCTGCTCACCAAAAAGCTTTACTTCTTTTGCACCGCCCAGCAAATGATTTCCCAGTGTTCCGGGTACCTGATACCCCACAAAAAGAATGGTGGAATCAGCTCTCCACAAATTATGCTTCAAATGATGCCGGATTCTTCCTGCCTCACACATACCAGATGCAGAAATAATCACAATAGGCTTCTGGATAAAATTGATCATCTTGGATTCATCACTGGACACCGCCACTTTAAGTCCTGGAAAATTAATGGGATTAATGCCTTTTCTGATTAAGTCAAGGGCTCTGTCCCGAAAACACTCTTCTACATTTTTGT
The DNA here is from genome assembly GCA_950097145.1 of uncultured Lachnospiraceae bacterium. Taxonomy (GTDB): domain Bacteria; phylum Bacillota; class Clostridia; order Lachnospirales; family Lachnospiraceae; genus Petralouisia. The sequence continues at coordinate 7,005 of CATNCF010000022.1, forward strand.
GGAAAATATTTGTTGCCTCCACTGCCAGAGGACTGTCAATATAGACCTCAAAATCCTGAAATTCCGGCAAAAGATTTTCTGTCTTAATCTTTCTCATAAAAAACAGCATTTCCTGAGTTCTTCCTACGGAAAATGCTGGAATCACCAAGTTTCCGCCACGGGTAAAAGTCTCCCTGCACACTTCTGCAAGCTCTACTGCATAATCCGGCGGATGTTTCCGCATTCTGTCTCCGTAGGTGGATTCCATAATCACATAATCCGCCTCTTTGATGTACTGAGGATCACGGATCAACGGACGGTCCCCGGGACCAATATCCCCGGAAAATACCAGCTTTACCGTTTTCTCTCCCTCAGTGCCCCACACCTCAATGCTGGAAGATCCAAGCAGATGCCCCGCGTCAATAAACCGGATGGTAAATTCAGGACAAATTGTAATCTTTTCCTCATATGGACACGGGATAAAATGTTCTAAAACCCCACGGGCATCATCCATATCATACATAGGTTCCACCAGCGGTCTGCCTGCGCGGCGCGCTTTCCGGTTTTTCCATTCTGCTTCAAACATCTGGATATGCGCCGAATCTTTCAGCATAATGTTGCAAAGTTCCGATGTAGCCCTAGTCGCGTAAATCTTCCCCCGGAACCCATGGCTGTATAACAGCGGCAGAAGCCCGGAATGATCAATGTGAGCATGTGTAACCAGCACATAATCAATTTCCGCTGCGTTCACGGGAATTTCCTGATTCACATACAGATCGGCACCCTGCTCCATACCGCAGTCCACCAGAAGATTTACTTCACCCATACGCAAATAGTGACAGCTTCCGGTAACTTCATGAGCTGCTCCCAGAAATTCAAGCCTCATAACGCCACCTCCTTTTGTACTTTTTGTATAATTTTAGTATATCATACATCCTATGTTTATTCAAACCTTACAATTTCTTTTTTCAAGCGTTTCATTATTTTTTTCTCCAGACGTGAGATATAGGATTGTGAAATCCCCAGTAAATCTGCCACCTCTTTTTGTGTCATTTCTTCTCCGCGGGGATCCTTTAGTCCAAACCGCAGTTCTACGATCGTTTTTTCCCGTTCTGACAGCTTATCCACGGCATGGCGCAGCAGATTTTTCTCCACTTCTGTCTCAATATCCCGGTAAATAATATCTTCATCCGTTCCCAAAATATCAGACAGCAGCAATTCATTTCCGTCCCAGTCCACGTTCAGCGGTTCATCAATGGACACTTCCATCCTGGTCTTATTATTTCTCCTAAGATACATCAAAATTTCATTTTCAATACACCGGGAAGCATAAGTGGCAAGCTTAATATTTTTGGTGGGATTAAAGGTATTAATGGCTTTAATTAAACCAATTGTACCAATCGATATCAAGTCTTCCACTCCAATTCCCGTATTGTCAAATTTCTTAGCTATGTATACCACCAGACGGAGATTATGCTCAATCAGCACACTCCGGGCTTTCTCAGATTCTGCGCTGTCCAGCATCTGAATATATCGGTTTTCTTCCCTTGCCTCCAAAGGCGGCGGCAGAATTTCCGCCCCTCCAATATAATGGATATCACCCTTTCGCATCAACAGCAAGTTATGCAGTTTCGGTATCAGCTTTAACTGAAAATGCTGCGGTATTGTGATTTTAATATACATGTCTGTTCTCCTTTCCAGCTGCCCCTTAAACTTAGTCTTATGAGCCTTTTTCACGCCAAATATTATATACTCTTCCCGTTCAGTATCACATCACACCCATCTTTTTGAAATAACTGTTCCTCCGCAAGTCCCAGTACTGGTTTTTCCAGATACAGAGACTGATCCTCACTTAAAATATACATGCCTTCAATCGTTACAGCTTCCAGAAGGCCGTGTTCCATTCCCAGAGAATGAAAGGGAATCATCCTTGGCAGGAGTTTCCCTTTTTCTATCTGTTCCTTTAAAATCTTTTTCTTAATAATATGTACTGGTTTACCCATCAAAGGATCTATAAGGAGATTTCCTGTATCAAAAAACCCTTTCACCGGTATAGTTCCTTCCGTTGTAATCAAAAGAAGATCATATCTGACCATTTTCTGCCTTCGGATCAGCCCAACTATCCGTTCTGCTGTCCATAAAAATACCGCCGCAAAAAGCAGACATGGCAGAAAATATCTTCCCCCTGTCAGATTCGGCACACTCCATTCCAGAATTCCTCCCAGCAAGATTACAGATAAGTAAGTAACCACCCACTGACATAAAAACTGTTTCAGTTTTCTGCTCCGGCAGTAAAGCCAGACCATCAGGGGATTTACCAGCAGGTGGATAAGCAATTGATACCATAGGTAATCATGCATCAGAAAAAACAAACCAAGGGAAACGGCTGTTCCAGTAAAACCTGCCAGCAGCAGCCGCATAATATGAATGCGCTGTTTCATGATCCTTCCTGCAATTCCAAGCGCAATGATGTCCATAACAAAGTTCGTCAGAAACCAAATATCTGCGTAAAATTCATATTCCACCCACACCCTCCTTACTTCAGTCTTCTCCTGGAACACCACGGAATTTAGTATAAAAGAAATGTGCAGATTTTTTTGTCAAATCATTGTCCGATTAACTAAAAATTTGTCTACAGGATGCGACAAATCCGGCCAGTTTGATTGCAGGCACTGGCTTCAGTATGTTATACTGTTTTTTGAACGGTTAAATGGAACATCAGGAGAAAAATATGAACAAAAAAGAACGAAGAATTAACAACTTACTGGCTCTTCTCCAGGAATCCCCCAGCCTGTCTGTCAAGTCCCTTGCAGAGATATTGAACGTATCTGACATGACTATCCGGCGGGATCTGGCTTATCTGCGGGAAAACAAACTGTTTCTGCGCAGCCATGGGCTGCTGCTGCAGCAGGAGCCAGCCAGCAGTATACAAAATATTGAAAATGAATATACGCTGAGCAGCGAACGGACAAAATTTTTAGAAGAAAAACAGAGAATTGGAAGTTTTGCCGCTTGTATGATAGAAGCAAACGATACGGTAATTCTGGATTCTGGAACCACAATCACAGAAATGTCCCGGCATATCCCAGAACACCTGAATCTTAATGTTACTTGTTACAATTATTACACCCTTACCCAGTTATTTCATAAAGAAGGCGTCAACATTACACTTGCTGGGGGAACCCTGCACAGAGACGACCAGATGATCGAGTCCTCCTTTGGAAACGATCTAATCAAAAGCCAGCGGGCTTCCAAATTCTTTATGGCCGCTTCCGGCATTCACAAGGCTCTTGGCATTACCTGCGCCCATAACTACGTGGGCTCACCAAACGGGCAGCCATGCAGTCCTCACTCACTTCCATTCTCCTTGCTGACTCCAGCAAGTTCGGGCTGATTCGAACTGCTTATGTGGCGCAGCTCAATGAAATTAACACGATTATAACCGACTCAGGGCTCTCAAAGGAATGGAGGAAACTCATCCAGGGCATGGGAATCGCCCTGCACATCGTCTGACCACGCAATCACCAGGGGAACTTCATGCTCCTGGGCTTTTCTGATATTTTCTTTGGACACATCGTTATCTGTAACAATTATCACGAGATCCATCTCTAATTCATTTATAGGAAGAGATAATGAAAAGCTCCATTCCTTCCCGATCCATATCCTTGGTGATCTCTGCCAAATCTTTCAAATATTCTGCTGTCTCCCTGACCGTCTTATACATTTTCAGGTTGCCGCCGAAATATAATTTTTTCATGCCTGTCTCCTTACCCTCTGCTGCTGTCATAAGATACAAACGCATCCACCTTGGGCTGGGAAGCGCATCCTGGCTCAAATTCATTTCCCAAAAATTCGCTGACCATCAATTCCCGCACTTTTTCTCCGGTGGTAAACGCACCCATGCACAAAATATTTGCATCATTACTGAGCCTTGCCCTCTGGGCAGAATAGACATCAGATGCAAGCGCAGCGTAAGCGCCTTTTACTTTGTTAGCGGCAATGGAAACGCCTATCCCAGTTCCGCACAGGAGAATTCCTCTATCATACTCCCCGGAAGCTACCGCTTCAGCAACCTTCACTGCTGTATGAGCATAGATCGGATCTTCACTTCCAAAATCCTCCACTTCTCCATATCCTTTCCCTTTTACATACTCCATCAATACTTTCTTTTCCGCCTCAGCGTTTGGATCACAGCCAAATACAATTTTCATTTTGTTCTCCTTTCTTTTGTTCAATATTTTGTTTACACCAACCAAATGTTTTAAAATCCAAATATAAAGCTGTTTCATTTTTCTGTATTTATATATATCATCATTTTATTTGTTTGTAAAAATCATTTTGTTTCATTTTTGTATAAATTCAAACATTTTTAATTAAAATGTTTTTTCCTGAAAATGATAAAAACTCTTTTATTTCCTGGGGCTTTTTATTTGCCTTATGATTTTCATAAAAGATGTTCTTAGCTTTTTTCACAATCTGACAGATACATTTTTGTGCAGTTTCGCTATAATTTACTGGAAAGAAAGATCCCCTTTCTTTCCAGCCTTTACACTGTTTTTATTTATTGTTATAATTAAAATACAAATACCTAGAATTTGGAAAGCAGGTGATGAATATGCCCATAAATGAAAAAGAATATAACGGTTATCTCTTTGACCAGCTTACAATATTAGACGATATTGAAGAAGTTGCCAGACAAGAACATGCTGCAGAAACATTAAAGTTAATTGAAAAGAAACGCAGGCAGATAGAGCGTAAACTTTACCAGAACCCACCGCTTCTGAGAGATAAAGAACCATAAAAACAGGCCAGTATCCCAAAAGATACTGGCCTGTCTGAGTTTTTAATTTCCCTTCCGCTTATAATTGGAACTGGCTGACAATCTCTTTTAACGCGCCTATAGATTCCATGCAATCCTGGAGCCTCGTGCAGCCCTCTACGGTGGTGCCTTCTGTCTCACTTGACTTCTCAGCAATCATATTAATCCCGCCTGCAGATTGGCTTACCATATCATTAATATCCTCCACAGCGCCCACAATCTGGGAAATATAACCTTCCAAAACGCCAACTGCCTCCCTAGTCTGCCCCATGATTCCCTGAAAATCATCTGCGTCGGCAAGATACTGCCCCCCTGACTGGCTGAAAATCTCATAATCCCCAAGAACTGTACTCTCCAAAAATTCCATCACAGTAACAATACACTCTGTCATATTTGACACAGCTTCATTTACCTCATCCACAATACCGTTAATATTATCTACCGTCTGCAGCGTCTGTTCTGCCAAAGAACCGATTTCTGAAGCCACCACTGCGAAACCTCTTCCTGCCTCTCCTGCTCTGGCTGCCTCAATATTAGCATTCAATGCAAGCAGATTTGTCTGGGAAGAAATATCCTTAATTGCCTCTGTCAATTCATTGATTTTATCCACGGCCTTGGATTTTTCAATGGCAGTATCCGTCTTCTGCTTCATCACCTCATACACTTCATCTGTCTTCTCTCTGGACTTATGGCTGATAGTTTTCATTTTATCTGCACGCTGGTGTACTTGCTGAGAATTTTTCTCTCCTTCTGCCGCCATTTGGTGGATACTCTCCGAGCTGCGCTTCACTTCTTCAATACTCTGTATAATATTTGCCGTATTGGCGCTTGTCTCCTCCATACTTGCTGCAAGTTCTTGTGTAGCCGCAGAGTTATCCTGGGCATGAACCTTGTTTTTCTCCATGATTTCATTCAAATTTGCCACATCATCAGAAATGGAACGTTCTGCTTCATCCAGGCTGCCCATCATTTCCCTGAGAACCTTACGCATGGAGTGTATCTCATTTGCCATCACGCCAATTTCATCCTTCTGCTTCCTGAGTTTGGAACCGAACTCTGTAGCCCTGAAATCCAGCCTGGAAGTCTGCCCGATAACTGCGGTCAACTGCTTGATGGGCTTTGATATACCGCTGCCCACAATAATACCCACAATTCCTGAGAACACCAGCGCAATCAGCATCGCTGTCAACACAACCTTGATCAAATGATTCACTCCCGCATATAACTCCCTATTGGGAATGGTCAGCACAAGCTTCATTCCATTGCCCAGGCTGTAATAAACAAGCTGCTTTTTCACATTTTGATAAGTATAAGTCAAATGTCTGCCTTCCTGATTCTGGTCATTCAGTACATCTGCAATATCAGAAAGGGATGCATCCAGTGAGGAGAGCTCTGTTTGGCTCTCCAGATTCTTGTTATGTATGACCGCTCCCTCATCATTGGCAAGAAATGCATATCCGCTGCCAGAAAATGACATGCTGTCCACCTTATCTGTAATCTGAGAGAAATCAATATCCATTCCCACAATGCCAATGGAAGTGCCATCCTCTGAAAACAGAGGCACCACATAGGAAACCATATAGACATCAATATTTGCATTGAGATACGGAGCCATCCAAATAGCTTTCCCTGCCTTCACTGGAATATAATACCACCCTACATGTTCTGCATCATCCTCATCATACATGGAAAAATCTGTAGGAACCACAGTTTCAAACGCTGCGTCCACGGAACTTCTGGAAATAAAATAGCCGGAAGCAGGATTTGAATATGCAGGATTATAACGGATATACGCAGTGATTGCCCCGTCTGTCCGCTCACCAAAAACATCTATTATTTTTGTAATCTTCTCTGTGTACTCATCCGCGTAGTTTTTATCCTTCACAAAAGAAGCATAATCAAACTGATTCATCAGCGTATTACTTAACGTATCCACAGACTGTTCAATCTGATCAATGGTTTTGTCTAATGCCTGGGCTTCCTGCTGAGCAGCAAGACGCATCCTCTCCTTAGAATTCTCTCCCGCCGTCTGTGTAGAATTAATGAGCGCCAATGCGCCAATAATTACCGCCGTTAATAGAGAACACAGCAAAATTCCTGAAATAATCTTCATTCGTACGGTTTTCATAGCTCTCCTCCATTTTCTTGCTCCCATGAACAAATACTATTTTGTAAACATATTGCAGAAAAAGAATCTCGTAAAATGAGATTCTTCCTCTATGTAAAAATTATTTCCTTGTATTTTTCAAAAATTCCGGAATCTTAATATCACGTTCCGGCACACTGCTCTCCGGCTTCCTTGGTCTCTGGATTCCCATACTGCCAGGCGTTACGCCAAGGCTGCTTCCCGTGGTCTTTGGCGTTGCTGTGCCAGCGCCAAAAGAACTGGCTGGTCGGGCTGATGTCCCCATTCCCAAGCCTCCTGCCGGTCTTCCCATCGCTGCGCCTGGTCTGGATGCCCCGCCCTGGGCATACTTCATATTCGGCATAACTTTTGGAGAAGCTGCCGCACTGCTCTCCAATCCTGTTGCAATCACTGTAATAATTGCTGCGTCCGCCATCTTCTCATCAAATTTAGCGCCAAAAATAATATTCGCATTATCTCCTGCCAGATCCTGCACATAGCTGGCCGCGTCATTGGCATCCATAAGGGAAATATCACCTGAAATATTAATAATAACATGGGAAGCTCCTGTAATCGTAGTCTCCAGAAGAGGGCTTGCCACCGCTGTCTTCACAGCTTCTATTGCTTTATCGTCACCTGCAGCAGAACCAATGCCGATATGTGCCATTCCCTTATCTTTCATAACTGTCTGAACATCTGCAAAATCCAGATTAATCAAAGCTGGTACATTAATAAGATCCGTAATTCCCTGCACCGCCTGCTGCAGAACCTCATCCGCTTTCTTCAGAGCATCCGGCATAGTGGTCCTTCTGTCCACAATTTCCAGAAGCTTATCATTCGGTATAACAATCAAAGTATCGACGCTTTCTTTCAGCCGTTCAATGCCTCCCAAAGCGTTTGTCATACGTGCCTTTGCCTCAAACTTAAAAGGCTTTGTAACAACACCAACCGTCAGTATCCCCATTTCCTTTGCAATGCGCGCAATTACAGGAGCTGCTCCGGTTCCGGTCCCACCGCCCATTCCGCAGGTAACAAACACCATATCCGCACCTTTAATCTCTGAGCTCAGCTCTTCAACATTCTCTTCTGCCGCCTTCTGGCCAATTTCCGGCTGGGCTCCGGCTCCCAGACCCTTCGTCAGCTTCTCACCGATCTGAACCAGTGTTGGAGCCTTACATAGAGCCAATGCCTGCTTATCTGTATTAATTCCAATAAACTCAACACCGCCGATATTCTCATCTATCATTCTATTTACTGCATTGTTTCCGGCGCCTCCTACACCAATTACAATAATCTTGGCACTGGACTCTGCTTCGTTTGTCATAATCTCAAGCAAGGTTCTTCCTCCTTTTATTCTCTATCTGAACTTTTAATTCTTTCTCATATATCTTAATTGCAATTCATGTGGTAAAAGCGCTGTGAACGCCGCACACTTGCCATAGTTTAAACTCCTGTATACTATAGTATAGTTTTTTGGCAAATTAATCAATAAAAACTTTTCAATTTCACATTTTTTTTTACGTACCAGGAAATTTGAAAGCATTTTCTATGCAAAAAACTTACCCAGATCTCTCAAAAGTAATGTCTGTCGTATTCTCCGTCCAGCTCTCCAAATGCAGAACGCCTTTTTCTCCGTCCAGCTTAGGCATAATATAAGAAAGCCTTACAATTTTCTTATTAAAGTTCTGTGCCTGTCCCAATGCCACTGAAATTTTGCCATATTTGAGTGTATAATTTCCCTCTTCCCCGTACTTGATGCTGTCTGGTATCAATTCATACTTTTTCAGCACCTGGGTAAGGGTCAGCAGATTTTTTAAAACACTTTTGCCCTTAATTGGAAGCTTTTCATTTAACACTATCTTTTCCACATCAAGACCATTGATTTTGGGAACATGTTCAATCACTTCTGAGGACATTTCCACCACAACTCCATCCTTATCAAAATAAGCATATTGTCCCAGTGTATTTATGTAAACTCTGCCCAGCAGTATTTTATCAAATACTTCTATCTTCAAGGTATGCGGGGATTTCAGAGTAACTTTCGCCGTCTCCACAAAAGGAAGCTCTTTTGGTTCTTCAAATTTATACCGGAAATACACATACAGGCTGTTCCAGGAATTCTCATCATCCAGCAGCCAATTTTCTATCACTTCATCTGAATAGCGTTCCGTTCCTGTAACCGCTACTTTTTCTACTGTAAATACCTTGAAAACAATCAGTGCCCCTACCGATAAAAACAGCAGGAAGAAAAGAAAGAGCAGCCCTGCTATTTTCCATTTTTTCTTCCGTCTTCTTCTTTCTTTTCTCATATCCTATTCCTCCAGCCGTATCCCCCTTGATACGCTTAGAACCAAACCAATTTCCGCCAGCAGAAATGCCACAGAAGTTCCGCCATAACTGATAAACGGCAGGGAAATTCCAGTATTGGGTATGGTATTGGTTACTACTGCTATATTTAATATAACCTGAATGGCAATATGCGCAAGCACTCCGGTTACAATCAGCGCTCCATACAAATCCTGCGCATTATTGGCAATCACCATAAAACGCCAGATCAGTATCAAAAATAATAAGATCACGGATATTGCGCCGAACAGTCCCAATTCCTCACAGATAATAGAATATATCATATCATTCTGCGCTTCCGGCACAAACCCCAGCTTCTGCATACTCGATCCCAGCCCTTTTCCAAAGAGTCCCCCGGAACCAATGGCGTACAGCCCCTGAAGCGTCTGATATCCTTTTTCATATTTTTCTGGTTCCAGCCAAATTTTAAGACGCTCGGCACGGTAAGATTCCAGCATGATAAACGCGGTTCCAAAGGCAAGCACTACCCCTCCCATTACAATAAACTGCATATATTTTGGGCTGGAAACGAATACCAGGCAGATAGCGATACCCAGAATAATAATTGCCGTACTTAAATTTTCTGACGCTACAATTACCACCATAGGCATTACCAGCAGCATCACCTTGATCAATGACGTAAATTTCCCCATCTGTTTGGGCATCTTATTGATAATTGTGGCTAAAAAAATAATAATCGCTACCTTTGCCATCTCTGACGGCTGAAAGCTTACCGGCCCTAATTTCAGCCATCGTTTCGCTCCGTTTAATTCCTGTCCCACAAACAATACCAGGGTACACATTCCGAATGCCCCTGCATAGGCAATAAACCAAAAATTCTTCCAGACACGGTAATCAATTTGTGCAACAAATGCCATTACCGCAATTCCAAGTATATCTGCAAAAAGCTGCTTTTTCAAATAGTAGGCGCTATCCTGAAATTTGACCTGTCCATTATAGGAACTTGTGCTGTATAAAATCACAAGTCCAAAACATACCATAAACAATACGATAATCAGCAGACTATAGTCAAAATAGCGGAAATTTCTTTGTCTTTTGTCAGTCCTTTCCTCTCTGATCATATCAGCACCTCTATATTTATTTGCAAAAATTACTCCCGCAGCGCTCTCGCCATTTCTTTAAACAGTTCTCCTCTCTGTTCATAATTTTCAAACATTCCCCAGCTTGCACACGCTGGGGACAATAAAACAGCATCCCCTTCCTTAGCATTATCATAACAGATATCTACTGCCTCTCTCAGGCTCTCCACCAGAATAATATGTTCCCCGGGATAGCCCTGGCTTAACGCCGCATCTCTAATCTTTTCCCTGGTAGCTCCCAAAAGAACCAGTTTCTTTACTTTGCCGTCGAACGCATTAACCCATTCTTCATAGGATGAATCTTTATCATATCCCCCGCCAATCAGCAGTGTAGGCCACTCCATGGCGCGGATTGCCTGGATTGCCGCATCCGGATTCGTTCCTTTTGAATCATTATAGAAACGAACGCCCCGTTTTGTCACCACATATTCTATTCTATGCGGAACTGCGGTAAAGCGAACCAGAACCTCACGGATTTTTTCCATAGAAACCCCAAATGTCAACGCCATTGCCACAGCCGCCATAACATTTTCATAATTATGCCGGCCAATCAGTTTCAGTTCCCTCACATTACAGACACATTCCCGCTGCTTGTTCCATGCCCAGACAATTTCATCGCTGTCCAGATAAATTCCTTCCTCAAGCCTCCTGCGGCTGCTGAAAAATACCACCTGTGCCTTTACTACTTCTGAAAACTCCCGCAGCACCTTATCCTCATAATTCAGCACACAAATATGCTCCCTGCCCTGGTTCCTGGTAATCTGCATTTTTGCCTTCTGGTAATTCTCCATGGTGTGATGGCGATTCAGATGATCCGGCGTAATATTCAATATCGCAGAAATCTGCGGACAAAAATTATGTATCGTTTCTAACTGAAAGCTGCTGATTTCTGCCACTGTCACTGAATCTTTTTCTGTATCTGACACAACACTGGTATAAGGTATTCCAATATTTCCAACAACTTTTACCTTAGAGACTGCATGTTCCATAATGGCTCCCAGAAGAGAAGTTGTAGTGGTCTTGCCATTGGTACCTGTGATAGCAAGGACACTGCCTTGTTCAAATGCATAGGCAAGTTCAATCTCCCCCCAGATTTCCAATCCCTGGCGGCGCATTGTCTCTACCACCGGAAGATCCGTAGGAACTCCAGGACTTAAAACAGCAATATCACAGCCGCAAAGCACATGCTTGGGCAATGTACCCAGAATAATCTCCGTCTCATTCAGAACAGCAGACTTCCGTCTGATGTCTGATTCTGACAACTTCTCATTTCCATCATATAAAATCACCGGAAAATCATGCCCAATTAAAAGCTCCGCAGCGGCTATGCCGCTGAGTCCGGTTCCAAACACCAAGAATTTTTTCCCTTCCAGATTCAACGTTCTTCCTCCTATTCTCATAATGCCATCAGGCCCACAAGACATAAGACAGCCGTGATAATAGAAAATACTGCTACTACCCTTGTTTCTGACCAGCCTCCCAGCTCAAAATGATGGTGGATGGGCGCCATACGGAAAATCCGCTTTCCCCCTGTCTTTTTAAAATATGTGACCTGAATCATGACAGACAGCAGTTCCACCCAATAAATCATTGCAACAATTAAAATAAAAATCGGCATTTGCAGCATATATGCTGTAGAGGCTACAAATCCACCCAATGCAAGAGATCCTGTATCTCCCATAAAAACACTTGCCGGATACACATTGAACAATAAAAATCCCAACAATGCTCCAACCACTGCACAGGTAATGGGCTCGATACCGCTCCCTGTTCCAATGGCAACTACCGAAAAAAAGGTGGCAATTAATACGGTAACGCTGGATGCAAGGCCATCCAGGCCGTCTGTGAAATTCGCTCCATTTACGGTTCCGATGATTGCTAAAAACATTACTGGAATTGCAAGCCATCCCAAATCCAGATAGATCCCGCGTTCAAACCCTCCCGTAAACGGAATCAGCATCTTAGAAGAAATATCTGTATATTGAACCATGTAGAAAATAAACACTCCAGTAACAAGAATCTGTCCCAGCATTTTCTGCCAGGGCAGCAGACCGTCTGACCTGCGCAGTACTACTTTCAGATAATCATCCAAAAAACCGATGATGCCATATCCCACGGTAACAAACAAAATTGGCATAATTGCCGGATAGTCTCCCATATAAATAACAGAAGTAATGGTGATTCCTGCCAGAATCATCAAACCTCCCATGGTGGGCGTTCCCTCTTTCTTTAAATGAGATTTCAATTCCTCCCGTTCTGTCTGCCCTACTTTTAATCTTCTTAAGATCGGAATCACCACTGGACCTAACACTGCTGTAATTGCAAATGCAATCAATACTGGAATTATTATTTGCTGTGACATGTTTACACCTCTTTGTTTCTACACTGTTTTATGCTTTGTATCTTATTTATATCATACTATAGTATGCCATTCCTTACGTGTTCCGTCAACCCTTACAAGAAAAGCCGGCAAGATCTACTCCGTCGTTCCAGGATTTTCCTGTTCTGAATTTTCCTCCTGTATTAGCGCAGTTTCATCCCGTTCGATTCCCAGATAAGGAAGAATATTGGAAAAAATTTCCTTTACCACAGGCGCCGCAATGGTTCCTCCATAATAAATTCCCTGTGGATTGTTAATGATGGTTAAGGCAAGCACCTGTGGATTTTCTGCCGGTGCAAAGCCCAAAAAAGAAGAAATATATTTATTCGCGCTTCTTGGCAGTGTCTGGGAAGTGGCTGTTTTTCCGCCAATGGAAAAACCCTCAATTTTGGCATTCTTCCCGCTTCCCTCTGAAACCACTTTTTCCAGCACATTCCGCAGTGTTTTGGAAGTTTCGCCGCTGACAATCCCCTGCCGCACCGGATACTGTAATGTTTCTACCAATTCTCCTTGATCATTTTTCACAGAAACCCCAAAATGCGGTGTGATCCGATTCCCTCCATTAACAAGAGAAGATACTGTAGTGGCAAGCTGAATCGGCGTAATCTGGAAGGACTGTCCAAATGAAACTGTGGCAAGTTCCACCGGACCTACATTTTTCTTATTGTGCATAATCGTCATGGCTTCTCCCGGCAGGTCAATTTCTGTGCGGTCCAAAAGCCCAAACTGCTTAAAATATTTATAAAAATTGTCTGTGCCAAGACGCATTCCCAATTCGATAAACACGGGGTTGCAAGAATTCATAATTCCCTGTGTAAAATCTTCCGCGCCATGTCCCGTACGTTTATGGCAGTGGATTCTCCTATCCTCCACCATTTTATATCCAGGACAGAAAAAACTGTCTTTTAAGCTTACCACGCCTTCCTCAAATGCCGAAGCCGCTGTAATAATTTTAAATACCGAACCTGGTTCATACGTATCATTAATGCATTGGTTCCTCCACATCTGGTTTAAAAGATCCTGGGTATTGTCTTTGTTCTGGGCGACAGTCTCCTGGCTTTCCTGTTCCTCTTCCTTCGATTCCTGCTCTGGCTCTGTTACCAGAGTAAAGGGATCGTTCAAATGAAACTCTGGAACATTTACCATAGCCATGATCTCACCATTCTGAGGATTCATCACTATGACTGACACACTGTCCGCTGATTTCGCTTCCTTAACTTTTTTGGCGGCTTGTTCGCAGTACATCTGTATATTGTAATCCAGGCTGATATGCAGGTTATTCCCGTCTACGGGCTCCTGCCGCCGTTCTCCGGCATTTTCAATTTCCACACCCCTTGCATCCGTCAATGTGAGGATTTTTCCATTTGTCCCTTTTAAAAAATCTTCATAGATAACCTCTAAACCAATAATTCCTTGATTATCTCCTCCAGTAAATCCCAGTACTTTAGAGGCAAGAGTATCATAGGGATAATAACGCTTATAATCTTCATCCACTTTCACTCCCCCAAGCCTGTAATTACGGATTTTATCACCAGTCTCCTTATCCACATTGGACTTTACTCTCTCTATGGAACTTACCTTCTCCACACGCTTCCGAACAGTTTCCTCCTCCATATCCAGTTCTTTTGTCAATACTGCAATGACTTTTTCCGGGTCTTTGACCTGGCTGTGAATCACAGAAATTGTACAAACCGTCCGGTTCGTGGCAAGTACCGTCCCAGAGGCATCAATAATTTTCCCTCTTGCAGCTTTGATGTCCCGTTCCCTCTCATGTAAATCCTCCGCCTTTTTCCCATAATATTCGGAACAGAATATCATAAGATAGACCAGTCTCCCCGCCAGCAGCGCCAAAACCAGCGTAATTGCTGTGAAGATAATTAATATTTTCTTTCGATTATAGGTTTTATTTCTTATCATTCAAAAACCTCATAAAAGCTGTTACTACAATCTATTACGATTTTTATGAGGTTATGTACTTTTTATGACTTTTGCTATATGTATCACTCAGGTATTTCCACCTCTGGGTCTATTCTGTCCGCCAGATCTTCGGGTTCCTGAGAAGTTCCGTCCCCGCCGTCCGGCATGGCATTGGGCGTTCCTTCTGGAAGACCTTCCTGCTGAGGTTCATTTTCAATTCCCTGGGCTGTCCCATCTCCAGGCGTTACCACTTCTTCATCCTGGAATACATTAATATAAGGAAGAATCTCTGTAAAAATACTCTTTGCCAATTCAGAGGCAAGAGCGCTGCTCTGATCTTCCAAAGAAACATTTGCCTCATCAATTACTACATAAACCAGCACCTGAGGGGTCTCTACCGGTGCAAATCCAATAAAGGATACCACGTATTTATCGTCGTCACGGTTTCCCTTTTCAGCAGTTCCGGTTTTTCCTCCCATAGAATACCCCGGCACTTTGGCTCTTTTTCCTGTCCCCTCTGATACTGTCTTATACAAATATCCTTTCAGCAAATCACTGGTCTGTTTGGAAATGGTCTGTTTCAAAGGAGTTGTCTCTATCGTTTCTACTGTATTGCCGTTCCCATCTACAATTTTTTTCACCAAATGGGGCTGATAATAATAGCCTCCGTTGATCAGGGAACAAAATGCACTGGCAAGCTGAACCATGGTAACATTAAAATTCTGCCCGAACGAGTTGGTTGCAAGAGATGTTGCATTGGTATTTTCCACAGTGTAAATTAACCCGTCTGTCCTGGTCTCTCCCGGCAAATCAATGTTGGTGCGCAGTCCAAAATTAAATATATTCTGATACTTATAGAAATCTTCTTTGCCAATATCTGCAGCCATCTGCATCATGGAATCATTGCAGGAATCCATCACCGCTTTTTCTGTACTTTCCATTCCATGGCCAGAACGGTTGATGCATTTAATATCATAGCCGCCAATCTTCTCCACGCCATCACAATAATAGGCATCTTTAATTTTGCCTGTTTCCAGACCTGTAGCCACAGTAAAAGGTTTTGCTGTAGATCCTGGCTCATAGGTATAGGTAATGCAGAAATTCTGCCAGATCGCATTCAGCTTGTCCAGTCTGTCCTCTTCTGTAAATCCAGCGATCTCTTCCGGCGTACAGTAATTAGTCAAGTCCCATGGATTGTTGAGATCATAGGTGAAATTGTCAGACATCGCAAGAATCTCACCATTCTGCGGATTCATCACCAGCACACCTGTATGCTGGCTCCCGGCTCCTTCCGTCTCTTTATTCCGGTACTGCTCCTGAAATCGTGCAATTTTCTCTTCAATCACGTTCTGGACATTTAAGTCTATGGTAGTTACCAGGCTGTTGCCGTTGACAGGCTGCTTTATGGTCTTTTCCACATTATTATCAGTATTCAGATATCCATACTGCCTGCCGTCTATTCCATTTAAAGTTTCGTTATAATAATCTTCCAATCCCCCAATCCCCTCATTGCCAGAAGTAGTAAAACCTAAAACCTTGCTGGCAAGACTATTGTAGGGATACACTCTCTTGTATTCTTTTTCAAACCATACGCCCTGTACGTTGGGATTTACTTTCTTATTTTTGTCATCCGTCTCTGCCTGCAGTTTTTGAAACCCCTCAATGTCCTGATAGGGAAGTTTTTTACGCAGACTACAATAACGGCTTTCTGGCTGTTCTGCCAGCGCCGTTCTTACTTCCTCTTCCGTAATATCCGGGAAACATTTTACCAAAGCCGCAATGGTAGGCTCCACATATTTTTTTTCTTCATTAATTAATTTGCAATCTAAAATCAGATTATATACGTCCACACTGGTTGCTAAAATGCTTCCTTTTGTATCCAAAATTTCTCCCCGCTGGTAAGGGATGCTCTGATTTCCATAACTCTGCTGGCTCAGCACCTGCTTCTCATATTCCTCCCCTTTCACCTGGTCAATATATACCAGCCTTGCCACAAGACCTCCTGACATTACTACAATCATGGTAAATACCATGATCAGCTTCTTTTTCATAGCTCTGGAAAATCTTGCAGGCCCCCTTCTCCTTGGGCGTCTATGTTTTTTGCTCACTAATCTTCTATCACCTTTCTGGAATATCCTCATATTGATTCATGTAATCGTCTTCTTTCACTTCAAAATACTGAATCTGATTCTCGCTGGGATATACCATGCCAAGTTCCTCCATTGCTCTCCTGCGTACAGCATCCAAGTCAACGGAAGAATATATTTTTTTCTGTAAAGCATCGTTATCATTTTTCAGGTTCAGCACATTCGCTTCTATAGCTGTCACGCTCTTCAAATAATTATTTAATTGAGACTGCAGATACAGATAGCAGCCAAACACCCCAGACAGAAGAAACATGGCCGCCGCTAAAAACACCACATACCCAGGGCTCATTAGAAGAGCCTGTTCCCGATTCCTGCGCGCCGCAGCCCTGGCGCTTTTCTGACGCTGCCTGCGCTCTTTCTCTTCCTTCTGCTTCTGAATGTATTCTTCATGTACTTCTCTGCTGCGCCGCCTTGGCTCTGGTTCCGCCTGAACCCTTCTCACGGTATTTCCATCTATATAACTTGCTCTTCTCTCCTGGTATGCTCGATTTTCCTGTTGTCTCATATTTTTAGCTCTGCTCCTTTTTGTCATTCTGATTAGATATGGCTATATTCGCTCAAATACCCTGAGTTTCGCACTCTTAGAACGGGAATTGTACACAACCTCTTCTTCTGAAGGTATTACAGGCTTCCTGGTTATGACTCTCCCTAATGATTTCCTGCCGCAGACACACACCGGAAATTCTTTTGGACATGTGCACGGCTGTTCGCTTTTCTTAAAAATATTTTTTACAATCCGGTCTTCCAGGGAATGAAACGTAATAATACACAGCCTTCCTCCTGGATTCAGCAGTTCTATGATATCCTCCAGAGAATCCTGCAGCACTTCCAGTTCCCGGTTTAACTCAATGCGTATTGCCTGAAATGTACGCTTTGCTGGATGTCCTCCATTCATCCGCACTTTTGCAGGAATTGCCCTTTTGATAATCTCTGTCAATTCTCCTGTAGTCTCTATCTCTTTCTCTTTTCTTGCCGCCACAATGTGCTTGGCAATATTTTTGGCAAATTTATCTTCCCCGTAATCGCGGATGATCCGATACAGATCCATTTCACTATATGTATTAAGCAAATCTTTAGCTGTAAAATGCTGCCTTTGGTCCATCCGCATATCCAAGGGAGCATCCTCCACCCGATAGGTAAATCCTCTGCCTGGATCGTCTAATTGATAAGACGAAACACCCAAATCCAGTATTACTCCATCTATCTTGTATATTCCAATCTCTGCCAATGCCTCCCGCATTTTACAGTAATTGCTTCTTATGATCCTTACTCTGTCTTCAAACTCTGACAGCCTTCTGGATGCGGCTTTGACTGCATCTTCGTCCTGATCGATTCCAATAAACCTTCCCTTGGAAGACAAACGTTTGCATACCTCATAAGCATGTCCGCCGCCGCCCAGGGTGCCATCCACATAAATCCCATCTGGCTTGATATTCAGATGTTCTATTGTTTCCCTTAAAAGCACTGATTTATGCTTGAATTCCATGGCTGTCCCCTTCCTGCCGTTCTGCGGCCATAAGCACTTTTCACCCTCTTTTGAAAGCGGTATTAAAAGCTGCAGTATGAGCGATTAAATAATAAGCCCCATACTCGCCATATGCTCTGCAATCTCCTCCACATCATCATACTCACTGGTCTCCTGCCATCTGTCTTTGCTCCAGATTTCAATGTGATTCAACACACCTGCCAGTACGACCTCTTTCTCAATCCCAGCAAATTCACGTAAATTTGCCGGAAGAAGTACGCGCCCCTGCTTGTCTACTTCACAGGCCGCCGCCCCTGCAAAGAAAAATCTTGCAAACTTACGGGCTTCTTTGGAGAATTGTGATACTTCACGGAACTTTGTCTCAATGACTTTCCATTCATCTGAAGAATACACAAACAAGCATCCATCCAGTCCCTTTGTAATAACAAACTCTTCACCCAGAGATTCTCTGAATTTAGAAGGAACTATCAGTCTGCCCTTTGTATCGACTGTGTGATTGTATTCTCCCATGAACATGAAATCACCTTCTAACGCATGGGCTGCGGCGGATTATTCCATGTTATCCACCACTTCAACCCCTTTCAGCCCCTTTTCCACCACTTCTCTCCACTTTCATACATTTTAGCTTATTACCTATAAAAATGCAATAGCAAATTTGTCTTATATTCAATACAAAAACATATATATCTTGTGGCAATGCGCTGTTTTACCAACACATATTGTGGTATTTTTCCAAACTTTTGCTGCAATGGGGCTTTAAAACCGCCAAAGGTTCTCTCCAGAAAAATTCAGCTAGGGAATCAAAAAAGAGCCTTGTTTCCAAGACTCTTTTTCTGATTCCTATATGCTGTTTTTCTTATTCCATCCTCAATTTTCAAACAAGACCTGGTCTTTTGCCATCTTATTTCACCAACAATTGCGGTAGTGGACTTTATCTTTTGTATACTGCATGTAGTCCTCAATCAGTTGATCCAGCCGGATACTGGTCTGATAACATTCCCCGGTCTGGATATCCTGTTCAGCAGCTACATTCAACTCGTTTCGTACTTTCTCGATTTCGCTTTGCAGCTCCTGCAAATATTCCATTGTTACCGCTCCTTCTCCCCGCAACATTATTGTATTCCTTTTCGGGAAAAAAGGCAAACGAAAATCGTCATTTTTTTACACGACATTTCGACAAGAAATACTTTTTGTCGACAATTTACATTTTATCCATGATTCACGCAACGGCCGGATTCATCGCATTTTCTCTTTGTACCAGGGAAATAACAGCTTCCGCCACTTGTTGACAAAGCGACACAATTTGACGGCAATCTCCTTCCACCGTATTCTTTAATTTGACATATGAATCATGGGCGTTCTTCACAAAAGCGCATATGGCTTCCACACTGTTTAGATTCTTTACAGACCTGCGGATCAGCGCCCGGTTTTTCTCAGCCTCTCCGCTTTGAATATAATCTTTTAAACTGGTTTTCAGTTTTTTCTCATACATACAGTGATCCTTGAGATTTCCCATATAATGGGAATTATGCGGAAACGTAAAATAATCTGCGATATAATGGAGTACTTCTCCCAAATTCCGGTAAAACACCCGCATGTTAATCTGAGACAAACGCTGACGTTCCAGTAATTGCTTCAAATCCTCTTGAAGTTTGGGGAAAGTTCCTTCTATCTCGTGCCTTACTGTTAGGAACGACGGCTTGCAGTCCGGCAGTATACTTCCAAGATAAAATGCCTTCTTATGCTTCACCAATTCCTGTTCGTCCAGGCTGTTTACAAGATACTTCGCTAATGATATATGAGATTTCTTCCGCATGATTACCTCCAGAAAAACGCAAATACTGCGTTTATATTCTGTTCTGATCCTGCTAAAGGCAGTAAGCAGAACACTGAAATTAATTGTTCCAGATCTATTCTACTTCCTGCATCCGAAAATTACAAGTGTTTTTTATTCATGCACACTTACTTGCACTGACAGTCAAAGCTTGCACACTCTGTCTCAGAGCAGCAGCATGCATTGCTGCCTGCAATGCCAATTTCTTCCGCCTGGCATTTGCAGTCCTGGTTGAAACGGCAGTTCTCGGCATGGCAGCCCACACTGGTTTCCTCTCTTGCACTGCCCACAGAATTTGTCATACTGTCAGTTCTCTCACGGAAACTGTCGCAGCGTGTCTCATTGGGCTTGGAAGCGTCCTGCCCTCCTACCATAATGTCGCTCTTAGCGCAAAGCTTATCTTCGTTATACATACAATTTTTTACAGAACATTTTAAACGTGTCATTTTAAATTCTCCTTTCCCTGCTCTTTTTCAGCAGACGCTATTGATAAAGCAGACAAAACAATCCTGTTTTGTCTGCTTTGTTAGTATCAGAGAATCTGAAATAATTTATTCATTGACCGCCAATCCATTTTTTTGAAAAATAAAAGAGATGTTGATGTTCCTTGCTGTATCTTCTATTAGAGCTGCTTTTTACAAATGTCTACTGAATTATTTTTTCTGCCCTTCCTGAACTTCCTCTCCGCGGATCTCCTTGGTGCGGATCTCCTTACTGATCTGAGCTATGAATACATCCAGGGATTTTACGCCTTCATCCCCTGCAAAACGGCTTCTGACAGAAACGGTATGATCTTCCTCTTCCTGCTGGCCCACCACCAGCATATAGGGAATTTTATCCAGACGCGCTTCGCGGATCTTATAGCCAATTTTTTCAGAACGGTTATCCACAGTACAAAGAATCCCATTTGCCTTTAACTCTTTTTCCACTTCAGCCGCATATGCTTCATATTTATCTGAAATTGGGAGCACCCGCACCTGTTCCGGGCACAGCCAGGTTGGGAATTTGCCTGCATATTTTTCAATCAGCCATGCAAGTGTGCGCTCATAACATCCCATAGAGGTTCTGTGAATGATATACGGACGTACCTTATCGCCATTCTGATCAATGTAGTACATGTCAAACTGTTCTGCCAGCAGTGCATCCCATTGGATTGTTATCATAGTATCTTCTTTGCCATAGACATTTTTGGTATTAATATCAATTTTGGGTCCATAGAAAGCTGCTTCCCCCACATCCTCCGTATACCGGATGTTCAGTTCATCCATAATTTCCCGCATATGCTGCTGGGTCTCTTCCCAAACTTCCGGTTCCCCTATATATTTTTCCCGGTTTTCCGGATCCCATTTTGACAGATGATAAGTCACATCCTCTTCCACGCCCAGGGTAGAAAGACAATGTTTAGCCAGAGCAATACACTTTTTAAATTCTTCTACCATCTGGTCTGGACGAACAATTAAATGTCCTTCGGAAATAGTAAACTGGCGTACCCTGGTAAGTCCGTGCATTTCCCCGGAGTCTTCATTGCGGAACAAAGTAGATGTCTCACTATAGCGCAGCGGAAGATCCCGGTACGAATGCTGCTCAGCCTTATATACATAATACTGGAATGGACAGGTCATAGGGCGCAAAGCAAGCACTTCTTTGTCTTTCTCCTCATCCCCCAGCACAAACATGCCGTCGGTATAATGATCCCAATGGCCGGAAATTTTATACAGATCAGATTTTGCCATCAGAGGAGTCTTTGTGCGGATATAACCCCATTCATTGTCCTCCAAATCCTCAATCCAGCGCTGCATAGTCTGGATCATTTTGGCTCCCCTGGGCATGAGCAGCGGAAGTCCCTGGCCAATCACATCCACTGTTGTAAACAGCTTCATTTCTCTGCCCAGCTTATTGTGATCGCGTTTTTTGATATCCTCCAAATGCTCCAGATATTCATTTAATTCGTCTTTTGCCGCAAATGCCGTGCCGTAAATTCTCTGAAGCTGCGCCTTATTGGAATCTCCCCGCCAATATGCCATGGAAGAAGAAATTAATTTAAAAGCTTTGATGGATTTGGTACTCATCAAATGGGGACCTGCGCACAGATCTGTAAATCCATCTCCCTGTTTATAAAAAGATATCTCTGTATCTTCTGGCAGTTCTCGGATCAGTTCCACCTTATAAGGCTCTTGACGCTCCTCCATGAACTGGATCGCCTCTGCTCTTGGAAGGGTAAATTTCTCAAGGCGGTTTCCTTCCTTTATTATTTTTTTCATTTCTTTTTCCAGTTTGTCAAGGTCCTCCCTGGAAAAAGGCTCAGCCTCAAAGTCATAATAAAATCCTTCGTCAATAGACGGTCCAATGGCAAGCTTGGCATTGGGAAACAGCCGTTTCACTGCTTCAGCAAGCACGTGGGAACAAGTATGGCGGACGGTACGGATTCCTTCTATATCCTTCTGGGTTAAAATATTTAATTCACAGTCAGAATCCAGAACCGTCCGCAAATCCAGAACCTGGCCATCCACTTCTCCCGCGCAGGCTGATCTTGCCAGTCCTCCGCTGAGTTCCAATGCAATGTCATAAATGCTCTTTGCTTCTCCATACTCCTTGATGGAGCCGTCTTTTAATGTAATCTTCATCGTATGATTCTCCTTTCTAAATAAAGCGGACAAAACGCATATTTTTATCACAAGAAACGAAAACATTGGTTTATGATATAAAAATCCCATGCACTGCCAGCGGCAATGCATGGGACGTTCTATACGCGGTTCCACCCTGCTTGTCCTGTCCCCTTCGGGACAAAACCTCTCATTTGACGATAACGGAGTCACCGTGCTGTATAAAAGCCGCTCCAAGGTGGTCTTCGGCTGCTTCCTGCCAAACCGCTTCCAGCACTGGGACTGTTCTGTCCCTTGGCGGTTCTCTCTGCTCATGCCTGCACCTTGATTCCTGCAGGGCATCCAGCATTCCACAGCGTACTCTTCTTATCAACGCTTTTTCTTCTATTACGTAACTATTGTAATCTCTTTCTTCCATTCTGTAAAGAGGAAATTAATTAATTTCTTCCACAGCATTTCTTGTACTTCTTACCGCTTCCGCAAGGGCATGGATCATTGGGATAGATCTTCTGCTCTTTGATCACCGTACCGGACTTTTTCTGTTCCAGATACAGCCTATGGCGGGTATCTTCATCATATATCTTCTCCCACTGAGGCAGCTCATAAAGCCAGTCCGCCTTGGCGTCAACCATATTCTTATAGAGTTTTTCCTTATCAAATGCAAGACTGACCCTGGTATCCTCCTGCATCTCTTCGATAGGGTTTTCTTCTATCAGGCTCTCATTGATCCCATCCAGGAATCCAGCCATTTCTAATAAGGATAAATCGTACTTTTCTGCCAGTTCCTTTACAGTTCCTTCCACCGCTTCCTCTGGATTCTCCAGCAATTGTTCATAAACACCCTTTTCCAACATGAAATATCTCTGCCAGAACCGCTGAATCTCACCTCTGTCGGCTTCCTTATTATACGCAACACTTCTCCACTGTTCTAATAATGCCATATCAATTCCCATCCTTCGTTACTATTCTATATCTTGTTTTCATTTTACACATATTTCATAGTATAACTCATTTCCCAGAGTTTTTCAAAACATTTTTTTCGTATACCCAAAATTCTTCAAATTTGCATATAAAAAATCCCCACATCCAGCGCCGCCGCTGCCTGTGGGGATTTCAAAAAGGGGAGGATAAGTATTTAACCTTATCTTTGGTTCAAAGTGTATCACTTCCCCGAAAGTAACAAGTGGGGGCTTTGTTCTTTCGGTTAGTACTATTATTGACGTTTTTTTTTCTTTTATTCATCCATATAAAAATTTTTCTGTTTTTTTATTTCTTCCTATGTTAGAATGAATTAAATATTTAAGAAAGGCTGGCTTATTGGATTATGAAGAAAAACATTTTACAAAACAAATACTTTCTGTATATCACAGAATTTTTTGCCGGAATGTCTGTGATGGCAGTGGAATTAGGCGCAAGCCGCCTGATGGCTCCCTATTTCAGCTCCTCACAGATTGTCTGGACGGTTATCATCGGGGTGATTATGATTGCCATGGCTCTTGGAAATGTATGGGGCGGAAGGATAGCCGACAAGAATCCTTCTCCGGACAGGCTTTATGGCAGACTGCTTTTGGCCGCTGTATGGATTGCCCTGATTCCCTTTATTGGACGATATCTGATTGCAGGAATTTCACTGCTTCTGGCAGTGTTCATCACCAAAAATTTCCTGGTCTGGGCAGCCCTCTTTGCCTGCCTCGCCGTATTTGCCTTTCCCTGTGTACTTCTGGGCACAGTCACGCCTTCGCTGGTGAAATACTCTGTCAGCAGTCTGGATGACAATGGGAAAACAGTGGGGGAACTTGGCGCTTTAAACACCATCGGCAGCATTATCGGAACCTTCCTTCCCACCTTTGTAACCATTCCTGCTGTGGGCACCGCCATAACCTTTTTGATTTTTTCTGGCGTGCTTGCTGCCATAAGCATTGTCTATTTTGCGGCAAAAAAGAAAAAATTGGTAAAGTGCGCCCTTACCCTGGCATTGATTCTGATTCTGGGGCTGTCCTCCTCCTCATTCAGCTTTGCGTTCTGGGAAGGCGACATTACACTGGAGGATGAATCCATTTATAATTACCTGCAGGTGAAGGAGACAGAGCGTTCCGTCATCCTTTCCACAAATGTTCTTTTTGGTGTCCAGTCTATTCTCATGAAAGATGCAAAACTCACAGGCATGTACTATGATTATGCACTGGCAGCCCCGTTTATGGCAGGCATTCCCCAAATGGACAGGAATGGCAGTATTCTGATTCTGGGATTGGGAACCGGAACCTTCGCCAAATACTGCAGTGAATATTTTCCTGGCACTTCCATTGAGGGTGTGGAAATTGATGAAAAAATATCAAATCTTGCCACGGAATATTTCGAGCTGCCAGATACGGTAGATGTATCTGTCTATGACGGACGCTCTTATCTTGCCGCTTCGGATAAAAAATATGACGTTATTATGGTGGACGCCTATCAGGATATTACTATTCCCTTCCAAATGTCCTCCAGAGAATTTTTTACCGAAGTAAAAAAGCATCTGACCGATACCGGAGTTATGGTGGTGAACATGAATATGAAATCAAAATCCAAAAACTCCATCAATGACTATCTTTGTGATACCATCGGTTCCGTGTTCTCAAACGTCTACACGGCGCCTGTGCAGGGCGGCACCAACTGCGAGGTCTTTGCCTTTCAAAATCAAAACGCCCTGGAAACCTTCCAGGAAGGCCGTGGCAGTCTCACAGACACTGCCCTGCAGGATATGATGGAGACGGTATCTGAAAATCTTGCCCAGCGGACTCCTGGAAACCTGGTTCTTACTGACGACAAAGCTCCTGTGGAAGTCCTTGGAATGCAGGTATTAGATGAAATTATCGCCGATGAACTAGACTATTACCGGGAATTGTACCTGGGAAAAATTTTTTGATACTCTAAAAACCGCTTCCTTAACAACCAACGTTCCTTCTTTACCATATGCACAAATAACCGCTATCTTCATAGTTTCGTCCTCCTAAATGAAAAAAATTTACCTGCCTGTCCAGTGGAAACTACTTCAATACCGATCAGTGACCCTTGGAACGTGCTGATTATCCGCATCCCACCATACTGTTTAAACAGGTATCCCCGCCTGACTTCTAAAAGAGGACAGCCAATGCGCGGCTATCCTCTCTCTTATACTCATGCTTCAATGATTCGTCCAAACTTGAAAATATCATTCATTACCTTGTAGGCATCTGGAAGTCTGCAAGAGCCTTATTAAGATAATCGTTAAGAGGCTTCATTAATCGGAAATACTCTGCTGCTTTTGCAGGAAATGCATCTGCATCTTTCAGCTCTTCGTCTTTTATGGGATATTCCAGATACCAGCTTTTATATTTCAGATATTCTGCCTGCGGATGCTCTTTGTCATATCCTGCCGGAACATTTTTTAATGCTGTTCCCTGTACCTTAAAATGCTGTTCAAACTCTGGCTCATGGATGATTCTTTCCCATTCCTCACCGTTTTGTACGATATAATCCCGTATCATTTTTGTCGCATCCTTAAACATGTCCGCAAACAAACCGCCGCCTAAAAAAGATTCATTGCCAGGTTTTATCATGATGTAATATCCAACTGGTACAGGCAGTTTGCCTTTTGCAGAAATATGGGCGCGGAATGCCGGATTATACGGGGATTTGTCATGGCTGAAGCGGGTATCCCTTACAATCTTAAACGTTAGATCCTTCGGATTGTGATGTAAAACACTGCTGTCAAATGTTCCAATTTCCAACATCAAAGCCTGTAATAGTCCTTCAAACTCAGCATTCGCTTTTTTATACTCTTCCTTGTTAGCATGATAAAATTCACGGTTGTTATTTAAGCTCAGCGCTGTTAAATAATCCAATATTACCTGTGTATTCATAATCTCTCCTCCCCTTTATGCGTTCTGGACAATAGAAAACTGCGTAGAATCTAAAAATTCCTGTATCAAATGTTTTATGCGTTCCGGCGACTGATAGGGTTTGCAGAATGAAAAATCTTGTGACAAACCATCAATATGTTCCATAGCGTTTTTCACATCAAGTACCGTTTCTATAGGGATTTCCGCAGCTTCCGTATAGTCAAGCTGAAGCGGATTTATTCTATGATTTTGTATTGCATAATTCACCCTGTTCTTGCACCTGCATTGACCGCTTCCATATTCTCCACAATACTGTTCCAGAAAATCTGCCATTTTTCTTCGTATTCTGGAAAGCCGCTGCCTATATGCTTCCGGGGTTATTTCTAAAATATCCCCCGCAATACGGCTGTCAATTTTAAACATAGTCCCCAATATGAAGATGCATCTGCTTTCCATGTCAAGGCATTGCAGCATTACATTTGTACAGGACATCTTCAATTCTTCTGCCAGAATCTCTTTTTCCACATTTTGCGTCAAATCTGGAATGTCCCCCACTGTCCCGTTTACTATATCATCTCCATAGAACTCGAAACTAAGGGGATAATGCGCGAACATATGCTTTTTGTAATTTTTCAAATGATTAACCGCAATACGGAATATCCATGTCGTAAAAGAACTTTCACCTTTAAAAGATGATAAATGCGTAATCATTTTCAGTAAAATATCCTGCGTGGCGTCCTCCGCATCCGCAAATGTCCCAAGCATTCGCAGTGACAAATTAAATACAATGTCCTGTACGCCTGCGATAAGTGTTTCAAGGGCCTTTTTATCCCCTGCTGTGGCTTTGTCAACCAAAGCCTGTAATTCCTGATTCGTTTTTTTATTCATAGATTTTTACCTCCTACTTAATTAGACAATCATTCTTTGCCTTTGTGACAAAATATCGCTAATTTTTTTAAATTTATAATTCATAAGTTGAGGCACAAAACAGCGAAATGACGGTGCAGCCTATGCTCCACCGCCATTATATAATTTCGAACTGTCCTTTTTACAGAGGAAAAACAATATTGTTAATTTAAAATATTATTTGTATCACGGATCACCTTTTGTACCTTATCGGCAATGTGACTAACCTTCTCCATAGATAATTGGATATGTTCACTATTTTCGGAAGTCTGCCTGGCTCCGCCAATTGCCTCCTCCACTGCCACTAAAAGTTCCCCGATGGTGGTATCAAATCTGTTGACTACCACATTGATTTCTTCTATCGCATTATGTATTTCTTCATCATTTTCCCTGGCGCTACCTACAGATTCCTTGGAACTGTCTGATAAACCCCGGATATTTGTAGCAACAACTGCAAACCCTCTGCCTGCCTCCCCTGCCCTGGCAGCTTCGATGGCAGCATTTAAAGACAACAGATTAATCTTGCCTGCAATTTTCTCCACATCATGCGTCATAACATTATATTTATCCACACTTGCATTGATATTTCCCATAGAATCCAGAATATTCTGATTTAATTGTTTCAGATCATTCATATGTGCAGAAACATTCTGCATATCCTCGGAACTTTTAACACCCACATTGCGGATAGCATCTGCCTGTTCCCTGACATTATTAATATTCTGAGATAGCTCGCCGAAAATTTCCATTAATTCATGGTTCATCGTAAGAACTTCTTCATTTACCTCAGATACTTTCTGCCGCTCTTCACGTATCATTTTCATCATATATTCATAACAGTTTTCTTTCTCATTGATTCCTCTTGCAAGAGCAATTGCCATCTCCCTGCAAGATTTATAACCACAGGCATGACAATCGAAATGACGCTCCATATCCGTATTTTTGCCTAAAGCTTTATAAGCCCGCTCAATATCCGCCTCTGTAATAACCTTACTCTCCGTCTTTTTGGACTTATAGGTGCGCAGATAGTCTTCCAGCTTCAGAGTCTTATCAAACTGCTCATATTGCTTATCCACACCCTTTTTCGTGGTATGTGCCTTGCGCTGCTTTCTGCTGTAGCGCTCCACCTGATGCATAATATCATTCATCACAAACCGCTGGCAGTCCTTTCCCACTGCAGGACCTCCATTGCATCCGTACTCGCAGTTTAATACATCAAATACAGCAGGCAGTGATTTTGGATTCTGCTGCAGGTAGATATCCAGTTCTTCATAGAGCCTCTGCGTACCTTCCGAAGTGGTAATCTCCATTTCAGGGGCATGGACCAGAAGATTCTTCATCAATCCGCCGGGTCTGGGGAAAATATTTCCCTCCCAACCCTGGCACCCGTCAAATTCAAATTCACTGTACATCTTTTCCGTTGGGAAGGTAATTCCATTCTCACGGAAATAATCCTTCAAATGCTCCATAGTGACATTGTAATCAATCACACCTGTGTCCCGAAATTCATCAATCTTAGCAATACATGGAGATAAAGCTGCAATCTTCCCTCGAAATCCCAAAACCTTGCGGATATAAATGGCAATGCACATCATGGGACTCTGTACAGGAGAAAGGTGCGGAATCAGTTCCGGCCTATGGTAAAGCACATAATTCACTACCGCCGCGCAAGGCTGTGAAATCACCTTTTTCTCTGGATGCTGCCGAAGATAGCGCAGATGCGCCCATGTACAGATATCTGCTCCATAGCCCACATCATAAATCTTAGCATTGCCATGATCACGAATCCAATAAAGCACATGGCGCCATTGCCCGTCAAAAGAAATCTTAATAGACGGCGCAACAATCACCGCAATCTGTTTTCCAGATTTTAAATCATCTAAAAAAGCGTCAATGTCATCCTGAAATGACCTTGCCCCATGGGAACATGCTTTGATACAGGCGCCGCATCTGATGCATTTATCATCATTGATGAAAATTCTAAGCTGCCCTATTTCGTCTAATTGCGCCACATTTGCCTCGCTTGCAGGACACGCCCTGACGCAGGCATTGCATCCTACACATTTTTCTTCACTCACTTTGATAATACTCATCTGTAACTCCACCTTCCCCGCCTGATTTCCACAACTGTTCTTTTGTGCATTAATCATGTATTTTCCCTAAAACCATCAAGAAAATTATAAAATATTACCATATTTCTGTCAACCTACTTTTGTGGGAAACTTGGAAACCTTTCTGGAATTTTATGGAAGATTTGACGGTATCTGATCCTTATACTTCTCATAAAGCCCTTGAAGCTGCTGCATATCTTCCTGAGACACCTGTTCTCCCGCAAGGGCTTTCAGCCCTTCCATATCCCCCTTGACCGCCAAGTCTGCCGCCTGTTTTATGTTCTCTGGTGAAATATATTTTTCCGCAATTTCTGTAACCTGTTCCACATCCTCCTGATCCATATTTTCTATCATCTTTTCAACATCTACCTGCTGTCCCCCCACTGTTATCTGACTGCCAAACTGCTCTGTCAGCAGCTTTTTGCCAATTTCTACTGCCGCCTTTGTTTTCACCTGCTCTACAATCACATGACGTCCTGCATATAATATTCCTGCACTTATCGCCAACACCCCTGTCACAACCAGAAGCCCGATATGTTTTTTCCTTTTTCTCATAAAATCAAATACCTCCTGAGATCAATATGATAATATATACATATGTATCGTACCATATTCTCAGGAGGTGAATCTTATTTTTTCCTTAAATTTCAATTCATTTTTCCTGGCAGGAACAATCGCCTGTACAGCCGCTGCATCCGCCGCTGCATTTCCCTTTTTTCTTATCTCTGTACAAGCTGTATCCTGCAAGTCCGGCAATTCCCGCCACAATTACAAAAACCACAAATGTTCCCATCAAAATCCATCCTTTCTCTTCTGCCAGACAAAATTAAGCAGAAATTTCCTAACATTCTTTATTAGTTAGTATATACTAACTAATAAAGAATGTCAAGTTCCATGTCATTAGGAATTCAAAACTTCTGTTTATACTTTCTCAAGTTCAAATCCAAAATAGTCCACTGCATTGTTGTAACAGATGCCCTTGATTAAGGTAATAAGGTGTTCTCTGTCGTCTGCTGCTTCCCCATTCTGCACCCAGCCGCCAATCAGATTGCATAAAATCCGGCGGAAATACTCATGACGGGTATAAGACAGGAAACTCCTGGAATCTGTCAGCATGCCGATAAAATTGCCCAAAAGCCCAAGATTTGCAAGAGACGTCATCTGTTCTTCCATGCCTTTTTTATGATCATTAAACCACCAGGCGCTGCCCTGCTGAATTTTTCCTGCTGCTCCTGCTTCCTGAAAACATCCCATTAACGCTCCAATGGCTGCATTGTCCTGTGGATTCAAACTGTAAAGAATGGTTTTTGGCAGAGATTCCTTCTGGCTAAGGGCGTCCAGATAAGAACTCAGCTCCTCCATGGGCACCCTGTTATAAATTCCGTCAAACCCTGTATCAGCGCCCAATTTCCGGTACATTCTGGTATTATTGTTCCTGGTAACGCCAAAATGAAGCTGCATAGCCCAGTCCCGTTTGTGGTATTCCTCTCCCAGCCACAGCATGGCCGCTGTCTTGAATTTCTGTTCCTGTTCTCTTGAAATTTTCTTCTTGTCAAGCCCTGCTGCAAAAATCTTCTCAATTTCGTCCTCTTTTGACATATTCCAGGGGACATATAACAGCCCATGATCACTGATTCTGCATCCCAGCTCACCAAAATCATCCATCCGCTTTGCCAATGCTGCTTTCCACGCGGTAAAATCTGTGATTTCCATCCCTGCCGCCTGCCCGAGCAGTTTGATATAGTCTGGAAAATCATTCTTCTCAATGGAAACGGCACGATCCGGACGAAATGTGGGAACCACCTTTATTTCCATGCTCTCATCCCTGGACAACATTTGATGCCAGCGCAGATCGTCTGCCGGATCATCTGTGGTACACACCAGTGTAACATGAAACGCACGCATAATCCCCCGGGCGCTCTTGTCTTCTTCCATCAGGCGCTTCCTGCTCAATTCCCATACTTCTTTTGCTGTATCCGCGCAGAGAACTCCCTCATAACCAAAAAGCCGCTTCAATTCCAGGTGGCTCCAGTGATACAGTGGATTTCCAACTGCTTTTTCAAGGGTCCCTGCCCACTGGCAGAATTTTTCGTAATCCGGGGCTTCCCCTGTGATATAAGCTTCCTCCACACCATTGCTCCGCATCTGCCTCCATTTATAATGATCTGCTGCAAGCCACACCCGGCTCATATTTTCAAACCTCTTATCTTCCGCAATCTCTCTGGGATTTATATGGCAGTGATAATCTAAAATTGGAAGCTGTTCGGCACAATCATGATATAATTCCCGTGCCGTCTCTGTTTCAAGCAGAAAATTTTCATCCATAAAACTTGCTGTTCCCATGGCTGTATCCTTTCCTTATAAGTTCTGTCAGACGCCGGAATAGGCGGAAAAACCGCCGTCAATGGGCAGCACCACCCCTGTGATAAACCCCGCCGCCTCCTCATTCAGCAGAAACAGCATACTTCCCAGAAGTTCTTCTGCCCTTCCAAAACGCTGCATAGGGGTTGCCGCCAGAATTTTCCCGGTGCGCTCCGTGGGGCTTCCGTCTTCCCGGTACAATAACCGTTCATTCTGTTTTGTAACGAAAAATCCCGGCGCAAGGGCATTCACCCGTATTCCCTCTCTGGCAAAATGCACCGCGAGCCACTGGGTAAAATTGCTCACTGCCGCTTTTGCCCCGCTGTATGCTGGGATTTTTGTCAAAGGCGTATAAGCGTTCATGGAAGAAATGTTTAAAATACTGCATCCCTCCCTTCCCACCATATCTCTGGAAAATTCCTGGGTTGGAAGCAGCGTGCCTATAAAATTTAAATTGAACACAAATTCTACGCCGCTCTGTCCCAAATCAAAAAACGTTTTCACATCTTCATCCAGATCTTCTGCTGAAAAGTATTCTTTATCCGTAGTTGCCAGGGGATGGTTCCCGCCTGCCCCGTTGATCAAGATATCGCATGGGCCTAAGTCTTTTAAAATCTTCTCATGGGCCTCTTTGAGACTGTCTTTTTCCAATACATTTGCCTGATAGCCTTTGGCCTTCCCGCCCTCTGCTAAAATCTTTTCTGCCTGTTCTTCTGCCGTCTCTCTGTTCAAATCCAAAAGCGCCACACTGGCGCCGCATTCTGCAAGAGCCTGTGCCATAGAAGAACACAAAATCCCTCCGGCTCCAGTTACCACCGCCGCCTTACCGCTTAAATCCATTTGAAATGGTAATCTCATTTTCTATTCTCTCCTTTCTCAATGGCTTCCCAAAGCCCATTCAGATAAACTGCTCCCAGGGCGCGGTCATACAATCCATACCCCGGACGCCCTGTCTCTCCCCATATCATCCTTCCATGATCCGGGCGGATATAGCCTGAAAATCCATGATCATATAATGCCTTCATAATCTCATACATATCCAGGGAACCGCATTCCGACAAATGCGCCCGCTCCTCAAAACCGTTTTCCAGCACCTGTACATTCCGCATATGGACAAAATGAATCCTGCCCATGGCCGCATATTTCTGTGCCATTTTTGCCACATCGTTCCGGCAGGAACAGCCCAGAGAACCGGTGCAGAGTGTAATTCCATTGTGAGGATCATCTACCAGTTTTAAAAAACGATCCAGATTTTCTTCACAGGTAATAATTCTTGGCAAGCCAAAAATGCTCCAGCAGGGATCATCCTCATGGATTGCCATATTTACCTGGCATTGGGCTGCCACTGGAATAATGCGCTCCAGAAAATATTTCAGATTTCCCCACAAATCTTCCTCTGTCATTTTCTGATACTCTGAAACCACTTGTTTTAATTCTTCTCTGGTATAGCTGGAATCCCATCCAGGAAGGGTCAAATCGCTGTCCGTTTCCAAAGGATTGACCTGATCCACTTGTTCCTGATAATACACCAGGGAGGCAGATCCATCCTCCAGCACATGATCTAACTGGGTTCTGGTCCAGTCAAACACCGGCATAAAATTATAGCAAATACATTTTACGCCTGCCGCAGCCACCCTTCTTATATTTTCACAGTAATTTTCAATATAGCGTTCTCTTGACGGCTTGCCCAATTTAATATCTTCATGAACTGGAATGCTCTCCACCACCTCAAAATGCAGCCCTGCGCTTTCAATCTGCTGTTTTAGCAAATCTATGGAGGATTTCTTCCATACCTCGCCTGGAGGAACGTCGTACACTGCCGTCACCACGGTATGCATTCCTGGTATCTGCCGGATATTTGCAAGGGTAACTTTGTCTTCCGCCCCATACCAGCGGAAGGATAATTTCATTCGTTCCATTTCCTGCCTCCTAACAATTTAGTGTTCCGTCTGCTGCACGTCTGCTTTGACTTCCCGGCGCTGTGCAAGAATCTCTCCATTCTGTTCTACCACGCCCTTGCTCAAAGGATATGCAAATATAAGAATCAGCGCCACAATCACATAACAGATACCCGGAAAGATAGTGGCAATATTATAAATGCCTTCCCGGACGCGATCCGTCTGCACAACTCCAGGTTCCGACACATACCCAATTGTTGACAGTGCAAATCCGCTGACCCCTCCGGCCAAAGCCTGCCCGATTTTACGAGCAAAGGAATACACCCCGTACACAGTGCCGTCCTCCCTGTTTCCAGTTTTTACTTCCTGGTAATCAATGACGTCGGTAATATACGCCCACACCACCATATTAAAATAATACATGCCAAAATTTCCAAAAAATGTAATCAGTACAAACACCCAAGGATTGCGAACTTTAAATAAAAACAACAATAAAAAAATAATTCCTGTAAACAGCATTCCCACCGCCCCGGCTTCTTTCTTGCCGAATTTCTCTGTAATCTTTCCAGTAAATGCCGCCAGAATCAAAGACGTTGGAACACCTACAAATCCCATAATGGAAAGGGCTTTTGTATTTTTAAACCATTCTGCAAAAAGATAGTTGTTCATGGACTGGGCCATCAGGGAACTCAGCAGCAGGAAAATCGCTGCTCCGATAATGGCAAGCAGCGCACGGTTGGATACCAGGGCATGAACGGTCTCCCCCATCCCGGGCATTTTTCCAGTGTTCTTTTTTTCAATTTTCACGCGTTCTGTGGTTATCTTGTAGCACAGAAGATAACAAATGACTGCAAGCACTGCAAATATCCCTGCAATGATTGTAAAGTTCTGCGGATTCACTAACTGGTTTCCATTTTCATCCTTATAATAGACCACCACAGGGGCTGCCATCATAATTACTACACTGGCAAAAGTAGCTCCCATGGAACGGAAGGTAGATAATTCCGCACGCTGGCGCGGATTGTCTGTGATGGCCGAAGCCATAGAACCATAGGGAATGTTGATTGCCGTATACAGGACAGACCCCCATAAAATATAAGTAATAAACATATAGAGAATCTTAACGCTCATGGGCGCAGATGACAGCACGGACTGATACATCAGAAAGCTGACAAATGCCACCGGAACACAGATGCGTTTCAGCCAGGGACGGAATTTCCCATCTTTTGACGCTGGCAGGCGGTCTACAATCCGTCCCATTCCAATGTCGGTAAAAGCATCTACCACTCTGGCCACCAAAAACAAAATTCCTACCATTTTAGGATCTATGCCCAGCACATTGGTATAAAATACCATTAAAAAAGAGCTTGCAAAAATAAAGGTAAAATCATTGCCAAAATCTCCAAACATATACCCCAGCTTATCTCTCATGCCAAAGGGTCTTGCATTCTTCTCTGCATTCATAAAAATCCCTCCAAACAGTCACTCTATTTTTCTATTCTCTGCAGCTTTCATGGAATTTATTCCTGAATGGAGGATTTCCTTTCTTCTATGTTTTGCCTACGGTTCTGCGGATTGTTTGTGAATATTTTATCAAGTATTTGTTTTTGATAAGAAAATTCCTTCCAAAATTTATTACCGATGCGGCTCATCCTGTAATAAGTACGCAGTCCATCCGTGTAATTAGAATAAACAAGATAATATCAGCCGCCCATTCTGAACAGATTCGGGCATTCATTCGCACCCTGGTTCATTCTAGGCGCATAAAGAGGAGGTCTATATTC
Organism: uncultured Lachnospiraceae bacterium; assembly: GCA_950097145.1. Lineage (GTDB taxonomy): Bacteria > Bacillota > Clostridia > Lachnospirales > Lachnospiraceae > Petralouisia. Next base: position 42,661 of record CATNCF010000022.1, read on the forward strand.
CCATCGGGATAAATCATCTGACACGCATAAACCCACACATCCACTTCTTTTCTCTGCAGCATTTTCATTGGCCGCTATGAGCATCCACCATTGCTGTTCTTTTTCATTTCAGAACACATGGGGTTCTCTTCAGTCAGACTTGCTGCGGTATATTTTCCCGTCCAGGCCAAACTTATCTCCGGAATATCCTTCCAATGCAGAAGGTCTTTGCTGACTGCGTGTCTCGCCCACTGTAAAACCGTCACCTACTTTTCCAATACACAGCGCACTGGAATCGAACGAATCAACTGTCCATGTGTCCGCCGGAGTAATATAAACTCTTATTTAAAAAGAATTTCAAAGTGATTTACGAAACAAACTCTAATAATCTAACAAGGAGCATTTATATTTATGGAAAAGAAAAACAGCGCATTGTAGCAGATCTTATAAATCGCTTTCTTTCAGTCCTTCATAAATTTGACCGACCTGATATTCCGCCAAAGGAACCCCTCCTTACAGTTTTTTCACAAACAGACAACGGATTGCGTTCAGCACAGCAAGAATCATAACACCTACATCTGCAAAAATCGCCAGATACATATTCGCAATGCCCACAGCTCCTAATACAAGGCAGGCGAATTTCACAACAAGCGCCATCGTAATATTCTGGTACACAATCCTCAGACACTTCCTTGAAATCTTGATTGCTTTTGCAATCTTAATCGGATCGTCATCCATCAGAACAATATCCGCTGCTTCGATTGCCGCATCGGAACCCATTGCCCCCATAGCGATACCAATATCCGCTCTGGAAAGCACAGGTGCGTCATTGATTCCATCACCCACAAATGCCAGCTTTGCCTTGCCAGGCTTCACCCGCAGAAGTTCTTCCACTTTTTCAACCTTATCTGCTGGCAAAAGTTCGCTGTAAACTTCATCAATCCCAAGTGACGCGGCAACCTGATTTGCCACTTTCTTTGCATCTCCGGTCAGCATGACGGATCTTTCTACTCCCGCTTTCTTCAATTCCGCAATAGCCGCCTTAGAATGAGGTTTAATAATATCAGAAATCACGATATGACCTGCATATTTCCCATTAATTGCCATGTGGATAATTGTTCCGGTCTGGTGACAGCCCTGATAAGGGATATTCAAATGCTTCATCAGTTTATCGTTCCCGGCTGCAATCTCCATGCCGTCTACTTTTGCAGTTACGCCATTTCCGCTGATTTCCTGTATATCCGATACACGGGTCCTGTCAATTTCTCTCCCATATGCCCGCTGTAAACTCTTGCTTATCGGGTGAGAAGATGCGCTTTCTGCAAAAGCAGCATACTCTAACAATTTTTCATTCCCTATGGTAGAATGATGAATCCCATTTACTTCAAAGACACCTTTTGTCATGGTTCCGGTTTTGTCAAAAACAACATATTTTGTCTGGGAAAGGATTTCCAGATAATTGGAGCCTTTCACCAAAACACCCTCCTTGCTTGCTCCTCCGATACCTGCAAAGAAACTTAAAGGAATACTGATAACAAGCGCACAAGGGCAGCTGATAACAAGGAATGTCAATGCCCGGTAAATCCAGACTCCCCAATCGGCAGACAGCCCCATAAAAAGCATACGGACAACAGGAGGAAGGAATGCCAGCGCCAATGCTGCATAGCAGACAGCCGGAGTATAGATTTTTGCAAACTTCGAGATAAAATCCTCTGATTTTGATTTGCGGGAACTTGCATTTTCCACCAAATCCAAAATCTTAGAAACCGTAGATTCTCCAAACTCTTTTGTTGTCTGTATCTTCAATACCCCTGTCATACTGATACATCCGCTAATTACCTCATCACCTGCTTTTGCCTCTCTGGGCAAACTTTCCCCGGTCAATGCGCTGGTATTCAGGCTAGATGCTCCCTCAACTACATTGCCGTCAATCGGCACTTTCTCGCCCGGCTGTACAACAATCACACTGCCAATCCCTACCTCATCCGGATCTACCTGCTCCAACTTCCCATTTTTCTCTACATTTGCATAGTCAGGACGAATATCCATCAGGTTGCTGATATTCCGGCGGCTCCTACCAACCGCATATCCCTGAAACCACTCCCCAATCTGATAAAACAGCATAACAGCAATGGCTTCCAGATATTCTCCATTTTCATAAATAGCCAGTGCCATTGCTCCAATCGTAGCCACAGCCATCAGAAAACTCTCATCAAATACCTGACGGTTTTTAATACCCTTTATAGCTTTCCGTAAAATGTCATATCCGATAATCAGATAATTAATCAGATAGCACACAAAACGAAGCCATCTTCCTGCAGACGGGAATAAATACCCGCAGGCCGTATCAAACGTCTCTGAGGAAATAAACTGGAGCGCCAGTAAGACACCGGCACTGAGTAAAATCCGAACCATCATAACCCTTTGCTTTTTTGTCATGCCATCTTTGCGACTGCCAATAAAAATAAGAAGCGCCGCAGCCATTGTAATGACAACCATAAGCAATATACTTATTACTAATTCCTCCATAATAAAACTCCTTTCAAAATTTGCTTAATCATTTAATTGTTATTGGTAAAAATGACACCCTTAAATTGCAACAGTGCATTTTAAGGGTGTCACTTTGTCATAAGCAGCAACCGCTTAAAGGAAAATCTCACAGTCCGGCTCCACTTTTTTGCAAGCATCCAGCACATTCTTCATAACACCTTTCGGCTCCTGCCCCTCGTCAAATTCCACGATCATCTTCTGTGTCATAAAATTGACCGTTGCGCTCTGCACACCAGCAGTCTTGCGAGCCGCATCCTCCATCAAATTTGCACAGTTAGCACAGTCTACCTCGATCTTGTAAGTTTTCTTCATTGTAAAGTCCTCCTTGCTATTTTTAAATTCAGTGATTAAGTACTTGTTTAATCATCATAGCCGTAGTATAATACGGAAAAAGACACACGTCAATATCCCCAAAGCATTCCCTCCCAATTGGGCGAAAAGTATTTCCGTTTGGGCGAAATGCAAATAAAAGAAAGGATAACAAAATGGAGAATATGAAATTGCCACATCAACATGGAGAAGGACAACAGACTGTACTAATCCAGAAACAGCTAGACCATGTAGATTATTTTCAAACCGTAGCGGAAGTTTTCAAACAGCTTGGAGATACCACCAGAATCCGAATTTTCTGGCTTCTCTGCCACCAGGAGGAATGTGTCCTCAATATTTCAGATATGCTTCATATGTCAAGTCCGGCAGTGTCACATCATCTCAGACCATTGAAAAACAGCGGTCTTATTGTCTGCCGGCGTGAAGGAAAAGAGGTTTACTATCGTGCCGCAGATACGCCACAGGGACGTCTGCTGCATCAGGTGATTGAGCAGGTTATGGAAATCACCTGTCCTGAATTATGAGGTCTGCCCTATGAATGAGGAATTGAAAAAAATACAAAAAAATGTGGAGAAATTTCATCAAGAAGTATCACAGACTCTCATTCCGCTTTATTCCGGTATTGAGTTATGCTATCTTACATTTTCAACTGATTCTTTTTCTGTGCGGCATAAGGCTATATCACATATTATTCAGATTAACTACTGCAAATCCGGACAGCTTATGTGGGAGATGAAAAACGGAAACCGTATATATCTGAATCCGGGAGATTTTTCTCTCCATACCATGAAAGCCTGTACGGATTCTGTACTTACTTTTCCAAGCAGTATGTACCAGGGGCTTACCATCTATATTGACCTGCAGGAAACCTCTGGCAATCCACCCGAATTATTTAAAAATAGCGATATTTTTAAAACAATATTACCCGAAAAATTTTGCCAAGATGACCGCCCTGCTTTTCTTGCTGGTAATGAACAGACAGAAAGTATTTTTTCAGCATTTTATAATCAACCTGAAGCTCTTATGCTTCCATACCAAAAAATCAAAATTTTGGAGTTGTTACTTTACCTTAACAAAATGGAATTCACGCCCCAAAGTAAACTGGCTGAATATCAATTTGAGCTGACTGAAACTATCCGAAAAATTCATGACCAGCTTTTACAGCACATGGAACAGAGAATAACCATAGAGGAACTTTCCAGACAATATCTTATTAATCCGACAACTTTGAAAAATGTCTTTAAGTCTGTCTATGGAACTTCCCTTGCCGCACATATCAAAGAACACCGTATGGAACAGGCAGCAAAAATGCTAAAAGAAACGAATAAAAGCATAGCTGGTATTGCACGGACTGTCGGCTATGACAGCCAAAGTAAATTTACTGCGGCATTTAAAACATATTTTAAAGTTCTGCCGAAAGAGTACCGTAAAAAATAGGCAGGAGCAGCATCCCCTCCAAACCAAACCGTTCTTGGAGAAGATATTACTCCGGCGGTTAAATGTCGACGAATTTTACGAAGAATAAATTTTCATCTGCAAGGCGGAAGAATGAGTTGTAGCGAGTGCTACAACGATTGATGACAACGCGGCAGATGGAAATTTAAGCAAGTAAAAACGTCGATATTTAACCGCCGGAGTAATACCATTTCCTGGCATAAAAGAAGTATTGTAAAAAAGCAGATAAATAAATCAAATGATTTCATAATCTGATTCAAAATACTTTATGTAAGAAAGATACAATTCTTCTGGACGTTCTGGCAGGTAATCATCAAAACTGGATATATCCTGAACGGTATGGCTGCTGTATTCTATATGCACCTGCCACGATGGTCTGCCCTCTGGTTCTTCTGGCAGCACCTCCCCCTTTTCCCCCAGATCATCTACATAGATACCTTCCTCCAGAAGAATATCCGTAAAAAAATCATCTCCATCAGGATTCAGGCAATAATCCTGTTACCACATAAAGATCTCCAGCGTATGCACGATATACCATAGCAGCTTCGCCATCTTCCCGCCGTCCAGAGCGACAGACTGCTCCCCACTGTCTGCATGAAAGTCCGTCACAGTCAGAATACGGCTTTTTCGGTCAATGGTAAAAAGGCAGTCAGCCATTTCCTTATCACCGTACCCATCGTAAACCTCTGTATGTACTTTAAAAGACAATGTATTGATGATAAGCTGCTTTTTCATAGTATTTCGTTCTGCATGGGGAAAACATACGTTATAAATCTCCTTTGCCGTATCTGCCACTTCCTGGCAATTATCTTTCATTTTGGCTTTCAGCCATTTCTTCTCGCTTTCTGAAAGCCGCCGCATGGGAAAGCTCATCAGCCGGTTCATATCCATTGCTGCCGCTTTTTCGGCGGCACTTAAATGGAAACATGCTTTGCAGATATGGGCGACATGACCTTTCCCTGACAGCTTGTTTAAGTTCGCCATTTATCGGCTGTCCTCTAATTTTCTTTCACAGTATTTACCTTCTAAATTTTATAAGTCGGCTTTAATACCGTTCCATCTTCATACAACAATTTCCCCTGCAAATACTTTTCAAAGTTTGCAATACAAAGAAATGTAACTACTCCATCCGCATCTTGAAACTCTACTTCAAGCAGTTTTGACGACACAAAAAGGAAATGAACATTGAGATCACCCGAAGCCCCTATATATTTTTTTATTGCGTCAGGCTCGGCAAGCACTAAATCATATCTTCCACGACAATGTTTGTAATAATTATTTTTTTGTGCAAACAGCTTATTATAGTCACCGATAATAGTATTACCTGTATAAGAATCTGAGAAATATTTGGATTCTATTAAGTAGTGTCTGCTTTTGGTTACTAAAAAGGACTGAAATCCATTGATTTTACTGACATTTTTGGCTATTTATGCTATACTGGATGTGCAAAGAAAAACGTAGTTTTATAAAGAAAACCTTGCACTTTGGA
>CATNCF010000023.1 GCA_950097145.1 uncultured Lachnospiraceae bacterium
ACATGGGGATATAAACTACTGGCGGAAAATGCTTTTAAATTTGAAAGCCTTTTGCCACTGCTCTTGATTTTTATTTTAGCTACTGTTATGTGTAGTATTCTGTTACGAAAAATTGATAAATAGCAAATTACAAAAATAATATCCTGCGATTTTTCATTTTGGGGATATGCTGTCAGGGCTTACCCAGTTGGCGGCAAATAAAGAAGAATACATTGAAAAAGCAATGCACTTATCTAAGATTCAATTGTCAGGTACGATTTTGATATGTTGTACCGTTCGATTGAAAGGAGAAAAAGGAGCTTCCAAAGCGGATAGCCAGAAAGATGAGAGGTGTTTGAAAATGCGCTCATAGGAGAATAGAACGCAGAACTGCACAATGCCGGAGGAACCTTGTATCCACAGCGGTTCAGGTTCATTATTTGACGTATAATCCCTGTTTTTCGATGCTGATGAGCTGGAATATTTTTTAAACAAAGACTTGTTGACAGATGCCTGATACAGGAGTAGAATAAAGCAGGAAATAAGAATGAAATAAAAATCTTCAGGGCAGGGTGCCCATTTTACCTCTGTAGAAAATTTTTTAGATTTTGGACAGCAGGAATTATGGAATTCCCGACCGACGGTGATACCTCATAGAAGGCAAGTCCGTGAGCCGTTTGGCATGATTTGGTGAGAATCCAAAACCGACAGTAAAGTCTGGATGGGAGAAGACATTTGTTGTGTATATGTAATGATGTATATGCCCTGGATCTCTGTAGATTCAGGGCTTTTATCTCTATAAAATAAATAATATGCGCACTTTGTCCCACACCCTGCTGGAACGGAAAGGAGAGTTTAATATTGAGTTCCACTGTAAATATCTGGAAACTGACTATGACAGCCATGCTTTCAGCAATTGCATTTGTGCTGATGTTCCTGGAATTTTCTATTCCAGTCATGCCGCCGTTTATCAAGATGGACGTATCAGAGCTTCCAGCTCTGCTGGGCGCATTTTCTATGGGACCGGTGAGCGGGGTGATGATTTGCCTGATAAAAAATCTTCTGCATCTTTTAATGTCAACCACTGGAGGAGTTGGAGAATTGTCTAATTTTCTGCTGGGAGCTTGTTTTGTACTTCCCGCAGGCATACTTTATCAACAGAAAAAGAGCAAAAAAAGAGCAATTTTCGGAGCGGCATTTGGCTCGCTTCTCATGGCGCTGGCCAGCATTGGTTCCAATTATTATGTTGTGTATCCTTTTTATTACAATTTCATGTCAGAAGAGGCTGTGCTGCAGGCGTACCAGCTCATTGTTCCAGGAGTAAAAAATATTCTGGAATGTCTGGTAATATTCAATGCACCCTTTACCCTGGTGAAGGGCCTGATTTGTGTAATTGCCACCATGTTTATTTATAAACCGTTATCACCTTTTTTAAAGGGAAATTACCGAAATCGGTGAATCTGTCAGGAGGAGAAAATGGAAAGAATGCAAAAAAGTCCCCAGGAATATATGCGTATGGCGCTTGAACTGGCAGGACAGGGAGAAGGGAAGGTATCGCCCAATCCCATGGTAGGATGTGTGGTAGTAAAGGACGGCAGGATTATTGCAAAAGGTTATCATGAACATTACGGCGGTTTTCATGCGGAGCGCAATGCCCTTTTACATTGCCAGGAAGACCCCCGAGGCGCAGAGTTGTATGTTAATCTGGAGCCTTGCTGCCATTATGGCAAGACGCCTCCCTGTACAGAAATTATTTTAGAGAAAAAAATTAAAAAAGTATATGTAGGCTGTCTGGATCCCAATCCTAAGGTAGCGGGAAAGGGAGTGAAGATCCTCCGCAGCCAGGGTGTGGAGGTGGAAACTGGCATTTTGGAAGAAGAGTGCCAGGTAAGGAATGAAATATTTTTTCATTATGTAGAACATAAAATGCCTTTTACAGCCATGAAATACGCCATGACCCTGGATGGTAAAATTGCCTGTGAGACAGGGGATTCGAAATGGGTGACAGGAAAAGAGGCAAGAAACCAGGTACAATGCCTGCGCAGCCGCTATCGGGGAATTATGGCGGGAATCGGCACAGTGCTGAACGATAACCCCATGTTAAACTGCCGGATGGAAGGGGGCAGAAGCCCTGTGCGGATTATATGCGACGCCAGGCTCCGGCTTCCAAAAGACAGCCAGATTGCAGAAACGGCAGGAGAAATTGAAACAATTCTGGCGTGGAATGCCAAGGCTGCCGCGGCCTATCATAATAGGACAGAAGAAGGGCTTGCAGGAATTCGGGAGTATCTGGAACAAAAAGGAATTGTTCTGTTGGAAGTTCCATTAAAACAGGATGATTTGATGCCGCAGCTAGATTTAAGGCAGCTCTTTCAGAGCTTGGGAGAACGGAGCATAGACAGTATTTTGCTGGAAGGAGGAGGAACTTTAAACGCTTCTGCTCTGCGCCAGGGGCTGGTCCAGAGAGTCTATGCTTTTGTGGCGCCGAAATTGGTGGCAGGAGCTGAGGCAAAATCCCCGGTGGAAGGAGAAGGCATTCCTAAAATGAAGGACGCAGTGAAATTGACCGGGATAGAGACTGCTGTTTTTGGGGAAGATTTCTGTATCACAGGAAGAATCGGGAAGGAGAAGCCATGTTTACTGGGATCATAGAAGAGACAGGAACTTTATGTGAAATGAAAAAGGGCAGGGTATCCGCCCAGGCAACAATCCGCTGCCATAAGATTTTGGAAGGGACAAAAGTTGGAGACAGCATTGCAGTCAATGGAATCTGCCTGACCGTAACGTCGCTGTCAAAAGATAGTTTTACGGCTGATGTTATGGCCGAAACCATGCGGCGCAGCAGCCTGTCAGATTTAAAGGTGCCCGGCAGGGTGAATCTGGAGCGAGCTATGGCGGCAGACGGCAGGTTTGGAGGGCATATTGTTTCCGGACATATTGATGGGACCGGGAAGATCACAGAAATACGCCAGGAGGAAAATGCAGTCTGGTATACCGTTGCCGCCCAGGAACATCTGCTGCGTTATCTTGTAGAAAAGGGTTCTGTGGCTTTAGACGGAATCAGCCTGACTGTCGCAGGGGTAACGGAACAGGATTTCCAGGTTTCTGTAATCCCCCATACCCGCCAGGAAACAGCTCTGGCAGAAAAGAAACCGGGAAGCATTCTTAACATTGAATGTGACGTGGTGGGAAAATATATAGAAAAATTGCTGCAGGGGAAGAACAGCAGGAAACCCCAAAGCAGAATTACAGAAAGTTTTTTGATGGAACATGGATTTTGCTGAGAAAGGATGTATGGGAAATGAGTAAGAAAACAGATACGGTGGAGCAGGCTTTGGAAGATATCCGCCAGGGAAAAATTGTCATGGTGATTGACGATCCCGAACGGGAAAATGAGGGCGATTTTATCTGTGCGGCGGAGTTTGCCACCCCGGAACATATTAATTTTATGGCAACTCACGGAAAAGGGCTGATCTGTATGCCCATGGACAAAGCCCTCTGCCGCCAGCTTGGCCTAAAACAGATGGTGGAACAAAACACGGACAATCACCAGACCGCTTTTACGGTGTCGATTGACGGTATTGATACAGAGACAGGAATCTCCGCGTTTGAACGTTCTGAAACGGCGCTGCTTACGGTAAAAGACGGTGCGGGGCCGGAAGATTTCCGCAGGCCGGGACATATGTTTCCTTTAGAGGCAAGAGAGGGCGGGGTTTTAAAGCGTTCCGGACATACAGAAGCCACTGTGGATCTTGCAGTTCTAGCAGGATTAAAGCCCTGCGGCCTCTGCTGTGAAATTATGCGGGAAGATGGAACCATGATGCGGACCACAGAACTTCTTGCCCTTGCCGAGAAATTTCAGATGACCGTGATAACAGTGGCGGATCTTGTGCGTTACCGGATGGAGCGGGACAGTCTGGTACAGCAGGAGGCTCATGCAAAACTTCCGACAAAATATGGGGAATTTGAGATTTACGGCTATGTCAATAAATTAAACGGCGAGCATCATGTGGCGCTGGCTGTGGGGGATATTTCTAATGGGGAACCAGTGCTGTGCCGGGTGCATTCGGAGTGTCTTACTGGAGATGTATTTGGTTCCGGCCGCTGTGACTGCGGGGAACAATTGGATGCGGCTATGAAGGCAATTGCAGAAGAAGGAAGAGGAATTCTTCTCTATATGCGCCAGGAGGGCAGAGGCATAGGACTGATCAATAAACTGAAGGCATACGAACTGCAGGAGCAGGGCTTTGATACTGTGGAGGCAAATGTAAAACTGGGGTTTGCGCCGGATCAGCGGGATTACGGGATTGGAGCCCAGATTCTTCATGACCTGGGTGCAGAAAAACTCCGGCTCCTCACCAACAATCCTAAGAAAATAACGGGACTTTCCGGCTATGGCATTACCATTGAGGAACGTGTGCCTATCCAGATGCCTGCAAAGAAGACAGACGTATTTTATCTAAAGACCAAACAGCATAAAATGAACCATATGACAAACTATTAAAATTTACCATACAATCATGAGTGAAAAGGAGAATTAAGATGAAAGTATTAGAAGGAAATGTAGTGGCAAATGAAGTAAAAGTTGGAATCGTCGCATCAAGATTTAACGAATTTATTGTGTCCAAATTGGTGGGAGGAGCCCGGGACGCCTTAATCCGCCATGGTGTAAAGGATGACGATATTACCCTTGCCTGGGTGCCAGGAGCTTTTGAAATTCCTCTGACAGCACAAAAAATGGCGGAATCTGGAATGTACGATGCCGTTATCTGTCTGGGAGCGGTCATCAAAGGCGCTACAACCCATTATGATTATGTGTGCGCAGAAGTAAGTAAAGGAGTGGCTTCTGTGGGATTAAAGACAGAAGTTCCTGTTATCTTTGGCGTGGTCACTACAGATAATATTGAACAGGCCATCGAACGTGCCGGGACAAAAGCAGGCAACAAAGGCTTTGATGCGGCATGCACTGCAATTGAGATGGTAAATCTTTTAAGAAGCATGAAACCAGAAAGGCGCCAGGAAAATGGAATATCACAAAATCGATTTAATCAGAATAGCAAGAAGAGAAAATAATAAGAAAAGAAACTATCTTTTGGTGAATCCTCTCCAGGGCAAACATGTTCCGGTAAGCCCTGGCCAGGCATTTCAGATGATGGACGCCCTTGCCGGAAAAATAAATTCTGTCTATCCCGGAGAACGGCTGCTGCTGGCGGGATTTGCGGAGACAGCCACGGCCATTGGAGCAAGGCTGGCCGTAAAGCTGAACACGGGGTATATCCAGACCACCAGGGAACAGGTTCCTGGGGCAGAGTATCTGTATTTTACCGAATCCCACAGCCATGCTGCAGAACAGAAACTGGTGAAAAATGATCTGGATGAAAAGATTCACCTTTTTGACCGTATTGTGTTTGTAGAGGATGAGGTGACCACGGGGAATACCATACTTAAAATTGTAAAAATTCTCGAAAAAACCTATCCTTCCACAGTAAAATTTTCTGTGGCTTCTCTGCTGAATGGAATGGATGAAGAGGCTCTGGAACGGTACAAGAAGCATGGAATCGCCCTGCATTATCTCTTAAAAACAGATCACAGCTTGTTTCCAGCGCAGGCAGAGAAATTCCGGGGAGACGGCACATATTTTTCCGGCTGGGGTCATGGTTCTGGGACAGTTTTACCTTCGGATTATCAGGATGACGGGCATCGTGTGAAAGAAATAGTTCTGCCGGGTTATCGGAATGCACGGAAATTTGTAGAGGGCTGTGATTATGGAAGAGCCTGCGAAGCACTCTGGAAACAGGTAAGAACATATATTCCGGCAGCGGAGGAAATGAGCTTTTTGGTTCTTGGCACAGAAGAATTTATGTATCCGGCGCTTTATACTGCTTTTCGATTGGAAGAAGCAGGCGGTAAGGTATGTTTTCATGCCACGACCAGAAGCCCCATTGAGGTCAGCCGGGAAGAAAAATATCCTCTGCATGTCAGATATGAATTGCAAAGTTTTTATGAGAGCGGGCGCAGAACCTTTGTGTATGACCTGAAAAAATATGACCAGGTATTGATTTTGACAGACGCTGTGCCTGGCAGCCAGGAGGGCCTGAATTCTTTGGCGGAGGCCCTTCAATCAGCAGGAAATAAAAATATAACATGTTTTAGGTGGTGTGAAAATGCAGAGTTCCTATCGTGAAGAAGATGTGATTTTACTGCTGAAAGATATTACCGGATTAGTGGAACCACAGTCCACACAGGAAAGAGAACGGCTGATACAGTCAGGGAAGCATTATTGTGAAATGCTTCCCATTGAGTATGTGCCCAGTGGTACGTATATGCAAGTCTATCAGGAGGCTCTGAAAAATTATGCCCTGCCAACGGCTCAGGCTGTCTGCAGGCTGGGAGATTTGGCAGTGAGCCAAAGAGGAAGAAATCTGGTTCTGGTTTCCCTGGCAAGAGCTGGCATTCCCATTGGCATTTTGCTGAAACGGTATCTTTCTAAGAAATACAAAATCAAAGCTGCACATTATTCTATTTCCATTATACGGGGCAGGGGCATTGACAAAAACGCAATGAATTTTTTGCTGAGCCGTTATGAGCCGGAGCGTCTTCTTTTTGTAGACGGCTGGATTGGAAAAGGCGCTATTTTAAATGAATTAAAAAAAGAACTTGCCGCTTACCCTGGTGTATCCCCGGAAATTGCAGTGGCCGCTGACCCGGCAGGCGTGACAGAACTGTGCGGCACCCATGAAGATATCCTGATTCCCAGTTCCTGCCTGAACAGCACAGTTTCCGGACTGGTGAGCCGGACAGTTCTGCGGGGGGACATTATCGGACCCAAAGATTTTCACGGAGCTGTCTACTATGGAGATTTAAAAGAACAGGACTTGTCTTATGCGTTTATTCAGGCTATCGAAGAAAAATTTGTGATAGAACCATGGGAAGGCCGGCACAGGAGAGATTGTGAAAAGCAAGTCAAAGAAAAAAGCAAACTGGATTCTGAGCTGTTCCCCACAGGGGAAACCGGGCTGGATGAGGTGAAGCGTCTGGCAGGAGAATATGGAATAGCAGATATCAATTTAATCAAACCTGGCATTGGGGAAACAACCCGTGTGCTGCTTCGGAGGGTTCCATGGAAGATTCTGGCGGCGCCGGGCTGGAAGAATGATCCTTCTGTGGCCCATATCCTGCGTCTGGCAGAAGAAAAAGGCGTTCCGGTAGAAGAACACCCCCTGAATCATTACAAGGTGTGTGGCATGATAAAGAAACTTGCAGATGCGTAGCCGGATCCCCCTCTCTTTTTTTGTGCAGAAAATGAGAGGAAACAAAGATCCCATTATGATAATATTTAGCATGAGGAGGGACCCAGCGGAGCTGGGAGGAGCCTTTGTGCATTTAGCATGAGGAGGGACCCAGCGGAGCTGGGAGGAGCCTTTGTGCATTTAGCATGAGGAGGGACCCAGCGGAGCTGGGAGGAGTCCTTGTGCTTAGCGGAACATCCAAAAAAGTAAGAAAGAGGAGAACGATACTATGGAATGGGTACAAAGACTGAACGAGGCAATGCATTATATTGAAGAACATCTTGACCAGGAGATTGATTATGAACAACTGGGCAAAACAGCCTGCTGCTCTGCCTATCATTTTCAAAGAATGTTTACTTATATGGCAGGAATGACGTTGTCAGAATATATCCGCAGAAGGAAAATGTCTTTGGCCGCGGTAGATTTGCAGAATAGTGATGCAAAAATTATAGAAATTGCAGCAAAATATGGTTATAATTCCCCCACTGCATTTAACCGGGCATTTCAAAGTGTACATCAGATTCCGCCTTCAGCCGTGAAAAATCAGGGAACTTCCGTGAAATCCTTCCCTCCGTTGTCATTTAAAATTATCATTCAGGGAGGTGAAGAAATGGATTACCGAATTGAGACAAGGGATGCTTTCCGTATCATTGGAATCTCTCAGCCCCTTTATCAAGATTTAGAAAAAAATTTTGAGATAGTGCCCAGCATGTGGGGGAAAGCAGCAAGCGATGGTACAATTGAGAAATTAGCTGGCATGATGAATCAGCAGCCTATGGGGCTTTTGGGGGTGAGCGCCTGCAATGAGGCGGAGCAATGGAAATATTTTATTGCCGTTTCCAGTTCAAAATCAGATGAAAGTTTTGAAGAGTACACCGTTCCGGCAGGAACCTGGGCGATATTTCAAGGCCAGGGAACTAATCAGTCTGTCCAGGAACTGGAACAACGGATTGTTACGGAATGGCTGCCAACTTCCGGCTATGAGTATGCCAATGCGCCGGATATTGAGGTATATTTAAATCCAGATCCTCAAAATGCAAAATACGAGGTATGGATTCCCGTTGTGAAAAAATCAGTTTAGTATGTGTTTTGGCACATGTCAGGGAAAAATTAAATAGAACAGCATTCGAGATATAAAAAACAGCGTTTTGAAAATATCCCGAATGCTGTTTTTTGGCTGAAAATAGATGTGAATCCGGCTAAACACGGTAACGTTTTGTTCCAAATACTTCCGCAAGACGGATAATTTTCAGCGCCCAATTGTAATGGGTCTTATATTCATTCATCCGCTCTTTTTGAAGGCTTCCTGCAACCAGGGAATTTCGGCTGGGGTTCCAGCTGAGAATATCTCTGGCATCGTTCAGGTCATATTCTGACACTTGATAGGCGGCATTTACTACTGGAATCTGGTTGGGATGGATGACAGTTTTTCCAATAAACCCGCATAATCTGTCTTGTTCCAATTCTGTTTCCAGCCCCTCCTTCCAGTTTGTGCCGCTGTAGTATTCCCAGACTGGTCCGGAAACCACATAATCCATGCCAAATACAGTCATTACATCAGACAGGATGCTGGCAATGGGCCGCAGGCTGTGAATGGATTCTGTACTGTGGCGGCGGAAGCCGAAAATATGGCACAGATCATTTCCGCCTACCCGGATATTTAGCACCAATTCTTCTGTACGATCCAGTTTTTCTTTTAACGTATATAAAATAGAAGAACGGTGGTTCAAATTAATGATGGAAGGGCTTTCAAAGATTGGCATCATATAAAGTTTCTGGGGAGAATGTTCATTGGCCCTCTTTATTTCTTCTATGTATGCGTCTGCGTTTTCCAGAGAAAATTTTGGGATGGTAAAACCCCAGAGCAGAGAGGAAGCTTCCCCAAGCCGTTTGAGCAGAGAGGGGATCTGCTGGGGATTCCGTACCCGTATAAATATTTTGGGAAGATAAAAGCTTTCTTCCAAGTGTCTGAAATGTATATTTTTTAGAGAAGAAATCAGAATATGTTCTGCTTCTTCTACATATTCATCACGGATAGTGTCTTCCAGGCAGAGGGCCAGGGAGAATAATTTGCCGAACCGTTCCGAACAAATGGATGATACAATGTTTTCGTTGTTGGCAGGGCAGTAGAGCAGGGCGCCGACACTGTAAGGCAGTATGGAATTTTTCATAAGATTAAGCTCCTTCTATAGATTTCGCTAAGGTTGAGTATATCAAAGGGGCTGGCAGAAATCAAGATGGATTAAGAAATGATGGAGTATGATATTGATGTGAATAAATATTTAATGTCTTTTGGTAAATTTTATGATAAAATGTATGATGGAAATAAACAACATTCGAGATTTTTAGATGAAATAGGAAAATCCAACAGGAGGAAAACTACCCAATGGAAGCGTATACAGGATTTGCAGAAGTTTATGATTTATTTATGGACAACGTTCCCTATGAGGAATGGAGCCAGTATCTGATTTCCCTGCTGGAGGAATATGGGATTACTTCCGGACTGGTACTGGAACTGGGCTGCGGTACTGGGAAGATGACACGGCTTCTGGATCAGGCAGGCTATGAACTGATTGGGATAGATCGTTCAGAAGAAATGCTGCAGATTGCAAAGGAGGCAGAGGGGGATCGGGAAGATATCCTGTATCTTTTGCAGGATATGAGGGAATTTGAGCTGTATGGAACGGTGCGGGCAGTGGTCAGCGTCTGTGATTCCATAAATTATATTTTGGAGGAAGAGGAATTGGTTCAGATTTTTAAGCTGGTAAATAATTATCTGGATCCGGGAGGCATCTTTATTTTTGATATGAATACTCTCTATAAATATCGGGAAATCTTAGGAGAGAATACCATCTGTGAGAACCGGGAGGAAGGAAGCTTCATCTGGGAGAATTTTTATGATGATAAGGATCGGATTAATCAATATGACCTGACACTTTTTGTGGAAGAACCGGATAGTCCGGGTCTGTACCGGAAGTATGAAGAGACACATTTTCAGCGTGGATATGAACTGACCCATATCAAGGAACTTCTGCAGCAGGCGGGAATGACCTTCACCGCGGCTTATGACGCCTTTACCAGGGAACCGGTAAAGGCTGACAGCGAGCGGATTTATGTGGTTGCGCAAGAGAAAGGAAAATAGATATTATGAGTGAATACAGAGATTATATGGTAAGGGCCACAGCAGCGGACAAGCAGATACGCGCTTTTGCAGTAACTTCCAGAGATTTGGTGGAGCAGGCAAGAATTTACCACAACACCAGCCCGGTGATCACTGCAGCCCTGGGCAGGCTGCTTACGGGCGGCGTAATGATGGGAACCATGATGAAAGGAGAGAATGATCTTCTGACCCTCCAGATTAAATGCGGCGGAGCTGCAAAGGGAATGACTGTGACGGCGGACAGCCGGGGAACGGTAAAGGGATATCCCCAGGTAAGTGATGTGATGCTGCCGCCCAATGCAAAGGGCAAGCTGGATGTAGGAGGTGCCCTGGGCCTGGGAATTTTAAGTGTGATTAAGGATATGGGATTAAAGGAGCCCTATGTGGGGCAGGTGGCCCTTCAGACTTCTGAGATTGCAGAAGACTTAACATATTACTTTGCTACCTCAGAGCAGGTGCCGTCAGCAGTGGGGCTTGGCGTTTTGATGAACCGGGATAATACGGTGAAACAGGCAGGTGGGTTTATCATACAGCTCATGCCGGATACAGAGGAATCAGTCATTGCAGCATTGGAGAAAAAGGTGGCAGAGGTAACTTCTGTCACAGATCTGCTGGAACAGGGAATCACACCGGAGGGGCTTCTTACACAAATGCTGGGGGAATTTGATATCGAACATACAGAAAAGATCCCGGTGAGATATGTGTGTAATTGTTCCAAAGAGCGTGTGACTCGTGCCATTGCCAGCATTGGAAGAATGGATATTCAGGAGATGATAGACGACAATGAACCGATAGAAGTTAATTGTCAATTCTGTGATAAACATTATGTATTTACGCCAGAGGAGCTGAAAGAGCTGTTAGAAGAAAAATAATTAAGAAAGGAGCCAGCCAGTGAAGGACGGATTTATCAAGACAGCGGCAGTAACGCCCAAAATACGGGTTGCTGATCCAGTATATAACAGAGACAGAATTATGGAAAAAATTGAGGAGGCAGAGAAGGAGCGCGCAGTGGTTGTGGTGTTTCCAGAACTGTGTATTACAGGGTATACTTGCGGGGATTTATTTTTGTCAGACCCATTGTTAGAGGAGGCAAAAAAGGTATTAATTCAGATTGCTGAGGACACGGCGGGGAAAAATATGCTGGTATTTATAGGGGTTCCTGTAGCATACAAAGGCAGACTGTACAATACGGCGGCAGCGCTGGCCAACGGAAAAGTGCTGGGGCTGGTACCAAAACACTGTATTCCCAGTTACAATGAATTTTATGAGACAAGACATTTTGCAGAGGGGATGGAAGAACCGGTGGAGATTGCTTTGACAGAAGAAGTGAAGGTTCCTATGGGATGCCGCATGATTTTTTCACCGGACAGTCTTCCAGAGTTAAAGATTTGCGCAGAAATCTGTGAAGATCTCTGGGCGCCTAATCCTCCCAGCAGTTCCCACGCCCTTGCCGGGGCAAATCTGATTGTGAATCTGTCGGCCAGCAATGAGATTACCGGAAAGGACCGTTACCGGAAGAGCCTGGTGGAGGGGCAGTCGGCACGATTGATCTGCGGTTATGTTTATGCCAGCGCAGGAGAAGGGGAATCCACAACGGATGTGGTGTTCTCTGGACATAATATGATTGCAGAGAATGGGATTCTGCTGGCGGAGGCAGAACGTTTCCAGAATCAGTCCATATATACTGAAATTGATATTCAGAGGCTGAATGGACAGAGAAGGAGGATGACGACGTTTCAGGAGGGAATCTACTGTTATCGGGAGATTTCTTTTCATTTGAAAAAAGAGGGGACAAATCTTACACGTTTTGTTGATCCCATGCCTTTTGTCCCAGAAGATGCGTCAGAGCGGCAGAAACGCTGTGAGGAAATTTTATCTATTCAGTCTATGGGGCTGAAAAAACGTCTGGAACATACCCACTGTTCCTGTGCTGTAGTGGGGAGTTCCGGGGGATTGGATTCCACGCTTGCTCTTTTAGTCACGGTGCGTGCTTTTGATCTTCTGGGATTGGATCGAAAGGGAATCAAAGCGGTAACCATGCCGGGGTTTGGCACCACGGATCGGACGTATGACAATGCAGTGCATTTCATTCAGTGTTTGGGAACAGATTTCCTGGAGGTGGATATTAAAGAAGCCGTCCGGGTGCATTTTGCAGATATAGGACAGCAGGAGAGCAATCATGATGTGACTTATGAGAATGGACAGGCAAGGGAGCGGACGCAGATTTTGATGGATATTGCAAATAAGGAAAATGGGATGGTGATTGGTACTGGCGATATGTCAGAACTTGCATTAGGTTTTGCAACCTATAATGGAGATCATATGTCCATGTACGGAGTGAATGCTTCCGTGCCAAAAACCCTGGTCCGCCATCTGGTGGGATATTATGCGGATACCTGCCAGGATGGTCAGCTTAAGGGGATTTTGAAGGATATTCTGGATACCCCGGTGAGTCCGGAACTTCTGCCGCCGGAACATGGAAAGATTTCCCAGAAAACAGAGGAACTTGTAGGACCTTATGAACTCCATGATTTTTTCCTGTACCATATGCTCCGTTCTGGATTCGGACCAGATAAGATTTTCCGGCTTGCCCTGTATGCCTTTGGGACAGGGCAGAATGGCAGAGAGGGAAAATATGCGCCTGAGATTATTTTAAAATGGCTGAAAACCTTTATCCGCAGATTTTTCAGCCAGCAGTTTAAACGTTCCTGCCTGCCGGACGGGCCCAAAGTGGGCACGGTGGCGGTATCTCCCAGGGGAGATCTGCGGATGCCAAGCGATGCCAGTGCGGATTTGTGGATGAAACGTCTGGAAAAAATACAGGAGAGTTTATAGTTTTTTAATAGAATATTTTTGGTTTATTTATTGCAATTCTGCGAGGAAGGACTAGAATAAAACTATGTTTGGATATATTATTGTTAATAAACCAGAGATGAAATTTAAAGAGTTTGACCTTTACCAGTCTTATTACTGCGGGCTCTGCAGGTCATTGAAGGATGCATACGGCAGGCTGGGGCAGATGACCTTAAGTTATGACATGACATTTGTGATTTTACTGCTCACCAGCCTGTACGAGCCAAAAACGGTGGCTGGCGGCAGGAACTGCTCTGTGCATCCTCTGAGGAAGCATTGTGTAAGAATCAATCAGTTTTCGGCGTATGGGGCGGACATGAACCTACTATTGTCTTATTATAAATGCCTGGATGACTGGGAGGATGAGCATAAAATTAGCAGAAAGGCAATGGCATGTTCTCTGAAGAGAAGGTTTCAAAAGGCAGCAGAGAAATATCCTGGGAAAAAACAGGTCATCCGGGAGAAGATGGAACAGATTCATGACTGCGAGAAGAAACAATGTTCTGATATAGACCTGGTATCTGGATACTTTGGAGAAATTATGGCAGAGATTTTTGCCTGGCGCCAGGACGAATGGGAACAGGATCTGCGCAGTATGGGATTCTTTCTGGGAAAGTTTATTTATCTCATGGATGCCTATGAAGATGTGGAACAGGATCAGAAGACCGGGAATTATAACGTGTTTCTAAGGATGTCTCAGCAGGAAGGTTTTGAGCAAAATTCAGAGAGAATTTTAAGCATGATGATGTCAGAATGTGCCCGTGCATTTGAACGTCTCCCCATTGTAGAGAATGCGGAAATTCTGCGGAATATATTGTATTCCGGTGTCTGGCGTCGGTTTGAGCTTGTGAAAGGCAGGCGGGAAGGAAAATAAACTATGTATGATCCATATGCAGTACTTGGCGTAGGGAGAAATGCCTCAGAGGAAGAAATTAAAAAAGCGTACCGTGCCTTAAGCCGGAAGTACCATCCAGACGCCAATGTGAATAATCCCAAGAAAGAACAGGCTGAGGAAAAATTTAAGGAGATTCAGCAGGCTTACCAGCAGATTATGCATGAGAAAGAGCGTGGAAATTTCGGTGATTCTGCTTATGGGCATCAAGGCAGTTCCTGGGAGTTCGGAGATTTTTTCGGAGGTTTTGGGCAGCAGTCCAGGCAAAAGCAGAATCAGGATTCTGAGAGCGCCTATCAGCAGGCAGCGGCCAATTACATACGCAGCGGCCATTATCAGGAGGCATTAAATGTGTTAGATAGTATCAGAAATCGGGATGCCCACTGGTATTATTTGAACGCCATTGCAAATTCGGGGGCGGGAAATAATGTGGCTGCTATGGAATCTGCCCAGCGTGCAGTGGCCATGGAACCGGGGAATCAGCAGTATCAACAGTTGTATGTTCAGCTTCAGAATGGCGGAAGCTGGTATTACAGCCAGCGGCAGGGCTATGGAAGCCCCATGGAGGGAAGTGGAAGTTTCTGCATGAAGCTTTGCCTCGCAAATATGGTATGCAACCTCTGCTGTGGAGGCAGCGGCTTTTGTTGTTACTAGGGCGCTGCTTATAACAATAGATAGAGTGGGTGGAAAAATGGATTATATGGTGTTGTATTCCAGCAAAACTGGAAATACCAAGAAGGTAGCCACAGAAATTTTCAGTGCACTTCCGGGAATGTCCAAGGATATGCAGAATATAGAGGAATACAGGGGAAAGGATGCAGATGTTTTTTTTGTGGGGTTCTGGGTAGACCGGGGGACTTGTTCCCTGCCGGTGATTGATATATTATCGGAGCTGCACGGCAAAAAGATTGCATTATTCGGAACCTGCGGCATGGGGAAGGGTACAGCGTATTACCGGACAATTGAACAAAAAGTAACTGTGTGGCTTCCAGATGATTGTGAATATCTGGGAATGTTTCTCTGCCAGGGGAAAATGCCTATGAAAGTACGGGAGAAATATGAGATTTCCAGGGAAGATCCCAGAGAAGAAGCATTACGGAAAGAAATGCTTAAAAATTTTGACGAGGCATTGTTTCACCCCAACGACGATGATCTGTCAGATGCCAGGGCATTTGTGGAACAAATGCTGAAATAGATGTGGATTTTGTATACAGTCCCAGGTCTGTTGTAGAATTGATTTTATCAGGAATTTGTGACAGCAGTTTCTGTTTCCCAGTGAGGAGAGGTATCTAGGGCATTGAAGAATATCAGAAATAGCAAAAAGAAAGGAAGAATATGATGAAATTTGCAATTTTAGCACCAGGGAATATTGCGAAAAGTATGGCAGAGGCAGTGTCAGGATTGGAGAAGATCCAACGTTATGCGGTGGCGTCCAGAGATTATGGCAGGGCAGAAAACTTTGCAAAGCAGTGGGGATTTGAGAAAGCGTATGGTTCTTACGAGGAACTGGCCAGTGATCCCCAGGTGGAACTGGTCTATGTGGCGTCGCCCCACTCCCATCACTATGAACATGCCAGACTCTGCCTGGAACATGGCAAACATGTACTGGTGGAAAAAGCCTTTACTGTAAATGCCCGGCAGGCGGAAGCCCTGATACAATTATCCAGGGAGAAAGGACTATTGCTTGCGGAGGCAATCTGGACGCGCTATATGCCCAGCCGGAACATGATAGATGAGCTTTTAGAGAGCGGTGTTTTGGGGAATGTCACCTCTCTTACTGCAAATCTGGGATATGTCCTGTCCCATGTGGAGCGGATGCAGAATCCCAGTCTTGCGGGAGGCGCGCTGCTGGATTTGGGCGTCTATCCCATTAATTTTGCATTAATGGCGTTCCGGGGAGAAATAAAAGAAATCAGCGCATCCGCAGTCATGTCCCCTGAGGGTGTGGATTGGATGAACAGCATTACGTTATCTTTTACAGATGGAAAGATGGCAGTGCTTCACAGCGATATGCTGGCCCAGACAGACCGCCAGGGGGTTATCAGTGGAGACAAGGGATATCTGGAAGTCCAGAATATCAATAATTGTGAGGAAATCAGAGTGTTTGATTTGGAAAGGAAGATGGCAGCTCGCTATAAGGTTCCAGAGCAGATTAATGGATATGAGTATGAGGTATTATCCTGTATGAAAGCAATAGAAGAGGGCAAAACAGAATGCCCGGAAATGCCTCACAGCGAAACTTTGCGGGTGATGAAAGTACTGGATGCTATCCGGCAGCAGTGGAATATGACATTTCCCTGTGAATAAGGAGAGGAAAAATGAAGCGGATTTCTCTGGAGGAATTGTTAAAAGATTATTCCAAAGAAGCATACAGCAGGCAGTATGCATATGTTATGGATTTAATTGCCAAGGGAGAATTAAAGCCAGTTAAGAGCGCTGGAACCAATAGCCGGAAGCCGGCTTTGTGCCTTTCTTATTGGCTGCCGGAGAAAGAGGATGCATCCAAAGAAGAATTGGAAGAAGAGCTGAAGTTTAAGCTTGTACCATTACTGTCTATAGACTACTATCTGTCCCATTTAAAGGAATATAAAAAGGACAGGCCGTGGGTGCTGATGCTGAATCAATATCTTATGTCCCAAAGAGACTGTCTGGAACGGCCGGAATCTGTGAATGAACGCAGTTTTGAGATCTGGAATCGTGAGAAATTTCTTACCAGAGAGCAGGGAGCGAAGATCTTGAAACGGTGCGGGCTCTGCAGAGAAATTCTGAATATATACGATACAGCGGAACCTGTTGCTTACTATTGCCATACCAGGCAGGTTCCTCAGAATATGCTGATACTGGAGAATAAAGACACTTTTTTCAGTATGCGCAGGTTTATGTTAGAGGGAAATTCCACAATGTTTGGCATGGAGATTGGGACATTGATCTATGGCGGTGGAAAACGGATTGTAAAGTCTTTCCAGGATTTTGACATCTCGGTGGAACCTTATATGAGGGCGGAAGAGAATCACATTTATTATTTTGGCGATTTGGACTATGAGGGGATTGGAATCTATGAGAGCCTGAATCAGCAGTGCCGGGAAAACAGGAAGCCTCTTGTGCTGACAGCGGCCTATGAGAAAATGCTTGACAAGGCCAAGTATGTATTGGGGCTGCCAGAGACAAAAGAACAGCAGAACCGGAACCTGTCTGGAACATTTTTCTCTTTCTTTACAAAAGAGACAGTGAAACAGATGCAGGAAATTCTTAAAAAGAATCAGTATATTCCTCAGGAAATTTTAAACAGCCAGGATTTTCTAGTGTGCTGACTGCATTATATTCAACCAAACCTCTTTGTCTATCCGCCCATCAGTCGCGTTGGATTTTCTAGCCGCAGCCACCGCTGCTGCGTCAAAAATCCGCCTTGCAGATGAACAAATATTCTGCGGAGGTTCACCAGATATCATACGGCTAGTAATAACAGTTTTATGTAAATTTTTCCACTTAGAAGCGTTTCGCAGAGCAAATATCCCGCAAAATTGCGGGATATTTTATTGCCTTTAGTAAAAATATATAAAAAACGACTATGATATTAGTGTAAAACACACTATTGACTTAGAATGAAATAATTATATAATAATACATATATTATGAAAATTGACGAAACAAAAATTTATGTATGCTCATAATTGGTTGAGCGTTTCTACAAACCACCGTAATGGTTGACCATAAATTTCAGAAGAGAATGGATTCTGATTTTTATGGTCAGCCGTTGCGGTATTTTTTTGCCAATAACACATTGGCGATTTAAAGTGTTAGCGTATTAAACATAGCTTTTTTGTGTGATGAAAAATATAAAGCCATATTTTCTATAGAAAACGTGCGGCATGTTCCGTCTTGTATTTTGAATAAATCGCCCGGAAAGACAGAGTTCCTTGAGGGGCAGGAAAGAAGTCTTTCTGAAATCAAGGGTGGTTTAGATACTGGAATTCATGACATGCTTTGGCAGTCAGAGAATTCTAACCAAAAATTTTTAATGTAAAAGGAGGAAGAGCTATGAGGAAAAAAAGCAAAATGAGAGCGTATGCATTTCTAATGGCAATGGTTCTGGCAATCACTACTTTTCTGGGTGATGCTTCGGCGTTTATGCCGGCCTATGCCGCGGGGGAAGATGCGCAGGCTATGGATGACAAATTTATGCCGGATACGCTCAGCAGAGAGGGGGAATCTGCAGGGCAGGAAATTACGATTGCAGAGTGGTCGGGTATGGACCCAAATGTGGTACTGCCAAGCACAGCAGAAAAAGATGGTGTGATTGTAGGAACCTGGGGTATAACTTCTAGATTGAAAAAAGGAGACTCTCATGCTACCCATGGCTATGGAGCTTCGGGCTGGAATGTTACTGAGACAGAGGCTAATTCCAGAGAAGCCTGGAGTTTTACTTTTAATGCAGAAGGCTACACGGATCTTAAGTTTTCTGTTACCCAGAGATCGACTGGTGCAGGTCCAAAGAATTTTAAGCTTCAGTATTCATTGGAAAACAGTGAAGAAATTACAGATATAGGGACTATGTACGAGTTGATTGATAAAGATACTGCCAAGTCTATTGAATGTAAGCTTCCAGAAGAGGTGTATGGTAAGAAATTTACACTTTATATCCGGAATGTTGATTCTGCAAGGATAGATGGTAAGACAACCGGCCCTACTGGAATAAATCAGATTAGGGCTATTTCTCTCACTGGTACCATGTCAGGCTCCCAGATTGTGACGCCGGAAGAGGGAAAGGAAGTTCAGACAATTGCGGCTGTGAAGAGCGCTGCAAATTCATCAGAGACATCTATGGTAAAAGGCAGACTTATTTTCAAAGAGGGAGGAAAATATTATTTACAGGACAGCACAGGCGGTCTTGTGGTTTCCTTTAAAAACGCATTGGCGAATCCAAATCCGGCAGTGGGAGATCTTCTGCAGGTTACTGGTACGTATGCAAAAGAAAGTGGACTGCATATGCTCAAAGAGGCGGATTTGAATGGATTGGAAAAGAGTGAAGAAGCCCTTCCTTCCGTTACAAAGACTCTTGCTGAGATCTTAGGGGACAGCACGGATACACTGCAGTCCACGCGGGTGCGGGTTGAGAATGTGACACTTGGCGCCGCGGATGAATCAGGTTATACCACGTTGACGCAGGGAGAGCAGTCTATCAAAGTATATAATATGCCGTCCCTGACTGATATTGTAGAACATGATATCGTAACTGTGGATGCAGTGGTATCTAAAAATGAGAGTGAGATTCAGCTTCGTGTGGCAAGCGCCGATGATGTGACTTTAGTAAAGCATATTGAGACATGCGGAGAAGTTACGGCGTCTGTGAAAGAAGGTTATGTAGATCCCAGAACGGAAGTTGCGCTGTCTTGTGTTACAGAGGGGGCAGCAATTCATTATAGTGTAGACGACAGGAAGACGTATCAGGTATATAGCAGCCCGATTGTAATTACAAAAGATACTACGATTTATGCATATGCCAAAAAGGACGGTTTTATTGATGGCAGTGAGAAAATCTTTAACTATTTGGTAGATACAGAGTTTGTACAGCCGGAATGGGATGAATCCGCTCGCGTGAATATTGCGCAGTGGGCCGGAAATGCTGATTATGATGCGGCAGGGGTAAATACAGGAAGCATAAAGGGAGATTTGTTTGCTCCTAATGACATGCTTGATGCAGATTCCCTGTTTTCTGCAACTGTAAACGGTCAGGCAGTTAAGCCTTATATGACACCAACTACGGCTGGAGCCGCTTATTATATGGGCGGGCAGAATCTTGGCAGTGGTACGGATGATTATATTCAGCTTGCATTGAGTTCCGCAGGCTTTACGAATATGAAGCTTTCCTTCCGCATGCGTGCCACAAAGGCGGCTGCAGGCGCTTTCCAACTGCAGTATTCCAGAGACGGACAGAATTTTAAAGACTTTACCACAGGTACATATGAGTATAAGTATACAGCGTATGGGAGCGGCGGTGTCAGCTCCGATGTTGAAGGGTCCGGAGAGATCACAGACGGAGTAGCAAGACCGAGCCTTGCACCAGCAAATTATGTGTCCTTTTCCTTTGATGTGCCGGCGCGGGCGACAAATACGAAACGTTTATATATCCGGATGGTGCCAGGGAAAGACAAAGCAGATGGTTCTGGTACAGTTACAGCTGGAAATATTCGTGTGGACAGCGTATTACTTACTGGTAATCCTATACTGGATGACACCATCTGTAAACCAGTAAAAGCAGATCCGGCAGAACAAGAAGTACCGATGAATACACCGCTGACATTGACAACGGAAACAGAAGGCGCAGAAATCTATTATTCTCTGAATAATGGAGAGTTTGTAAAATATGACGAAAGCAAGAAACCAGTGCTTACAGAGTTTCCAGTGAATGTTCGTACCTATGCCAGCAAAGCAGGCATGACAGACAGCGGGAAACTGCTTTATCGGTACACCCACGCACAGGTTTCTACGGTCCGTGCAACACCCAATGGAGGAGCAGTTGCGGCAGGCACTGTTGTAAAATTAAACTGCAATACTGAAGGCGCAGTGGTTTACGCTGCAAAGCAGAATGCCGATGAGACATGGGGAGAGTGGACGGCAGTTCCCGACAATCATTTAACGCTTACAGAGCTTCCGGCAGTTTACAAAGTGAAAGCGACCAAAGAAGGATATTTGGACAGCAGTGAGCTGACAATTTCTTATACGCTGCGGGAAAATGAGAAATATAATATTTACTTTGGGCAGATGCATGCCCATACCAGTTATTCAGACGGAGCAGGAAGCGCTGAGGAGGCTTATCAGCATGGAATAGCTGTGGAAAATCTGGATTTCTTGTCACTGACAGACCACTCAAATTCCTTTGACAATGCGGATGATGCTTCTATTCTGGATGGTTCGGTAAGTACCGAGTGGACAGAAGGACATCAGTTAGAAGAAAAGTATACCTCAGAAGATTTTGTAGGGATGTTTGGTTATGAGATGACCTGGTCCAATGGGCTTGGACATATGAATACCTTTAATTCCAGTGGATTCCAGAGCAGAACCCAGAAAGACTTTGCCACCTACAGCACAGCGCTGCAGAATTACTATGCGGCCCTGAAAACGCAGCCGAACTCTATTTCACAGTTTAACCATCCTGGAACTACTTTTGGAGATTTCAGCGATTTTGCACATTATGATGAGACAATTGACAACCTGGTTACTTTGATTGAAGTTGGAAACGGCGAGGGCGCTATCGGAAGCAGCGGATATTTCCCGTCTTACGAATATTATCAGAGGGCGTTGGATAAAGGCTGGCATGTGGCTCCTACCAATAACCAGGATAACCACAAGGGACGCTGGGGAGACGCGAATACAGCACGTTCTGTTGTGCTGGCAGACAGCCTTACCAGAAACAATATCTATGATGCAATGCGCAACAACCGTGTGTATGCAACTGAGGATAACGACCTGAGCATTTATTATACCCTGGATGGATTTGAGATGGGTACGGTACTTGAAGATGGAGACACTGGCGAGACGGTGCATTTGAAAGCGGAACTGAGCGATCCTACAGACGCCGGATTAGGAACGGTATCTGTGATTACCAACGGCGGCCTGGTACTTGATAAGAAGACGCTTACAGGAAATACGGCAACCGTAGAATTTGATGTTGATAACAAGTATTCTTATTACTATCTCAAAGTTGTAGAGGCGGACGGCGATATTGCTGTGACAGCGCCGGTATGGGTTGGCAGCGTGGAAGAGGCAGGTATCAATAAGCTTTCTTCCAGCACGAAGATTCCTTTGAAAGGGGAACCGCTGGATATTAATCTTGAGCTTTACAACAATGAAAAAGTAGATATGGAAGTTCAGTCTATTGAATTTAAGGTTGGCGATGAGGTGATTCATACTGTTGCATTGGAAGCAGGAGAAAAGATTGCCTCCGGAACTACAAAAACATACAGTTTTGATTATACTTATGAAAAAGCAGGCGGCGTGCAGGTAACAGCCGAAGTGCATGCAAAGCTGAATGGAGTGGATAAAGTTTACGGCTCCTCACTCAGTCTGTTTTATATACTGCCGGAGCTTGTGACAAAAGTTATAATTGACGGAACGCATTCCAACGATTATGTATCCGGTAATTATGCCGATTACATGGGTAATTTTGCAAAGATTGCAGAAGCATTAAATAAGAACAATAATATGGAGGTTCATGTCGAAAAGAACCAGATTACAAGCGAGATGCTTAGAGACTGCGCGCTGTTAGTCATTACTCCGCCTGCGAAAAGAAAAGGCGACACATACGACGTCAGCCATTTTGACGACGCGTTTGTCCAGATGGTAAAGGATTATACGGATAAGGGCGGAGCGCTGATTGTTTGCGGAGCTTCCGATTATCAGGATACCGCTGATGTGCAGACCTCGAAAGAAATGAATAAAATTCTTACGGCTATTGGGGCGACAACCAGGATGAACAGCGACCAGGTACAGGATGCGGCAAAAAATGAAAAAGAACCGTACCGGTTAAGCTTAAAGAATTTCAATGCAGATTCCAAGTATCTGAAAGGAGCATTTGCAGATTCTACGGATGAGGAAGGCAACAAGATAGAAGGGCAGGAATACAGCACTTATAGAGGTTGTTCCGTAGCTCTGGATGCAGACGCTGTGACGGCAGGTAAGGCAGAACCGCTGGTAAGTGGTTTTGATACCACAAGTTCTGTTGACTGCAAGGATGAAAACGGAGGCTCTGTGTCCAATAATCCAACCGTTGTGGAAGCGGGCAAAGTGGTTTCTTTGGGCCATGAGACGTTGACCAGCGGAGCAGATGTCTTTGTAGCGGGAACGGTATTTATGTCTGACTATGAAGTCAGGGCGGAAGAAGATACGGTGAAGCCGTTCCTTAATAAAACGATTTTAGAGAACATCTTAAGAGACGTTCAGAAGGCTATGCCTGTAACAGAGATTTCACAGATGCGCAAGGGCGAGATGGGTGATATTTTTACCATTGAAGGCTATGTGACGGCAGGAACTGCTGTAAAGGGCAATATTTTCTTTGACACCATTTATCTGCAGGATGATACGGCTGGAGTTACGGTATTCCCATATGCACAGGAAGGTTTGGAAGTTGGTACGAAGATCCAGGCTACCGGATATGTAGACGCGTATCAGGGAGACAAAGAACTGCAGCTGATGTATACCAAGATTTTAGATGATGAGCCGCTTGTATATGAGCCGCAGAAAATGAGCGCTAAGGACGCCATGGATTATGAAAAATCCGGCGGTAAGCTTGTAAAGGTAGAGGGCAAGGTAACAGATGTTCTTTATGATGCGGCTGGCACGGGTGTTTCCCAGTTATGGCTGGATGACGGCAGCGGCGAAATAGCGAATGTATTTATTGATGGATATATTTTATCTGCAAAAACACAGAAAAATGAGCTTGCTTCTGTGGTAGAGATGGGCGCCAATGTATCGGCAGTAGGACTGGTTTATGCACATCCGGAAGGAGAATCTGACGTACCAATCACATGCTTGAGAGTAAGAAACTGTGACGAGATCGTTCAGACAGCTCCTCCAGTAGAAGCAACAGGAATCACACTGGATAAAACAACAGGCAGTATTAAAGTTGGAGAAACCTTAACGCTGACAGTCGCCACGGAACCGGCGGAAGCAATAGACACGGTCGTATGGAAGAGTTCAGACGATACGGTTGCCACAGTAAAACATGGCGTGGTAACAGGCGTGAAAGCTGGAACAGCGACTATCACAGCAACAGCGGGAGAGAAGAAAGCGACATGTACAATAACGGTGACTGATGCGGATACTCCGCCGACAGGAGTGACAGGGATCACCCTTGACAAAGCGTCAGCCAGCGTGCAGGTTGGAAGGACACTGACACTGAAGGCCACTGTAGAGCCGGCAGGATCAGCAGAACCCGTGGTATGGAAGAGTTCAGACAATACAATCGCAACAGTAGAAAATGGAGTAGTAACAGGCGTGAAAGCTGGAACAGCGATTATCACGGCAGAAGCAGGAGGTAAGAAAGCCGCCTGTGAGATAACGGTGACAGATACTCCTCCAGTAGAAGTAACAGGAATTACCCTGAACAAGCTGACGGGAAGCGTACAGGTTGGAGGAACGTTGACACTGATCGCCACTGTAGAGCCAGCAGGAGCAACAGACGCAGTAATCTGGGAAAGCTCAGATACCACCATTGCAACAGTAAAAGACGGAGTAGTGACAGGCGTGAAGGCCGGAACGGTAAATATTACGGCAGAGGCAGGAAGTAAGAAAGCTACTTGTAAAGTGACAGTAACAGAACTTCCGCCAGTAGAGGTAACCGGAATTACTTTGAATAAGCTGACAGGAAGCGTACAGGTTGGAGGAACATTGACGCTGATCGCCACCGTAGAGCCGGCAGGAGCAACAGACGCAGTAATCTGGGAAAGCTCAAATCCGACTATTGCAACAGTAAAAGACGGAGTGGTAACAGGCGTGAAAGCCGGAACAGCAGATATCACAGCAGAGGCAGGAAGTAAGAAAGCTACTTGTAAAGTGACAGTAACAGAACTTCCGCCAGTAGAGGTAACCGGAATTACCCTGAACAAGACAGCAGGAAGTATCAAAGTTGGAGGAACATTGACACTGATCGCCACCGTAGAACCAGCAGGGGCAACAGACGCAGTGATCTGGGAGAGTTCAGATCCGACTATTGCAACGGTAACAGATGGAGTAGTAACCGGAGTGAAAGCCGGAATCGTAGATATTACTGCTGAAGCAGGAAGCAAAAAAGCAACGTGCAAGGTAACTGTGACTGCGGATGACGAGATTATTACACCGCCGGGAGAGGTAGCAGTAACAGGAATTACCCTTGACAAAACCAATGCATCTATTGGAAAAGGCAAGACATTTACACTGAAAGCTACAGTAGCTCCGGCAAATGCTGCAAATAAGAAGGTAGTATGGAGTTCCTCAAATCCGAAAGTTGCTACAGTAACGAATGCAGGCGTTGTAAAAGGCGTGAAAGCCGGAACAGCATCAATCACAGCAGAGGCAGGCGGAAAGAAAGCGGTATGTAAAGTCAAAGTAGGAACTGTTACTTTAAATTACAAATCTCTTACAATGAAAAAAGGCACCAGCACCAAAGCCCTGACAGCAAAATATACGAATGATGCTTATAAGAAATGGAAGTCTTCCAATTCCAAGGTTGTCAAAGTGACTGTGAAGAAAGGCAAAGTTACTTTGAAGGCGGTGAAGAAAGGAACAGCGACCATTACAGTGACGTCAAAGCTGGGAATGACCGCAAAATGTAAAGTAAAAGTACAGACCAAGGATGTAAAGACGAAGAAACTGGCGTTAAATAAGAAAAAAGCAACTCTCAAGGTGAAAAAGAGCCTTCAGCTGAAAGTGACCAGAACTCCTGTCACAGCAAGCGATAAGGTTACTTGGCGTACATCCAATAAAAAGGTAGCTGTTGTCAGCAAGAAAGGTAAGGTAACGGCTAAGAAAGCAGGAAAGGCAACAATTACAGTAAAAGCAAATGGCAAGAAAGCTTCCTGCAAGATAACTGTCAAGAAATAATTTTGGACGGATAGATGAGCAAAATAGGAAAAATAGTAATTTTTATTGCGGCTGCAACGCTGTTTGTGGGCATACTATATTATGCAAACAATGACAGACCTGCTTATCACAGCAGCGATACAGCCGGTATTGAATATGAAGTAGCAAAGGTGACGCGGGTACTTGAAAACCGCGTCACCGTAGATGAAGAAATGGAGGGAATCTGGCGGGGCAGTATGACCCTGGAGGTTGAGATTCTCACTGGAAGATATAAAGGCGATACTGCGGTGGTGGAGAATTATTTCAGTTCTCTGTATAATGTCCGTGTGGGCAAGGGCGACAAGGTCTCCATCCGAATTGATACTTCTGGAAAAGGGGAGTACCAGGTTTCCATCTATAATTATTACCGTGTGCCGTGGCTCATTGGCTGCATCTTGGTCTTTGTGGCTCTGCTGGTGATTGTAGGAGGCAAAAAAGGCGCGAAGTCAGTGGCGGGCCTGTTGTTTACCATGGTATGCATCATCTGGATTCTGCTTCCGCTGTCATTAAAGGGATATTCTCCTCTGGGGGTTACAATCATTTTGGTTTTGATATGCAATTTTGTTACCTTTTTTCTAATTGACGGAGTCTGCA
Organism: uncultured Lachnospiraceae bacterium; assembly: GCA_950097145.1. Taxonomy (GTDB): domain Bacteria; phylum Bacillota; class Clostridia; order Lachnospirales; family Lachnospiraceae; genus Petralouisia. The sequence goes on from CATNCF010000023.1 coordinate 26,363, forward strand.
CGAAAACAGTGGTGGCCGCCTTTGGAAGTCTTGGCGGCGTACTGGTGGGAGCCGTATTTTCTCTTATTGCACAAGGAATCATGTCAGTAACCACCTATCAGATGGATGAGGCGGAAACGCTGCTTCTAATCACAAGCACTACAGAATTGGAGGTGAAGAATCTGTTTCTCTGCGGAGTATTGATTGCCTGTATGGGGGCAGTGATGGACGTAGCCATGAGTATTGCTTCTTCTATCGCAGAGCTTCATGAGGTAAATCCTTCGCTGGGCGCTGCAAAGTTATTTGCTTCTGGTATGAATATCGGAAAAGACGCCATGGGTACGATGTCTAATACACTGATACTGGCATTTGCCGGAGGTTCATTTAATATGATGCTGATGATTTACTCATATGGAGTAAGCTTTCAGCAGTTGATGAACACCGATTTTGTGGCGATTGAAGTGATACAGGCGATCGCTGGAAGTGTGGGTATTATCTGTACGGTTCCCCTTGTGGCGGCTCTGGCTGCAAATGTCTTTAGCCGAAGCAAAGTAAAAACCAGGAAAAAATGACAGGAACAGTCAAATACCCCGCAGCAGAGCTGCGGGGTATTCGACCCTCGCGGCATTCGCCGAATATCCGCGCAAGCGCGGCTGCTTGGCTCATTGCTCGCGGGAATAAAATTTTCAGATTATTCAGGAACGGAAAAGTGATGTAGAACTTCCCGGCAGTGTCAGCTTGCATTGCCGGGAATGTTTTGCTATACTAAGAACGTGAAAAAAAGGCTTATCAGGAAAGGCTCCAGAGGAGCTGCGGCAGGATACGGAGGAATTCCATGCAGTATGAATTTTTAAAACATTTTCCCAGGCGGATGAAAAATGTGGGACTGTATACCGTACTGGTACAGAACAGCCTGCAGAAGGCATCCTGGAAGAAATATGGTTTTCAGAAGACAGATGAGCAGTTCAATATGATTTTTGCAGTGCTCCTCTATATTATGGAACAGTCTTTGAAGGAAGAACGCTGTACCATGGATGATATCGGCGCTTATATTGATACCATCAATACCCAGTATTTTGAAAAGCATTTGTCCTATGACGACTGCCGTACACTGGGGGATTTTATTGTAAATGTGGTATTGTCCAATGAGGGCAGGACCATGTATTTTGACGGTTTTGATTTTGAACAAAAAGCATATCAGATTATAAATATCAGTTATGTAGCAAATCGGATTGTATACAGTGAGCAGGATGTGAAGCGCACTTCTTATTATCTCACCGATGACGGTTATAATCTCTTGTTATCCACGTTAGAAATTGAAAATAATATGAAGCTGACGATCCATGAGATGATTTTTCAGATGCATCTGGAAAAACAGAGCTACGATAAAGCAGTAGATGAAATTAAAAATGTATTCAGCCTTCTGCGTATCCAGCTCCAGAAAATTCAGGAGGCCATGGGAAAAATCCGCAGAAACGCCCTGAATTATTCTGTGCGGGATTACCAGGAAATTTTGAATGAAAATCTTGAGACGATCAGCGATACCAAAGAGAAGTTCCAGCATTACCGGGAATTGGTAAAGAGCCGTGTCAAAGAGCTGGAGGAGTCCAATATCAATGTGCGCAGGCTCACAGAGAAGGAAGAAGAGAAGCTGAAATCTTTAAGAGAGATTGAGCATTATTTAAAGAGGACCATCGACGAGCATCAAAAGATTTTAAACAGCCATTTTGATTTGAAATCTCTGTATACCAGAGAACTGGAAGCTTTATCACAGATGTCTTTTATACAGCGTTTTCCCCTGCGGACAAGCCTGTATGATAAAATCCTGGAAGACCCAGGAGCCATAGGAAGGCTGGAATATTTTCTGCGCCCGCTGTTTAGCCGGGAATTGGAAAAATCCTATAATCTGAATAAAGCGTTTCATTTGCAGCGGCCAGTGCGAAAAACGAAAAAAGAGGACGCAGGGGAGCCTTTGGATTTTGATGCCGGAGCCTGGGAGGAAGAACAGGAACGGATGCAGAGAGAAAGGCTTATGCTGTATGAGAAAAGCCTTTCTTATCTTTTAAGACAGGCATCGGCGCAGGGAGAAATTTCCTTAAAGGATATTTCCATTTTGGCAATATTAGAAGGCAGGCAGCAGGAGCTGATACCCAATGTGGAGATTTTTAAGGAAATTATGGTGGAGCTGCTGCGCAATAAAGAGATTGACATTCCAGCGCTGAAGAAGGAACAGAGCGAGTATATCGGGGAACAGACAGGAGAATTCCAGTTAAATGTGATGCTGCTGCATTTGGCAGAAGAATATCCCCAGTTTCAGGATATTCTGCGGATAGAGACTTACCGTTTGAACGATGGAAATGTGGTGGTTTTTCCAGATGTTTTGGATGAAAACGGAGAGAAAAAAACCATACGGTGTTCCAATGTGAAGATACGGGTGATAAAGGAGGGACAGTAAAACATGGCATATGAAGCAGAAGAAATCAGGCAGAGCCAGGAAATTTTTTATTATCTGCTGGAACATTATGAACTGCAGGAGGAACAGGAGCAGCTTCTGTACCGTGCCTATGCAGAGAAAGAAGAAGTCCAGAACCTGGTGAAATCCCAGGGGGAAATTGCGTTGTGCAATGTGGAGCGGTACGGCAATGTAATTTATCTTATTCCCAAAGAAGAGAATCATTTCCTGGGGTTTTCCAAAGCCCAGTTGAAAAATGCCCTCTGTAAATCCAATGCCACAGATAAGGATTATTACTTGTCACAGTTTGTGATTCTCACCCTTTTGACAGAGTTTTTTGACGGGCAGGGAAGCAGCAGTAAATCCCGGGAATATATGCGTGTGGGAGAGCTGCAGAATTGTATTTCCCAGAGATTGAAAGAGGGGGTAAGGAATATTGCGCCGGAAGAGGAGGAGCATGTTGGAATCGCATATTCCAATATGATGGAGGCGTATGAGGCCCTGCGTTCCGATGAAAAAGGATCCCGGGCCAAAACGACCAAAGAAGGGTTTCTCCACCATATTTTGACATTTTTGCAGAAACAGGGATTGATTGAGTACGTAGAACAGGATGAAATGATAAAGACTACCAGGAAATTGGACAGTTTTATGGACTGGAATTTACTGAACCAGAATAATTACCAGAGAATTCAAAAGGTGCTGGGACAGGCATCGGAGTCCATGGGAGGAGAACATGAGTAAGATTAATGCAGTGAGACTGATAAATATCAATTATAATAATAATGCTATCCGCATCAGCGATGAAACTTTTCATTTTAATGGGGAAAGCACTCTGATGTCTCTGCGCAACGGCGGAGGAAAATCTGTACTGGTGCAGATGCTGACAGCGCCTTTTGTCCATAAGCGTTACCGGGACGCCAAGGACCGTCCCTTTGAAAGCTATTTTACCACCAATAAACCTTCATTTATTATGACAGAATGGGTGCTGGATAAGGGGGCGGGCTATGTGCTTGCGGGCATGATGGTGCGCAAGGCTCTGGACAATGAGGAACATGCCGGGGAAGGACTTGAAATGGTGAATTTTATCAGCGAATACCCCAATCCCTGCCTTCATGATATCCATCATCTTCCGGTGCTGGAGAAGGGAAAGCGGGAAATTGTTTTGAAAAGCTTTGGGGCCTGCCGCCAGATGTTCGAGAGTTATAAGAAGGACTCAGCCATGAAATTTTTCTGCTATGATATGGGAAATGGAGCCCAGTCCCGCCAGTATTTTGATAAATTGCTGGAATACCAGATTAATTACAAAGAATGGGAAGGGATTATCAAAAAGGTGAATCTCAAGGAGTCCGGCTTGTCAGATTTGTTTGCAGACTGCCGTGATGAGAAGGGATTGGTGGAAAAATGGTTTTTGGATGCAGTGGAAAACAAATTGAACAAAGAGAAAAACCGCATGAAGGAATTTCAGGTGATTTTAGAAAAGTATGTGGGGCAGTATAAGGAAAATCAGTCTAAAATCAAAAGACGGGATATCATACGGCTGTTTCAGCAGGAAGCCCAGGGCATTCAGGAGAAAAACAACCATTATCTGGAGAGCGAGGAGAATGTTAAGAGGCAGGAAAACCAGATTGCCTGTTTTCGGGAGATATTGGAAGGGCTTCATCAGCAAACAGGGGAAGAACTCCAGGAAAATGACAGCCAGGCAGAACGGCTGGAACAGGAATTGGCGCACCTCTTGTATCAGAAACTGTCAGAAGAATATTATCGTCTGGAAGAGGAGAAAAATTTTCACGTGGGAAACCGGGAAATGATTTCCATGGAACAGGACGGTTTAGAACGAGAAGCGGAACAAATACAGCGAAACCTTCATGTCCTTGCCTGTGCAAGACAGCAGAAGGCGGTAAATGAGGAAAAAGCAGATTGGGAATCGGCGCGTCAGCGTTTATTGGTGGCGAGAGAACGCAAGGAGGATTTAGAGCCGGAGCGAGGCAGCCTTGGATATCTTCTGCGTTGTCATTATCAGTCTGCTTTGGCCCGGACGGAAGAAAAACGCAGAGAAAATCAAGCGCAGTTTACAGTGGCACAAGAACATATGCACAAAGAGCAGGAAACCCTTCGAGAACTTGAAGAATCTTTGCGGAATAACGCTTTGCGTATGGGAGAGCTAAAGAGTAAAATTGCAGGTTATGACAGGCAGGAGGAGCAGTTCAATAAGCATTTTAAGGAACAGCTTACCAGAAATATTCTAGGCGAATATGAGCCGGGCAGTTTGGAAGTGTTTGGAGAGGTTTTAAAGAAGAAACTGGAAGAGGCGGCGCGCCAGAAGGTTCGGCAGAACAAGGAGCTGGAACAGAAAAAGACGGAGAGAGTCAGTCTGGAACACAAGATTGCAGGCCAGAAAGAGGATCGTACCCGCGGGCTGGCAAGACAGGAGCAGCAAAAAGAACTTCAGGAGAGTTATGAACAGGAACTGAAACAGCGCCAGGCAGTTTTGAAATATCTGGAACTGGAGGAAACAGCCCTGTTTGAGGAGGAAAAAATTTATCAGGCGGCAGACCGTAAATTAAAGGAAATTGAAATTTTCCGGCGCAGCCTGGAACGGGAAGAACATGAGCTGCAGAAGGAATACCAGAGGCTCACGGAGGGTAAAGTGCTGGAACTTCCGCCAGAGCTGTTAGAAGAATTCGAGCGCCAGGGCATCCACACAGTATATGGCATGGAATGGCTGAAAAAAAATGGATATTCCAAAAAGAAAAACGAAGAGCTGGTACAAAATCATCCCTTCCTGCCGTATGCCTTAATTTTGTCAGAGGGAGAGGTGGAAAAACTCTCAAAGCTTACTGGGACAGTCCCCACAGCATTTCCGATTCCTATTATTCTGCGGAAAGATTTGGAACAGCAGGAAGCCAGGGGCGAAGGAAATGTACTTCATTTCCAAAATCTCAGCTTTTATGTGCTGTTTAATGAAAATCTTCTGGACGAGGAGAAGCTTGCGAAGCTTGTGGCAGAAAAGCAGCGCCAGATTGAGAAAAAACAGGAAATGATTGCTGTCCGCAGGCAGGAATATCAGGAGTACTTTGCCTGGAAAGAGCAGATAAGAAATCAGAAGGTCAGCAAAGAAAATTATCAAAAGAACCAGGCGCAGATTGCAGAATTAGCAGAGCAGATTCAGAATCTGGGAAAAGAAATCCGTTCCAGTGCCCAGGAATTATCTAAAAATCAAGAGCAGATCACAAATCTGGAAAAAGAAATCCGCGAATTAGACAGGGATATGGAATCTTTACAGCGAAAAAATTCAGAATTTCGAGAGCTTAAGGCTGCTTATGAAGAATACAGGGAAAACCGCAGACAGCAGGAAAAGCGCCAAAAAGAAGAATTGCGGTTTACAGAAAACCAGAAATTATCCCGGTTAAAGACAGAAAAGCTTCAGGAACAGATACAGAGCCTGCAGAATCTTATGGCCATTTTAGAACGGGAACAGGAACAGTCCAGCAAGCAGCTGGGACTTTACCAGGGATATGAAAAAGTGACAAAAAAAGAGCTGAAAAAATCGCTGCCAGAACCCGTATTAAAACAAATTATTTTGGAAAAAAGAGAGGAGACAGAGCAGATAGAAGACTGGCAGGTGAATCTGCCGGAGCTGGAGGCCAGGTTTGCGGCAGTGACAGCGAACATCTCACAGGAAATCCGTGAGCTGGAATCTGCAGAACAGCGGAGCGGAAGAAAATACCAGCAGGCACAGGAAGAATTGGCCCACCTTGCGGAAAAATATCATCTTTCTAAGAAAGACTGGCAGGAAACAGCATACAGCCGCAGGGAAGAGAACGATTTAGAAGTCCGCCTGGAAGACCGGAGAATGAAAATTAAGGTAAAAGAGGGCCTATGGAATCAGGAAGATAAGCAGATCGCTCTGTTTCTTCAGCAAATGCAGGAGCGGAACCAGCAGATTAAGGATGGGTGCGGCAAAGGGGAACCTTTGCCCAGAGAGGAGATACCAAAAGAAGATTTTGATTCCAGGAAACATCAATTGGACTATCAGTACCAGGAACTTCAGAAAGCTGGGAATGTGCTGCAGAGCCGCCTTCACAGTTATGATGAGAATTTGACAGCCCTTGCCGAGTACAGTGAATTGACGGTAGAGGAACCTGTGGACTTTGGGCAGGATTTTTCTGTGATGGATACCCGTGCATTACGGAATTTTAAGGGGATACTCCTTCGTGATTACAATAAATTCTGCATCGGCCGAAGAGAGGCCAGGGAGCGTCTTGTGCACGTGCTGAACCAGACAGTCCGCATGGAATGTTTCCAGGAAGATTTTTATCGCAAACCTTTGGAGGCAATGCTTGAATTGTCTGGAGACGCCTCTCAGGTGCAGCGCCAGTTGGAGACTACAATCCAGTCCTATGAAAATCTCATGGAAAAACTGGAGGTGGATATTTCTGTGGTAGAGAAAGAGAAGAGCAAGATTGTGGAACTGCTGGAAGAATATCTCAAAGAAGTGCACCAAAATCTAGGCAGAATCGATCATAATTCTACCATTACCATCCGGGAACGTCCTGTGAAGATGCTGAAAATTCAACTTCCTTCTTGGGAAGAGAGTGAGAGCATGTACCATATCCGGCTGCAGGATTTTATCGATGAGCTCACCAGGAAGGGGATTGCTATTTTTGAGAAAAATGAAAATGCTCAGGAATATTTCGGCACACAGTTGACCACTAAGAACCTTTATGATACGGTAGTGGGCATTGGCAATATACAGATCCGCCTGTATAAAATTGAAGAGCAGCGGGAATATCCCATTACCTGGGCCGAAGTGGCCAGAAATTCGGGCGGAGAAGGATTTCTTTCTGCGTTTGTGGTGTTGTCCAGCCTGCTGTATTTTATGCGCAGAGATGATTCAGATTTGTTCGCAGACAGGAATGAAGGAAAAGTCCTTCTGATGGATAATCCTTTTGCCCAGACCAATGCGGCGCATCTCTTAAGGCCGTTGATGGATATGGCGAAAAAGACCAATACCCAGTTGATTTGTTTCACGGGACTTGGCGGAGAGTCCATTTACAGCCGGTTTGATAATATTTATGTGCTGAACCTCATTGCTGCAAGCCTGCGCCAGGGGATGCAGTACTTAAGGGCGGATCATATGCGTGGAAATGAGCCGGAAACTATAATTTCTGCCCAAATTGAAGTGGTGGGGCAGCAGGAGCTGGTGTTTTAATTTTGATATGAATCTAAGGATTTTATAGTTTCAGCCAGGAGGATGGCTCCTCACCCCTCCTCCTGGCTGGAAATTTTTCTATTTCCATATGTGCTGCAAAGCAGGATTTTTTATCCCTTTGTAAACCTTGAAAGAAACTGCCTGGTCCGTTCTTCTTTGGGATGCTCAAATACTTCCCGGGGATCGCCCTGTTCCAGGATACATCCGTCATCCATAAATATTACATGGTTTGCCACATCCCTGGCAAAAGCCATTTCATGGGTGACAATGACCATGGTGGTATTTTGTTCCGCCAGTTCTTTCATTACCTTAAGAACCTCCCCGGTCAGTTCAGGGTCTAAGGCGGAAGTGGGTTCATCAAAACAGAGAATGTCAGGCTGGAGAGCAAGGGCACGGGCAATTGCCACGCGCTGGCACTGTCCTCCGGACAACTGGTGGGGATAATTTGTCATACGGTCGCTCAGCCCCATCTGCCGCAGAAGTTCTGCCGCGTGTTTTTCGATCCCTGCATGGATGCTTTTCCGGTCTGCCTTATAATTTGGCTGTTCTTTCGCCAGCAGTTCTTCTGCCAGCATAACATTCTGCAGAGCCGTATACTGGGGAAACAAGTTGAAGGACTGAAAAACCAGTCCAAAATGCAGCCGTTTTTTACGGATTTCAGATTCCTGCTGGGCAACAGGATTATCTGAGTCAAACAAAGTCTCTCCATTGACACGGATGACGCCTTTGTCCGGGCGTTCCAGGAAGTTCAGGCAGCGCAGCAGGGTGGTCTTGCCGCTTCCAGAGGAACCTATGATAGAAACTACCTGGCCTTGTTCCAGAGAAAAGCTGATATCCTTTAAGACTTCTGTATGGTCGAAATATTTGCGAATATGTTCTACTTCTAAAATTGGCATATCGTTTCTCTACTTTCTATTTAAAATAATCCAGTTTCTTTTCTAACTGTCCTAAAAGGACTGTTAAGATACCATTGCAGATCAGATAATACACTGCTGTGAAAAACAGCGGCCAGATAGCGCCGGAGATTCCCTGAGAGCCTTTCATAAAAGCCTGTCCTGCCCAGATGATTTCCTGGAGGGCGATGATTCTTGCAAGGGATGTATCCTTAACCAGTGTGATAATCTCGTTGGACATGGGGGGGACAATCCGTTTGATCATCTGAAGGAGTGTGATTTTAAAGAAGATCTGTCCCTTTGTCATGCCAAGTACCAGCCCGGCTTCTTCTTGTCCCACGGGCACGCCCTGGATGCCGCCGCGGTAAATCTCTGAAAAATAACATGCATAATTTAGTATGAAAGATACAGAGGCTGCCGCAAAACGTCCGGTTTCACCACCGCCCCAGATGGGATTATGTAATACCAGTCCTGGAAAATAATAAATAATCAAAAGCTGAATCATCAGGGGAGTTCCCCGGATGATCCAGACAATGATTTTGGTAAAATAACTCAGGGGCCTAAACTTTGACATGGAGCCAAAGGAAATAATCAGTCCCAGAGGAAAAGCGCCGATCAGCGTTACAAAGAAAAGTTTTAATGTCTGCAGAAAGCCAATGTTCAGTGCTTTCAGCACAATAGGAAGCTGTTCTAAAATCTGTTCCATGAGTTCCTCCATCTATGCATTTGATGATGCAGACAGGCAGTCTACTGTTCAATGACAGCGGCCTGTACCTTGTAAGTCTCTGCACATGTTGTCATGCTTCCGTCCTTGTAGCTGGAGGAGAAAAATTCATTTAAAGCATCTGTCAGGTCAGAACCTTTGCGGAAGCCCACGCCATATTCTTCATTGTTCAGTCCAACGGTGTAGGTCAGGTTATCATAACTTGTTCCTTCACCCACCATGGCTGCAGCCATCAGGGAGTCAATGACAGCGGCGTCAGAGGTTCCGGCAGCAACTTCCATCAGGGCGTCTGCCTGTGCCTTTACAGCAGTATAGTTTAAATCAAGAGCTTTTACCTGTTCTTCCCCTGCGCTTCCTGCTTCTACCGCAAAGGTCAGGTCAGAAAGACTGTCTGTATCCTGGTATTTGTCAGCTTTGTCTTTGGGAACAATCACAATCTGCGCGTTGTTGCAGTAGGCATTGGAGCAGGACATAGAGCTGGTGACTTCATCGGTAAGAGTCATACCGTTCCATACGCAGTCAATGGTTTTTCCATCGAGTTCCATAATCTTGTTGTCCCAGTCAATTTCCACAAATTCAGCTTTTACCCCAAGGCTTTCAGCAAAGGCTTTTGCCATGTCCGCGTCGAAACCGATCCATTCGCCGTTTTCATCTTTATAGTCCATCGGTTCAAAATCAGTGATTCCCACCACTAAGGTTCCTTTGTCTTTGACATAAGCCGTGTCACTTTCTTCGGCAGAAGCTTTGCCGGAGGCCTCCTTGCCGTCTTTGGAACCGCCGCAGGCGGTAAGTGATAATGCCATTACTAAGGTAAGCATAAGTACAAGTATCTTTTTCATAATAAGTAAGTCGTCCTTTCGTTTATTCTAAGTAAATAACTGCCACGTTAATATACTAACAAGTTAGTATATTAAAGTCAAGACTTTCTTGAACCTTTACTTATTCTGCGGGCCTGCTGGAGAAAAAAGTATAAAAAGATGATTGACATTTTATTATTGTCAGTATACAATATAAAAAAAGAATAATAAAAAATATTTATAGTAAATATAAAAAGTTTACGAGGAGATATAATTTGATTCCCGCGGGCAATGTGCCCGCAGGGAAATGGGCCAAATAGCCGTGCCAGTGCGGATATTTGGCTGGAGTATAGAAGAGATGTGAGTTTCTTTACATTAGTTTTGGAAGGAGAGATGATATGCCAAATTTATTGTTAGAAAATGTAACATACACGTATAAGAATGCGTCAAGAGCTGCTGTTTCAGGAATTTCCTGCAGATTTGAAGCGGGAAATGTTTATGCCATTGTGGGTCCTTCCGGTTCCGGGAAATCCACCCTGCTTTCCCTGCTGGCAGGACTGGATCTGCCAACGGAAGGCAAAGTTGTTTTTGATGGGGACAGCCTGGCTGCGCTGGATCTTGATCGTTACCGCCGGGAAAGCATTTCCATGATTTTCCAGTCATTCCACCTTTTTCCGCTGCTGACAGTTATGGAAAATGTCTGTTTTCCCATGGAATTGTGTAAAGTTATGCCGAAAGACGCAAGGCTCAGGGCGGCGGCTTTGCTTGAGGGCGTAGGCATCACAAAAGAACAGATGGATCGTTTCCCCTCAAAACTTTCAGGGGGAGAACGCCAGCGGGTAGCCATTGCAAGAAGCCTTGCCTCCAATGCCAAAATCATCCTGGGAGATGAACCTACAGGGAATCTTGACGCCGCCAATACGCAGAATATTATTGAGATATTATGCAGCCTTGCTCATGAAAAAGGATACTGTGTCATTATTGTGACCCATGACAGTGAGGTTGCCGAAGCGGCGGATGTCGCCCTTCGGATGAGGGACGGGCAGTTTCGGACAGAATCATTATAACAGCATAATGCCGTGTTCTTCTGCTTCTTTCACAATTTCTTCCTTCCACATGGAGGATTGTACTTCTCCAATGTGTGCTTTTCTTAAGAAGAACATGCAGATGCGTGACTGTCCAATGCCGCCGCCGATGGTTAAAGGGAGTTTCTGTTCCAGAATAGATTTCTGGAAAGGAAGTTCTGCACGTTCTGGGCAGCCCGCTTTGTCAAGCTGGGACAGCAGGGAGGTTTCATCCACCCGGATTCCCATGGAAGAAAGTTCCAGGGCAATGTCCAGTACTGGGTAATAGATTACAATATCCGCATTTAAAGCCCAGTCGTCATAATCTGGCGCTCTGCCGTCGTGTGGTTCGCCGGAGGCAAGTTTGTCTCCAATCTGCATAATACATACAGCCCCTTTTTCTTTGGAAATCAGGTATTCACGCTCTTTGGGAGAAGAGCTGGGATACATGGTTTCCAATTCTTTTGTGGTAAGAAAGAAAATATCATGGGGCAGAATTTCTTCAATGTAGTCGTAGCGGATTGCCATGTATTTTTCTGTTTTCCGCAGAACTTTGTAAACAATTTTTACCGTTTCTTTCAGAAAATCCAGATTCCGGTCTTCTCTGGAAATAATTTTTTCCCAATCCCACTGATCCACAAAGATGGAGTGGATATTGTCAGTGTCTTCATCTCTTCGGATGGCGTTCATATCGGTATAAAGACCTTCTCCCATGGAAAATCCGTATTTTTTCAGTGCATAGCGTTTCCATTTAGCAAGAGAGTGGACGATTTCTGCCTGCTTTTCATTCTGTTCTTTGATGCCGAATGTGACAGGACGTTCCACGCCGTTTAAGTTATCATTGAGGCCGGAAGAGGGGTCGACAAAAAGAGGAGCCGAAACACGGCGCAGGTTCAGGCGTTCAGAAAGGAGATTCTGAAAAAAATCTTTTACTGTTTTAATGGCAATCTGCGTGTCGTGCAGGCTCAGTGCTGAGTGGTAATTTTTTGGTATCATTAAATGTTCCATCATGTACTCCTTGTGTTATATTTTATATTCGGTAACAATTATATGCCTGCACATATATTTTTTCAATAAGTAAGTTGAGGTTTTTGCAGAAATGTAATAAAATAAGAGGAGTTTACAAAGGAGACCGCAATGATATGATATTAGATGTGAAACATTTAACCCATGGTTTTGGGGACCGGGCCATTTTTCATGATGTGTCCTTCCGTCTGCTGAAGGGAGAACATATCGGGCTTATTGGCGCGAATGGGGAAGGAAAGTCTACGTTTTTAAATATCGTGACAGGAAATCTGCAGCCTGACGAGGGAACAGTAGAATGGGCAAAAAATGTCCGTGCAGGCTATTTGGACCAGCATACCGTGTTAAAAGCGGGAATGTCCATTGGGGATGTGCTGCGCAGTGCATTTTCGTTTCTCTATAATATGGAACAAGAAATGAATCAGATGTTTGAGAAGATGGGAGAAGCAAATGAGACAGAATTGGCTCGCTTGATGGAAGAGACCGGTACCATTCAGGAACTGCTGGATCAGCATGATTTCTATGTAATTGACGCTAAGGTGGAGGAAGTGGCCAGAGCCCTTGGCATTCAGGAGCTTGGGCTTGACACGGATGTGACAGAATTAAGCGGCGGGCAGCGCACCAAAGTACTGCTTGCAAAACTGCTGCTGGAGAAACCGGACATTCTCTTATTGGACGAGCCCACCAACTATTTAGATGAGAACCATATTGAATGGCTGAAACGGTATCTGCTGGATTATGAAAACGCATTCATTCTCATTTCCCACGATATTCCATTTTTAAACAGTGTGGTGAATATTATTTACCATATGGAACATCAGGAATTGAACCGTTATGTTGGTGATTATGATAAGTTTATGGAAGTTTATGAGATGAAAAAGTCCCAGCTTGAGGCGGCTTATAAGAGGCAGCAGAAGGAAATTGAAGATTTAAAGGATTTTGTGGCAAGAAATAAAGCCCGTGTAGCCACCCGGAATATGGCAATGTCAAGACAGAAGAAACTGGACAAAATGGAAGTAATTGAGCTGGCGGCCGAACGGCCGAAGCCAGAGTTTTTCTTTCGGAACGCCAGGGCGTCCGGGAAGGTTGTATTTGAGACAGAGGATTTAGTACTGGGGTATGAGAAGGACAGGCCCTTGTCTAAGCCAATGAACCTGCGGATGGAGCGGGGGGAGAAAATTGCCATTGCAGGAACGAATGGGATTGGGAAGACCACGTTTCTTAAGAGTGTACTGGGGCTGATCCAGCCTCTTTCTGGGAAGGCGCAATTAGGGGATTATCTTTACCCAGGCTATTTTGAACAGGAAATGCCGGCCAGCGAGCGGAATTGTATTGAGGAGATCTGGGAGACATTTCCTTCGTTCAGCCAGTATGAAGTGCGTTCCGCTCTGGCAAAATGCGGGCTGACTACGAAACATATTGAGAGTAAGATTAAGGTGTTAAGCGGTGGAGAGCAGGCCAAGGTGCGTTTGTGTAAGCTTCTGAATGTGGAGACGAATGTACTGCTTTTAGACGAGCCTACCAATCACTTGGACGTGGATGCCAAGGAGGAGTTAAAACGTGCCCTGAAAGAGTATAAAGGTGCGATTCTGCTGGTATGCCATGAGTCGGAATTTTATCAGGATGTAGTGAAACAGATTTGGAATATGGAAGAATATTCTCTGTTACAATATTAATAGTTAGAAAGGAACGATAGTATATGAAACAGATTATTAAAACAGTGGGACAGATTATGGAAGACTTGAGGGTGTATACAGGCTGGGGATTTGTAGGAGGAGTAAAAGGAGATGCCATAACGTTAAAATCGATTCTTGTCAATGAGATTGGGAAAAAGATAGATTTAACTCTGGAAATCTTTGAGGGGGACGTACTGATTAAAGTGACCGCATGGCGTGACGGCCTTAAGCGGGAAGCTGTGGACCAGGAATTAGAAGTACTGGAGATTCCAGTGGAGGCAGAAATTCAGGATTCAACCTTGATTTTGTGCCATCATGAGCCCTTTGGCGTGCTGGAACACAGTGTCAAGGGAGTACTGAAACAATGTATTATGCCCATGGTAAATGCGGCTGCAAAATTGACAGAAGAAGAATAATTTTAGTAAAAAGCGGCTGCTGCATGAAGGAGAAACAATGGGATATTCTATCTGTAAAGATATCGTTTCCGATCCTTTTTATTCTCCTGGATGCGGCAGCCTCTTTCGTTTCCTGAAAGTTGATTTTTATTTGTAAAAGTATCGCAGAAATCCTTTGAAAAATTCAGATAAGGTAAGGTATACTTATTACGTCGGCGGTGAAATGCTGATAAAAGTTTGGCAAATAAAAACGTCGATATTTAAATACAAGGAGGAATGGAATATGAATGAAATTCAGGAGTTTTTACCGTTTTTGATACCTCTCATCGTGTTGGAATTAGCGCTTCTGGTTTATACCCTGCGGCATATTCTCACACATAACAGCTACCGCCATGGAAACAGAGTATTGTGGATTATTGTAGTTGTGGCAGGAATGCAGTTTATAGGTCCTGTTTTGTATTTTCTGTTAGGTAAGGAGGATGGGTAAGAGATGAATATGCTTGAGATTTCCCATATTTCCAAAAAATTTGCAGAGAAAGAGGTTTTGCGCGATGTGAATTTTGCAGTGCCGGAACATGCAGTTTATGGTTTTGTGGGACAAAATGGAGCAGGAAAAACTACTACCATGAAACTTATTCTGGGTCTTCTGCCGGCAGGCAGCGGAGAAATATTTGTCAATGGAGAAAAAGTTTCTTTTGGAGAAAATCCTGCAAATTGTTCTATTGGGTATCTGCCGGACGTGCCAGAATTCTATCCCTATATGACTGCAGCGGAATATCTAAATTTCTGTGGGGCAATTACCGGAATGGAAGGGCAGGATTGCAGAAAACGAACGGAAGAACTACTGGAATTGGTGGGTCTTGGGGTGGAAAAACACCGTATCAAAGGATTCTCAAGAGGGATGAAACAGCGGCTGGGAATCGCCCAGGCATTGCTGAACCGTCCGAAACTGCTGATCTGTGACGAACCTACCTCGGCCCTTGATCCCCTGGGCAGAAAGGAAATTCTGGATATACTGGTTTCCGTAAGGGAGCAGACTACGGTACTATTTTCTACCCATATTCTGTCCGATGTGGAACGGATTTGTGAACAGTTTGCCTTTCTGCATGAAGGAAGGATTCTGCGGCAGGGAAGC
This sequence comes from uncultured Lachnospiraceae bacterium, assembly GCA_950097145.1. Classification (GTDB taxonomy): domain Bacteria; phylum Bacillota; class Clostridia; order Lachnospirales; family Lachnospiraceae; genus Petralouisia. Next base: position 41,713 of record CATNCF010000023.1, read on the forward strand.
ATGGAAGAACTAAGGAAAAGCTGTGGAGAAGCAGGGTTTGAGATTGAATTGGAGCAGAGACAGGAAGCAGAAAAGTTAATGGAATATTTTCCAGGAGGAATCCTGCAGGACAGGACATCTGTGTATTATGAGCCGGGTTCAGGACAGAAGATGGAAGGGGTACTGGCCTGGGTTGTGGAGAACGGAATCAGGATTCGCAAAGCAGAACAGAGAGGTCTTACGCTGGAGACACTGTTTATGGAGGTGATTGGCAGATGAAAACCGGAATTGCATTTTGGAAAAAAGAATGGATGGATCTTGTGCGCAGCGGGAAAGCTGTTCTGCTGCTGCTGATTGCGTCGCTGTTCGGAATTATGAATCCGGCCATTGCCAAATTGACGCCATGGCTGATGGAAACTATGTCAGAATCCCTGCAGGAGACAGGGTTGCATATGACAGAGGTAACCGTCGACGCTATGACAAGCTGGGTGCAGTTTTATAAAAATATGCCCATGGAGCTAATTATCATTGTCTTACTGCTGGGCGGTATCTTTACCCAGGAATATCAAAAGGGGACCCTTGTGATGGTCTTGACAAAAGGACTGAAAAGGCGCAGCGTGTATTTGGCCAAAACGTTTATGTGTGCTTTGGCATGGAGCGTATGCTTCTGGCTGTCCTTTTTCATTACCTGGCTGTATAACGATTATTTTTGGAATAACGGGATTGCAAAACACCTAATAACAACGGCAGCGTTGTTCTGGCTGTTTGGACTATGGATATTTTTCCTGCTTGTATTCTTTTCTGCCATTGCAAAAGAAACCACCGGAGTGCTGGCAGGCACAGGAATTATTCTTTTGATTTCTTATATAGCGGGAATGTTCCCAAAGATCCAGGAATATCTGCCTACAAAACTGCTGGAAGCACAGACACTGCTGACAGAATCAGCAGTGCCCGGGGATTTTTATAAAGCGATAGCAGTTGTACTGCTGCTGAATATCGCAGCAGTACTGACAGGAATGATTTTGTTTGATAAAAAGAATATTTAGTATTTGTTACTTGTTACTCCAGCGGTGAAATATCCATGTATTACCTGCTGGAGTAATATTTATTGTACTAATCTGTCTCTGCGCCGCCGTTGAGTGCCTTTATCACTACCAGCACACCAAGCATCAAAGCGATCCCAATTGGCAGTGCAATCCAGGCGGTCTGTACAAAGCCCGCGATGATATATGTAATAAAGGAAACGGCCGCTGCGGTTATGGCATAGGGAAGCTGTGTGGAAACATGGTTTACATGGTTGCATTGGGCTCCGGCAGAAGCCATGATGGTGGTATCTGAGATGGGGGAGCAGTGGTCGCCGCACACAGCGCCCGCCATACATGCAGAGATAGACATAATCATCATATTTTCATCTCTTCCGGAAAATACGGCAACCACGATAGGAATCAGGATGCCGAAGGTGCCCCAGGAGGTTCCGGTGGCAAATGCAAGGAAGCATCCAACCAGGAAGATAATTGCCGGGAGCAGTTTTACCAGTCCTGCTGCGCTGGATTCCATAATTCCTGCCACAAAGGCTGCAGCTCCAAGGCTGTCTGTCATTGCTTTTAAAGTCCAGGCAAGGGTCAAGATTAAAATTGCTGGAACCATGGCTTTGAAGCCTTCTGGAATACATGCCATAGATTCACTGAATTTCAGCACTTTTCTTACTGCGTAGAAGATTATGGTGATAATAAATGCGAAGAAACTTCCTAAAACCAGCCCCACAGATGCGTCGCTTGCAGAGAATGCTTCCACAAAACCGGCTCCGCTAAAGAATTTCCCTGTATAAATCATGCCGATTACGCAGGAGATAATCAGGACAATGATGGGGAAGACCAGATCGATTACGGCGCCTTTACTATTTCCGGCTTCGTCTTTGGCGTTGGCAAAAGGCCGATCTTTTGTGGTAAACAAATCACCTTTTACTGCATTTTTTTCATGCTGTTTCATGGGTCCGAACTCTACTTTTAACAACAGCATTCCCACCATCATGACAATGGTCAAAAGAGCATAGAAGTTATAGGGTATGGCACGGACAAAGATAGACAGCCCGTCTTCTCCTTCCACAAATCCGGTAACTGCCGCTGCCCAGGATGAGATAGGTGCAATGATACAGACCGGAGCGGCAGTGGCGTCAATTAGATAGGACAATTTTGCGCGGGACACATTGTGCTTATCGGTAACAGGGCGCATGACACTTCCTACAGTAAGGCAGTTAAAATAGTCGTCAATAAAAATTAATACGCCCAGAAGAATCGTAGCGAGCTGCGCGCCAACACGGCTTTTGATATGTGTGGTTGCCCATCGTCCAAACGCTGCGGAGCCTCCCGCCTGGTTCATCATGCAGACCATGATTCCAAGAATTACCAGAAATACCAGAATCCCTACGTTATAACTGTCAGACAGTACGCCGATAATTCCATCCTGGAACACATGGGTAATGGTTTTTTCAAAAGTAAAGCCGGAATAGAACAAGCCTCCGATTAAGATTCCAATGAACAGGGAACTGTATACTTCTTTGGTGATCAGGGCAAGTACAATTGCCACAATTGGGGGTACCAGCGCCCAGAATGTAGCGTGCATGGCTGGCACATATTCTTCTGCTTCTTCTGCTGCAAATGCAAGTATGGGACTGCACAGGATAAGTCCCAGGACTGCCGGCAGGACCAGCTTCCATCTATGTCTTATTTTTTTCATGACAGATTCTCTCCTTTGTAAAAGACTGCCTCTTAACAAAATTACTTGTGAAGAAGGCAGTCTTAACATTATTTTTGCTTTACGTATCCTATGAATTTATTCTGATATAAAATCTGTATATACTTTACAAGCCGTGGAACCACAGGTTCTGCTTTTTCACCAAACTGTGCCGACACAAGCTGCGATATCTCATACACATTGCGTCTGCCGTCCATCTGCTGCCAGACATAACTTCCATATTCATCCAGGGAAATATGGCTGACGCGGGGCCGTTTAAAGAATTTCTGTGCGATCCAGTTGTAAAATCCTTTGTTCAACATATGAACGGTAACGGTTCCTTTTTTATCTGCATCCCAGCTATAGGCCGGGTTACAGACCGGAATAAAATCCATAAAATTTTTCTTTTTTCTGCCCACGGATTCTCCTTTAAATCTTATGCTTTTTTCTTTTTACGAAAACAGAAGGACCACAGAGAAAGAGTCAGCAGTGCGAATGCAATTAATCCAATGATATTTCCCACGTTTGCATCTGCAAGGGCAGGGATCATATTGGGCAGGAATTCGCCTACCATAGTTCCTACGTTTGAATCGCCAACCGGGATAATTGCCAGGATGGCCAAAAAGATTCCTACAAGTCCTTCTCCGGCAATCAGGCCGGAAGAGTATAAAATTCCATTGGAATCGGCATCTTTCTTGTCTTTTTCACTAAGGCCTTTTCTTTTCTCAACAATCCATTTTACAACGCCGCCCACCATCATTGGAGTACTCAGATGGATAGGAAGGTATAAACCGATGGCAAATGGAAGTACCGGGATTCCCAGAATTTCCACAATAATTGCAATGAATGCGCCGATGCCTACCAGGGTCCAGGGAAGATTACCGCCCATAACGCCTTCTACAATCATTTTCATCAATGTTGCCTGCGGTGCAGGAAGATTTGTGGAGCCGTAGCCCCATGCAAGGTGCAGCAGATATAATACGCCGCCGATAGCAAGGGAAGAGGCTAAGACACCGATCAGCTCACCAATCTGCTGTCTCTTCGGGGTTGCTCCTAAGATATAACCAGTCTTTAGGTCCTGTGAGGTATCTCCTGCAATGGCCGCAACGATACAGATGACGCCGCCGATAGCGATGGCTGCCGTCATGCCGGCCTGTCCGGTGGAACCAGTTGCCTTCAAAGCAATGGTAGCGACCAGCAGGGTTGCAATGGTCATACCGGAAACGGGGTTGTTGCTGCTTCCAACCAGACCTACCATACGGGAGGAAACGGTTGCGAAGAAGAAACCAAAAATAACAATCAGGAACGCCCCAAAGAGATTGATAGGGATTACCGGAACAATCCAGATAGCAAGCGCTAAAATTACAATGCCGCCCAGAATGAACTTAATATTTAAGTCCTGATTGGTACGCTCATCTGTGGCGGTGCCTTTTCCAAAACCTTTTAATGCATCTCGGAACGTTCTTATAATCAGTGGCAGAGATTTAATCAGGCTTAAAACTCCGCCGCAGGCAACGGCGCCTGCGCCGATATACTTAATGTAATTGGTCCAGATTGCAAAAGAACCTCCGTCTGCATATAATTCTGCAATGCTGACGTCTGCCGGGAACAATACGATGTCCGGCCCAAATAATACAATCATTGGCATTAATACAAACCAGCCCAAAATACCGCCGCAGAACAAGTAAGAAGAAATCTTCGGCCCGCAGATATATCCAACGCCCAGCAGGGCGGGCAGTACGTCCATACCAATACCAGAACCTTTGTATGCAGGGATTTCATAATGTACTTCACTGGGGAATACTTTTAAACCGTCAGTGATAAATTTATAAGCTGCTGCAATGCCAAGGCCTGCAAATACCGTGGAAGCTTTATCTCCCCCTTCTTCACCAGCCATCAGCACTTCTGCACATGCTTTGCCTTCCGGATAAGGAAGGGTGCCGTGTTCCTGCACAATTAATGCTTTTCTTAAAGGAACCATAAAAAGGATTCCAAGAGCGCCGCCGATAAATGCAATCACGGCTATCTCCACCAGAGAAGGAGCGGAAGTACCCCATTCGCTTGCCCACAGAAATAATGCAGGCAAAGTGAAAATTGCGCCTGCCGCTACAGATTCCCCGGCAGAACCAATGGTCTGTACCATATTGTTTTCCAGGATGGAATCTTTCTTTAAAATCTTCCGAATAATACCCATTGAGATAACTGCTGCCGGAATGGATGCAGATACCGTCATCCCCACACGGAGACCCAGGTATGCATTTGCCCCGCCGAACACAATTGCCAGAATAATTCCAAGTACTATGGAAGTTGAAGTGAATTCCGGAAGTGTCTTGCTGGCTGGAACAAAAGGTTTAAAATCTTTGTTCTCATTCATTTTGAATTTACTCTCCTTTGTTTTATTTTTTACATTTTAACAAGGA
>CATNCF010000024.1 GCA_950097145.1 uncultured Lachnospiraceae bacterium
TTTATGCCCGCTTCCGAACAGTGCCATTACTGGCAGAGCCGGGGACAACGGCTTCATCCAACGGAATGGATGGTTTGGTCTGTAATGTTACATCCAAACAGTTAAATTAAGCGACTTCGTGTCGCACGTAATGATAAAAATCATTGTATACTCAGTGGGAGTTGTGTATAATAAGCCATAGGATATGAAAGAAAAGAAACAGGAAGAGCAGGAAATGGTGAAGGAACCCAGTGGAATGGAACATTGTCATAAAAACATAGGAGGAAAAAAGCTTCGGTGTGGGTATACCACCGGAAGCTGCGGGGCCGCTGCGGCAAAGGCAGCGGCGTTTATGCTGCTGACAGGAGACAAGATAGATTATGTAGATTTAACAACGCCTGGGGGCATTTCCTTACATTTGAAAGTACTGGATATGAAGCGGGGCAGCGGCTTTGTGTCCTGCGCCATTCAAAAAGATGCCGGGGACGACCCGGATGTGACGGACGGCATTTTCGTATACGCCAAAGTTTCCAAGAAGAATACAGAGGAAGAACCCTTGATTCTTATTACAGGAGGACCAGGGGTGGGAAGAGTGACAAAGCCAGGACTGGATCAGCCTGTGGGCGCCGCCGCAATTAATCAGGGGCCCAGAAAGATGATTCGAAAGGAACTGGAGCGGCTCTGTGACAGATATCATAATCCAGAAGGGCTTGCCGTGGAGATTTCGGTTCCTGGAGGAGAAGAACTGGCTGAGAAAACCTTTAATCCCAGACTGGGAATTCTGGGGGGGATTTCTATTCTTGGCACAACAGGAATTGTGGAACCCATGAGTGAATCCGCGCTGGTTTCCAGCATTGGGCTGGAACTGAAACAGCAGGCAGAACTTGGCAGGAAAAGTCTGCTGGTTACGCCGGGAAATTATGGACAAGCTTTTTTGAAGGAATATGGACCGAGCTGTTCCGCGGACATTAAGTGTAGTAATTTTGTGGGGGAAACCATTGATCTTGCCGTGGATCTGGGAGTGGAAAATTTACTGTTTGCGGCGCATATTGGGAAATTTATTAAGGTGGCTGGAGGAATTTTTCAGACGCACTCCAGGAATGCAGATGCAAGAATGGAGATTCTCACGGCGAATGCAGTCCTTGCCGGAGCAGGACAGCCGTTATTAACAGAGCTGATGCAGGCTTCCACCACAGAGGAGGGAATCCGTATTCTGGAGGAAGCGGGATATTTGGAGCGTACCATGGAATCTGTACTGCGGCGTCTTGAGAGCCACCTTGCCAGGCGCAGTTTCGGTAAAATAAATCTGGGAGCGGTTTTATTTTCCAGTGAGCTTGGAAAGCGCAGGCAGGGAACTGGAGAACTGGGGCGTACAAGAAATGCCGACCAGATTTTAGAAAAAATATTACAGGAAACGTCAGTGTAGATGGAGGAAAATATGGCTGGAAAATTATATGGAATCGGCGTGGGTCCGGGAGATCCAGAGCTGCTGACGCTAAAGGCGGTAAGGTTGATTCAGGAGTGTGATGTATTGGCAGTTCCAGGGCTTAAGAAAGAAGAGACAGCGGCATATCAGATTGTGCGGCAGGCAGTTCCAGAAGCTGCCGGGAAGGAATGCCTGACCTTGGATATGCCTATGACAAAGAACAGGGAGAAATTGGAAAATAGCCACGAAAAAGCCTTTTTAACCTTGAAAACGGCGCTGGATCAGGGAAGAAACATTGCATTTCTCACTTTAGGAGATCCCTGTATTTATTCTACTTATAATTATATGCATCAGATGGCCTTGGAAGCAGGATATGAGACAGAAATAGTCAGCGGCATTCCTTCTTTTTGCGCCGTTTCTGCCAAATTAAATCAGGGACTTGTGGAACAATCCCAGATGCTGCATATTATCCCTTCCACCTATGGGATTGAGGAAGGGATGTGTCTTTCTGGAACCAAAGTGCTTATGAAAGTTGGAAAGAAGCTGGGAACAGTAAGGGAACGGATTCAGGAAGAGACGGCACAGGAACGAAAGCAGCATATCGCAATGATTGAAAACTGCGGGATGAAAAATGAGCATATTTATCGGGGGATAGAAGAGATTCCAGAACAGGCGGGCTATTATTCATTAATGATTGTAAAGGAGCAGAAGACATGATCTATTTTGTGGGTGCAGGAAGCGGAGCGCCGGATTTGATTACCCTGCGCGGCCAGAAACTTCTGCAGCAGGCGGATGTGATTATTTATGCGGGTTCTCTGGTAAATCCGCAGCTTTTGGAGGAGCGGAAACCGGAATGCAGCGTATATAACAGTGCGGAAATGACACTGGAAGAAGTGATTGAGGTGATGAAGTCGGCCGAGCAAAAAGCAAAGATGACGGTACGGCTCCATACAGGAGACCCCTGTCTCTATGGGGCTGTGCGGGAGCAGATGGATCTTTTAGAACAGGCAGGAATACCATATGAGTCTTGTCCGGGCGTCAGTTCATTTTGCGGGGCGGCATCTTCCTTAAATTTGGAATATACTCTGCCGGATGTGTCCCAGAGCGTGATTATTACTCGGATGGCAGGCAGGACTCCTGTGCCGGAACGGGAAGAAATTGCTTCCCTGGCAAAGCATCATGCTACCATGGTGATTTTCTTAAGCGCGGGAATGGTGGAGAAACTGACGGAACGGCTGTTGGCAGGGGGATATCAGAAACATACTCCTGCTGCCATTGTATACAAGGCTACCTGGGAAGAGGAGGAGACTTATGTGTGTACCTTGGAAACTCTGGCGGAGACGGCAAAGGATCATGGGATTACCAAAACAGCCCTGATCTTGGTGGGAGATGTAGTGACACACAGCAGCTATCGGAGAAGTGATTTATACAATCCGGAGTTTGAGACAGAATTCCGCCGGAGGAAAGCAGAGTGAAACAGCAGAATATGGTAAGCATTATAAGTTTTACCAGAACGGGAAACAGCCTTGCTCAGAGCATCAGGCAGATTGTGGAAGAATGTTCAAGTGAAGAAGAAGGTTCCAGGAAAATTCTGGTTCAGGTACAGGAGAACAGAACTTGTCCAGGTTCTCTGAAAGAATGGTGCCGGGACGCGTTTATACAGTCGCAGACATTAATTTTTGTAGGAGCGGCGGGTATTGCAGTGCGGCTGATTGCAGAGTCCGTCAAAGATAAATATCGGGATCCTGCCGTACTGGTGGTGGACGAACTGGGGCAGTTTGTGATCCCAATATTGTCCGGCCATGTGGGAGGCGGGAATGAATTTGCACTGTTTCTTGCAGAAAAGCTGGGGGCGGTTCCAGTGATTACTACAGCCACAGATCTTTACGGCAAATTTGCAGTAGATGTATTTGCGGTAAAAAATAGGCTGTTTCTCTCTGAACGCAGGCTGGCAAAAGAAATCTCAGCCGCCATACTGGAAGGAGAGAAGATTGGCTTTTCCTGTGAGAAGCAGGTTTTGGGCAGGATGCCGGAGGAATTGATCTGGCTGGAGGAAGATTCTGGAACGGAATTAAACGGGCCAATTAGATACCGGATTCATGTAGGAGTGCACAAATGGGAGCATCACGGCAGAACTCTTTTTCTGCATCCCAGAGCGCTGATTTTAGGGATTGGCTGCAAAAAGGGGAAATCCGCAGAGGAAATAGAAGCATTTGTACAAGAGAACCTTTGGCAGAACCAGTTTGCCAGAGAAAGCCTGCTGGGTGCGGCCTCTGTGGATCTAAAAAAGCAGGAGAAAGGGCTTTTAGATTTTTGCAGCAGATGGAATCTGCCGTTTCATACTTACTCTGCACAGCAGCTTGCAGAAGTTACCGGAACTTTTACAGAATCCGTATTTGTGGCAGAAACAGTTGGCGTGGGAAATGTGTGTGAACGTGCAGCGGCAGCCTGTGCTATGGAGTTTTCCGGGAACAAAGAAAATAATGCACTGAAACATTGGGAGGGACTGGTACCAAAAACAGCAGGATCCGGGATTACCCTTGCAGTGTCAGAACTAGAATGGAGTGTGGAATTTGAATAAATTATATGTGGTGGGAATGGGGCCGGGAGCCTATGAGGAGATGACAATCCGCGCGGTGAAAACATTGGAGAAATGTCAGGTGATTGTAGGTTATACGTTGTATGTGGAGCTGATCCGGGAGCATTTTCCGGACAAAGAATTCTTCACAACTCCCATGCGCCAGGAAGTGGAGCGGTGCCGTCTTGCCCTGGAAACAGCGCAGGGAGGCAGGACTTCAGCGATGATCTGCAGTGGTGATGCAGGAGTGTATGGGATGAGCGGGGTATTACTGGAACTGGGCAGAGAATATCCCCAGGTGGAGATAGAGGTCGTACCGGGAGTAACTGCCGCAGTCAGCGGAGCCGCCTGTCTAGGCGCGCCATTGATGCATGACTTCGCTGTTATCAGCCTCAGTGATCTGATGACTCCCTGGGAATTGATTGAACGGCGGCTGCGGTCAGCGGCAGAGGCTGATTTTGTCATCTGCCTTTATAATCCTTCCAGCAGGAAACGGGCGGATTATTTGAAGCGCGCAAGTGATGTTTTGCTCCAAATCCGTAAATCTGTGAATTTGTGTGGAATTGTAAAGAATATTGGAAGAGAGAACGCAGGAAGCAGGATCTGTACCCTGGAGGAACTGCGGGAAACCCAGACAGATATGTTTACCACTGTATTTATCGGAAATTCCAGTACAAAGGAAATGAATGGACGCTTAGTGACGCCCAGGGGATATGTATGGTAATGGGGCTTAATTGCTGGTGTGGAGGAAATGGATGCAGAATATATTGATTTTTTCAGGTACAAGTGAAGGCAGAGAACTTGCCAGGCGGCTTGCGGATAATGGGATATCCGTTACAGTCTGTGTTGCCACTGAATATGGACAGGAAGTCATGGCACAGGAAGAAGACAGCAGGCAGATACGGGTGAGGACGGGAAGGATAAATGAAGAACAGATACGGGAACTGCTGGCAGATCATGACTGGGATTTTGTGGTGGACGCTACCCACCCATTTGCAAGAGAGGCGTCAGAGAACATTGCAAAAGCTTGTGAAAAGCAGGGACAAAGGTTCCTGCGCCTTTTACGAGAGGAAGAACCGGCATATTCTGATGCAAAAATAACTTATGTAGATTCTGCTGTCCAGGCGGCGGCATACCTGAATCACGCATTAGGGACTATTTTTCTCACCACAGGAAGTAAGGAGCTTGCAGAATATGTGAAAGGAATCCAGGACATTTCAAGGCTGTATGTGCGGATTCTGCCAAATGCCGCTGAGGTGGAAAATTGCCGCAGACTGGGACTGAAGGGGAAACAGATTATCTGTATGCAGGGACCGTTTGGCACAGAATTAAATCTTGCAATGATCCGGGAACTGCAGGCTTCCATTCTGGTGACAAAAGAAACTTCCCGTGCAGGAGGATTTGCCGAAAAGCTGCGTGCGGCAGAAGAGGCGGGAATTGAGACGGTAGTGATCCGGCGTCCCAAAGAAACAGGGTACTCCATTGCAGAGATCTTAGAACGCCTGGGGATCGCGGAACAGAAGAGCCCGGTGCAGCGGCAGATTATTCTTGCAGGCACAGGCATGGGAACTCTGTCAAATTTTACCAGGGAGGTATATCAGGCGTGCCAGAATGCCGATATATTAATCGGAGCAGAGCGGATGCTTGAACCGGTAAAATTTATGGGAAAGCCCATGAAAAAACTTTATCGGAGCAAAGAGATTGCAGATTATATCAAAGCACACACAGAGTATCAGAAGATTGTCATCCTTTTGTCTGGAGATGTAGGTTTTTACAGCGGTGCAAAGAAGCTTCGGGAAGAAATCATAAAGAGAACAGAAACGGCGGCAAGTGCAGAGAAAATGGAGAACATTCAAATCTCCCAGCTTTGCGGAATTCCTTCCCCGGTATATTTTGCCGGAAAGCTGGGAATTGCCTGGGAAGATTTCGCCCTTATGAGCCTTCACGGCAGACAGCAGAACCTTATAGGAACGCTGCAGAGCCGGGGCAAGGTATTTGCCCTTACAGATGGAGCCGAAGGAATCCGCAGATTGAGCCGGGAACTTATTACCTATGGATTGAGCCAGGTTCAAATGTATGTGGGCTTTCTGCTTAGTTATCCTCAGGAGGAGATTCTTTGGGGAAAACCGGAAGATTTTCTGAATTATGACAAAGAGGGAGCCTCTGTGGTGATCCTGAGTTATGAGAAAGAGAGGGATTATATACTGACACCGGGGATACAAGATGAAGAATTTGTGCGGGGGCAGGCGCCTATGACAAAAGAAGAGGTGCGCAGTATTTCCCTGTCAAAGCTTGCTCTGTCCAGGGCGTCGGTGGTTTATGATATCGGAGCCGGAACCGGAAGCGTGGCAGTGGAATGTGCAAGGCTCTGTTTAGCGGGAACTGTTTATGCTATAGAGAAAAAGAAACAGGCATTAGAGCTGCTGGAACAGAATAAAAGAAAGCACAAGGTATGGAATTTGGAGATTATTCCCGGGGAAGCGCCAGAAGCTTTTGCGGAGCTTCCAGCGCCTACCCATGTATTTTTGGGAGGCAGCGGGGGCAGGCTTTTGGAAATCGTCAGGGAATTGTGGAAGAAGAATCCCGGCGTGCGCCTGGTGCTGAATGTAATTTCTCTGGAAACACTGCGGGAAGTGATGGAAGTGATGAAAAGCATGTCGTTTTCCAAGAAAGAAATTGTACAGATATCTGTGGCAAAGGCAAAGGAACTGGGAAATCATCCCATGATGATGGGTCAGAATCCTGTATATGTAATTACTTTGCAGAAATGAGGAAATTATGGTAAATAAAGTAAATGGACAAAAATACTATGAGTATACCAATGTAAGCAGCCAGAAACGCAAGTCTGCAGAATCTTCGGAATTTCACATGGATCTGGACAAAGAAGGCGTAATTTATGAAAAAGGCCAGGAGAAAGAAGAAACGCCAAAGACAGCAGGGCAGGAAGAGGCTGCCGATGGAGCCAGACTGCGGCACGCCGGTGTGAAGGTTGATATTTCCCGTAAAGGGCAGGAACGGGCAGTTCAGGAGAAGCAGCGGGCGGCCTTGATGGAACAGATTCGAAACTTTGCCCAAACAGCCGTCTCATTCTTAAAAACATTGTGGGACAAAGTCTGGAATGAAACCCCGAAAGAAACAGAATTTCCAGAAGTCCTTGCAGAGCATATAGAGGAAACAGAAGAAAAGAAACAAGAAATGGAATCTATCCATTCTCTGGCACAGCGAGACAGACTCGCCTGGTCCCTTTACACTCAGGAGGAAGTGCGGGCAATTTTCAAGAGGGGAGATGCGAAAGAAATCGAGGACTTTCTGTCTGATCATGGAGAGCGGCATCTTGCTAAAAATTCAGATTTGCTGACGCAGTATGACAGGAGCGGAAGCATTGTTGGACTGGATCGTTCTGATCGGGAACGGATTCTCCATGGGAACAGGAATGAAATCGGGCTTTAAAGGTATTTTTTTGAACGTTCTGTGATATAATAATGTAACAGGAAAAACAGGAGTTACATTATGTGTGGAATTGCGGGTTTTTATCATAGACAGAGAGATTATGAAAAGGATGGGGCGTACTATCGTTCCATCCTTGTTACTATGCATGAAAAGCTGCGCCGGAGAGGTCCGGATGATACAGGGGTTTATTTAAAGGGGCAGTGCGGATTGTCCCACGCCCGCCTGTCCATTATTGACCTGGCTTTGGGACATCAGCCTATGGTGCGCAGGATTGGAGAGCGGACCTGCGCCGTTGCGTATAATGGAGAACTTTATAATACCAGGGATCTCCGCAGGGATTTAGAAGAAAAGGGCTGGCATTTTGAAACAACGTGCGATACTGAGGTGATTTTGCTGGGGTTTATGGAATACGGCCCAGAGATTGCAGGAAAGCTCAATGGCATTTTTGCCTTTGCAATTCTGGATGAGCAGGAAAATATGCTGTATCTCTTCCGGGATCCTATGGGAGTAAAACCGCTGTTCTATATGAAAAAAGATCACGAATTAATTTTTGCCTCAGAGCCAAAGGGGATTTTGGCTCACCCGGCAGTAAATCCTGAATTGGATCGGGAAGGATTGAATGAGATTTTTGGCATTGGACCTGCAAGAACGCCGGGGGTTGGCGTATTCAAAGGGATGAAGGAAGTGTGCCCGGGAGAGTATATCACTTACGGCAGAAAAGGCGCCCTGCAGAGGAAAACGTATTGGAAGCTGGAAAGTTATCCTCATACAGACAGTTATGAACGCACCATTGAGACTGTTTCGGAGCTGGTACAGGATTCCGTGCGCAGGCAGATGGTTTCCGATGTGCCTATCTGTACGTTTTTGTCCGGAGGGGTGGACAGCAGCCTGGTGTCTGCCATATGTGCCGCAGAATTGAAAAAGCAAGGGGAGAGGCTTACTACATTTTCCTTTGACTTCGTGGATAACCAGAAGAATTTTAAGGCGAATTCTTTCCAACCCTCTCAGGATAGACCCTATGTGGAGAAAATGGCAACGTACCTTGACTCAGAACACCATTTTTTGGAATGTGATAACAATAGCCAAATAGAAAAATTGTACGATTCTGTAAAAGCCCATGATTTGCCTGCAATGGCGGATGTGGATTCTTCCATGCTGTATTTCTGTTCTCAGGTCAGCAAGAGTCATAAAGTGACGCTGACGGGAGAATGTGCGGATGAAATTTTTGGAGGCTATCCTTGGTTCCACCGCACAGAGTGTTTTCAGGCGCAGACATTTCCATGGACCATGGATCTCGCCCCCAGAAAAGAGCTTCTGTCAGACGAATTTTTGGAATATCTGCGTATGGACGAATATGTGCGGGAACGCTATCAGCGCTCCATTGAGGAAACACCCAGGTGTGAAGATGACAGTCCCCAGGAGAAGAGAAGAAGAGAGATTTCCTGGCTGAATTTAAAATGGTTTATGCAGACGCTTTTGAACCGCATGGACCGGACCAGTATGTACAGCGGGCTGGAGGCGCGGGTTCCTTTTGCAGATACCCGGATTGTCCAGTATGTGTGGAACGTTCCATGGGAGATGAAAGCAAGGGATGGGGTGGTGAAAAATCTGCTGCGCCAGTCCGGCAGGGGAATACTGCCAGAAGAAGTGCTGTTTCGCAGGAAATCGCCTTATCCTAAGACATATGATCCACGCTATGAGAATCTTTTAAAAGGAAAAATCAGAGAGATCCTGACGGACGTTAGCGCTCCGGTTCTTCAATTTTTAGATCGGAGCAAAATAGAACAATTTCTGAAGAAATCTTCTGATTATGGCAAACCCTGGTATGGACAGCTGATGGCTGGCCCGCAGTTACTTGCCTATCTGATTCAGATCAATGCCTGGATGAAAAGATATGAAATTAAAGTGCGTTAAGCGTATCATTTGAATGATTAGGAAACCTTACTGAACGTTCTGCAAGAACGCTGGAATCAGTAAGGTTTTCGAGTTGTTAAATATATAATTAATATTTGATTTATATAGTTTCGATTATAGAAATAATGAATTTTAATTTCTATAAGGTAACTGTTGATAGACTGTGGACAAGTATGTTACAATTGCATGAAATGGAAAGATTTTCTTGAATAAATATGGAGGTGCTGAGTATTATGAGGAAGTATGTTTCACTATTTTTAGCAATTGTTTTTTCGATCTCTTCCCTGGGAGAACTTACGGTGTATGCCCAGGATGAGTGTAACAGCATACAGGACGGGGCAGAACAAGTTCAGGCAGATATGGATGAGGACCTGGATGAAAAGGCTATAGAAAATCCAGAAGATGTAAATGCCAGTGAGGCAGAAGGTACAAATGATAAAGACGATGAGAACAGGAATGAGGGTACTTCCAGGCAGGATAAGACAGCGCTGGAAACAGAGGCGGCAGTAAATGATTTTACACTGGAATATCAGGAAGCAGAGGACGTTATGGTTTTGAAATATCAGTTAAACGCGGCGGTTTCCTATGTAGATATTCTTGTTGACGGGCGCCCGGTGGAGACAGATTATTCTAAAGTATATACATCTTACAGTTATGAGCTTCCCAATGACGCAGAAGGGAAAGAATATACTTTTCAAGTGATTCCTTACGAACTTCGAACGGCGGATGGAAAAGAAGTTGAGATTGTGGGAACGCCTTCTGAGGAGAAAGAATATGAAATACCCTACAAACAGGCTGTTTTTACAGAGGTGGATGCAGATTATGACCTGACGAAAAAATATTTGACTTTTGAGTGGTTTGGAAGCGGGATCTCTTCGGTGGATATTTATCTGGACGATGCACAAGAGCCTGTTGTATCGGAGATGCCGGGAAATTCCTATTCCATGACAATGGACTGGGAGCCTTTAAGCAAGCATACATTTAGGATGGTTCCTTACAATAAAATTGGAGAAAAAGGAACAGAAAAGAGCGGCGAGATTATTGTAGACGATTATACGGCAGTTATTGATTTGCTGGATGTGCAGTACATAGAAAAAACCGGACAGATCCAAATTAAATGGGAGGGGACAAACGTTAAATTTGTAGACATTTATATGAATGATGAACTGTTGGCGCAAGGCTATGATAAGCCAGAATTTCTTTTTCATTATGTTCCCCAGGCGGGGGCATCCTACCGTATTGAGTTATGCCCTTATAACGAAAATGGAATTGAGGGAGAGGAAGAAACAGATACACTGCTGGAAGGAGATTTTCAGATTCCTGACATTGATAAGCTGGAAGAGGCAAGCAGTTATGGTACAGATTCAGACAAGCATTATACCGGTTTTTCCAAGCCGGCAGTAAATATCCAGTGGACTGCCCAGGCCAATGCCAGTTATGAAATTTACCGCGGGGCAAGAGATGGAAGAAGCGCCTATTCCTGTATTGCCAGAGTAAAAGCAGATAAGAATGGACCGTTTCTGTATAAAGACAACAATGCTGGGATCGGCAGTAATTTCTACAAGCTCAGGCAGATTATTACAGAGGATGATTATATGGAACAGGAAGTGTCCACAGCAATGTCCGCTTCCGAAGAAATTGTAGTTTCCGTTCCAAAGCCAAAGGTTCATGTGAATCTTACGGAAGAAGGCGCTGTTGTATTTGATATGGACGGAAAAAAAGAATTTATTTCCGGCTATATTATTTCCCGTAAAAATAAGAGCGGTTCTTATAAAAAAATTGCGGAAGTTACAGACAATACATATATAGATAATAATACAGAGTTTGGCAAAAAATATTCTTATAAAGTAAAATCGTTTTATTATGACACGAAAGCGAAGAAAAGACATTACAGTCCGGCGGCCAGTGTAAAAGCTAGAAATACCGTTGGCAGTTTCACCGTAAAGGCACAGCAGACGGAAGAACAGACAGTGAAACTCACCTGGGAACCAGCGGCAAATGCAGAAGGATATGAGGTATACTATAAGTCGGCTACCCAGGGGGATTCTTATAAACTGCTGAAAGAGACAAATAAACTGAAATTAAATGTTTATTTAAGAAATGGCATAAAATATTGTTTTATGGTGAAAGCGTATAAGGGAATAGGAGATGAAAAAACCTATTTTTCGACAGCGGAGACAGAATTGAAGACAGGTTTCACAAAACCAGGAAATTTCAGAATTGTTAAAACAGATTTTAACTATGATGCAGCGAAAAAGATTCTGGTTCGGAATGATAAACTTGCATGGGATAAAGTATATGGCGCAAAGGGATACTATCTTGAAATTTATCAGCCCCTGAAAAAGAAATTCCAGGTTGTGAAAAAAATAAAAGGAAGCAGCAATACAAGCTTTGTAGTTTCCAACAGCCTGCCGGCAGCGACAGAATCGCTTATTTACCGTGTCCGTTCTTACTCAGATACCAAGAAGGCGTCCAGTGAAAATCTGGAGCTTAAGGTACAGATTGGCAAGGTGGACGGAGTCAGGGTTTCTAAGGCAGGAGGGTCTGCAAGGGTATCCTGGAACGCGTCAGAAGGGGCAGAACTGTACCGCATTTATCGCTCCAATGGAAGAAATTGTATCCTTGTGGGGACAACGGATCAGTTAAAATATACAGATAAAGGGCTGAGCGCAGGCGTTGTGTACAGTTATTATGTCCAGGCCGTGAGCAATACGCTGAAAAGTGAAGGCTGCTACAGTAATCCAGTAAAATACATGAGGAAGATTGCAAAAGTGGAGGATCTCAGCGCATCACATTCCGATAATCAGAGCGTTGAACTTGAGTGGTCCTCTGAGGAAGGAGCCTGCGGCCATATCATTTACTGCCGGGAAGGCAGCGGCGAATACAAGGTGTTAGCCCGGGTAAGCAGAAACAGAACGAATTATACTCATAGAAAGCTAACAGGAGGAAAGACTTACTACTACAAGGTTACCCGTCTGGAACGGAATGCGGGCGGCGTGGAAGCAGAATCTGCAGTAGAAAAAGTAAAAATTAAAATAAAAAAGACACAAAAGCAGATTCGGCAGGAGAAGAAGCAGAAAAAGAACAATAACAAAAAGTAAAGAGCTGATAAAAAGGAGAATTGTTATGTTATCTATAGGCATAAAAGGACAGCAGCAAATCACAGTCACTTCAGAAGACACCGCAGAGGCATATAAGAGCGGTACCTTACAGGTACTTGCCACACCCAGAATGGCAGCTTTGATGGAGGAGACAGCATGGAAAAGTGTGGCAGCCTATTTGGAAGCAGGCATGGGAACGGTGGGAATCCGCCTGGAATTAGATCATCTTGCACCCACTCCAGCAGGCATGAAAGTTTTTTGTGAGTCAGTACTGGAGCAGATAGAAGGAAGAAAGCTGATTTTTTCCATTACAGCAAGGGATGAAAAAGGGGAAATCGGAAAAGCAGTGCATGAGCGTTTTATCATCGAGGAGGAGAAGTTTCAGAGAAAGGCGGACCAGAAGAATGGTTGAGAACGATTATATTATGCGTCTGACTCACGAAATGGTGCGTATGTGGCTGAAACTGCTGTTCAATATCGATGAGGCAAAAGAGGAAGAAATCATTTTCGAGAACAAGGAAAGCGGTGACTTGTACCAGAGACTGAGGCTGCTGGCAATGGACGGCAAGGTGAATGAAGCAGAAAACTTATTGTACGAATACGTAGATAATCAGGAAGAAAGGCGTGAGCAGGAGATTTTGAAAGCAGCGTTATATTTCTATGATTATCTCAATGGAAAGAGCAATGATTATCTGGAAAACTGCGCTTATTCACGGCAGGAAATCAGGGAAGGAATCTGCCGCGTTATGCGCCGGTATGGATATGGGGAACTGGCGGATACCTGGGGAGATGAATGGTAATTTGACTGTAAATAATATAGAAGTTTCAGGAAGTAAACTGCCCAGGCTGATGCTGGCGTCCCCAGCCAGTGGAAGCGGAAAAACGTTGATAACCTGCGGGATTTTAAAGGCGCTGCAAAACAGAGGGCTGAAGGCTGTTTCCTTCAAATGCGGACCGGATTATATTGACCCAATGTTTCACCGGGAAGTCATTGGAATACCTTCTAAGAATCTGGACACTTTTTTTACAGGCCGTGAAATGACCAGGTATCTGTTTGGCAGGACAGCCACAGACGCAGATATTTCCATATTGGAGGGTGTCATGGGATATTATGACGGGGCAGGGGGGAATACCACGGCCGCCTCTTCCTATGAACTGGCGGATGTTACCAGAACGCCAGTGATCCTGATTGTCAATGCTAAGGGGATGAGCCTTTCAGTCCTTCCGCTTATTCGGGGATTTATGGAATACAGAGATGACAGCCATATCGCAGGGGTGATCTTGAATCAGGTTTCTGTTGGAACGTACGAAAAGCTGAAAAATAAAATAGAACAGGAGCTTTCCATAGCGGCATTGGGCTATGTGCCCAAATGTCCGGAACTGGTAATTGAGAGCCGGCACTTAGGGCTTGTCATGCCAGGAGAGGTGGAACAGATTCAGGAAAAACTTCAGAAGCTGTCAGAATTGCTGGAACAGACTTTAGAACTGGACAGGCTGATCGCATGTGCCAGTCAGGCGCCTGGGATTAAGACGGAAGAACCGGGATGCCTGGAATTATTAAAAAATAACAAGTGTAAGCCTGGGATTCGGATTGGGATTGCAAGAGATGAAGCATTTTGCTTTCTCTACCAGGATAACCTGGAACTTCTTTGCGAACTGGGAGCAGAACTTGTATATTTTTCTCCTCTTCATGACAGGAAACTTCCAGAGGATCTGAGGGGGCTGATCTTCTGCGGCGGATATCCGGAGCTGTATGCAGAGAAACTCAGCCAGAATGGCGCCGTGCGCAGAAATATCCGGGAATCCATAGCAGGAGGAATGCCTTATCTTGCTGAGTGCGGAGGTTTTTTATATCTGCAGGAAAGTATGGAGGATATGGAGGGCGCTGTGTGGGAAATGGCTGGCGTATGTTCCGGGACGGCATACCGGACAAACCAGCTTGGAAGATTTGGCTATATTACTCTTGAGGCAAATAATGACAGGCAGATTCTAAAGCCGCAAAGCAGTATCAAAGGCCATGAATACCATTATTATGACTGCACAGAAAACGGCAGCGATTATCATGGCATGAAGCCTTTGGGAACCCGTGTATGGGACTGTATCAAAGGGGGAAAGTCTTATGCTGCCGGATTTCCCCATTTGTATTATTATTCTAATCCAGAATTTATATCAGAATTTTTAGAACAGTGCAGGTGTTTTCACATAATCCACAGTGAAAAATTATCCTGCCAGAAAAGGAAGAATGAGAAATGAAGTTTGAAGAATGCCTGGAACAGATTCAGCCTCTGGACGAAGATGCCTGCCTCGCCTGCGTGAGGCGGTGGGATTCTATTGCAAAGCCCTTAAAGAGTCTGGGAAAGATGGAAGAAAATTTGATTCAGATCGCAGGAATCCAAAGAACAAGCCAGATTCGTCTGAATAAAAAGGTACTGGTGATTCTGTGTGCAGATAATGGAGTGGTGGAGGAGGGGGTCACCCAGACAGGCCAGGAGGTTACCGCAGTTGTAGCAGAAAATTTCCATAAGGGAAAATCCTGCGCGGCCATTATGTGTAAAGATACAAAAACGGATATTTATCCAGTAGATATTGGTATGGCGGTGGATGTTCCCGGGGTAGCAAACCGCAAAATTGCTTATGGAACAAAAAATATGGCAAGTGAACCGGCTATGACGAGAACGGAAGCAGTCCAGGCCATAGAGACAGGGATTGCCATCGCAGAAGAACTGTCCAGCCAGGGGTATGATATCATCGCGGCAGGAGAAATGGGAATCGGAAATACCACAAGCAGCAGTGCGGTGGCAAGCGTCCTGCTGCAGCAGCCTGTGGAACAGATGACGGGCCGTGGAGCCGGACTGTCTTCTGAAGGGCTCTCTAAGAAAATTCAGGTAATTCAATCCGCTATCGATAGGCATCAGCCGGATGAATCCGATCCCATAGATGTGCTGGCAAAGGTAGGTGGTTTTGATCTGGCAGGGCTGGCAGGGATTTATCTTGGTGCGGCGGCAATGCATATTCCTGTGGTACTGGATGGATTTATTTCTGGTGCGGCGGCTCTTGCAGCAGTAAGGCTTTGCTCCCAGGCAAAGGATTATATGCTTGCTTCTCATGCATCCAAAGAGCCGGCGGCCGGCATGGTGCTAAAGGCATTGGACAAGTCTCCAAGCCTCAGGTGTGACATGTGCCTAGGAGAAGGAACCGGGGCGGTGGCGCTGTTTCCGCTGCTGGAACTGGGCCTTCACATTTATGAAAGAATGAGCACTTTTTCCCAGATTGCCATAGCGGACTATGTGCCATTAGAATAGAGGGAGCTTATGGTTATTTTTGTGACGGGCGGCAGCGCAAGCGGAAAGTCTGAATATGCAGAGCAGCTTGCCGTAAATCTGAAAGAGGAAGCGGAGCGAAACACCGGGGAAGTTAAGCCAAAACTTGTGTATGCCGCTACCATGGAACCGGTAGATTCCGAGAGCTGCAAGCGCATTTCACGTCATCGTGCCATGCGTGCCGGGAAGCAGTTTGAGACCAGGGAGCAGTATACCCATCTGGAAGAACTTGCGGCGGACAGGAATGAAATTCTGCTGCTGGAATGCTTATCAAACCTTATGGCAAACGAGATGTTTTCTCCTGGAGGCAGGGAGGAACAGGCGGCGGAGGAAGTGCAGAAAGGAATTGTGCATTTGGCAGAACGCTGCCTCCATCTGGTAATAGTGGGAAATAATGTGTTTGAAGACGGCATGGCTTATGAGGCAGAGACGCTGAATTATCTTCGGGAGACAGCAAAGGTTCACCAGTTTCTTGGAACATATGCCGATCAGGTGGTGGAAGTCATCTGCGGCATTCCGGTAGAATGGAGGAAACCATGAAATACGTCAAATCATGCATCATCGCATTTTCCATGTATTCTAAGATTCCCATGCCAGGGATTGCCTGGGAACAAGAGGCCATGAAATATGTGATGTGTTTCTTTCCCTGGGTGGGCGCTGTGATTGGGTGCTGCTTTTACTTATTGGGCATTTATGGAAGGCAGATTCCGATAAATTCCCAATTGTATGGGGCGCTTTTGACAGTACTTCCCGTACTGCTTACCGGGGGCATTCATATGGATGGTTTTTTGGACACCATAGACGCTCTTAGTTCCTGGCAGACCAGGGAACGGCGGCTGGAAATATTAAAAGATTCTCATGCGGGAGCCTTTGCAGTGATTGGCGGCTGCGTGTATTTTTTGTTATATTTTGGATTTGCTTCAGAGCTGAATCCACATGAAATCCCAGTGGCTGCGCTGGGGTTTTTCTTAAGCCGCTGTCTCAGCGGCTATGCAGTGACATCTTTTCCCTGCGCCAAAGACAGCGGGCTTGCAGCAATATTTTCCAGTGGGGCAGATAAAAAAAATGCAGGATTTATCCTGCTTTTGGAAGCAATACTTGCTATGGCGGGGCTGCTGTGGCTGGACAGAATCGCCGGACTTGCATTGGTTCTAGTATCTTTTTTGGCATTTTTTGGATATTACAGAATGTCGATCAATAAATTCGGCGGGATTACCGGAGATCTTGCAGGATGGTTTCTGCAGGTGTGTGAACTGCTGCAGTTGTTTTCTCTGATAATAGTTGGAAAGTTTTTGTGAAGTTTTCCTTAGTTTACGCGGGTGCAACGGATTGTTGCTGGTAATTTACTTGGAAAAATGATAGTCTGATGGCAATCCCCATAGGGGAAATATTGTCAGAAAGGGAATCAAGTTTATGGAAAAGAGCATAGGGGAACGATTGAAGGAGTGCCGCATAAAACGTCAGTGGAGCCAGCAGGAACTTGCAGAACTGCTCCATGTGACCCGGCAGGCAGTTTCCAATTGGGAGAGGAATAAGACTCTTCCGGATGTGTATATGGTAAAAGAGATTGCATCGGTGTTTGATTTAACCTTAGATGAATTTATGGAGAATACCCGGCAGGCAGAAGTAACAATGCCGAAACTTCCCGGAAGGCTGCTTGCAGCGTCCTTTGCGGTGATTCTTTTTTACTTTATTCTCGGTGGAATTACCGGACGAATTATGGTGGAACTTGTGGCAGGGATGGTGATTATCAGTGTGTTCTGCCAGATGTTTCTGCACTTGTATTTTTCCAGTTCAGTAAAAAGCGGCAATTTTTCTATGCTGGCTGGGTTTGACAGTAAGGTAGAGTACCGGGTGGAAGAGGTAAAGAAGGTATTGATACAGATGGACATGCATAATTCCTGTTCTGCTTTTGGGGCAGTGCTGCTCCTTGGACTTTGCGGATTTCTGGAAGCAGAGCAGAGAGAAATTGTCAGTATGTGTGCAATTTTGTTTTATTGTGTAGATCTAACTTTGGCAATCTGTTTCATTAATTACCGAAATATTGAGCGGACTATGGTAAAAGAAAAAGACCAGAAGACAGCCAAAGCAGGATATGTATCACTCTGCTGGTATATGGGATGGCTGTTTTCCTTTATAGGAGCTTTAATCGTAAAATTAGAATGGAGATCCATTGAGAACAATTCCAGGGAATCTATGGGATATCTGGGATGGATTGCTTTGTTTTTACTGGTTGTTACCGCAGAGCTTTTTTTTGAGCAGTATCGGGCGAAAAAAGAAGTGGAGGCTGACAGGAAGTACAAACCGGGAATGATGTTTTGGATTAGTACAGCTCTGGCTGCAGGGATTATGTTTTGGATGCTTTTTAGCTAAAATTTCCTACATATTTTCCGTAAAGCAGAGAATACTATCAGGGACAAATATCATTTAAGAAAGGAGATTCCCATGAATCCAATATCAGAAAAGGAATTATCTGCTTTAAACGATCTGCTTACAGGCGAAGAGCTTCTGATTAAGAAATTCCAGGTTTTGGCAGATAACTGTACCGATACGGAAATCAAGGCAAAGTTTACGGAGATTTCCAATGAGCACAAAGAGCATTTCCGCTCTCTGTATTCCCAGTTAAGCTAATGAACGGCAAAATCAGGAGGTAAACCATGCAGCAGTCATTTTATTCAGAAAAAGAAATGTTTGCGGATGCGCTGACCGCAGAAAAAACAGCTACAACCCTTTATAATACTTTTTCCAATGAATGTGTTCACAATAATGTGAGAAATGCCATTTTAGATTGTCTGGAAAAAGAGCATAATATCCAGAATGAAGTGTTCAATATGATGCACGACAGAGGATATTATCCAACTCCTTCTGCAGAGACTCAGAAGATCGATGAGGCAAAGCAGAAGTTTGGACAATGTATGCAGAGTTTCTAATTATGATATACTCACGGCTGATGAAATATGCCGCATCTGCAAGGGAACAATTGCAGGTGCGGCATATTTCTAGTCGTTTTTCAATCACTTCGTATACGAGAATTATGAAAACGTTGTACTAGTCGTCAGCTTCCTGATCAGTGCTGGTAGAATATACTTGTCTCTTCCTTGCCATTTCATCACTCTCTAAGTATTCGTCGTAAGTTGTAATCTTGTCGATAAAAGTACCGTTTGGCAGGAACTCAATAATACGGTTTGCCGTGGTCTGTACTACCTGATGATCACGGGAGGCAAACAGCAGCACGCCTGGGAATTTCATAAGGCCGTTATTCAGGGCGGTAATGCTCTCCATATCCAGATGATCGGTGGGTTCATCCAGAATCAGGATATTGGAGCCTTCGATCATCATCCGGGACAAGAGTACCCGTACCTTTTCCCCGCCGGATAATACCCGCATTTTCTTCACGCCGTCTTCCCCGGCAAACAGCATTCTGCCAAGGAAGCCCCGGACATAGGTGGCGTCCTTGATTTCAGAGAATTGGGTCAGCCAGTCTGCGATCTGCAGATCGGTATCGAAAATGGCAGTGTTGTCTTTCGGAAAATATGACTGGCTTGTGGTAACACCCCACTTGTAATTGCCCTCATCTGGTTCAAGTTCCCCGGCGAGAATCTGGAACAGTGTGGTCTTGGCAGTTTCGTTGCTTCCTACAAATGCGATTTTGTCATCATGTCCCACAATAAATGATACATTGTCTAATATCTTCACACCGTCAATGGTTTTACTTAAATTTTCCACTGTTAATACTTCATTTCCAATTTCTCTTACAGGCCGGAAATCAATGTAAGGATATTTGCGGCTGGAAGGTTTGATTTCATCCAACTGGATTTTTTCCAGGGCTTTCTTCCGGGAGGTCGCCTGTTTGGATTTGGAGGCATTGGCGGAGAAACGGGAAATGAATTCCTGCAGCTCTTTGATTTTCTCTTCTTTCTTCTTATTGGCTTCTTTCATCTGCTTGATTAGAAGCTGGCTGGATTCGTACCAGAAATCATAATTTCCGGCATATAATTGTATTTTTGCATAGTCGATGTCTGCCGTGTGGGTGCAGACCTTATTGAGAAAATAACGGTCATGGGACACTACAATTACCGTATTGTCAAAATTGATCAGAAATTCTTCCAGCCATGCAATGGCTTCCAGATCCAAGTGGTTGGTAGGCTCGTCTAACAGCAGGATGTCAGGGTTTCCGAACAGGGCCTGGGCAAGGAGCACCTTCACTTTCAGATCGCCAGTGAGATCCTTCATCATGGAATAGTGGAATTCTGTATCAATGCCCAGCCCATTTAAAAGCTGGGCCGCGTCGGACTCCGCATTCCAGCCATCCATTTCAGCAAATTCGGCTTCCAGTTCGCTGGCACGAATGCCGTCTTCGTCAGAAAAATCTTCTTTCATGTAGATAGCGTCTTTTTCCTTCATAATGTCATAAAGACGCTGGTTTCCCATAATGACAGTGTCAAGTACAGAAAACTCATCATACTTGAAATGATCCTGCTGAAGGAAGGAGAGCCGCTGTCCAGGGGTAATGATGACTTCCCCTTTGGTGGGTTCTAACTGTCCATTTAAAATTTTAAGAAATGTGGATTTTCCAGCCCCGTTGGCGCCGATCAGTCCATAGCAGTTTCCTTCGGTGAATTTAATATTTACATCTTCAAATAAAGCTTTTTTACCGATCCTGAGAGTTACATTGTTTGCACTAATCATTCTATCTAACCTTTCTGCGTTCAAATTTTCATTCTAAGTATACCGTAAATCTGCTATTTTGCAAGAAGTTTTATTGAAAATGCAGGAAAAATTTGCTATCATAAAAAATAACAGCGTTTTGACAGAAGCAGGTAAGATTGACAGGAGCATTTAGAAGCGGGGTTTTTTTATGGAGAATCAAAGGATGCGGGAGGCATTTTTCCAGCAGGAACAGGAGCAGATATTTGCAGAGATCCCATGCGGTATCTGCTGTATTGGCTATGAAGAGCCAGAGGATATGGACAATGATAATTTTTCTTTACTATATGGCAGCGAAGGATTTTTTCAGTGTATCGGTTATACCAGGGAAGAATTTGCAGTTGCAGGAAATGATATCCGTTCTGTGGTAACAGTCAAGCAGCGGCAGGAGGTTCGCAGGCAGCTCAATGAGGCTATGAATGAGATTGGGCAGAATATGTTCCAGAACTACCGGATTTGTAATCCACGGGGCAATGAATTTCATGTGCTGTTTTCAATGAAAATGGTGAAAATGCAGCCAGAATTCCATGTGCTGCTGCTGGCATGTATGCGGCAGGATCCAGTTTTGGAAGAAAGGATACAGCATGACAGGCAGTGGGCTCAGATGGAACAAAGTATGGAACGTTTCAAAAGGATGATTTTGAAACTTCCTGCGGGATGTGCTGTACTTCAGGGGACGGAACGGTGGGAACTGGTCAGCGGCAATGAAGAATTTTTCCATATTATTGGTTACAGCCTGGAGGAAATCCAGGTGCTTCCCAATGATTTTTTAGATGCTGTATACCGGGAGGACCGAAAGAATTTAAAGAAGTTAATGCAAGAGCTGATTTATACAGATAAGGTAGGGCAGTGTGAACTGCGTATTTGCGGGAAGAATGGGGAACTCCGCTGGATTGCGCTGAATGTGCGTCTGTTCTATTATCAGGAGAGGATGCCCTATTTTCTCATTTCAAGCTGGGATATACACAGGCGGAAACGGGTAGAAGAGGAATTATATCTTCAGACAGAACGTTATAAAATGGTGGAAGAGATCAATCAGGAATTTCCTTTTGAATATGATGTGAATTCTAAAACTATTTTTATTGCGCCTCAATCAAACGTCATGCTCGCTGACCGAAGTGGCAATGGCTTTTTTGTTCCAGCAGAGGCGCTGGAGAAGATTTTGTTCCGGGAGGACTGTGAAGAATTTTTTGAGATGCTTGCCCATGCTTCCACTGCAGAGGAAAAGGGGATGCTGGAATACCGGGTGAACATTGCAGATTTTGGAGAAAGGCCGGTCTATGCCTGGCATAGAACGATCTATAAAAGCGTGCCGGGAGAAAATGGAAAGATTTTAAGAATCCTGGGACGCACAGAAGACATTACCAGGGAAAAACATCTCCAGGACGAGATAGAACAGAGACTGAAACAGGATGATCTTACTGGACTTTTGAATAAGTCTACCACGAAATCTGAGATTGAGGGATTTCTCAAAGACAATATCCGGGGAAGCCATGCGTTATTTTTGATTGATGTGGATAATTTTAAGACCATCAATGATACGCTTGGACATATGTTTGGAGACAGTGTGCTGATCAATGTGGCAAAGAAAATACAGGAACAGTTTCGGGCAACGGATGTGGTGGGAAGAATCGGCGGCGATGAATTTATGGTGTTTATGAAATATACCGATTTTTACCAGGCCAAGCAGAAGGCAGAGAGAATTTGTAACTCTACAAAGCAGATCTACCATGGAAGAGACGGGGAGGAAGTGCAGGTGAGCTGCAGCGTGGGCGTTGCCCTCTACGGAGCCATAAAAGAGAGCTACAGTTCCCTGTTTTCCAAGGCTGATATGGCCATGTACCAGGCGAAGGAAGCTGGCAAAAACCAGTACCGGGTGGCAGAGGGCATAGATCCCATGTGGAAGATCCGAAAGGCCAGCAGGATTGAAGGGCGCAGCAGCCAGTATAAGGCAGGAAAAATGCAGGACATGGATTTCCTGTCAGAAGCATTTTCACTGTTGTCTCATGCAAAAGATTTGAATGATTCTTTGAATATTCTAATGGAGCGGATTGGCAGGCAGTACGATTTAGGCAGGGTTGCAGTGCTGGAATGCGACAGGGACAGGAAAGAACTGATTCAGACCAACTGCTGGACCAGGGAAAACGGTATTCTGGACAAGCCGGAATTTGTGGATAAATATGGAAACTGGGATGGATTCAAAAGTGGTTTTGATGAGTGGGGATTGTCTTATATTGACGATTGTCTGGGAGATGAAAGGGTATCAGAGGCAGACCGGGAGGTTTTTCAGGAGCGCAGGATGCGTGCTATTGTGAACTGCAGTTTTTCCTATTCAGAATTGGGAGAGGGATTCATTTCATTTTGTGATTTGGAACGGCCTAGGAACTGGACGAATTTTGAGAAGGAGACATTTTTGGAATTATCAAAAATGCTGTCCGTTTTTGTGGCGCTCCGGGTACAGCGTGAGGCGGATCAGAAAGCAATCCGGCGTTTGAAGCACCGGGACATGCTGACAGGACTTTATATTGAAGAAGTATTTAAGAAGCGGGTGAAGAAGGAACTGCGCAATTGGAACAGCGAACTGCAGTATGCCATTGTATATACGGATGTTAATGATTTTTCATATATCAATGAGAACTTTGGCCATGAGGCAGGAAATGAGATTCTCAAGAAATTTGCAGCGCGGATCCGAAGCGGAACCAACAAGATTTCCTGCAGGCTTTATTCCGATTTGTTTGTTACTCTGATCTGGGGGGAAGACAAGGAGACAATTTTAAAGATTGTATCAGGAGCAAATGCAGAGTTTTCAAAGCAGCAGCGGGAAATTTATACTGCCTGCAATCTCAGGCTGTCTACGGGCATTTATTTTATTGAAGAGCAGGATGAGAGCTTGGACATCGCAATTGAGAATGCAAATATAGCCAGGAAGAGCATTAAAGGAAGCAATTTGTTCTGTAGAGTTTATGAACCCAGGATGCGCAGGCAGAGGGAAATAGAAAAACAGGTGCTGGCAGAATTTCAGAATAATCTTGCAGAGGGAAGATTTCAGGTTTATATACAGCCCAAATTTCTGCTGTCCCAATTTGAACTCTTTGGCGGGGAAGCCCTGGTGCGCTTGAAGAAAAAAAATGGAAGCCTGGAAGCCCCTGGCATGTTTATTCCTATTTTAGAAAAATCCGGGTATATCGTAGATTTGGATTTTTATATGTATGAACAGGTTCTAATTTATATGAAACGATGGGGAAATGAAGGAAAACAGCTTCCAGTGATTTCTGTGAATTTTTCCAGGAGCCATTTTGAAAAAGATGGCATTTACAGCCGTATTGTAGAATTAACAGAAAAGTATCAGGTAGATCCCACGTACATAGAGATTGAGATTACAGAGAGTCTGTTTGTACTGGGCTATGAACTTGTCAAAACGGAGGTACAGCTTCTGCGGGCAGCAGGATTTCGGGTGGCTATTGATGATTTTGGCACAGGGTATTCCTCCTTGGGGATGCTTTTGGATATTCCAGCGGATATTGTGAAGATAGACAGGAGCTTTCTGAACCGGGAAAACCGCCGCAATGAGGAAGAATTTATTCGAAATATGGGCAGTCTGATCCGCAGTGTGAAGGAAGAAGTTATCTTTGAAGGGATTGAGACGGAAGAGCAGAGAGAATTTCTTGTAAACTGCGGATTCCAGTATGGGCAGGGTTTTTTGTTTGACCGTCCGCTCCCTATAGAGGTGTTTCAAGAAAAATACATGAAATAAAGCGAAAACTATTGATTTTTTGCGCTATAATTATTATAGTATAGTAGAAAGAAAATCTGCATGTCCGCTTCTCGCTGAAGTGATATGTTACCCGCACTGCGGCAGAAGTGGTTTGTGCCGCAAAAGCGGAGAATCCCGCGCAGCAGGGTTCTTTTTAAAAATTAAGCAGGAGGAAAATGTAATGAAAAGATCTATGAAAACCATGGATGGCAATCATGCAGCAGCACATGCTTCTTATGCATTTACAGATGTTGCAGCCATCTACCCCATCACACCGTCGTCTGTTATGGCAGAAGCTACAGATGAATGGGCAACCCAGGGAAGAAAGAATATTTTCGGAGAGACTGTTCAGGTGACTGAAATGCAGTCTGAGGCAGGTGCAGCAGGTACCGTGCACGGTTCTCTTGCAGCAGGTGCGCTCACAACCACCTATACTGCATCCCAGGGATTACTGCTGATGATTCCAAACCTTTATAAAATTGCTGGTGAAGGGCTTCCAGGCGTGTTTAACGTATCTGCACGCTGCGTAGCAACCCATGCACTGAATATTTTTGGCGATCATTCCGACGTATATGCCTGCCGTCAGACTGGTGCGGCAATGCTTTGTGAATCTTCTGTACAGGAAGTTATGGATCTGACTCCGGTTGCGCATTGCGCAGCTTTGGAAGGGCATCTTCCATTCATCAATTTCTTTGATGGATTCCGTACTTCCCATGAAATTCAGAAGATTGAGACATGGGATTATGAGGATTTGAAAGAAATGGTAAGCATGGATGCCATTGATTCTTTCCGCAAGAACGCACTCAATCCGAATCATCCGCGTCAGGACGGTTCTGCACAGAACCCGGATATTTTCTTCCAGACCAGAGAGTCCTGCAACTCAACTTACGATGCAATGCCTGCAATTGTACAAAAGTATATGGACAAGGTGAATGAGAAGCTTGGAACAGATTACAAGCTGTTTAACTATTACGGAGCAGCAGATGCGGAGAAGGTTATTGTTGCAATGGGTTCTGTATGCGATACCATTGACGAGACTATCGACTACTTAATGGCTAAGGGCGAGAAGGTCGGCGTTGTGAAGGTTCGCCTTTACAGACCATTCAGCAAGGATGCTTTCGTAGCTGCCATTCCTGAGACTGCAAAACTCATTGCTGTATTAGACAGAACCAAAGAGCCAGGATCTCTTGGAGAGCCTCTGTACCTGGATGTTGTTGCAGCATTAAAGGGAACCAAGTTTGAATCCGTTCAGATTACCAGCGGGCGTTATGGATTAGGTTCCAAGGATACAACGCCTGGACAGATCATTGCTGTTTATAACAATACAGAAAAGGCAGAATTTACCATTGGTATCTACGATGATGTTACCAATCTTTCTCTGGAAGTAAAGGAAGACCCGGTAACAACACCAGAAGGAACCATCAACTGCAAATTCTGGGGACTTGGCGCTGACGGTACTGTGGGTGCAAATAAGAACTCCATCAAGATTATTGGAGACAACACAGACATGTATGCACAGGCATATTTTGACTATGACTCCAAGAAATCCGGCGGTGTTACTATGTCCCATCTGAGGTTTGGTAAGAAAGCTATCAAGTCTACTTACCTGATCAAGCAGGCAAACTTTGTGGCATGCCACAACCCAGCTTATGTACGCAAGTACAACATGGTTCAGGAATTAGTGCCAGGCGGAACATTCCTTCTGAACTGCTCCTGGTCACCAGAAGAATTAGAAAATCATTTACCAGGCCAGGTAAAGAGATATATTGCAGAGAACGATATCCAGTTCTATACCATCGACGGTATCAAGATTGGTAAAGAGATCGGACTTGGCGGACGTATCAATACCGTACTTCAGTCTGCATTCTTCAAATTGGCTGCAATCATTCCGGAAGAGAGAGCTATTGAGCTCATGAAGGCTGCCGCTAAGGCAACCTACGGCAAGAAGGGCGACAAGATTGTTCAGATGAACTATGACGCTATTGACGCCGGAGCAACCGGAGTTGTTAAGATTGACGTGCCAGCAGGCTGGAAAGATGCACAGGACGAAAGTTTTGCTAAGGTTGCAGAAGGAAGCAGAAAGGATGTTGTTGATTTTGTAAATGACATTCAGATTCCTGTAAACGGCCAGGAAGGCAATAAGATTCCTGTATCAGTCGTTAAGAAATATGAAAATGGACAGACACCTTCTGGCTCTGCTGCATTTGAGAAGCGCGGTATTGCAGTTGACGTTCCAGTATGGAATCCAGAAAACTGTATTCAGTGTAATATCTGTTCCTATGTATGTCCTCATGCAGTTATCCGTCCGGTAGCTATGACAGAAGCAGAAGCTTCCAATGCTCCAGAAGGAATGCAGACGCTGCCTATGACCGGTATGGCAGATTACAAGTTCAGCATGACCATTTCCGCACTTGATTGTACTGGATGCGGTTCCTGTGCAAATGTATGTCCTGGCAAGAAGGGTGAGAAAGCTCTTACTATGCAGAACTGCGAAGCTAACGTGGGCGAGCAGGCATACTTTGATTATGGCCTGACCGTAGAGAAAAAGATCGATGTGGTAGAGAAATTCAAAGAGACTACGGTTAAGGGATCTCAGTTCAAACAGCCATTGCTTGAGTTCTCCGGAGCCTGCGGCGGATGCGGCGAGACACCTTATGCTAAATTGATTACACAGTTGTTTGGTGACAGAATGTATATTGCAAATGCAACTGGATGTTCTTCTATCTGGGGGAACTCCTCACCTTCCACACCTTACACAGTAAATGAAAGAGGACAGGGACCTGCATGGTCGAACTCCTTATTCGAGGATGCCGCTGAGTTTGGTTATGGTATGCTTTTAGCTCAGAAAGCAATCAGAGGCAAGCTGAAAGGCAAAGTAGAAGCTCTTGTAGCAGACGGCAAGAATGCTGATGTTGCAGCAGCAGGAAAAGAGTGGTTAGATACCTATACCGTTGGCGCATTGAACGGAAACGCAACAGACAAGCTTGTTGCAGCTTTGGAAGCCTGCGGATGTGATGCTTCAAAAGAAATCCTGGCTGAGAAAGACTTCCTGGCTAAGAAATCCCAGTGGATCTTCGGCGGTGACGGATGGGCATATGATATCGGATTCGGCGGTGTTGATCATGTTCTTGCAAGTGGACAGGATGTCAATGTAATGGTATTCGATACCGAGGTATATTCCAATACTGGCGGACAGTCCTCCAAGGCTACACCTACTGGTGCAATTGCACAGTTTGCAGCAGGCGGAAAAGAAGTGAAGAAGAAAGACTTAGCTTCTATTGCAATGAGCTACGGTTATGTATATGTTGCTCAGATTGCTATGGGCGCTGATTATAATCAGTGTATCAAAGCAATTGCAGAGGCAGAGGCTTATCCAGGACCATCCCTGATTATCGCTTACGCTCCATGTATCAACCATGGTATTAAGATCGGTATGAGCAAAGCTCAGACGGAAGAGAAGAATGCAGTAGAGGCTGGATACTGGCATAACTTCCGCTTCAATCCACAGTTGAAGAAGGAAGGTAAGGCAGCATTCTCCTTAGACAGCAAGGCGCCTACTGGAGATTACAAGGCGTTCCTGAACGGCGAAGTTCGTTATAATGCCCTTGCAAGATTCAATCCAGAACGTGCAGAAGAGCTGTTTGCAGTTTCAGAGCAGCATGCGAAAGAGCGTTATGAATATCTGAATAAGCTGATTACCTTATATGGTGAGAACTAAGAGAGTGCATTGTATAAAGCAAAATGAAAAAGTGTTCAGATAAAAATTCGGCATAGCCATTTGGCTATGCCGTTTTTTAAGTTTGTATTGTTCCTCAGTGCGTTTTAAGATATAATATGCTTTGAAGGCTTTTTCCAGAGAGAATGGATTTGCTAAAGTTGGAAAAAGCTTGAAAAGTTTTAAAAAAATTAGCATAAATATGGACAGCAGAGAAAGGATTTTTAATTTGAGGTATTTAGGAAATAAAGAATCAATTGCATCAAAAATAAAAGAGGCTATCTTTGATAAAGTAAGTATTAGCCGGGAGACAGTATTATTTGATGCTTTTTGTGGAACTGGATCTGTTGCAAATTCATTCAAGGATATATGTAGAGTTATCATTAATGATAATCTTCATTGCGCAACTACATTTGCTTATGGCCGCATGGCCGCGAATTCTTGTACTTTTGAAAATTTGGGTTTTAATCCTTTTGATTTTTTTAATTCAACGGATATAGAAGAACGAGGTTTTTTTTATAAGACCTATTCTCCAGGTGGATCTTCTAGAATGTATTTAACAGAAAAAAATGCAGCCCGTGTAGATTTTTTTAGACAAACAATAGAAAAATGGAAAAAGGATCATTTAATTACGGAGGAGGAATATAGATATCTTCTTGCCTGTCTGATCGAGTCTGTATCTTTGGTTTCAAATACCGCTGGCGTATATGGAGCATTTTTAAAGAAATGGGATAATCGAGCATTGAAAGATATTTTATTTGTTGATATATCTGATAAGATTACAGCGGCTCATCCAATAGAAATACACACAGATAAAATTGAAACTATTATAGAAGATATAAATTGTGATATTTTATATTTAGATCCGCCTTATACACAAAATCAATATGGGACACAATATCATCTTTTGGAAACTTTAATTTTAGATGATGAACCAACAGTAAGTAAAATTACTGGTTCGCGAAGTACAAAAGAAATGCGTTCTGACTGGTCCAAAATTTATAAGGTTCATATTTTGCTTGACAGGATATTGGCAAAAACCACTGCAAAACATATATTTCTCAGTTACAACAATGATGGAGATATGAGCAAAGAGTATATTGAGGCAATCATGAAACGTTATGGGATGGAGCATACATTCGAATGTATAAAAATTCCATATAAGAAATATGAAAATTGGAAATCAAAAAATGATAAAAAGCATTATGAATATCTTTTTTATGTACAAAAAAAAGAAGATGATGAGATATTTTTTGAATCACCTCTTAATTACATCGGGAGCAAGGCAAAAATTATTTCATATATAAGAAGAAATGCATTGCCCACAAATAAGTTTTTGGATGTTTTTGGAGGAGGATTTAATGTTGGAATTAACTTTACGTCTGACTCAATTGTTTATAACGACATAAATTTTATCGTAAAAGAATTGATAGAGTCTTTTCAGAAATTTGATACTTATGAGTATATTACATATGTAAAAAAATTTATACAAAAGCAGGGTCTTGAAAAAGGAAATAAGGAGGCCTATCTTGCAGCCAGAGATTATTATAATAGTCTGCCGGCAGGAAAAAAAGATATACGGATGCTTTTTGCAATTATATTATATAGTTTTCAACAGCAAATTCGTTTTAACAGTAATTATGATTTTAACAATACGGCTGGAGTAAGATGGTTCAATGACTGCATTTTAGCTAAAATGATAAGTTTTAGCAGAGTCATAAAAGAAAAGAATGTTATGTTTATTAGTGCAGATTACATTGATATAGAACAATATACAGATCTTGATAAAAATACTTTTATGTATTTAGATCCGCCTTATAAGCTTACCACAGGCAGCTATAATGATGGAAAAAGAGGGTTTAAGGGCTGGGATGATAATTTAGAGAAGGAATTATTTCACTTTATTGATCGAATGACAGAACAGAAGATCCCATGTATGTTATCTTATGTATTAGAACATAAAGGCATTCAGAATACTGCTCTGGAAGAGTGGATAAATAGAAATGGCTATTCTGCTATTCCTTTGGGAGATATTATAGGGATATCTGGACAGCCAAGAAAGGAATTGTTGATTTTAAATTATGAGAACGCCGAAATTTGTAATAAAAAGAAATTTGAATAAGTCAGTGCAGACAGGAGTATATATGGATCAAATTATTACTCCCGAATTATTGAAGGATATCTGTATCAGGATTACAGGGCAGGAAAGATATAAGGTGAATTTTGTTGATAATGAATATAAAGATGACTGTTTGCCAAAGTCGTATAATAAAGGAAGACTTGCGATACTAAGATATGGAAACAGAAATGCATTTATTAGTTTTTCAGAAGTAAAGGTTAGAGGAAGAAATTCTGCGGTACAAAGTGCTGCTTCTGCGTTTAATATTTACTATCTAAGTAAAGCGGCCAACAAGGAGCTATACTATTATTTTTTAGGAGGTGGACCAAAATTTGAGACAGATTATCTAAACGCTACATACAGGCAGATGCAGACGATAGGATTTCGTTTTTTAAATCCTGAGAAACTCTCATCGCCTATTATATCTTTTTCGTCAATTGAAGATTTGATATTTTCAAGACAAAATACTTCTGGTAAAAATAGAAGCAACAACGCTTCCTATATTACAAAAGAAAAAGCAAAAGAAATTGAAATATATGGGAAAACATATGGAGCGAATAAATATGCTGCTGCTATGCTTGGATATACTGCTTCAGCCATTGCAAAACGGCAGGGGCAGCATATCACGCTTTATGAAATTTTAGAAGGTGACTTGAAGCATATGCCTAAGCCGAGTGTTCAGATACTTAGACTTATGGGAAATGTTGATATAGTGCCCACTAATTTAGAATTTGAAAAAGATCAATTTAAGAGAAATAATAGCTTAAGATCTCCAAGATATAAAGTCAACTTATTAGACAGAGTTGGAATAAAACACTGTGCACTTTGTCATTGTGAAATACCTGAGATTGTACAGGGAGCGCATGTATGGCCGGTCAGTGCGATCAAGAAGCAGGCCCTTACATTTGAGGAACAGTTTTCTCATGCAATCAGCGGCGATAATGGTATATGGCTGTGTGAAAACCATCATAAGCTTTTTGATGAGAATATTATCCGTATAGATAAAAATGCAAAAATAGAGTTTCATACATCGGATAAATCTAGTTTAAAATTTTTGCACAAAATCACCTTGGAAAATAGATTGGATGAAATATATTATTCAGATAAATTTTTTAAATATTTAAAATTTAGAAATAAAGCTCTTTAGGAGCGTTGAGCCTGTGTGGCATAAAACAGGAGCTAAAAGCAAAATTTTATATCATCATATATAAAGAAATTTTTAAATGAGGACAATAGATGAGCAGAGGCGGCAGAGAGGAACAGCAAGGATCATCCTGACGGGGAAAGGCGGTTATACAGATACAGAGACACAGACCTTTACAATTGTCCCCGCTAAAGCTTCTGAAAAGAAAACACAGACCCTGGCCGTTACCAAGAGCTATAGCAAAGCGTACGGCAGTAAGCCGTTTCAAGTGATGGTGAAACTGAAAAAGGGGAATGGAACGTTAACGTTTACCAGCTCCAATAAAAAAGTTGCCGCTGTAAATAAAAACAGTGGAAAAGTATCCATCAAAGGAACGGGAGCCGCGATAATTACGGTAAAAGTCGGGGCGAGTGCAGAATATAAGGAAGCAAAGGCAGAGATTTTAATAAAAGTCAGCCCGGCAAAACAGAAAACATTGACCGTATACGCGCCTATAAAAATGCCAGGGTGGGAGGAAAGACAGAAAAATTGCACGGCGCATGGAGCGGCAGGAAAAGCATTACAGTAAAAAAATAATTGGTCGTTTATTTTTTAAGCTGCAGGAACATTACTCGCGGGAATAAAATAAAACCATAATATTATCACGGCAGATTCAGCATAACCTCCGAACAAAATTCAGTATCGGAATGATAAAACCGGGAAATACCGGCATATTTTTCGGCGGTAATGGTAACGGACAAAAGTCCCATTCCATGGCCGTCTTTTTTGGTGGAAAGGTAATGATTCCGTGATTTCTTAACAATGCCGTCAAAACTGTTTACACAAATCAGATAGAGTTCTTTGTTTTTGCTCAGATCCACTGACAGGTTTATATAACGCTGAGACAGCGGGATTCTTATACAGCCATGTATAGCATTTTCCAGAAGATTTCCTAAAATGGTGCACAAGTCAACATCCGAGATTTTCATTTGTCCAGGAAGGTCAACGCGCCAGTCTATTTCTATATTCTGGGACGCGGCAAGGCCGGCATAATGGGCCAGAAGTGCATTGGCGGCAGAATGCCGGCAGAACATCCGGGGCTGGTAGGAATCCAGTTCCAGATTATATTCTTCCAGGTATTGGAGAAGATTTTCCCAATTTCCTTCTTTTGCAAGAGTAAGAAGTGTACGGGCAGTGTGCCGGAAATCATGGCGCAGCTTGCTGGTTTCATTCATATAGCCCAGCAGAAGCTGATACTGCCGGGACTGAATTTCAAATAGCTGCGCTTTTTGTTCCTGCTCATTTTTATCACTGAGGTTTTTGGCAATCCGGTAAAACATTAGCTGGAACAGCAAAAAGAGCAGCAGAAGAGTAAAGTCAAGAAGAACGTAAAGCTCAAAGATGCGTCCAACGGTTGCGTTTCTATAGTCGGCAGGAATCATCATATAATTGCAGAAAGTTATCAGCGCGGGAACACACCAGACGATATTCCATACAGATTTTGTATGGAACTGTTCCACGATCCAGGCATTTTTTTTATTCAGAAAAGGCAGGAAAATAAAGCAAAAGAAGGATATGGTGATACCCCATTGGGCAGCTATGCTGATAATATAAAAAGGATTTTCCAGATTATGTTTCATCATATATGCTTCCACCATAAAATAGGCAAGCCCGCCGAAAGAAAACAAAGCCATCGTGTTTATCGTAAGGTAAAACAGCTTAATTTTTTCAAGATTCACTGCTATGCAATAGAAGATAAAACAGACAGGAACCGTCAATGTAAAGGGGATGTTATGGTTCGTGATTGGTAGCCGCAGTTCTGCATAGGACATCAGAGAGCCATACAGCACAAGACAGGGAAAGAGTATCAGAATCAGCTTTTTTCCAGAAATGCGCAGATGGTTCCATACTGGAAGCAGGCACATCAGAGAGCCGGGAATAAAAAGGAGGTAAGATAAAATTTTACTCAGATAATAATACATTTCATCCATCTTTTACCTCCTGACGAATTGTTTTCTTCGAATATTGAAACGATAATTAATCAATATCTGTTTTAATTCTGTTTTCTTTTTGGTATTCATGGGAAAAGAAACGCCGTTTTTCATCCAGCAGACCAGATTTTCCATGGTATCCACATAATCCAGGTTTACGAGAATTCCCCGGTTAATGGTGCAGAAACGCATATCTTTTTCCAGTGTAGATTTCAATTTATTGAAAGGAATACGGCAGCGGTATTGTTCCTGCGCCTGCACGATACAGTAATTGGCATCAGTACAGATATATTCCAAATGGGAGTAGAGCACAGGAATGATCTGTCTGCCTACAGAAAGGTTCAGATATTGCTGGTTCTCCGGGAAAATGCGCAGAAAATCGGAAAGTGTACGCGTAAGCTGTACAGGTTCCAAAGGTTTTATAAGATAGTCAAAGGCATGGCAGGGAAAAGCCTGCGCCATATGTTCCTGGCTGGAGGTAAGAAAAATAAGGCAGCAGTCCGGACAAAGCCTGCGCATCTTAAGAGCTGTTTCAATTCCATTGGTTTTTTCCATATAAATATCCATAAATACCATATCGTATCGGCCGGGACTGACAGCAGCCAGAAAAGCAGTTCCATCCAAAAAGCAGTCGCAGGAAATATTCAGACGCTGGATATCTGCAAAGTGCATCAACATTTTTTTCAGCTCATGAATTTCCGCTTCTTCGTCGTCAACAATAGCGATTCTCATTGCAATACACCTCCTACTGTTATCATAAACAAAACGGTACAAACAATCAATTTATTTTTTCTTCTGTTTATCCCCCAAAAAAGCCGTTTATCACAGAAATATTGTCGAAAATCTCGATATAACGGTATGATAACAGTAAATTACAGGAATAGGAGTGAATAACATATTGAAAGATTGCAAGATAAACTGGAAAAAAGTACTTGTGATTCTACTGGCGGCGGCTGTTCTGTGCGGCTCTGATAATGTTTCCATTGTTACTAAGGCAGTGCAGGAAAACGGAGAGCAGATCCAAAATCTCTCTGGAACTGCCAGGACGGAAGTAACAAAGCTTTGGGTACACTGCCGTGCCGGCGGTATAACCTGGGCGCCAAATATGGATGTGTCTGATGAACACATGCGTTCTGTCATTGATTTTAATGTACTTTATGGTGGAAGCGCTGATGAATTGGTACAGGATTCCTATCGTATTCAATGGATACAGGAAGATGGAACCGTGCTCTCCGGAGCCCCAAAGAATGCAGGTAAATATACGGTAAAAGTGATTCTTGATCAAAGCCTGGCAGAAACGGCGGAGATGGTGGAAGGAAAGGATAGTTTTACTTATACCATTCGCAAATTAAGTCTTACAAATGCAATTATCGGATTGTACGGGGAAAAAATGCCGGAATGGACTGGAGAGCCTGTGCTGCCAACGAAACCATATCTGGCAAACAGCATTTATCGTCTGCCGGAAGATTCCTATGAGCTTCAGTTTGTGGAGGGTAAGAACTGCGTGGAGCCGGGAATGGGGTATGTGAAAGCTATAGGAACAGGGCCGAATGTGGAGGGAGAGAAAGAATTTTCTTATCAGATTTCCAAAGCGCGTATAGACTTAGCCCCCATCCAGGAGGCGGTGCAAAAAGAATTTGTCTATGATGGCATGGGAAAACGTCCCATATTGGAAGAACCCTTAGAGGGAATACAGGAGATTCAATATGGAAATTATCATGACAGTAATTTTAACAAGCTGGAAGGAATACCTAAAGATGCAGGGGATTATAAATGTTTTATACAACTGATCCCGGAAGATTCCGCTCATTATCGCAACGGCACATGGTATCAGGATTATACCATTGAGCCACGGAAACTGGAGGCTGAGGTGCAGGTTGTAAAAAGCAGGGTATATGATACCAGCACAGGGGTAAAAACCCCGGAAACCACCGTGAAAAATCTGGTACAGGGAGATGAAGCTGCGCTGTCGGCACGGGCGGAATATGACACCAAACAGGCGGGGAAAAATAAGACAATTTCTATCTCTTTTGCATTGAGCGGAAAAGACGCTGCAAATTATGCGTCGCCGGATGATTTCGTTCTTACAGACGGAGAGATTACCCCAAAGGAAGTCCAGGCAGAAAATATTGTCCTGCAGTCTTATTATTACAATGGAAGCCGGGAAGTACCTCTGGATGACACTGCCATAACAGATAAGAACCACTGGGTTCTTACTGGAGCATACAGCAGCGTGGACGACGTGGCATTGGATAAGTCACAGGTAAGGGCATTTATGGAAGATGCAGATGTGGGAGAGCAAAAAACTGTTACATTTACCGGATTAAAACTTACGGGAGCAGACAGCAGCAATTACAGTCTGGAACAGCCCAGGACGGCGGTGACCATCAGAAAGATTCTGTTTTCCAATGCAGTTTGGGTGGAACTGCCAGATTATCTGTATGGAAGTACAGTTCCTGAACCATCTTTGCCGCGCTATAAGGGAAATGGGGAAATTACTTATAAATTTAGGAAAGCAGGCAGTGAGGAAGAATACCAAGAGTGGAAAGAAATTGATTCCCAGACGTTAATGCCTGGAAAGTATGAAATCATTGCCCAGGTAACAGATACGGTCAATTTTGAAGGGGGGACTACTGTTTATCCCAAGGAATTTTATGTAAACTGGCTATCCCCCGAGCTTACCGGAACACAGAGCTGGGAGAAAACCTATGGAGATGCTCCTTTTTATCTGGACGCCGAACATAAGGGGGACGGACAGCTTCGTTATCAGGTTTCCCAGGGAGAAGACATACTGTCTGTAGATGCGGATGGCAAAGTGACGGTCAAAAAGCCGGGGGAAGCAGTTATCCAAGTGCTCTTTGACAAGACAGATTTTTATAGGGCTGACAGTATTTCGGTCAAAATTTCGGTGTCAAAAGCGGCGGGCAGAGCATCTGTTTCTCAGGAAGGATGGGTATACCATCCAAAAAACAGCAATGCAAAACTTCCGGTTCCAGTCTCAGAAACCAATGGGACCGATTGCGTTACGTATCAATATAAGCCAAAAGGTGCAAAAGATGATGCTTATACAACAGAACTTCCAGTAAATGCGGGGGAATATATAGTCAAGGCTGCTTTTGCGGAGACAGAAAATTATCAGGAAGTCAGCGCAGAGTCGGAATTTACCATTAAAAAAGCCCAGGCTCAAATTACAGGGTTGAACTGCCATTTGAAACGTTATGGGGATGCGCCGTTTGCACTGAATTTGAGTAAAGTCGGGGAAGGAAACTTAACATATGAGGTAGCTTCTGGCTCAGAGGTTGTGAAGATCGGAGAAGACGGAATGGTAACGATTCAAAAAACAGGGCCGGCACATGTCATCGTATCAATGGCTGCCACACAGAACTATGAAGCCGCTGCAAATACAGAGGTTCAAATTATTATTTCCCGGGGACAGGGAAAGGCAGGCGTAAAGCTTCAGGATTGGGAATACAGTCCTGACAATGCAAACGCAAAACAGCCTGTTCCAGAATCGGAAACAAACGGTATTTCTCATGTCTCTTACTTGTATAAGGAAAGAAATGCAAAAGATGACACTTATACAGAGGAACTTCCGGTAAATGCAGGAGAATATACGGTGAAAGCCATTTTTGCAGAGACAGAAAATTACCTGGAAACAGAAGCAGAAACGGATTTTCAGATCTTTAAGAAAAAGAGCCCGGAAAATATTCCAGTAGGAGAGAGTGCAAAAATCAATGCGGGAAAAACGATGAATCACGTGAAAGAGCTTTCCCTTCCAGAAGGATGGTTCTGGAACGATCCGGATATGGAACTGGTTCCAGGCGGGATTGTGACTGTCTTGGCAGTTTATGGGGACAATGATAATTATGAACAATATCAGGCAGAGATTAAGATTAGCAAAGGGGTAGAAATTATCGAATCGGCAACTGACCAGGAATACATCATTGGGGAGGATCATAGTGCGGTTGTGAAGTGTACTGGGGCATTGGCAGAATTGAAAAGCGTGGAGACAGATGGTGTAAGTGTGGATGTTTCCAGTTATAGATTAGAAGAAGGATCTACGATCCTTACATTCCAAAAAGATTATCTTGACACCCTTTCTGTGGGCAGTCATAAGATCAGGCTGATTTATACGGCAGGAGAGGTAGAAACCGTTCTTCAGGTAAAGAAAAAAGAGGGCGGCGGAGATAATCAGGATCCCGGAAGTCAGGAGCCGGACAACAAGCCAGATACAAATGAGCCAGATCAAAATAAGCCAGACTGGATGGAACCAGATGATTCTAAGCTGGACATAGATTGGCCGGAGGATAACGAACCAGACAATCAGGAACCGAAGCTTCCTAAGTCTGATACAACTCCTAAAAGCCAGATACTTGTCAGCCAGGCTTCGGGCAGTCAGACGCCTTCCAGCCCGGCCAATGGCGCTGATTCCTGTAATGGAACAGAAACTGTTAAAAGAACAGAGACCGGAGACAGCAGCCCATTGGGATGGTATGTCCTGCTGCTGTTTTCATCAGCGGCAGCGGCTGTGTATTTCGTGAAAAAGCGGGCAGGGAGAACAGGAACGCAGCGTTAAGCTGCTTCTGTGGGAGTCTGCTATTTTTGGTAATGTTTTTAATAAGGAAAGCAGGAAATCTTAAAATTTAAGAAATCCTGCTTTTTTCCATTTCACGTTTCGGTGCAAAAGCTGTTTCAATGGTTTGCAGTATCTAAGAGATTATCTTCAATAAGCGTTCATTATGTTCCTATAAGTTACTTAAAGACTTTTCCTGCATATTTCCAGTGCCGTGTCATAAACCGTCTGGAACGGTACTTTGCACTGTCTGGCGGCAGCGGCTACATCTTCATATTCTGGTTTAAATTTGCTGATGCCGTAACCCGTGCTGATTTTAATTGTAATTTCTCCATAAACGGTGGAAATTTTACGGTATTGTGCATCTAATGCTCTGCGGTAACAAGGCTGGATGCGTATGCCCCGTGTAGCAGTATGGGTAAGGATCAGGCGGCTGAAACGGCTTTCCTCTGTAATATTGCACAGGACGGTTAAAAGTGTTCCCGGACGGTTTTT
Organism: uncultured Lachnospiraceae bacterium; assembly: GCA_950097145.1. GTDB lineage: Bacteria > Bacillota > Clostridia > Lachnospirales > Lachnospiraceae > Petralouisia. Next base: position 38,246 of record CATNCF010000024.1, read on the forward strand.
CTTCATATAAATTGAGGTGGTGTATACGTCAAGAGCTCCGGCTTCCCGCAGGAGAGTTACCGCATAGGCCACAGCTTCCGGGGTCATATCATCAAGATTGCAGGACAGTTCCAGAATCTGATCCAGGCTGTGGAATTGTTCTGTATAATAGTCTGGACGTGTTTCTTCTTCAGCCTGAAATTTCATCATTCCAGGAGAAAAGGAACCTGGCAGTTGTCTGGGAGAGGGAACCGGAAGGGCGTTTAATGAGCCAAGGAACGCCCGCAGGCAGTTTGCAGATTCGAAATCTTTGGTTCCCATTCCGTATCCAGTCCGTTCTACGGAAATAGGAGGCATGGGGATAAACTGGCTCACAAAATGTTTCAGGAGGGCCGCCCCGGTGGGGGTACATAATTCCCCTTTTATATTGCCTGCATAGATGGGAACGTCTTTGAGGATTTCCGCAGTGGCGGGGGTAGGAACAGGCAGGATGCCATGTGCGCAGCGGACGCTTCCGGTTCCTACATGGATAGGAGAAGCAATAATCTGTTCTGGGCTTAAATATTCAATTAAGAGACAGCAGCCGACAACATCCATCAGGGCGTCCAGTGTTCCCACTTCATGAAAATGGATTTGGGAAATGTCTGTGTTATGGGCCAGGCTCTCTGCATTGCCAATCAGGGTGTATACTGATTTGGCATGATCTTTTACACTATCAGAGATGGGGAGTTTGTCTATTCTTGCCAGCAGTTCTGGATAGCTGGTGTGAAGGTGGCCGAACGTACTTGTTTCGTCATGATGTGCATGGCTGTGTTCTGCAAAATGGGAGGAAGCAATATCTTCAGCGGGGGATTCTTCCTGTCCAAGGATCACAACGTGCATTTTAGTTCCCCAGATTCCGCATTTTTCAGCAGGAGAAGCCTGTAACAGAATCTGGCTGGGGAGCAGGCTGTTCATGGTTTTCAAAAAGGATTCCTTCTGTGAATCTGATAAAAGTTCGTAAAGAGCACCCATAAGCATGTCGCCAGAAGCTCCCATGTTGCATTCAATAAAAAGTGTTTTCATGATTCATTACCTCCTATATGATTAATCATGCTGGCAAGATAGCCAGCGCCAAAACCGTTGTCAATATTTACTACGCTGACCCCGCTGGCACATGAGTTGAGCATGGAAAGAAGAGCGGAAAGTCCCTGGAAATTTGCCCCGTATCCCACGCTGGTGGGGACTGCGATTACCGGGCAGTCAGCCAGACCGCCGATAACGCTGGCAAGTGCGCCTTCCATGCCGGCCACAGCAATAATCACAGCAGCTTTTGAGATGATGTCCACATGGGACAAAAGCCTGTGAATTCCGGCAACCCCCACATCATACAAACGTTCCACTTTATTGCCCAGAACTTCTGCAGTGAGAGCCGCTTCCTCTGCCACGGGAATATCACTGGTTCCTCCGGTGGCAGCCACAATCATTCCGGATGCCGTAAGTACTTCAGCCCGGTTTACGATTCCAATCTGGGAAAGCTTATCATAAGTTAAGGAAAAACGCTGGGAGAGATATTCGGCGGATTTTTCTGAAAGCCGGGTGATCAGAATATTTTGCGGACAGTGGGAGAGCAGTGAAGAGACAATGCCCTCGATTTGTTCGGCAGTTTTTCCAGCACCGTAGATTACTTCAGGCGTTCCCTGACGGATTGTACGGTGATGATCAATTTTCGCATAGCCCAGATCCTCAAAAGGGCTGATTTTTAATTTTTCGTAAGCAGTATGGATGTCCAAGGTACCATCCCTGACCTGCTGTAAGACAGATAATATTTGCTTTGATACCATTATACCCTCTTTTCTGCAGAATAAATCTGCTTACTTTATTCCCGCGAGCAATGAGGAAAATAGCCATGTTTACATAGATATTTGACGAATGCCGCGAGGGTCAAAAACCCTGTTGCTTGAAGCGGGGGTTTGATTTATGAATAATTATAGGTTTTTCCCACAAAATAGTCAAGGAAGATACCGTTTTGAGATGCCGGTTTTTTGTGAAAAATTGGTTGAAATGACAAATTTTTCGATAATAACCGTTAAAAAATGGCTGTTATCACAAAAGAAAAATAAAAAATGGGATAAAAAGGCACAAGGTACCTGTATTTAAGTGAGGGGATTGACGAAAATTTTGATGAAAAATCATTAGTTTTGGGCGTTTTTCTAGTAAGCGGAGGAAAGGAGGAATTTGACAAAACTGAAAAATGGTGGCATAATTTCCGCAAGCTCAGAACAATGCAAGGAAAGAAATGCAAGGTAAGAAAGGATGAGGACTATGAATGAAAAAATTATTAAGTTAGCAGATGCAGATGAAGTTTGTGATTTTGTAAGTGCTGCTGGTAAATGTGATTTTGATGTAGACATTTCTGACCAGCGCATGGTGATTGACGCTAAGTCTATTTTAGGAGTTATGGGACTTGGAATTGAAAAGGAACTTACAGTAAAATATGGTGGAGAAGATCTGAGCTTTGAAAATGTGTTGAATAAATACACTGTCGCTTAAATAATACTTGGCAGGACAACAGATATTTGAAGATTGAGGCTGTCGTCTCAGCGGTTTATAAGCCGCTGAGCGGCAGTTTTTTTGTCTTATAAGATTTCAGAAAGACAACAGATTTGCAGTTCCCTTACATATTTTTTCAAGCACAATATGGCGTCCATTGGAAAGTGATTGACATTTATGACACAAACAGGGTAAGATTTATGAATAAGGCAGCCTTGGATTTTCATAAATTCAAAAATAATGAAGATGATATGGATTGCAAAGAGGAGAAATACATGGAACAGATTAAAATTTCTGTAAGGAATCTGGTGGAATTTATTCTGCGTTCCGGGGATATAGATAATCGCCGTGGCAGAGCGGCGCAAAGGGAAGCAATGCAGGAGGGCAGCAGGATTCATCGGAAAATCCAAAGAAGAATGGGAGCCAGTTATCAGCCAGAGGTTCCTCTTAAAATAGAAATGAGCCGGGAACGGTATGTTCTGATTATTGAAGGCAGGGCAGATGGTATCATTACTGGGCCGGAACAGGTGATGGTAGATGAAATTAAAGGAATTTACCAGGATGTAAATCTGCTGGAAGGTCCCATACAGGTTCATCTGGCACAGGCAAAATGCTACGCTTATATCTATGCACTCCAGCAGGAATTAGATAAAATTTCTGTTCAGATGACCTATTGCAATCTGGATACAGAGGAAATCCGAAGATTTCAGGAGCATTATATGTTCCAGGAGCTTGAGGCGTGGTTTTTGGAATTGGCTGCTGCTTATGACAAATGGGCAGATTTTCAATATCACGGGCGTCAGGAACGGGATCGGTCTATCGCCGGGCTGGAATTTCCATTTCCATACCGTGAAGGGCAGAAGGAACTTGCGGCAGGGGTTTACCGCACCATTAGCCGTGAAAAATCACTTTTTATCCAAGCGCCTACGGGAACGGGAAAGACCGTTACCACCGTGTTTCCGGCAGTGAAAGCAGTAGGCGAGGGACTTGCAGATAAGATTTTTTACCTGACAGCGAGAACTATTACCAGGACAGTGGCCAAGGAGACTTTTGATTTGTTTCGGAAGCAGGGCTATATGGGAAGGGTTCTGATTATTATTGCCAAAGAAAAGCTTTGTCTCTGTGAGGAGATGGACTGCAATCCGGAACACTGCCCCTATGCCAAAGGGCATTATGACCGTATTAACGATGCCGTTTTTGAATTGCTCTCCAAAGAGCGTGATATTACCAGGGAAGTCCTGCTTGCCCAGGCCAGACAGTATCAGGTGTGTCCCTTTGAAATGTGCCTGGATGCATCCCTTTGGGTAGATGATATTATCTGCGATTATAATTATGTTTTTGATCCCAATGTGTACCTGAAACGATTTTTTGCAGAAGGAGTGAAAGGCGATTATCTCTTTCTGGTGGATGAAGCTCATAATCTGGTGGATCGGGGAAGGGAGATGTACAGCGCCAGTTTATATAAGGAAGATTTTCTGAAGTATAAGAAGGTGCTAAAAAGCTACAGTAAAAAGTGTTCTGGGGCGCTGGAACGCTGCAACAGGCAGCTTCTGAACATGAAACGTGACTGTGAGTCTTACCGGGTATTAGAGGATATTGGAGAATTGGCTTTGGCACTGACTCAGCTTGGAGCTGTTATGGAAGAATTTTTTCAGAAAGATCTTAATTTTCCAGAGAAAAAGGACACGATGGAATTTTACCTGGAACTGCGGCATTTTCTAAATATGTATGATTTGGTGGATGAAAATTATGTGATTTATACAGAGCATGAATCAGACGGAAGGTTTAAACTGAAATTGTACTGTGTGAATCCAGCGGCAAATCTGCAGTCGCGCCTGGATAAAGGAAGATCTGCTATTTTTTTCTCTGCCACTTTTCTCCCGGTGAACTATTATAAAAATCTGCTGAGTACCTGTAAAGATAATTATGCAGTGTACGCCAGGACTGTTTTTCGCAGAGAACAGCGGCTGATTGCAGTGGCAGAAGACGTAACCAGCAAATATAGCAGAAGAAATCTGCTGGAGTATCAAAAGATTGCCTCGTACATTTCTGAAACGGTGAAAGGAAAAAAGGGAAATTATCTGGTGTTTTTCCCCTCTTATAAGATGCAGCAGGAGGTTTTGGAATGCTTGATGCAGCAGGAAATTTTGACAGAAGCGGACCTTGTCTGCCAGGAGAGCGGCATGAACGAAATAGAGAGGGAAGAATTCCTGAAAAACTTTTTCAATCAGCGTGACAGATCTCTGATTGGATGCTGCGTAATGGGAGGGATTTTTGCAGAGGGGATTGATTTGAAACGGGAAGCATTAATTGGTGTGATTATCGTAGGGACGGGCCTGCCTCAAATCAGCAATGAGCGTGAAATTTTGAAAAATTATTATCAAAGGACAGAGAAGGCAGGATATCAATATGCGTTTCTCTATCCAGGCATGAATAAGGTATTGCAGGCGGCGGGACGCGTGATCCGCACCGAAGAAGATCAGGGAATTATCATGCTGCTGGACGAGCGGTTCCTGCTCTGGGAATATCAATGCCTGTTCCCAAAAGAGTGGGAAGGGTTCCAGACGGTAAAGCTGCACCAGGTCCGGGAAGTGGTAGAAGGGTTCTGGAACGGGTAGAAAAGGTTTCTTAGATAAGTTTGGCGCTTAGGTGATTTAGAATAATTTTTCAATAAAAAATGGGCTGCTGCGGCAGCCCTGTTCTTCTTCAGGTATGAACTTACGGTGTAGTTGGTCCTGGATATTTGTCCGTGCCGAACATATACTGCATAAGACGTGTTGCATCGTCCGGGTCGTAAGCTACCAGCTCCAACTCATTGATCATGGATTCATCTGTGAACAGGTTCGTAATGGTAATGTACTTTGTGAGCTGGGATTTCAGATTCAGACGGTCGCCCTGTGTGGAAACCAACTCTACAGTACCCTTGCACTGGTCAACTACCTTGAAAAATTCCTCTGTGTCTTTAATGTTGTAAAGTTTCATAAATATCAGACTCCTTTCTCGTTATGCCTCCACATCTGGAAGCAGTTTCAAAAATTCATTGGCGGAAGGGGATACCGGAAGTTCTGGATTGATGGTGGCAGTAATCTGCCGTGCCGGTATCGGTTCCTTTGTTTTGAGTACGTACAAGTCGCTGGATGTTCCTGTCAGGCAGTAATCTGGGATAAAAGCAATCCCCAGCCCGATTCTGGCAAGATCAATCAGAAGGTCGTTACTGCTTAATTCCACCTGCGGCACCAATTCCAGTTGATACTGTAAGAACAAATGGCGTAAAAACTTACTGGTAGTGCTTTTTTGATCCAGCATTAAAATAGGATTTTGATTTAATTCTGCCAGTGAAATTTCCTGCTGGCTGAAATCAAAATATGTTGGATTTGCAATAAACACATCATGGAAATCCGCAGTTTTCTTCTGAATAAAAGCACTGTTTATCCGGGAATTAGGATGGTTTGTTACAATTAAATCCACTTTTCCCTGAGACAGCAGGTCCGCACAGTTTAAAGAAGCTGCGTTCGTCACCTTAATGGGAACGGTGGGAAACAGCGTATGAAACTGTTTCAGATAGGGCACCAGGAAATAACGGCAAATGGTGTCGCTGGCTCCAATATGAAGCTGCCCTAAACCGAGGGTACTGGAATCCAGAAGCTGATTCTCTCCACGTTGAATTAGGTTCACAGCAGGCTCAATATGTTTCAGCAAAAGTTCTCCTGCTGGAGTGAGCTGCACTTTCTTCGTGCTGCGGATGAACAGAGACTGTTCCAACTTGCGTTCCAGTGTCTTGATAGACTGGCTTACCGCAGACTGGGAGATAAATAATTTTTTTGATGCTTCTGAAAAACTCAGAGAGGAGGCTACATAATAAAAAACTTTGTAAAGTTCAAAATTGATGTCCATAAATGCCTCCTTCGTAACCTGCGTTTCTGCAGTGCAAATAGTTCTCTTGCAGAACAGTTTTGATTATAAGAGTGGAAAATCAATCTGTCAATAGCAAGGCATTTTCTTTATTTTTCCATCTGCATGGTGCAAAACTTATTCATTTTTAACGATAGGACAGAAAAAAGAAAGGCTGTATTGCACGAAATTTCTAATGATGTTACAATAAAATCATCCAGCTGCCTATAGAGTTAGAGAGGCAGAGTTAGAAGAGTATCGGTATTTTTGTGTATTATTTCACAAAAAAGGATGGAGAGACAAAGAGAAGT
>CATNCF010000025.1 GCA_950097145.1 uncultured Lachnospiraceae bacterium
CAAGCAAATATAAATAAATAGAATGATTAGTAATATAACGGTATCTATATATCCCCTCATGATCCGTTTTAATATCATGCCCTTTGCTTTCCTTATTGATCACTCTATATGCGTCATCTAAGTTATCATCTAGAGCATAGAGAATGCTTAAATTTGAAGCATAAAATAATCTTTCTGCCATTCCTTCAGCCAAGTTATTCAAGATATCATGATATAGTAAAATTCCCTGAGATAATTCTACCTTTTTCGAAAGTATGCCAGAGATAATAAAATTATTTTTGAGAATTTGAGTACGGGGGAATCTAAAATGAGGGTTTTCTTCTTCCAACTGTAGAGCAACTAATGTATTTTCATAAGCTTTCAAAAATTCCCCTTGTTTAATTAAAATTGCAGAATAATTGGTTAGTGATGTATAATATTGCTTTATGTTTTTATAGTTATTTGAATCATCTTTTTGACCAAAATAATCAACCGCTTGTTTAATAAAAATGGGAGCAACATCTATTCCGTGAATGGAATTAGCGTTTCTTTTGATTATGTTTATCCGATTCCTTGCATCTTCGTCATACCCTAAACGCCCCGAAAGACTGTTTAAAAGTTCTTCTTCTATTGAACGAGCCTTGCTAATTTCACCCAAATGAGCATAGGCAATAATAAGAGCATGATTATATCTTTCCCAAACCTCCACTTCTCCATTAAATGATTCATTCTCACGTTTTATTTCTAACTGTTGTATAGCTGCAATAGTTTCATTTGTAGCAAGTTTTTTTGAGTAACAACGTAATTTTAGAATATCTCTTTCCGCCAGTAACTCCTCTGGATAGTAACCCAATATTAGTTCTAAATATTTTAAAGATTCGGTATAGTCTTTTACATTATAAAACCCATATGCCTGCTTTATCAGCTCTAAATATTCTGTTTGAATATCATCAAATAGCTTAGAGGCTTCATCCAATATGTTATCTAATATATTTCCATAGGTTCTTAGCTGTTGAATTAGATAAAGCATATAGAGGACAGAAGCTTCCTTGTATTTTAAAGCACTTAACATATAGCGGGCTCTGCGTAAATACTGTCCTGGTTTAATTTGCTTTAAGCAAGAAGACAACTTTGCATAATATTCTATATGGGATGCATTAACTTTTGACATAAATACATCCCTTATAATATCATGCGCAAACTTATACTGCTCTGTTTTATCAGTATTTTCTGTTAGTCTAAGGGTATTTGCATCTGTAATAATTTTTTTGATTTTACTTTTTTCAGAATCTGTGATTGCTTCCAATTCATAAGCTGAGAATGTCATTCCCATAATAGACGCATATTCAAGCACTTCTTCTATTTGTTCTCCAGAAGCCCCATATTCCTTCAAGCGTCGCTTTAACATCATATCAAGATAATTTCTATTATTTTCATATGAGGAATCAAAATCAAATGCATTCTCAGCAATTTCTTGAATAACCTCAAAATAAACTTTCAGGTGTCCATTTACCAAGTTGTATAGAAGTTCTACTTGAGAATCATTTAATCTGTGATTACTTTTATAGAATAAATTTTGCTTAAAATCTGTGTACTCAAATGTTGTAAATGGCAATTTATTAGCTTTATCTGTTGAGTTTTGTATTTCTGAAAGAATATCTTCATTAAATGACTTCTGGTTGTTTGTTATCGACAAAATAAACCTTATACGTTTGCGCTCTTCATCTGTAAATATATTTGACTGAGTAATAAATTGCACTAATAATAAAAGAGAACGGCGATCCCACCAATGTATATTATCACATATTATATATAGCTTTTTGCGTTTGAGTGCCTTTTTTAGATAATTTAAAATTACCAATTCATCTTCGTTTAAAAATTGTAACTCAGCTATTGGTTTCGGTTTTACAAAAGAACTTATTAAATAACTAATAATATTTCCAACAAAAGGAGTGTCTTTGGCTACCTCAATAGTTCCATCTTTTATGTATTCTTTATATAACTTTACATCGGTCATGGATTTCCTAAAAGCTGAATAGTCTCTCTCCCCATCTATATAGTCGCTGTCAAAAATAATAGCTTGCTCAGATAATGATTCTTCTATTTTTTTGCAGTAAGCTAAGAATGTATATGATTTACCACAGCCTGATTCTCCAATGACAATTGTATAAAAATTATTTTCTACCTTATCTAGCAGACATTGTAAAAACTTTTCTTCATGAGGGAGTAAACTATTTTCCATTTTTAAAATCACCTTTGCTGTATTTTACTTTGAAAACATTTCTTAAATTGTCAAACATTCTTTTATTTCACCTGCTGATATTCCCAAATCCTATCTAATTCAACGGACTTTGAATTATCCACATCATTCCTATTTCACCTAATTGATAGATAACGGTGGATTATCAATAAATTCTCCCATCACCAAATCCAACGGATAACTCCGAATTATCCCTCATACATAATACCACACCCTCCTCCCAAATTTCTCCATTTTTCGTCATTCTTAGCAAAATCTTAGCGCCCATTCCTTCCACCATCCGAATAATCTCCCCAGCTCTGCCCAACACAAATCAAAAAAAAGGAGCAACCCTGCACCCATCATACAGACTTGCCCCATCTTTATTCATTCTTCACATTCTTCCATCAATTAAAACAAAACATCTACCGTACTACTGTACTGACCTGCCAAATTCCGCAATTTCATCCAAAAACTTCTGGCCGTATTTCCTAAATTTATTTTCTCCAACACCAGATACTGCCAGCAGTTCCGGTTTATTCTTCGGCAGCTTTTCACACATGTCAATCAAGGTCTTATCACTAAAAATAATATACGGCGGTACTGCCTCCTCCTTGGCAATGGCCAGCCTTAACTGGCGCAGCCTCTCAAACAATTTAAACCCGGCGCTGGTAAGAGCGTCTGTGTTCTTCTTCACCGTTTTCTTCTTTCCTGCGGCTTGTTCCCGCTCTTCAGGTTTCCGAATTAATACACTGGCATTCTCCTCTTTGAGCCTGTTGATATCCCCCATCCTAAGAACACTGTATTCCCCCTCCGTGCGCAAGATATATCCTTCTTCCAGCATCTGGTCAATCAGCAGGCGGAGTTCCTGTTCCGTCCTGTGCTTTAGCGCCCCATAAGAACGGTAAGAATCTGTGCCTGCTTCCCTCAGCCTGGCACGGTTTGCCCCCAGCAAAGTTCCGATGACAATATTCAGCCCAAATCTTCCTCTTGTCTCCGCAATACAATTAATCACCCATTTAGCATCCCTTGTCATGTCAACCTGCACATACTCCCGGTGGCAGTTTCCGCAGTTCTCACAAGGCGCCCCTGTGTTCTCTCCAAAATACCCAAGAATATAATTTCTCAGGCACCAGGTAGTTTTACAATATCCCTCCATAGTGCGGAGCCTGTGGGCGTCCCTTTCCTTTATCAGCTCGATGTCTGCATCATCAACGCCCTCAAACTCTTTCCGTTCCAGGAGATATTTATTTATCATTACATCCTGGGGTGAAAACAATAAGATACACTGTGAAGTTCCCCCGTCGCGTCCGGCACGCCCCGCTTCCTGATAATAATTTTCCATACTCTGAGGCATATTATAGTGGATGACATATCTTACATTTGACTTATCGATTCCCATGCCGAACGCATTGGTAGCAATGATCACCTGCACCCTGTCATAGATAAAATCATCCTGGTTCTTTTTCCGTGTCTCATTGTCCATTCCTGCATGATAGCCTCTCACAGAATTTCCCAGCCGAAACAATTTTTCATATAGAGTATCCACATTTTTTCTCGTAGCGCAGTAGATAATTCCACTTTCATTGGGATGCGCCACCATGTAATCTATGATAAAATCATCTTTGCGCTTTCCTGAGATATGTTCCACGCTGTAATATAAATTCTGTCTGTCAAATCCTGTGACTACCGTATTGGGATGAGCCAATTTTAAAATACATTCAATATCGTGTTTCACTTCTTCTGTGGCTGTTGCAGTAAACGCACTTATGATGGGCCGTTTTGGCAGGCACTCTATAAAATCAACAATTTTCAGATAGCTGGGCCTGAAATCCTGCCCCCACTGTGAAATGCAGTGGGCCTCGTCAACGGTAATCATAGAAATCTCTGTCTGCAGTGCAAATTCCATAAATCCGCCGGACTCCAGCCGTTCAGGCGCCACATAAATAATTTTATAGACGCCTTTTTTAGCCAGGCTGAGGGCTTTTGATATCTGGGTTTCTGTCAACGATGAATTTATGAATGCAGCATGAATCCCTGCTTCATTTAAGGATTTTACTTGATCCTGCATCAGAGATATCAGGGGAGATATCACAAGGGTGATGCCGGAACACAGCAGCGCCGGAACCTGATAACATATAGATTTTCCGGCTCCTGTGGGCATAACAGCTAATACGTCTCTTCCTGACAAAATAGAATCAATGACCGCTTCCTGCCCCTGCCGAAAGGAATCATATCCAAAATACTTCTTTAATATTTCTCTGGCATTCATGGTTTTTTCTTTCCCGCGTTTATGCATGTGGGATATTGGTAAATTCAGAAATCTCTCTGTTTACTGTCACCAAATCATCCACCGTCAAATCATGCACACAATCATGTCCAGTAATCCGCGCAAAAGTTTTTAACTCTTCTCTGGTTACATTCAGGTAATTCGCCACTCTCTGGGCGGCCTGCTCTACCTTTAATCTTTTTCTTAATTCCGGATCCTGGGTAGCAATACCCACCGGACAATTGCCAGTTCCGCAGATCCGGTACTGCTGGCAGGCTGCCGCAATTAAGGCCGCGCTTGCTACTGCCACTGCGTCCGCCCCCATAGCCAGCGCTTTTGCTGCGTCTGCGGACACCCGCAGTCCTCCGGTAATCACAAGGGAAATGTCAGAATGCACGGCGTCCAGATATTTTCTTGCACGATACAATGCATAGACCGTGGGAACTGTAGTGGCTTCCCTCAGAAACAGCGGGCTGGATCCGGTTGCTCCGCCTCTTCCGTCAATGGTAATAAAATCTGGTTCCGCATAAACGCAGTATTCCAAATCTCTTTCCAACCGTCCTGCTGCAATTTTAATGCCTATGGGCCTTCCGTCTGAACGGTTCCGCAGCATATCCACCATATCCCTCAAATCCTCTTTGGAATTCAGTTCCGGAAATTTACTGGGGCTCTGTACGTCTTCCCCCTGCTTTTTCCCACGAAGCTTTGCAATCTCCGCTGTTACCTTTTCACCTGGAAGATGTCCGCCCATACCGGGCTTCGTTCCCTGTCCAATCTTAATTTCAATGGCGTCAGCGCTGCGCAGATTCTCGTCTGTCACACTGTATTTATTGGGAATGTACTCAAATATGTACTTATAGGAAGCTTCGCGTTCCTCCGGCAGAATTCCGCCTTCTCCGCTGCACATTGCCGTCCTGGCCATGGCAGATCCTTTTGCCAGTGCAACCTTAATCTCTTTCGACAGCGCACCAAATGACATATGGGAAATATATACTGGCTGATCCAGTATCATGGGCTTTTTGGCATGTTTTCCAATCACAGTCATAGTACTTACAGGATCTTCCTCATCCAAAGGCGCTGGGTTTAACTGTGCTCCTAAGAGCAGGATATCATCCCAGGAGGGCATCTGCATCTTGGTTCCCATAGCTCCGCTGATGGTCTTTCCCGTCACTGCCATCTGATGAATTTCTTCCATATAACGGCAGGATTCATCTCTCCGGTAAAAATTCTTATCATAGCTTAATTCCATGGATGACAGTTCTTCCTGTTCCTCAGCCTTCCCGCTCTCTAAATCCAGAGTGCTGACATATTCAGAAGATTCCTCTCTGAACTTTTCTGCCGGCTGATGGCAGACCGGGCATTCTTCCGGCGCCTGCTCTCCTTCATAAATGTAACCACAAACGCTGCACACAAATTTCTTCATAGCATTCCTTCCTTTCCCCATATAAAATTTACATTTTTCTACATTTTAACACTTTTGCAAATATGATGGCAACCAATTTCTTGATTCCGACCCTTATTTGTACCGCTCATATAGAATCCGCCCCCGCGCATTTTTCTGAAATAAGAAGTGTTTTCAGCTCTCTGGCTGCGGCGTTCAGCGGCCGCCGCTGGTTTTCCACAAAACATATCTGCCTCTCTGGAATTGTTTCTTTCAGGAATATTCTGCACGCCTCCCCTTTCTTCAAAACTTCCGCTGCAAATATTTCTGGAACATATCCAATACCAAGATCGCTTTTTATCATGGGAAGAATCTGATCCGTGGTTGCCGCCTGAAGTTCTGGCTTAAAGAGCAGCCCATGCTGATGGTAAAATGTCTCGTAAAACTCATAGGTAATCGTTTCTTCTCCAAGGCAGACCAGCGGAAAATGATTCACTTCTTTCAGGGTAAGAATATCTCCATGGAATTGGAAATAAGCTGGTCCCCCCAACAGAATATCCTGAAAAAAAATAAGGGGATAGGAAACAAGAGGTTTTTCCAGATTTTGCGGCGCGGTCACTACTGCAAAATCAGCTTCTCCATTTTTTACAGATTCTACTGCCTGATTGGTCAGATGATTTAAAATCCGAATACGGATTTTGGGGTATTGTTCCTTAAAACGTCGCAAAACCGGCAGCACCAGCATACGCAGCGCTGTTTCACTGACGCCAATGGTTACGCATCCCGCCTTAAGGCCGGCAGAATCTGCCAGCTCATCTTCCGCAAGCTGAATCTGATTCACCGCTTCCCTGACACGCAAATAAAGTCTTTTTCCCTCCGGCGTCAGAGAAATCCCCCGGTTCGAACGTACCAGCAGATTGCAGCCGATTTCATTTTCCAAAATTTTGATTGTACGGGAAATATTAGGCTGGCTGCTGTGCAGTACTTTCGCCGCCTGAGTTAAATTCTTATACTCTGCCACATAATAAAAAATGCGATAATATTCATAGTTAATATTCATAGTCTGCCCCGTTTGATATATCAAATCTGGTATATCAATATAATAGTTCTAAAATATCATATATATATTTTTCATATTCTTCTAAAAAGAGTATAATACGTTCAAATGTAAAAGGCAACTGCTTTTTCAAGCAGACAGAAAGGACAAAACTATGAATAAAGATTTAACAATCGGAAAACCAGAAACCGTATTATGGAAATTCTGCCTGCCATTATTTGGCAGCATTCTCTTCCAGCAGCTTTATAATATCGCTGACAGCTTAACAGCCGGTAAATTTATAGGAGAACATGCATTGGCTGCCGTAGGCAACAGCTATGAAATTACATTAATTTTCATTGCATTTGCTTTCGGATGTAATATTGGCTGTTCCGTCATTGTCTCCCAGTTTTTTGGAGCAAAAAATTACTGTGAAATGAAAACATCGGTCTACACTACATTGATTTCCAGCGGAGTTCTATGCGTTGTGTTAATGGCATTCGGCATAGCTTTCTGCGGGACGCTCTTAAATCTGATTCATACGCCTCCAGAAATATTTGCTGACTCGAAACTTTATCTTGAGATCTATATTCTGGGCCTTCCCTTCCTGCTGTTCTATAATATTGCAACAGGAATTTTTTCCGCATTGGGAGATTCCAAAACCCCCTTCCTGTTCCTTGCAGTCTCTTCCACTGCGAATATCCTGGCAGACATCCTGTTTGTAGCCGGATTTCACATGGGCGTCGCTGGGGTGGCGCTTGCCACTTTTCTATGCCAGGGAATTAGCTGCCTGCTGGCAGTGTTTGTAGTACTGAGAAGACTGTCCGCCATTCACACGGAAGGGAACATCGTCCTATTTTCTTTCAAAGCCCTTGAAAAAATTGCCGTAATTGCAATCCCCAGCATTTTGCAGCAGGGATTTATCTCTATCGGCAATATCATGATCCAGAGCGCCATTAATGACTGTGGCGTAGGCGTCACTGCCGGATATTCTGCCGCCATCAAGCTTAATAATCTGGTAATCACTTCCTTCACGACCCTTGGAAACGGCATATCAAATTACACAGCGCAAAATATAGGAGCTGGAATGCCAGGGAGAGTAAAAGCCGGTTTTAAAGCAGGCATAAAAATGGTGTGGATTCTATGCATCCCCATCGTAACATTGTACCTTTTTGCCGCAAAATTACTGATAACGTTTTTTATCAGCTCTCCTTCTCAACTAGCGCTGACATCCGGCGTACAATTTCTCTATATTGCCGCCCCCTTTTATTTTATTATTTCCATAAAATTAATTGCAGACGGTATCCTGCGCGGTGCAGGAATGATGCGGGACTTTATGATTTCAACCTTTACTGATCTAATACTCAGAGTCTCTCTGGCTGAATTACTGGCCGCACAGACAGGTTACCTTGGAATCTGGTGCGCATGGCCCATCGGCTGGAGCGCTGGCATGATGTTATCTGTGATATTCTATAGAAAAAATATCCGTAAATTTCAATGTGCAATGCCAAACAACTTATAACCTTCCCACAAATTACAAGACTAAGAGAGCTTTAAACTTAAACTACCCATTTCTATACAGGCAGAACGAATCCTGCCTTACATATTACTAAGGCGGTTAAATGTCGATGTTTTTACTTGTCTAAATTTTTATCTGCTGCGTTGTCATCAATCGCTGTAGCGAATGCTACAGCTCAATCTTCCGCCTTGCAGATAGAAATTTATTCTGCGTAAAATTCATTCGACATTTAACCGCCTTAGTAATAAAAATGGGTAATCTTTCGAATCATCGCCTGGGCTGCCGCATCGGTCTATTACTTCACTGCTCCAATTAATTCACTGATATTTTTCACATGATACTGTTCCATATATTCCCGGATACCGTCCACAATCTCCATTGTCACTGTGGGATTACGGAAATTTGCAGTTCCTACGGCTACCGCCGAAGCGCCTGCCAGAATCATCTCAACAGCATCTTCCGCCGTCATAATTCCGCCCATGCCGATAATGGGAATGCTGACCGCCTGCGCCGTCTGATAAACCATGCGCACTGCCACAGGATGTATCGCCGGACCGGACAAACCGCCCGTCTTATTGGCAAGAGAAAATGCCCTGCGGTGAATATCAATTTTCATGCCAGTAATAGTATTGATCAACGAAATTGCGTCAGCGCCTCCTGCCTCTGCAGCCTTTGCCATTTCTGTTATATCCGTCACATTCGGACTGAGCTTCATGATAATCGGCTGTTTTGCATATTTTTTTACTTCCTTTGTGACGGCCTCTACAGCCTTAGGGTCCTGCCCAAAAGCAATTCCCCCCTCCTCCACATTTGGGCAGGAAATATTGATCTCCAGCATGTCCACCGGCTGCCCTGCAAGACGTCTTACTACTTCACAATAATCTTCCACCGTTCTTCCGCAGACATTTACGATAATTCTGGTATCAAACTTTGTCAAGAACGGCATATCTCTCTCTATAAAAACATCAACTCCCGGATTCTGAAGTCCAACTGCATTCAGCATTCCTCCATAAGTCTCAGCAATCCTGGGGGTGGGATTCCCTTCCCACGGAACATTGGCAACTCCTTTCGTCACCACTGCTCCAAGCCTGTTTAAATCTATAAATTCTGAATATTCTGCTCCAGAGCCAAAGGTTCCTGATGCGGTCATCACTGGATTTTTCAAAGTAAGACCTGCAAGATTTACTTTTGTATTCATCAGAATTCCACCTCCTCTGCACGAAATACCGGGCCTTCCTTACAGATTCGCTTATTGTTCACATTGGTATGCCTGTCCTTTTCTCTGGATTTACAGACACAGCCCAGGCAGGCGCCGATGCCGCAGGCCATATGCTCTTCCAGAGACACCCAGCATTCAATGTGTTTCTCTAAGGCATATGCTTTTATGGCACGAAGCATGGGCATTGGCCCGCAGGCATAGATAATCTCAGCATCCAGTCCATTTTCCCGAATAGCATCCAGCACGTTTCCTTCTGTACCATAACTTCCATCTTCCGTTGCCACATAGACATTCCCCAGTTTCTTAAATTCATCCTGTAAAAACATGGAGTCACGATATCCCAAAATCAGTTGTTTCTCACAATTTAATTCTCTGGCAAGCTGGAGCATAGGAGGAATCCCGATACCGCCCCCAATAATAAACGCCTTCCTCTCCTTCATTGGAAATCCATTCCCAAGAGGACCTACAATGTCAATGCTTCTTCCTGTGCGAAGCTGGGACAATTCCTCTGTTCCCCTTCCTGCAACCCGGTATACAATGCGGACAGACTGGTCTTCCCTGTCAATCTCACAAATACTGATAGGCCGCGGCAGAAGCCTGCTGCCTTCATGACAGTATACCGATATAAACTGGCCTGGCCTGGACATTCCCGCAATCCGATCGGTCTTCAGCCACATACTGTATATTTCATAAGAAATTTCTTCCTGCCGGATAATTACCGCCTGTTCTTTAAATTTTTCCGCCATATTCTTTCTTCTCCTACTTATCCCTCCTATTTTGCTGCCTGGAGGGCGTTGTCTATGTCTTCTTTCATTGCCAAAACTGCAGCCCTGGATGCCTCTCCAAAATGTTCTGCACCAAAGTCTGCATACGCTTCCTGCTGATAAGCTGCAATGATGCCCCTTGAGGAATTTACAATTGCCCCCAGTCCGTCTTCATGAAAGAAGTGTACCAAATCTGCGCCTGTTCCTCCCTGCGCTCCATAACCAGGCACTAAAATAAAGCTTTTAGGCATAATCCTGCGCAGTATTTTCCCCACTTCCGGATAAGTTGCGCCTACAACAGCTCCAACGTAACTGTAGTTCTCTCCCATACAATCTGCACCCCACTGAGCTGCCTTTTCACCCACCAGTTCATACAGCGGCCTGCCGTCCACAATTTTATCCTGAAATTCACCGCTGGAAGGGTTGGAAGTCTTCACTAAAATAAACAGCCCCTTTTTTTCCTCTCTGCATACGTCAACAAAGGGCTTCACGCCGTCCGTACCCAGGTAAGGATTTACCGTGATAAAATCCTCTCCAAAAGGATGATAGGTCTTACTTCCTACCTTCACAGAACCAATATGGCCTGCAGCGTATGCCGCAGAGGTAGAACCGATATCCCCTCTCTTGATATCTCCAATTACAATCAAATCTTTCTTATGACAGTAATCCACAGTCTTCTGGAACGCCTGCAGACCTGGAATCCCAAACTGCTCATACATAGCAATCTGAGGTTTTACCGCCGGAATAAGATCATATATACAATCCACAATTTCTTTATTAAACTGCCAGATTGCTTCTGCCGCGCCTTCTAAAGTTTCCCCATATTCCTCAAAAGCCTTCCTCTGAATATGTTCTGGTATATAATTCATCATAGGATCCAGTCCTGCCACAATCGGTGCATGGGTTTTCTGAATTTTCTCTGCCAGCTTGTTAATCATTCCTTATCCTCTTTTCCACCTATTTTTCATATACAACTTTGCCGTCTACAACAGTAGCAACAACCATTCCTTTAACCTTCCTGCCTGCAAATGGCGTATTTCTGCCTTTGGACTGAAACTGCGCCGGATCAATCACATATTGGTGTTTCGCATCAAAAACTACCAAATCTGCAGGTTTCCCCTCTTCAACTACTCCTTTATCCAATCCTAAAATCTTCGCTGGATTATAACTCATTTTCTCTGCCATCTGCACAATGGTAAGATATCCTTTATCCACCAATTCTGTCATGGTAAGAGCCGCAGCTGTTTCCAGCCCTACAATGCCAAAAGGCGCTTTTTTCATACCCAATCCCTTATCAATTGCTGTATGGGGCGCATGGTCTGTGGCAATCACATCCATGATATCCGCCTTCAATCCCTCTTTTAACGCCTCCACATCTTCCCTGGTTCTTAATGGGGGATTCATCTTATAATTGGCGTCGTCTCCTGGTATATCTTCACTGGTCAGCGTAAAATGATGGGGGCATACTTCTGCAGTCACTCGAATTCCCGCCTCCTTGGCAAGCTCTACCAGGCGCACACTGTCCTTGGTGGAACAATGGCACAAATGCAGCGCCGCCCCGGTATCCTTTGCAAGCATAATATCCCGGGCTATTATGACGTCCTCCACAGAATTGCTGATTCCTGCAAACTTCGTTTTCTTCATGGTTTTATCTGCGTTTACCACGCCTTTTTGTACCATATTGGCATCCTCGCAATGAGAAAGTACCGGAATGTCATATTTCAGGGCAAGGGTCATTGCCTCCCGGTAAAGCTGGGCATTCATAACCGTTTTTCCGTCTTCACTGATGGCTGGAATTCCCGCCTCCACCATACCTTCAATATCTGAGAGTTCTTCCCCTCTCTGCCCCCTGGTTACGGCTCCCGCCTGCAGAATGTGGACAAGCCTCATGTCCTTTGCCTTATTATGAACATAATTGACCACATCTGAGTTGTCCACCACAGGCTTGGTATTCGGCATGGCAACAATGGTAGTAAATCCTCCCCTGGCCGCTGCCTGAGCTCCTGTCTCCACGGTTTCCTTATGCTCCATTCCCGGATCCCTCAGATGTACATGCATATCAATAAATCCCGGCATGACATAACAGTCTGCCGCATCTATGACACGGTCTGCCTTCACCTTCTGCATTGGAGCGACTTTCTTGATTTTTCCATCTTCTACCAGCACATCGGCTTTTATCTCTGTTCCGTCCCCCGGATTTACAACAGTTCCATTTTGAATAAGTAACAGCATATTAACGTTCCTTTCTGAATCGTATTTATTATAACTAGTCCATTACTTTGTCCCTTGTAGATACGTTTATTTTATCACAGAAAAAAAGGAGGGGCAACCTCCTTTTCCTTAAATTACCTGTTCCGTTCCACTTTTATATTCCCAATCCCGGCGCACCCCGCCAGGCGTCAGCGGAGCCTGCTGCACTCGTATTTCTGAAAGGTGCGGACGCAGGATTTTAATTCCTCATACCGCCGGTCCAAAGGCCCTTCTTCAATAACTACATCCAGAACGACCGCCATATTGTTAATCATATGATCGTTGATATCATCCCTCATATCCAGCAGTATTTTATATTTTTCCTCCATCGTGCCCGCATCAAAAAATGCCATCAGCTTATCTTCCGCCCGTTCTTCCCCGGACTTGAACTGTTCCAGCAGATTTTCCTCTGTTTCTGTCTGCTGTCCCACAAGCTGAAAACGATATTCCTGCTGAACTTTTGGATATTTATCCTTATCTACCAGGCTGATAAACATAGAAAGCGGCCTGGCATAAACCTGAAAATTTCCATACAATGCCTGATAGATCACAAGCTCTTCTCCCGTCTCGGTATGTTCTGCAATGGCAATAACCTGATACAATTTTTCTTTAAAATGTAAATACTTCTCTCCTGGTTTCGGCGTTCCCTGCGGCATATCAATACCTCTTTCCCTGTATTTTTACAGCGTCCTTACAGACGCTTCACAATTCGTTCAATGTCTTCCCTTCGTCCAATCACCATCAAATGCTCCTCTGCGCTGAATACATGTTCTGCATCCGGCATTAGGGTACTCTCCCCCTCTTTTTTGATACCCAGAATATTGGCATTATATTTTACACGGAAATTCGTTTCCTTGATAGATTTGCCTACCCACTCTTCTAAAGGCTGTATTTCATAAATAGAATAGTCCCCCATTTCCATATAATCATATACATGGTTGGCGCTGACCTTAATGGCAAGCCGTTTTGCAATATCCCGGTCCGGATATACTACCTCGTCCGCGCCGTTCCTCAGCAAAAACTTTGCCTGAATGTCTCTGGTTGCCTTGCTGATTACACAGGGCGCCCCCAACTCTTTCAACTGGCTGGTAATCTCCAGGCTGCTC
This sequence comes from uncultured Lachnospiraceae bacterium, assembly GCA_950097145.1. Lineage (GTDB taxonomy): Bacteria > Bacillota > Clostridia > Lachnospirales > Lachnospiraceae > Petralouisia. The sequence goes on from CATNCF010000025.1 coordinate 13,763, forward strand.
TGGAAATTTGTTCCGATACATACAAAACAGATATCAAAGTTCCGTACGCCAAAGCTGCGCAGTACCTCTTCTCTGGTACAGTCTGCAATCTTAGCGCTTGTAACCAGAGCGAGAATATCTTCCAGGTTCTCTTCTTTCTCATCCACTGCCATAACATCATTGCCATTCTGAACCAGATCCATACATAAATGTTTTCCAAATCTTCCGATTCCAATTACTAATATTGATTTCATTTCTATATTTCTCCTAACCGATTGTAATTCGTTCTATAGGAAGTTTCACTGGAGCATTGTGCTTCTTCTCTGTAAAAAACAGGGCAAAGGACATGCTTCCGATCCTTCCGCAGTACATCAAAACTACCAGCATATATTTTGACATAATGGAAACATCCCTTGTAATACCTGTAGAAATTCCCACAGTTCCGATGGCGGAAAATATTTCCATAAAGATATCTGACAAAGGCAAAGGCTCCATCCCTGTCATCATCAAGGTACAAGAAGCTGCCAGCATCAAATTAATAAAAAATACTGTTGCCGCTTTCTTGATGGAATCCTCATCCATTCTCCTGCCGTAAATATTCAGACCGCTTTTGTTGCGCAGTGTCGACCAGATATACAAAAGAATTACCATCATCGTAGTGGTCTTAATGCCTCCGGCCGTAGACCCAGGACTTCCCCCGATAAACATCAATATTACGGTCAGCATTCTGGTTCCTTCTGTATAGATTCCTGTATCAACAGTATTAAACCCTGCTGTACGAGGAGTCACCGCTCCAAAAACAGATGCAAGTATCCGGCTTTTTACATCCAGTTCCATAAGGTTCTCCTGCTCAAGCAGATAGAAGCAGACACTGCCCCCCACAATCAGAATTACCGTCATAGTAAGTACAATCTTAGTGTGCAGAAGATAATTCTTTACCTTCCACTTATGAACTGAAATATCATCCCATACAATAAAACCAATTCCTCCAATGATAATCAGCGCCATAATCACCAGGTTTACCAACAAGTCGTCATGATACAGACACAGGGAACTATAAGGTTCAAACCGCCCCATCAGATCAAAACCAGCATTACAAAATGCAGAAATAGAATGGAAAATGCCATACCAAATTCCCTCTGCCGCCCCAAACTGCGGAACAAACCGGATCATCAGCAGCAACGCGCCAGTACCTTCAATCATCAGCGTGTAAAAAACAATCTTTCGCACCAGCCGCACCGTACCTCCGATCTGCAGTGTATTCATACTCTCTTGAATAAGATTCCTCTCTTTCAAGCCAATACGGCGTTTCATAAATATGGAAAAAAATACTCCAATGGTAATAAATCCCAGCCCGCCAATCTGAATGAGCACAAGAATCACTATCTGTCCGAACAGTGTCCAATTGGTGTATGTATCCACTACGACCAGTCCTGTCACGCAGGTACTGCTGGTAGAAGTGAACAGTGCATTTAAAAATCCCGCACTTTCCCCGCTCCTGGATGCAATTGGAAGCATCAAAAGGAGCGTGCCCGCCGCAATAATCAATAAAAATCCAATCGCAATGGTCTGTACCCTGCTTAATCTATGCATTTTGACTTCTCCATTTTCTAATCATCATAACAGCATTATCTTTCTCCATTTACAGATTAATCATACCTGCTATTTGGTTCTCTATACAAGGAAAAGGAGTATTTCATGACCCTTTTGGAAAGATCATAAAACACTCCCACAAAATTCTACTCTTAATATTTTCCGAATTCGCTATCCAGGGAAATGATCTTCTCGTTCTCTTCTGACTTGTCATTCATCATCATATCCTGAGATGCCACACTGTAATTATCAGAAACCTTCAGTTTGTACTGGCCAATCATAGTACGCAGAGACATTGCCTGGTTAGATAACTCTTCACTAGCTGCCGCACACTGTTCACTGGTTGCAGAGTTTGTTTGAACAACCTGGGATACCTGTGTAATGGCCTGGTCAATCTGGCTGACTGCTGTCGCCTGATCATTGGATGCCACTGCAATATTATTAATTAAGGCAACAATATTATCTACTTCACCAATAATCTGTGTTAATGATGCTGCCGTCTGTTCTGCAAGCTTGGAACCATGTTCTACCTTCTTAATGGAATCCTCGATCATCTCTGCTGTCTCACTAGCTGCAGACGCACTCTTGCCAGCCAGATTCCGCACTTCCTCAGCTACCACTGCAAATCCTTTTCCATGAACGCCGGCTCTTGCTGCTTCTACTGCCGCATTCAATGCGAGAATATTTGTCTGGAATGCAATATCATCAATAACTTTAATAATCTTAGAAATATTTTCAGAAGCTTCATTGATTCCCATCATTGCTTGAATCATTTCTTTCATATGACTATCACTTTCCATAGCCTCTTCCTTCATGCTATGTACCGATGTATTTGCCTGATTCGCCTCTTCTGCATTGCGTTTGGTGCGCTCTGCAATCTCTGTAATGGAAGCTGTTACCTGCTGGATCGCGCTTGCCTGTTGGGTAGATCCCTGTGCCAAAGACTGGCTGGCATCTGATACCTGCTCTGCTCCCATAGAGAGTTGGATAGAAGATTCTCTAATACCAGAAAGCATATGATTGTTTTCAGTAATAATGCTATGGAACGCATTTCCCAAAACATCCCCACTGTTATTGACTTTTACATCAAGATCAAGATTTCCCTCTGTAATGTTACCTGCAATTTCTGCCTGATACTTAACATTTTCCACAATTTTCTGAAAATCATCCACTAATTCGCCAAATTCATCATTACGAATTTTTTTCAGCACTACATCTGTACGGCCTTCTGCAATCTGAGCTGCCGCCTTCCGAAGCATATCCATGGAAGTTCGAATATCTCTTAGTATCCCAAATGCCAAAATCATTGTAACCACAATAGCAACAAATGTAATGACTGCAACTGCAATTTCTGCTAAGTGCAGAGACTCAACAGAAAGCGCACCTTTTCTTGTGGAACTTAAAGTACCCATACCTGCATATGCAACCACAAGAGTCATTATAATCGTAACTCCAAAACAAATCAATAACCGTGTTCTTATCTTCGCATTTTTCATTTCCTCTTCTTCTCCTTCTCTTTTAAGCTTCTGCAGATACTTCTGTACCAGAAACAACTTCTCCAAATGCTGACAAATCCTCATCCTGAATCAGTTTTTCCGGATCCAGAAGTAATTTCACTTCATCATCCACTTTCACCAGGCCAAATACATACTTACTGCTTCCAGACCCGGATTGAGATAAAGACGGCGGGAGAATAATTTCTCTTTCATCTACCGTAATAACCCCTGCAATCTTATCCACAATCAATCCTACAATTGTCGATTTCACATTTATAACTATGATGCAAGTGCGGTCTGTATACTCAAAAGGTTCCTGTTTGAATCTGACCCTGACATCAATCACCGGTATAATCTTTCCGCGGATATTGATGAGTCCCTTGATGTAATCCTCTATCTCCGGAACTGCTGTGATAGGCTGAATTCCGACAATTTCCTGCACAAAAGTAATGGCGATGCCATAACATTCTCCACCCATTTGGAAGGTCATAAACATTCCTTTTTGAGCGTCCTGTTCGTCTTCAAATTCTTCCAACAATTCTTCCGACATATCCTACTTTCTCTCCTCTCCGGCAATCAGGCCAGCAATATCGAGAATCAGTGCAATGCTTCCATCTCCAAGCTGTGTACATCCAGATAATCCCTGGACTTTTCGGATATAAGACGGAATTGGTTTCACCACAATTTCCTGCTCCGCAATCAACTCATCAATGAATACACAGATAAACTTGCTCTCATGCTCTAATACTACCACGATGCCATCTTCAATATCTGTTTTCGACTCTTCCAGGTGATAACGCTGGTTCAGGCGGATAAAGGGATAACACTCATTTCGAAGCATAATGTATTCCACGCCGTCCGGTTCCTTCACAAGCATATCTCTCCGGATCCTTACAAATTCTTTCACTGCATTTGTCTCAATCACAAAGGTAGAGTTCCCAACCTGCATTACAATTCCATTAATTATTGCCAGTGTCAGCGGAATCTTTAAGGTCATCTCGCTTCCAGCGCCTTCCATGCTGTCAATCTCCAGATTGCCGCCTACTGACTGTATATTTTTGACAACCACGTCCATTCCCACGCCTCTGCCGGAATACTCTGTCACTTGTTCTTTGGTAGAGAACCCTGCATAGGTAATAAACTGGTAAATTTCTTTCTCCGTAAAGTCCGACATTGCCCGGTTGCCGATAAGCCCATTATTCTTAGCCTTATCATACAATGCCTGTTTGTTCAGGCCCTTACCATCATCCCTGACGATAATATATACCTTTCCGCCTTCATTTTTAGCTTCCAAGGTGATTTTTCCTTTGGGATTCTTGCCTGCAGCAATACGGTCTTCTTTTGATTCAATTCCGTGGTCCACAGAATTACGGATCAAATGCATCAGCGGATCCGAAATATGCTCAATAATATTTTTATCCACTTCCGTATTCTCGCCGATGACTTCCAGCTCAATGTCCTTGCCAAGTTTTCTTGACACATCAAACACAATACGGTTCATTTTCTGGAAGGTATTGGTCAGTGACATCATACGCATGGACATAATCACATCCTGCAGCTCAGTAGTAATCTTAGAAAGCTGGCCCGCTGCCTTCTGGAAATTGGTAAGATCCAGACCAGGCACTTTCAAATCTGGATTTTGAAGAACTACTGCCTCTGAAATAACAAGCTCCCCGATCATATCCATAAGAGCATCCAGCTTCTCCACATTCACACTGATATAAGTCTGTTTCGGCTGCTGCTTGGGCTGCTGTTTTGCCAGCTTCTTACTCTTTCCAGATTCCTTATTCTTAATAACATAATCGCCAGGCGTAGGCTCTTTCTTTTCTTTCTTGTCTTCTGTATCTTTTTCCTTATCACTCAGATCGATAACAATCTCTTCCTGATGGTGGAATCCCATGTCAAATTCTTGTTTTGTACAATCATGGATTTCTACATGATCCATCCCAGAAGTCTCGCCAATGGTGCTTATTATTTCTTCATCCGTTGCCTGGCACTTCACCAGCATGTGGAAGCCATCCGCCAGAATAACCTCGCTGCTGGCCTCGTTGGTAATAATATCTTCCGGAATATACTGCATATCCTCTACAATTTCTTTTAAAGAATATACTGCCGTATACGCACGGATATTACACATCTGGGTATCGTCGCGCCAGTAAATAGATACTTTATAATATTTACTGCTCTCGTTGCCTGTAGGCGCGATATAGAACTGCTCCGGCTCTACATATGTATTTTCCGGCGGCAGCTCATCGCCCTTTTTCTCAATTCCGGTTTTTATTCTTGTTAAAAATTTATCAATTTCATCTACAATTTTACTCTCATCGCCATCCGGCGTTTCACCTTCCCGGATCTTATCCAACTCACCGTTAATAAAATCTGATACCTCCAGCACATGATCTACCAATTCTAAATGCGGAACATTTTCTGGATGAGATTCTCTCAAATAATAAAATACGTCTTCCAGCTTATGGGATACCTTCGTGATATTTTCATACATCATAATACCCGAAGAACCTTTGATGGTATGCATCGCACGGAAAATTTCATTGATGGACGCCTCGTCAAAACAATCCTCATCCTTTTTATCCAGCACAACATTTTCCAATGTCTCCAAAAGCTGTTCGCTCTCATAAAGAAACATATCCAGCATACTATCTGTGTTAAAGTCTTCTCCCATTTTCCCGCCCCCTTTCTTTCTGTGTATTGCAGTCTTATTCTCAGTCTATCAGTTCCAGCTTCTTCAGGATCAATTCAAATTTCTTCAAATCAATTGGCTTACCAGAGTAAACAGTACATCCCATTTCAAAAGCTTTCTTTACATTACGCTCCTCATTCAGTGCTGTGGTCATGATAATCTTGACCCCTTTATTTGCCTGAATGCCGCGCTCTTTTTCAATGTCGCGAATGGCCTTTAAAGCTTGATAGCCATCCAGTACCGGCATCATCACATCGAGACATATCAAATCATACGGTTCTCCGTCTTCTAATGCCATCAGAAATGCATCCACTGCTTCCTCACCATCTACGGTAATATCGCAATCTCCATATTTCTCCAGATAGTTCGACATGAATTTGCGGCTTGCAAAATCATCCTCTGCCAATAAAATTTTCATAAATTCTGTCTCCTTTCTAATTGGTCTTCAATACGCTGTATACTTTATTTGCTATATTAGAAAGCTCCATCTGATACTGGACTGCTCCAATATCATAGGCAACCTTAGGCATTCCATATACCACGCAGCTTGCTTCATTCTGTCCAATGGTAACTGCGCCGGCCTTCCGCATTTCCAAAAGCCCTTTGGCTCCGTCTCCTCCCATGCCTGTGAGAATTACCCCTACAGCATCTTTCTTCGCTGTTTTTGCCACTGAAGAAAACAATACGTCCACCGACGGACAATGCCCGCTGACCTTCTCTCCCGCTTTGCATTCCACTTGATAGACTCCGTTTACTTTTACCAGACGCAGATGCTTATCCCCTGGCGCTATCAGCACCCTTCCCGGATAAACCCGGTCTCCCGTAGCGGCTTCCTTCACTGCCACCTGACATTGGTTATTCAAACGGTTTGCATACATTTCCGTAAATCCTGGCGGCATATGCTGCACGATCACTACACCCGGAATATCCTTGCGGAACTGGCTTACCACATCAAAAATTGCCTCCGTTCCTCCTGTGGAAGCCCCAATGGCAACCACCATATCTTTCTTAATACCGGACATAGCGGTAACAGGACTGGATTCCACACGTTTTAGTTTTCCGACTTTTACCGTAGATGCAATCTTAATTTTCGTGCCCAGTTCCTTTCTCAGAAATTGGTCCATCTTCGAGGGGTTCACCCCCGTAGGCTTACATACAAAATCAACTGCTCCAGCCTCCATAGCGTCAAAAACCCTGGCATCCAATGCGCTGATCACCACCACGGGAAGCGGATATTGGGGCATCAGCTTCCTCAAAAATTGAATGCCGTCCATCCTGGGCATTTCCACGTCCAGCGTCATCACGTCCGGGCGGTACTCTATAATGGCATCTCGCGCCGCGTAGGCGTCACCCGCCTGTGCCACTACTTCTAAAAGGGGATCCGCCCTGAGACTTTGTACCAGCAGATTTCGGAACATTGCAGAATCATCTACAACCAATACTCTAATCTTACGCATTCCATTTCCCTGCTTTCTTTTCTAAATATCTATTTCCGATAAACTGACGGCATGACATATTTAAAATCTGTCCCCTTCCGGTCAACCGCTTCTGTAGTCCCCACAAACAGATAGCCTCCAGGCTCCAGAAAATCATAAACTTTATGGAGAAGCTGCCGTTTTGTATCATCATCAAAATATATCATCACATTTCTTAAAAAAACCACATGGAAAGGCCTTTTAAATGGAAATGGATTCATCAGATTAAACTGCCTGAAAATAACTTCATTTCTTAATTCCTGCGTTGCCTGATACTCCACTTCATTTACTTTTTTAAAATATTTTCTCCTCCATTTTTCCGGCAGCGGTTCAATCTGCTCCTGCAAATATTTTCCCTTACTGGCATGCTGCAGAACTTTTGTTGAAATATCTGTAGCAAGAATTTTTGTATCCCATTTGGGCTGTTCCATTCCGAAAAAATCCCTTAAAACCATTGCGATAGTATAAGGTTCTTCTCCTGTGGAAGAAGCTGCGGACCAGATTCTTAAATCTCTCCGGGCCGCTTCTTTCATCTTCAGCTTAGGAAGTATTTCCTTCTGTAAAAATTCCAAATGTTCAAACTCTCTCATGAAATATGTATGATTGGTAGTCAGAGCATTAATTAGATTCCGCGCCTCATCTCCGCTTGGATTTTTCTCCACCTTCTCCATATACTCGTCATAGCCGCTGTAACCGTTCCTTAGAAGATAATTCTCCAGTCTTCCATTTATCAACACCTGCTTCTCACTGAGATCAATCCCACTCGTTCTCTTTACATAGGCTACAACGCGGCGAAATTCTTTCTCCGTAATCATTCCATTACTCCTATCCAAAAACCTCTGCCGATTACTTGCCATATCTTCATTATGATACTATATTTCTCACAACTTGTCAATTATTGCGCTTGTTTCAACTATGGCGGAGCCTATTTTTAATTTTCAAAAAAACCTTCACAATTTCCGGATCAAGAAAGATTCCGCTTTTCTCCTCTATAATCTTCAGCGCCTCCTGTTCTTCACAGCAGTTTTCTCCTCCTTCATCGCCAATCAGCGTATCATATAAATCTGCAACCATCGTAACTCTGGCAGAAAGAGGAATATCTTTTTCTCTCACATTCTGGGGGTATCCGCTGCCATCCCATCGCGCATGGTGATACCTTGCAATTTCAATTGCCATAGGCAGAAAACTGTTCTCAGGCGTATTTTGATATACACGCTCTAATATCTGTGCGCCCTGCAGGGCGTGATTTTTAGAATTCTGCAAATCTTCAGTTTGGAAATTCATAGGATCCATCAAGGCGTCATAGGGAACCTGAATTTTCCCAATGTCATGCAGCCTGGACGCCACCTCTATGGTATCAATAAAGCTCTCTGATATCTCTTCGTCAAAATCAGGGCTGAACTGAAGCCCCTGGGCGAGCAGCCTGCAGTTGAACGCCACATTCTGCATATGATTATCTGTCTCTGCATCCCGTTCTTCTGTTAATGCCGCAAGGGCATATAGAATGTTCTTCTGTTCATCTTCAATTCTTCTGGCCTGGCTACTGATGACACTATGTAACCTCCGGTTGCTCATTTCCAATTCCTGCTGCATCTCATATATTTTAAGGTGGTTTCTGACCCGCATGGTAACTTCCGTCACCTCAAAAGGCTTGCCAATATAGTCTACTGCTCCCAGCTTAAAGCCGCGCACCTTATCTTCACTGGAATCTGCCGCCGAAATAAAAATTACCGGAATATCCCGCGTAATAGGACTTTCTTTTAGACGCTCGCAAAATTCATATCCATCCATTTCCGGCATAAACACATCCAGAAGAATCAATTGGGGACGGCTCTCTGCAATCAGCGACGCAGCCTCCGCGGCACTTGAGGCACACCTTGGAGTATATCCCATCCCTTCTATAATATTTTCCAGAATCATCAGGTTGGCATCCACATCATCCACAATTACAATCTGTGCTCCACTGCCGGATTCTCTCTCATTTTCCATCTTGTTTTCCTCCGATGTTCTCCTCTAAGACTGATTTTAAATCATTAAAAAATTCCATGCTCTTTTCGTAATTTGCCTTTCTTACATTCATTTCCATGCGGAACGCTGATTTTTTAATTTCCCTGGGCGCCTGTTCCACCAGTTCTTTAATGTTGTGCGCGAAGGCTTCCGCTTTATCCCAGGCTTCCACTTCCATACATATAATCAGCTTCTCCATCTTGTCTGCTATTTCCTGCAAATTCTCTGGCGTTCCATACTGGAAAATCTTCTCAAGGTCATCATACTGCGATACATCCTGCGCCTGATTGATAAATTCAAACCGTTCACTGGCCCTTCCTTCGTCTTTCCTGTTCTGTGACAAATGCAGGCGCACAGAAAATGAGAAGCTGCTTCCTTTTCCTTTTTCACTATCCAGATGTATGGTGCCATGCATCAGCTCTATTAACTGCTTAGTAATGGACAATCCCAGTCCGGTACCGCCATACTTTCTTGTAATAGAGGCATCCACCTGAGAAAAACTCTTAAACAGTTTATCTTTCTCCTCCGGAGAAATTCCTATTCCGGTATCAGATACCACGAAGAACAGTTCAATTTCATCATCAAACTGCACGGTCCTGGTCACTTCTATATTGATATAACCAACACTTGTAAATTTTACGGCATTGGATAACAGATTATTCAAGATTTGTGTCAGGCGGAGTTCATCTCCCACCAGATATCCCGGAATATTCTTATCAATATTCACCATAATCCGTAATCCCTTGGCATTAATCGTGGTAATATTCGTCTCCACGGCATGATTCACCATATTATAAAAATCAAATTCTTTCTGCTCAATCACAAATTTTCCCGCCTCAAGCTTGGAAAAATCCAAAATATTATTGATAATAGCAGACATATTTTCACAACAGCGGATAATGATATCCAGCGTACTTTTAACCTCCCCTGTAACTCCAGACTCAAGAAGATTGGTTACATGCCCCCGGATTCCGTTCACCGGAGTTCTAAGTTCATGGGTTACATTTGCCACAAATTCATTTCTTACCTTAATGGTTTCCTCCATCTCTTCCTTCATACGCACAAGCTTACGTTCCGTCTCTATGCGTTTTGCAATATTTATCGCAAAAAGAAGATGGTTTCCTTCCTCAAGCACTGTGGTCATCTGCACTGGAAAGCAGGTGCCATTTTTCCGGTACATCATCCCTTCTTTCATGTTCTTCAGGGTATTCAGCAAAAAGTCATCATGTTCCTGTTGAAGCTGTCCCGGAAACAGCACATCCAGCCTAAGATCTGTCAATTTCTCCCCAAATCCCAATTCTTCCTTGGCCAGTGCATTTCCATACAGGATCCTGCCATCATTGTCAAATTTTAAAATAATCTCCAGGGAAGCATCCATAAAACGGTAGATATCTTCACCCTGTAACGCGTCCTGTTTCATCGTTCCACCTCTTTTTATCTGCCCTATTCAGCTCACTGTACCATTCAATTTTGATAAACGATACCGTACACAAGTCTTTACATAACTTATCAGCTTTCATTTTGCTATTTTTAGTATAAGGTCTGACAAATAAGGTGTCAAGACTAAAGTACCGTGGTAAATAAAGGAATCCTGTGTATTTTTCCGGACAATTGTTTTTATTATTCCGGGGATAAATATTGTAACAGATGGTGTTTGGGGCAAACAAAATGCTGCGATATGTTTGCTCCACGCAAAAAAACAGCAGAAATCCACAAGAGAATTTCTGCCGCCTGCTACAATGTCAAGATAATATGAAAACATCTATTACTCCGGCGGTTAAATGTCGACGAATTTTAACCGCCGGAGTAATATTGTTCGATTATCTGTAGTAGGACTATGTTTCAAACTATCATACCGAATCTCCAGTATTTTATTAGCATCATCAAAGTAAATCACTATAACATACCTATAGTCAACTTGTACCCCACTATCTTTGTAATATGATTTCTGGAAAACAAACTTAACAGCAGCATGCATTTCATCAATTTTATAATAGACAGGAATCACTTCATGAAAACTTGCCGCGATCACATATTCATTGTTATATTCACCATATTGCCGCAATCTCATTCCTTTATCCAGCAATTCTGCTATTCTTCTTTGAAGTTCTCCCTCATAAAAAACGGGATGAAATATTTATACATTTTCACAAAATCAAATTTATCATAGAACTTTAAATAAATTTCCCACTTTTCAATACAAATGTTCGAATTTTATTTTATGAACAAAAAAAGAAACTCAATCCCTGCTCTCACAAAAATTGAATTTCCCAGAAAATAATGCCGGCGACCGGAATCGAACCGGTACGATGTCGCCACCACAGGATTTTAAGTCCTGCGCGTCTGCCAGTTCCGCCACGCCGGCATCAATGGGACCTACAGGGCTCGAACCTGTGACCCTCTGCTTGTAAGGCAGATGCTCTCCCAGCTGAGCTAAGATCCCATAAATAACTCATAGCGATAATATCTCACTACGAACGACCCAGAAGGGACTCGAACCCTCGACCTCCGCCGTGACAGGGCGGCGCTCTAACCAACTGAGCCACTAGGCCAAATATGTATCATAGTTAATAAAATGGACCTTCGGGGACTCGAACCCAGGACCGACCGGTTATGAGCCGGTTGCTCTAACCAACTGAGCTAAAGGTCCAAGTTGAAATTACCAACATAAGCCGATGATCGGACTCGAACCGATAACCTGCTGATTACAAATCAGCTGCTCTGCCAATTGAGCCACATCGGCACATTATTAACTATGTCAATGACTCCTACGGGAATCGAACCCGTGTTACCGCCGTGAAAGGGCGATGTCTTAACCGCTTGACCAAGGAGCCTTATATTACAATCTTTTCTGTAAGGTTCTCAGCCTTACCCTCGCTGTTTCAGCAACGAGATAATATTACCACAGGTTCGTCCAGATTGCAAGCACTTTTTTTATTTTCTTCAAAATTCCGGTAACCATTCGTTACTATTCACGGCCAAGAGCCTCTCATAGTAACGATTCGGGGCGATATTTGTAGTTTTGCTTTGCAAAAATCGCCCCTCATACCTGAATCACTTTCTCACGGAATGCGCAGCCTGTGCGCATTCCTGACCCGTGAACAGTAACAACCGTTCCAGCCCAAGCCAAATCCTCTTTACCCGGCTGGTTTCTCACTGGGTGCCGTGTTATGTTTATTATTTCAAACTATTTATGCTGCAAAATCCTGTCTGGACGGTTCCATCATGGATATACTGCACATAGAGCCATTTTTCTCCATCTTTCTTTGTATAATAACCGTAACAATGAACCTTTGCATCCGGTTCCAGTTCTGCAAGGACTGTCTTATCATCTCCGGCGCCTGAACGAATCTCTATTCTCTCTGAATTGGCATAAATTCCGGCAACTGCATCATCTCTTGATGCTGCGTATTCTGCCTGGCTGGGGGAGTCTGCGCTGCTGTCGAATCCATCCCCGGCAAAGCTTTCTTCCGTAGAAACAGCTTCTTCTGCCTGGCCGCCGTCTTCTGTACCTTCTTCATCCATTCCCATGTCAACTGCGGGGACGCCGCACTCCGTAGGCTCAACATTGGCTGGATCTGCGTCCGAATAATCATAGTCAATATCTATTTCCCAGTTTCCCTCTGCATCTTCTGTGCCGTCATCGTTCCAATCGATTTCCTCTTCATCATCAAAATCATTCTCATCGTCTTCCACATTTTCTTCCGAATCAATTTCCTCATTATCCATATTTTCTTCCGAGTCTATATCCTCATCATCCACATTTTCTTCCAGGTCTATATCCTCGTCGTCTTCCCAGCCGGCTTCCTCGTCGGCCGGCAGAACCATTACGCCGCCGTACTCATATTCCTCTGTACCTGCGGCAGATACAGGCATTGCGGCTGTCCCTACGGAAGCCGCCAGCAATAATGATATCATGATTTTTCTTTTTTTCATCGCCTGACTCCTTTCTTTCAAACAAGTCTTTCTTACTGTTTACACTATTAAGAGTCAAAACCATGTTCTTTTGTTGCATTTTATTTCCAATTTTTAAATTTTCACCCCATCCTTCACTACCATCTTCAATTCCAGATTCTTGTTAAGCAGCACTACATTTGCCTTTTTCCCCGGAGCGATAGAACCATAGTTCTCAAATTCACCTAATGCTTTTGCGGGGTTCATAGCAGCGCATTCCACTGCCGTTTCCAGAGGAATTCCCATCTCTTTCACAGCAATACGCATACAATCCATAAGATTTGTGGCAGAGCCTGCCAGCGCACCATTGGAAACCAGAACTGCACGGTTTCCCTCAACCTCAACTTCCAGTCCTCCCAGCAGGTAACGTCCGTCTGGCATCCCTGTAGCACGTATGCTGTCGCTAATCAATATCATGCGCTCCTTTCCCATCATCCGAAAGGTGGCACGGACAACGGAAGGGTGAATATGCACGCCGTCGCAAATCAATTCTGCATTTACATGGGGACTGTCTGCCACTGCCCCAACCACCCCTGGTTCCCGGTGGGTAAAAGGAGGCATTGCATTGTATAAATGAACTGCATGATCTGCCCCTGCGTCAAAAGCTGCCTTTGCAGTATCATAATCTGCATTGGTATGGGCCAGTGATATATTTACCTTATGCTTCATGTTCTGGATAAAAGAAACCGCATCCTGATTCCGTTCAGGGGCAATCCCCACAAACTTTACCAGCCCCTGGGAAGCATCCAGAAACTCCTGGCAAATCTCTTCGTTACAGGAAATAATATTCCGCTGATCCTGGGCTCCCTTTTTTTCTATACTGATAAAAGGCCCTTCCATATTGATGCCCAGCAAATCTGCACAGAGCGGATTATCTTTTCCTTCTGTTTTTTTATAAGAAGCCGCCGTAGATAAAATCTGTTTCAATTCTTCTACAGGAAGAGTCATGGTAGCTGGGCAGATTCCTGTCACTCCCACAGAGGCTTCGTACTTTGCAATTTCTGCAACAGCCTCTTTGGTCCCGTCACAAAGATCATATCCCTTGCACCCATGAAAATGAAGGTCAATCAAGCCCGGAATGGCATAACATCCCTGGCCGTCTATAATCTCTTCCTCTGCATCCCCCAGGAGCGCTTTCACAAACCGTCCGTTTTGAATGGCAATTTCACCTTCCTGAAACGTCTTTTCTTCCGTATAGACTTTCACATTTTTAATAACCATCGTCTTTCACTCCTTCCAACGCCCGCAGCGTGTGATCATGAAACGTTTCTTTTTGGTATTTGTCCTGCTCCACGTAACAGGCATAAATAATATCAATCATAACCAGTACCGGAAACTGGGGAGATATCACATTACCGTAATTTAAATGTTTTAAAGAGGGAACCAGTACCACTTCGTCACAAAACTCATTAAATTCCGGTCTGTTATGCGCTGTAATCAGTACTGTCTTTGCCCCCCTCTTATGAGACTGCCTGAGAAAATACAATACAGATTCCCGTTCTCCGCTGATGCTGATTCCAAAAATCAGGCTTCTCTTATCCCGGAATACGGTTTGCATACGCATTACATCCGAATCCCTCACAGAATTAATGTCTACCCCAATTCTCATAAACCGCATTTCCATCTCATCGGAAGCAAATCCTGAACTTCCTGCCCCGCACACAAAAACCCGGTCCGCCTTATTCAAATACCTGGCGATCCGCCCGGTCTGGGATTCATCCATTAAACTGTAAGTTTTATTAAGAAGCTCCTGGTAGGCATTCAATACCTTCCTGGTATTTCCCGTAATGGATTCATTCTTTTCCACAAAAGTTTTCTCATACTGATACACAAATTCACGGTAGCCGCGATATCCGCATTTCTTCGCAAAACGTGACAGGGATGCCTCTGATACAAATAATTTTTCAGCAACTGCCTTTGCAGAGAAGTTTTCTTTCTTCTTATTCTGTATAAAATAATCTGCAATATTTCTTTCAACTGTTGTAAAATTGTCGTAATTTGATTCAATCATAGGCACTACTGATTTCACATAATATTCCATACTATCACCCTTTTCCCTGTCACAATTCGGCAAAATATTACTCTTTGGAACGGCAATTCTGGAAATGATAAAATGCCCCCAGCATTCCAGCTTCATTTCTATTCTTTGCAAAAGCAAGGCGTGTGTTCCTGGAAATTCCCGGAAGCAGGTATTTTTCAACAGCTCTCTCCATCCGTTCCTTCAGATAGGCTTCCTGAGCCATAACCCCGCCGCCCAATACAACAACCTCCGGATTTAGCACATAACAGATATTTGCAATTCCCTGTCCAAGTACATCTGTCATTTCATCAATGGCACGGATGCACAACTTGTCGCCGCATTTTGCTTCCTCAAAAATACGGTACCCATCCCAATGACTCGCAGGTTCCTTTTTCCACTCTGCCACTTTTGCCGTCAAAACACTTGCTGCCCCAAGATCCTGAAAATCTCCGCCCGGCAGTTTCATGTAGCCCACCTCACAGGCGCTTCCGCTGATTCCCCGGAAAATTTCCCCGTCTATGACGATACTTCCGCCAATGCCTGTTCCCACGGTAAGCATCACAGCAATTCTGCTGCCCTGCGCCGCACCGGAGTAATACTCTGCAAGACCGGCGCAATTCACATCATTCTCCACTTCACAGGGAATCCGAAACCTGTCTTCCAGCACTTTTTTGTACTCTGTCCCTGTATAATCCGGGATCAGCGGCGCAGAGTGGGTGATGGTTCCAGTCTTCACATCCACCACCCCCGCCGTGGAGATACAGATTCCGCAGATTTTCTCCTGGGCACAGAACACTTCGATTATTTGCTGCACTTTGTTTAAGATTGCCGGACCGCCTTTATACGCCTCCGTATCCATGGCATGCCTGCTTAAGATTTGTCCGTCTTCCTGGATAACTCCAGACTTTATTGCCGTTCCGCCAATGTCTATGCTTACATACCTTTTCATATCCGTTCTCTGCCTGTCTTTCTTATCATTATAATCTATTGCTGCGCACTCTGCAATCAAATCCGCACTTTAAAAATTGCCTTCTTTACTTTCTCTGCACCTTCTACCTCCACTGCCGTACGGTGCGCGTCATTGGGATAACATACCAGAAAATCACCCGGCCTTAATATAACAGAACCATTCTTTTCCCCATCCATGGGAAGAAAGTCGTCCTTAGGCACATATTCTTTCAGCTCCATATTCCCAATGAAATTTAAATCAATCTGTTCCTGGCCGGAAAGCATTACATGAACGTCCAGATATTCCTTATGAGCTTCCCAGAACCGGTTTTCTGGTGTCGTTGTTTCATACTCTACGATATTTACAAAGAGCCTTTCCCCATCAATCTCATGACTTCCCTTCTCGTAAGAAGCAAGATCATGTTCCTTTGCATATGTGAAGCATTCTTTGACGGAATCCTCCAAAAAGGAGAATTCCGAAATATGGTTTCTATTTCCAAAAATCATCTTGTTCCCTCCTATCCTTTAAAGATGGTTGTGTTTGCATCCGGGACGGTATCATCCCCTTTTAATTTTCTCCACAGCAGGCTTGCAGGAATTCCTACAACCAAAGATACTGCAATAGAGATAATGGAGTATGACCAGATGGATACTGCTTCTGCCGGAACAAAATACTTGATATATACCATTACCAGCGTCGCCGCAATAAATGCTGCCGCCGCGCCAAATGTATTTGCTACTTTTGTAAATGCTCCCAGAATAAACATTCCAATTAAGATACCTAACACCAATCCCATAAATCCGTTGAACCATTCGTATGCAGATTTTACTCCGCCGTTTGCAAGGACCATGGCTACCACAATGGCAAATACTCCAACTACAAGAGACACATACTGCCCAATTTTCGTCTGTTTTTCAAAACTTAATTCCTTCTTGCTGAGACGCGCCTGAATATCCAATGTCCAGCTTGATGCAACAGAATTCAATCCTGTGGACAAGGTAGACTGCGAAGCCGCATAAATTGCTGCCAGAAGAATCCCTGTAATGCCCACCGGAAGTTCAAAGGCAATGTAGGAGGCAAATATCTGATCCTGCGCCGCTGCGGGAGGAAGCGCGTTCTGCTGGTAGAACACATATAGCCCGGTACCAATGAGATAGAACACGGTAGCGATAAAAATAGACAGCGCGCCATTGGTCAGCATCATTTTATTCAATTTCTTTGTATCTGTGGTTGTAGTAAAACGCTGTACGATATCCTGGCTTGACACATAAGAGCCCATGGTGTTAAACCCTGCTCCAACAATCATAATAAAGACACTGTCTTTTAAGATATTGGGATTAAAAATGGGCTGATCTTCTGCAAGAAATTTTCCGCCCGCCAGTGCGCTAAATACTGTGCCTGCACCGCCGTCAATATGCAGAAGCAAAAATACCAGTGCAAAAGTAACGCCAATCAGCAATACGGAACCTTGAATAAAATCTGTCCACAATACGGACTTGAGGCCGCCTGTGTAAGAATAAATAATGGCAATCACTCCCATAATGATAATCAGAAGATTGACATCTATTCCAGTAAGGCTTCCCAGCACCATGCAGGGAAGGTACATAATAATGGACATGCGCCCTACCTGGTAAACAATGAACATGACTGCTCCCAACACTCTGAGTCCTTTGCTTCCAAAGCGCAGCTCCAGATAATGATACGCCGTATCAATATCCAATTTGCTGTAGATGGGAAGGAAAAAACGAATGGTCAGAGGGATAGCCAGCAGCATTCCAAGCTGTGCAAACCACATAATCCATGTTCCGGCGTAGGAATTTCCAGCCAAGGACAAAAATGAAATGGGGCTCAGCAATGTTGCAAAGATCGATACGGAAGTCACCCACCAGGGCACGGTTCCGTCTCCCTTAAAATACTCCTTCCCCTTCATGTCTTTTTTGGCAAAATGCAGGCCTGCAAACAATACCGCCGCCAGATATACAATTAAAATAATTAAGTCAATCACTGTAAAACCTTGCATAAATTTATCCTCCTTGTCTTTTTTGTATTAAAGATAGGTTTCTTTGGCGGCCCGGATCATTCCGGCAGCTTCTTCCACAATTGCCATATCCGCATCAGTCAATGAGGGAAGGGGCTTTCTCACTCCTCCAAGTTCCAGATTTTCATTTATCTTAAGAATCGCTTTAATGACACCGTACATATTGCCTTTTGCAGAACACATCTTGTAAATTACATCATTAGCTGCATACTGAATTTTCTTTGCTTCTTCCACTTTTCCTGCTCTCACATATTCATCCATTTTAAGAAATAATTCCGGCATCACTCCATAAGTTCCGCCAATTGCGCCCTGCGCGCCTATGACGCGCCCGCTGATAAACTGTTCGTCGGGTCCGTTGAAAATCACATAATCTTCTCCTGCTTCTGCACAAAACATCTGAATGTCCTGGACTGGCATAGAAGAATTTTTTACACCGATCACCCTGGGATTCTTCCTCATCTCGGCAAACAGGCTCATAGTAAGGGCAACTCCTGCAAGCTGCGGGATGTTGTAAATGACAAAGTCTGTATTAGGCGCTGCGCTGCTGATATCATTCCAGTACTGGGCAATGGCATATTCCGGCAGACGGAAATAAATAGGCGGAATAGCTGCGATGGCATCCACTCCAAGGCGTTCTGCATGGCTGGCAAGTTCCATACTGTCCTTTGTATTGTTACATGCTACATGTGCAATTACCGTAAGTTTTCCCTCTGCAGCTTTCATCACATGTTCCAGAACCAGTTTCTTATCCTCTACACTCTGGTAAATGCACTCTCCCGATGAACCGTTTACATAGACGCCTTTTACGCCTTTTTTCACAAAATATTTTGTAAGTTCCTGCACACCCTCCGGGCTGATATTACCCTCTTTGTCATAACATGCATAAAACGCTGGAATGATACCTTTGTACTTTTCAAGATTTCTCATAATACCTTCTCCTTTTCAAATCAATCAAATTTTGTTCCATGTAACAACTTTAATTTTCAAGCGCTTCTGAAAATGTTTTTGTGATAAGCTGCGGCCTTGTGATAATGGAACCCACCACTACACTAAAAGCCCCAAGCTCAATCACTCTTTTTGCCTTTTGCGGGGTATTTATATTTCCCTCTGCAATCACCCTGTGCTTCACCCCAGCAACAATTTCTCTTAAAATCTTAAAATCATCCGCTTCAATTTTGTCCCCTTTGCTCTGAGGCGTATAGCCCACCATGGTGGTACCGATAAAATCAAATCCAAGCGCATCCGCATGAAACGCCTCTTCCACGGTAGAACAATCTGCCATCCAAAGCTGGTCTGGATACTTCTCCTTTAACTGACGGAAAAAATCATCCAGCTTGACCCCCTGTGGCCGGAGCGTCCCGGTGGCGTCGAGCGCAATAATTTCCGGCTGAACTTCCATCAATTCCTCCACCTCTTTCATAGTCGGCGTAATATAGACCTCGCTGTCTGCATAGTCCCGCTTCACGATTCCGATAATGGGAAGGTCTACCTGAGACTGAATCTCCTTGATATCTTCTTTCGTGTTGGCACGTATGCCATACGCACCTCCTTCCTTTGCTGCCAACGCCATTCTCCCCATGATGAAGGAAGAATGAAGAGGTTCATGCTCTAATGCCTGACAAGACACAATCAGCGTTCCCCGCAGACTTTCAACTTTGTTCTCTGCCATTTGCTTTGCCCTCCTTTTCTGTAACACCAAGTATACCAGGCAGGAAATTATTTTCAATACTATTTTACCTGTTAGAAAGTTCTTTCGTTCTTTTCCAAATCTACCTGTTTTTCCCTATTGTTTTTCCTGTGTCTATTGGTAATTTTGCATAAAACAATGTTCTTTCTTTCCGTCATTGAAAGTGTTTCCAATTATGGCAATTTTTATTGAAATTATTTTTTTTACTGATATACTTAAAGAAAAAAAGGCATTAATAATTCAAGCACAATTATAAATGTCTCAAAGAAAGGAAAAAAGTAAATGAAAATCTGCAGAGCAAAAGATTACAAAGAATTAAGCCGCAAAGCGGCAAACCTGATCCGCGCACAAGTTGTTATGAAACCAGACTGCATCCTGGGCCTTGCCACTGGTTCTTCTCCAGTGGGAACTTATGAGAAATTAGTAGAATGGTATAAGAAAGGAGATATAGATTTTTCCAGAGTATCCACAATTAACCTGGATGAATACCGGGGCCTTACACCCGACAATGACCAAAGCTACCGATATTTTATGAATATCCATCTTTTTGATCATGTAAATATTGACAAATCACGCACTTCTGTCCCTGACGGCCTGGAGCCAGACGCTGAGAAAGCCTGCCGGGATTACGATGCAATTATTGAAAAAAGCGGTGGCGTGGATCTTCAGCTTCTGGGACTGGGGCACAATGGTCATATCGGATTTAATGAACCCTCCGATGAATTCCCCTGCGGCACCCACTGCGTAGATCTTACGCCCAGCACCATAAATGCAAACAAACGGTTCTTCGCTTCCGAAGCGGACGTCCCACGCCAGGCGTATACTATGGGAATCCGAAGCATTATGCTTGCAAAAAAAATTGTGGTTGTTGTGAGTGGCAAAGATAAAGCGGAAATTTTACAAAAAGTAGTCTGCGGTCCAATCACCCCGCAAGTTCCAGCTTCCGTCCTTCAGCTTCATCCAGATGTGACAATTGTAGCAGACGAAGAGGCGCTGTCCTGCATGTAAGTGTACTTGCCTTCCATTGTTTTCACAGAAAAGAGCGGTAATTGCTGCACGCAATTACCGCTTTTTTAATCCAGATATTCAATGGAAAAATGGGCCTCCCCCTGCCCATCAATCTCCATCAGCGCATAAGAGGGTTTACGTCCTTCCTGCCTGGGATAGGAAACACTTCCAGGATTCAGCGCAACAATTCCCTTGCTGGAATCCAGAAAGGGTCTGTGGGTATGGCCAAACATTACCACATCCATGCCCCTTCCTAATGCCTCTTTCCGAATATCCTCCACACCCATGGAAACGTAATAATAATGGCCATGGGTAATTAATACATGATATTTCCCAATCTGCAGCTCTTTCTCCCTCTCCAGATCCGAGAAAAAGTCATTGTTGCCGGCAACAATTTCCAGCGGGCAGTCTGCCAATTCCGCAATATAGTCTTCACAGCCTTCGGAATCCCCCAGATGTATCATCAGATCAATCTTTCCCACACGCTTTATAATTTCTTCCAGCTCCCCGTGCTTTTTATGTGTGTCACTCACAATTAATATTCTCATAACTCTTCCTTTATCTATCTGCTCGTTAGATGTTCCCTCATAGCCCGCAGCGCTTTCCCCCGGTGGCTCAGCTTATTTTTCAGTTCCGAGGGCAGTTCTGCGGTAGAACAATGATATTCATCCACATAGAATATCGGATCATATCCAAAACCATTAACTCCTGCAGGCTTAAAACCAATATACCCTTCAATGGTCCCTCTTGTCACCATGATTTCGCCGCTGGCAAAGACTGCCGCTATGGCACATACAAACCGGGCGCCGCGCTGTTCTTTTGGAACTCCCTCAAGGCGCTGTATAATATTCTGGTTTTTTACTTCATAGGAAGTATCCTCTCCAAGATATCTTGCCGAATAAATTCCTGGTTCTTTATTTAAATAATCTACTTCAAGCCCGGAATCATCCGCCAGCACCACCACATCATCTTCTCCGGAAACCTCCGCTGCAATTGCCCTGGCCTTAATTATGGCATTCTCCTCAAAAGTCCTGCCAGTCTCTTCAATGTCCACCTCTATTCCAGCTTCCTTCATGGAGAGGATTTCCACTGTCAGATCCGATAAAATGCTTCGGATTTCCACCATTTTTCCCTGATTCCCTGTTGCAAATATAATCTTCTTCATCAATATTTATTCCTTTCAAGTTTAAAATCCTTCCTCCAGCGCCCGGAGAATTGCATGATAGATCCCCAGCGCCGCTTTTTTCTGATATTCTGCGGAAGTCAGATTATTAAGTTCTTCCTGGTTTGTCATAAATCCCACCTCTATCAATGCCGCCGGAACCTGGCTGTTTCGGATAATATAAATACTGTGCCCATGGGTGAGTCCATTATTTTTACTTCCCATTGCCGCTGTGGCCTCTTCCAGGCAGATCTGTGCGAAACGCTTGCTGCTGAATCCCTCTTCACTCTTCATTTCATCATACATCACCTCTGTGCCATGATGCAAAGGCAGCTCCACGTCTGTAGAATTACTGTGGACGCTGAGAAAGAGATTCGCCTCTGTATTGTTCCCTAACTGCGCACGCTGGGCAAAGGTTGGGTTTACATCCTCTGTTCTGGTATAATAGACGCCGATATTCTGATCATTTTCGTCCAAAAGAGCCTTAAGCTCTTTTACAATGGCAAGATTAATGTCCTTCTCCATAATTCCCTGCCTGATGGCCCCCGGAGCGCCGCCTCCATGGCCCGCGTCAATCACCACTACTTTATCATAAACCGCATGGGGCTTTACAAAATCCAGATAAAGATAACCATCTTCTACCCTGCACTGGGGTTCATACACCGCGTCCATGGTGATCTCAATTCTTCCATTCTCCATATATAGTTCATTAATATGACTGCTCCGCCCCAGCAGAGGGTGATCGAAAAAGTAATCTTTTCCCACATCCGGAATCTTGATTATAATGTTCTGGCTGACATATTCATTTTCAACCGTAATTTCTTCCAGCTCCATTCCTTCTGGCAGCTCCAGCCTGAGCTGGTGCCGGAAACTGAGTTCTTCTGTTTGTTCTGCCTGTCTGGTATCATAGGCGAGCATCTGCAGTCCCGACATCTGTTCCCGTTTCATTTCCCGTTTATGGATATCCGTAAACTGTGCCAAAACCACTGCAGATGAAAGAATTGTTATGAAAAGAATCAGAGATGAAATCTTTAGTATTTTCTCTTCCATTATTTCTTACCGCCTCTTCTGGTTCTTCTTTTTGTCTGCCTGTTCCTGGCTGTATACTTTCAGGCAGAGATTACAGTCCTGGGCGTCCTCTGTACTCTGCCACGTATTGCCGCCAGAACTGATATATCCTTCCCCGTCTGTCAAATCCACATCTGCTGTAAAACTGCCTGCTGTATATTCGATAGCCATGGGATGAACGGAACCCGGCGTCTCGATACGCAGAACGACGGCAAACTCTTCCTCCGGCTCCACCAGGATTTCTTTATCAAATTTAATGGTATAATACCCTGCATTGGAGACGCTTCCTTCAGCCACCAGGGTTCTTTTCTTCAGGGAATCTGCATTTTTAAAGTTCTTTACAACAAACAATTTATAGGAAGTTTCCTTTCCAGTTGCATAAAACCCAGCCGCCTGCAGAGCCTGTCTGGACTGCGCCCGGAATACATTTGCTCCATAAAGGCTCTCCTTATTATATCCAATCTGTCCTGCCCAGCCGCATAAATCAGACTGGTAAATATGGTCGTAATTATCGGTTTCCTCAATTTTGGTATACACCACATTATGGTTTCCAATATTTACATCATAATAGCTAACATAAAAAACCCCGTTGTCTCCAAACTCTTCCCCCCAGCTATTCTGGCAGAGAAAGGCTCCATTACCCTCCAGATCCATGTTAAAATTTTCCTTAGGATAGTTATCATCCCAGCCTATAATCATAATTTCATGATTGGGCTTTTCTGCCCCAATATAACAGTACGAAGATTTGTCCTTGTTATAATAATGAGAAGAAGACTGAGCATCCGCAAATTCACCATAAATAGCGGTGTGCACTCCGCCATATTTAAAGACTGCCTCTTTGATTCTTTCGAAATCTTTACCGTCAATAAGCTGTATTTCCTGCACATGCTTTACTGCAGACAGTCCCTCCGGCGACACCTCATCCCCATAAGGATCGTCTTTCTCATGTACAGGACCCTGCCACGCAGTCAAATATGCCATGCCCATGGTATATTCTCCCCCATCCGCCTGTCCAAGCCTGAAGCTGTTCCGAATTGACATGTGATCCGCTGAAAATTCCTGCTCTTCTTCTGGAAGAAGGGAAGATTCCATGGCCGACAATGCGGCAAAAGCCCAGCAGGTTCCATTAGAACCCTGATTTTTCACCTTTGGCGCCCTTTGCCTGTTCCGCAGATCGTACTGCGGCGGAAGAATACTTGTCTCCTCTGCCTTATTGACTGCTGCCGCCTGGTTCTTCTGAATATTCCATTCATATTTAAAATTTAATTTCTCCGCAACAGTTTCCACTGAAGCGTAATATTCCCCCCTTTTGCTAGTCATAGGAGAGGGAATGGTTTCTTTTTTCCCATTTACCGTCACCTGGTCCTCATTTAACTGAAAGATAATTACATCTGAACGCTTCTCCAGCATCAGCTTCTTTCCCTCATATAAATGTGCTCCGCAGTTAAAGCTCTCTCCTATCAGGGAACATGGCACCATAATATTGAGATTGTTATCCATGTAAATGCCATCTTTCTCATTGGTTAATTCTCTGTTATCTATCAATACAGACAAGATCTGATCATTGACCGTGTCGGCAATCAGGGGATTCCAGAGTTCTGCTTCCAGCCTTGCCCCCCGAAACGGTTCCACTCTCTCACTCTTTCCTCCAGTATTGGAAAACTTCAATGTCAACGCCAGAAAAAGAATTAATGACATGAAAATATACTTCTTAGAATATCTCACAAAAATCCCTTTCTATTACTCAGCTTTTCCAGGAAATTTACGCCTGGGCGGTTTCGGTCCCAGAAATTGGTAAAAATATGTCTTTAGCATACCATTGTAAATCTTTCGGTTTTTATCTGCCTTTCTCCCTATATACCGTTCTGCCTCTTCATAGCTGGTGATCAGATATGCAGACCAGCTGTCAAGCCGCTTCATTGATTCGCCAATCTCCTTGTACAGGGAAGGAAGCGCTTCTTTTTCTTCCAGGCGCTCTCCATAGGGTGGATTGGTAATGATAAATCCGTATTTCTTGGGATGGCTCAACTGGCTTACCGCCCGCTGCTGAAAATGGATCAGATGCTCCACGCCTGCACGCCTGGCGTTGTCTCTGGCTGCTTTGACAATCTCCCCGTCAATGTCATAGCCCTGGATATCCACAGAACTATCTGTATTTACCATTTCATCCGCCTCTTCTACGGTATCATACCACAACTGGCGTTCTATGAGGTTTGTCCAATTTTCTGCTGTGAAACTGCGGTTCATCCCTGGAGCAATATTCCCGGCAATCATTGCCGCCTCTATGGGAAACGTCCCGCTTCCGCAGAAGGGATCCACTAAAATCCGATCCCGCTTCCAGGGCGTCAGCAGAATCAGCGCCGCCGCCAGAGTCTCTGTGATGGGCGCTCTGCCTGACAGTGTCCGATAGCCTCTCTTATGTAAAGAATCCCCGGAAGTATCAAGTGCAAGGGTCACTTCATCCTTCATTAAAAAAATCCGCAGGGGATAATGGGCGCCGCTCTCTTCAAACCATTGCAGATGATACCGCTGTTTCATCCGCTCTACCATTGCCTTTTTTACAATTGACTGTATGTCAGAGGGACTGAACAATTTACTTTTGATGGAAGATGCCTTTGCCACCCAGAACTTGCCATCCTCTGGAATATATCTCTCCCATGGAATTCCTTTGACGCCCTGAAACAATTCCTCAAATGTTTCCGCATGGAACTGCCCGGCTTTCAAAAGGACCCGTTCCGCAGTGCGAAGGAAAATATTGGCACGGCAGATGGCCTCCGCATCTCCCTCAAAGGTCACTCTTCCATCCTCTACCTTTGTAATCTCATATCCAAGATCGTATATTTCTTTTTTTAATACCGCCTCTAATCCAAAATGACAGGGAGCGATCAGTTCGTATGTTTTCATTCAGTTTCTCCATTACAAATTGTGATAACTCTATATTATCTTTTCAATTCCCGGCTGTCAATGTTTTTGTAGATTTTGAAAAACCACTGGTACGCCGTCAATGTTTCTGTACATTTTGAAGAACTGCCTGAATCCCTCCCACCAGAGTTACCGTCCTAAAGCCTTTGCGGCTTAATTCCCTGGCCGCCATCAGACTGCTGGAGCCTCTGTCGCAGTAAAGGATATAGAACTTATCTTTCGGAAGGTACTTCTGATACACTTCCAGATTTTCATACGGTATGTTTCTTGCCCCTTCAACATGAACATCCTCAAATTCTTCTTTGCTGCGCAGATCAATGACCCATGCATCCGGACGTTTGCGGTACTCATTAAATTCCCGAACACCAATTGTCTGAAACTCCATAGAATCACCTCACTATAAATGCAGGAACAGACTACCAGAAGTGTTTCCGACAATCTGTTCCTACATTATATTATGCAGTATTCTGTTTTCAGTACCTACTATCTGTCATAAGATTTATGGCAGTTGGATCCGCTGGCATTTGTGCTGTTCTGGGAATATGCATTTTTACCGCTGTTCTGAGAATTTGCGTTTTTGCTGTTATTCTGAGAATTTGCATTTGTGCCGTTCTGGGAGTTTGCATTTGTGCTATTCTGAGAATTTGCGTTTGTGCTGTTCTGAGAATATGCATTTTTGCTGCTGTTTTCGTAGGAATTTGTTCCCTTGTTCTTCATATCACTGTTCTTTGCCATGATAGTTTTCCTCCTAACATCTTTGCTCTAACATTTATCTTAGTGCCTTGTTATTATCTGAAAAAAAATCATTTTTTATTCCTAAATTTTTAATAATTTTTTGTCAGGAGGATTGCCGCTCTGCTGCACAGCTCTTTTGCCGGACCTTTATGCCAATGCGCGTCTATTGCGGTCCTGTCTCTTGGCGGCTATTTCAGGCTGAACAGAAGGCTAATGCTGCTCTTCTATTAATGGCGGTTTCTGATAAAGCTTTCGTTCAATTAATTTGCGTTCAAATGCAATCTCCTGTAACACTGGTTCACAGTTTTCTTTTCTTGCTACCCTCTCCAGACGGTCTAATAAATCTAATCTTTCAAATAGATTCACATTTAATTCTTTTTCCCCCGGCATACAATCACCTGCTTTCTATGCATCGTTTCTATGTTGATCTCATTATACCAATATACATTTCAGATGTGAAGCCTTTCTTCTATCTTTATCTGAAAATAAACCGAGCGGAATAATTTTTTATGCTGAAACAGAAAAGCCGCCCCGGAACCGGGACAGCCTTCCTGTCTTTGCACTTATTGCAGATTCTGTTTTACTGCAATGCAGTTATTATTTTACAGTCACTTTCAGGACTGCTTTTGCTTTGCCATTGTAAGTTTTAACCGTAATAGTTGCCTTACCTTTCTTCTTAGCAGTTACCTTTCCGTTCTTATCCACTTTGACAGCTTTTTTGCCTTTTTTGTCGATGGTGTACTTAAAGGTTCCGCTTCCGAAGCTTCCTTTTACCTTTGGCTTAATCTGGAAGGATTTACTCTTGCCTTTTGTCTTGAGTGTTACTTTCTTCTTATTTAAGGTAAGTTTCGTCTTCTTCGTAGGCGCTTTCTTCACGGTTACGGCAACTGTTGCTTTTTTCTTCTTATCCGCCTGGCTGGTAACTGTAATCTTGGCTTTGCCAGTCTTCTTAGCTGTGAGCTTACCGTTCTTGACAGATACAATCTTTGGCTTATCAGACTTCCAGGTTACCTTCTTATTCTTTACATTAGAAGGCTTCACAGTGGCCTTAAGCGTAAATTTCTCCTTTACTCCAAGAGTCAGCTTCTTCACATTCAGTGTGACGCTCTGTACTCTTACCGTTGATGCTGCCGCTCTTACCGTTACGGTACAAGATGCTTTCTTGCTCTTATCAGCCGCACTTGCTGCGGTAATGACTGCTGTCCCTGCTTTGACTGCTGTGACTTTACCGTTTACGACAGTTGCAACACCTGGATTGCTGCTCTCCCAGGTCACAGTCTTGTTCGTTGCATTTGCCGGAGCTACGGCTGCTGTGAGAGTCTCTGTACCGCCTACAGTCAGCGTTGTTGCTGTTTTATTCAATGTCACGCCTGTAACTGGCACTTCGGTCTGCTGTCCCTTAGGCTTGAAGTTCTCCAGGGCATTCCAGAGATTCTTATAAGCTTCCCGGATCTGTGTCTCTG
>CATNCF010000026.1 GCA_950097145.1 uncultured Lachnospiraceae bacterium
TCCGGCATAGCAACAGTACTATGTCTATTTTCTGTACCCATTTTTTCAATTTTGAATAATATCCACTTGTCAAAGTCCAATGCCAGAGTTTCGCTGGCAGGATCAATCAGAATTCCGAGAGATCATTTTTATTTTATTATTTACTGAACTCTCTTCTTTAACAATCCTAAAAGCGCTGTAGATATCAGGGTTCCAATCACAAGAGCTATGAGATACATTGGCGCATGTTCCATAACTGGCACTACAAAGATTCCTCCATGGGGCGCCATCAATGTACATCCAAATATCATGGAAAGCCCTCCTGCCACTGCTGAACCAACGATACAGGATGGCAGCACCCGGGCTGGATCTGCCGCTGCAAACGGAATTGCGCCCTCTGTGATAAATGCCAGGCCCATGATAAAGTTTGTAGGACCGGATTCCCTCTCTTCTTTTGTAAATTTATTCTTAAATAACATTGTTGCAAGCGCTATCGCACAGGGAGGCGTCATTCCGCCAATCATGACCGCCGCCATGATATCATAATTTCCAGAAGCAATTGCCGCTGTTCCAAACACATAGGCTGCCTTGTTAAACGGACCTCCCATGTCAATTGCCATCATGCCGCCAAGAATCATGCCTAATACAAGCTTGCTGGAACCTCCCATACTGGTCAATCCATGATTCATCGCTGTGTTAATGCCTCCCATAACCGGTTCTGTAATAAACGTCATCATCAGCCCCATAATTAAAATTCCCAGTACCGGATATAAAAGAACCGGAGCAATCTTCTCAATGGCCTCTGGCAGCTTATCGCAGGCAATCCGAAGCCCTTTGATGATATATCCTGCCGCAAACCCCGCCACTAAGGCTCCAAGAAACCCAGATGTTCCCTGGGACGCCATCATGCCGCCAACAAAACCAACTGCCAGCGCCGGCCTGTCACCGATTGCCATAGCGATAAATCCTGCCAGTACCGGCAGCATAAATCCAAATGCTGTACCGCCAATCCCCTTGAACAGCGCCGCCAGCGGCGTAATCGTACCGAAATTCGCCCGCTCTGACGCCTCCAAAGCATTGATGTCCACGCTAAGGCCGTCAATGAGGAAAGAGATTGCAATCAATATGCCGCCTCCTACTACAAAGGGCAGCATATGGGAAACGCCGTTCATAAGCTGTGTATAAATCTGATGCCCAATACTGTCGCCAGATTTCTCAGGCCCAGAATTTGACGCTGCATTCCCACTCTTAAATACAGGGGCATTCCCAGACATTGCCAGTTCTATCAGTTCATCCGCCTTATTAATACCATCGGATACCTGGCGCTCAATTACCCGCTTCCCGTCAAAACGGTCCATGGGTACCTGCGTATCAGCCGCAATGATAATGCAGTCAGCTTCCGCTATTTCTTGTTCTGTAAGCATATTTTTTGCTCCGCCGGAACCTCGCGTCTCAACCTTGACAAAACATCCCTTTGCCTTTGCAGCCTTCTCAATTCCCTCAGCCGCCATATACGTATGGGCGATTCCTGTGGGACAGCCGGTTACCGCAAGTATTTTCACCTGGCCTGCCTCCGCCTCTCCCATATCTGCAAGACGCTCATCCACACTCTTTTTCTCGTCGTCTGCCTGGTCAATAACTGCAAGAAACTCTTCCGGTGATTTGGCAGTTCTTAAACTCGTGGTAAATTCCTCGTCCATAAGCATCATGGACAATTTACTTAAAACATCCAGGTGCACATTATCCTCGGTATTAGGGGCCGCAATCAAGAACATTAACGTCACCGGTTCTCCGTCCAGCGAGTCAAATTCTACGCCGTCTTTCACAACCATCGCCGCCAGCCCTGGCTTATCTACCGCGTCACATTTACCGTGGGGAATTGCAATTCCTTCCCCAATTCCTGTGGTGCTCTCTTCTTCCCTGGCATACACCTGTCTGCGGTATCCCTCTTCATCGTTTATCTTTCCACTCTTAGCCATTAACGCTACAATCTGGTCAAGGGCCTCGCTTTTACTTTTTGGCGCCCCGTCAAGAGATACGCTCCGCGGGTCAAGCAAATCTGTAATCCTCATGCCGTTTCCTCCTCCTTTTCTTTCATTCAGCTTTTCCTTATATTTTATTCTTCACTTTACGACAGCTGCTGATACACCGCTTCTATCTCCTGTTTTGTTGCAAGGTTTTCTGAAAACGCACTGGCGCTTCCCGCGGCAACTCCCATATGGAACGCATATTTATAATTCTTCTTCTCTAAATAGCCTGCCATAAACCCTGCCACCATAGAATCTCCTGCACCTACGCCATTAATGAGTTTTCCTTTGGGCGCTGGCGTATCGTACACTGTTTTGTCCTCCGCGATAAGTACCGCCCCTTCTCCCGCCATGGACACCAGGACATTCCTTGCCCCTTGTTCCTGCAGCTTCCGGGCATAAGGCACAACAGATTCCCTGGTCTTTAATTCCACTCCGAAAATTTCTCCCAGTTCATGATTGTTGGGTTTGATTAAAAACGGATGATACGGCAGCACTTTTCGTAATAAATCTTTTGTTGCATCCACCACAGTCTGAACCCCCCTGCCATCCAGCAGTTTCATAATCTTTTGATAGGCATCATCCGGCATGGATGCAGGAATGCTTCCTGAGAGAAAAAGTACATCACCCTGTTTTAGAGTATTCAATCTATCCATCAGCATCTGTATCTTTTCTTCGCTGATGACTGGCCCCATGCCATTGATCTCCATCCCATCCATAGATTTAAGCTTTAAATTAATCCTTGTAAATCCCTGATCCATCTTAATAAAACCGTTCTTTACACCCATCTGTTCCATACGCCTTACCACTTCTTCACCCGTAAATCCGGCTATAAATCCCAGCGCAGTACTCTCAATGCCAAGGTTCCTTAAGACTGTCGACACATTGATCCCCTTTCCCCCTGGAAGAAGAAGCTCCGAACTTGTGCGGTTTGTAAGGCCAAGCTTAAAGTCATCAATCGTTACGATATAATCCAGTGATGGGTTAAAGGTCACCGTATATATCATTACGCCACCTCCAATACATAGTTTTTTGTTTGTTTTTGCTTGATTTTGATTTTGTGACTATAGTATAACGCCATTTTCATTCAAAGTCAATCAAACTATTTCACAAAACAATTGACTGATTTTGGTTGAATTTGCACAAAAAAAGCCGGGATTCCACCCAGCTTTGTAAATTTTCTACTTTAATCATTCAAAATCATCCAACAACTTGCAGAATCATACCTGTCAGCAAAGCTGCAAGACTGGCAAAAACCGCAACGGTAAACAGCCCCTTCCCCCGATAGGCGGCAGCAAGAGCTGTGGCAACCCCTGCCGCTGACGCAGCAAAAGAACCAGCAGCATAAAAAACAGCAGGAAAGGTCATTGCCCCCAACACGGTATAGGGAATATAAGCAAGAAACGAACGCATAAATTTATTTTCAATTTTTTTATGAAAAGCTGCAAAGGGCAGTACCCTAATCAGATAAGTCACTGCAAACATTACCAATAAATAAATCCAAAAAGCTCCTGTATTCATCAGGTTTCCTCCTGTGTTTCTTCTATGGGTAAACAAACTGCACCCACTGCTGAAGCCGCCACTGCACAGATAATCACTGCAAAACCACTGGATATTTTCGAAACGCCTGGGAGATAATACATTCCAAAGCTCAATAGGACAGCCAGCAGTGTTATCTTTAAAACACGCCTGTCTTTCTTCATTGCAGGTACAATGATCGCAATAAACATTCCGTAAATGGCAAGTCCCAGGGCGTCGCTGACACTCTGAGGCAGAATATTTCCGCAGACTGCGCCTGCCAGTGTACCGCACGTCCAGCCCAAATAAGGCAGTACCGCCAGGCCCGCAAAATATTGGGCGCTGAGTTCGTTCTCCCGGCTCATGGCCACTGCAAATATTTCATCTGTAACTGCAAAACCAAGCAGCATTTTTCTTCCAGCATGAAACCTCTGGTCCACCTTCTGAGACAGAGAAATACTCATCAATGCATACCGCAGATTTATAACAAGCTGGGAAACCGCCAATTCAATATAAGATCCTGCCGCCGCCATAATAGTAATCCCGGCAAACTGCCCGGCAGAAGTCAAATTCATCATGGAAACTAAAAGCGCCTCCCACCAACATAATCCAGAAGACACCGCCACAAGACCAAAAGTAAATGATACTGATAAATATCCAATTCCAATGGCGCTTCCATCTTTCAAACCCTGTATAAATTGTTTCATTTTTCCTCCATTTAATACCAGCATCACCATAAAATTAACGTTCCTGCCAAAAATCATGTGAAATTCTCTTGTCAAACGCTCTCCGACAGGATATGATAATTGTGGAAACTTCCTGAGACACATACAAAAACACATAATTACTTGTCCGTCACTGGAAAACAACATTGAGACAAAAGGAGCAATCTATGAAAAAAATACAACAAATCCTTGCCATTCTGGGAATTATCCTGCTGGCTGGGCTCTATGTAACAACCTTAATTCTTGCGATTTTGGGAAAAGATTTCTTCCCTATGTTTATGGCTTCCCTCTTTGCCAGTATGGCGCTTCCTGTACTTCTCTGGATCTACGGCTTTGTATATAAGCTGGTGAAAAGAAAAGCACAGGAACATTCCAGATCCAAAGACGCCTGATGTTCCCAAACAGCCCCGGAATCACTGCTATACTGCAAATTCCGGGGCTGTTATCGTATTCTTTGTGAACTAATTTTCAAAACTACAGGTTTCCGGCAAAGACAACAATCCTTGACTGCTCTATATGTAATCATTTACGAATACTTATTCTATGCCCAGGCTCTTTAATTCTTCTTCTGCCTGGGACTTTGTATGAAAATGAATCGTGGCCATCCCCAGTTTGTTTGCTGCAATGATATTTTCCCGATTATCGTCCAGAAAAACGCATTCCGTAGGATTCAACTGATATTTTTTCATCAGCGACTC
Source organism: uncultured Lachnospiraceae bacterium (assembly GCA_950097145.1). GTDB lineage: Bacteria > Bacillota > Clostridia > Lachnospirales > Lachnospiraceae > Petralouisia. The sequence continues at coordinate 4,948 of CATNCF010000026.1, forward strand.
ATAAATTTCAGGCTCTGGCTTCACAGACTGCACTTCATAAGAAAAAACAGCTCCATCCACCTCTTCCACAAAAGCAAGCTCATGAATACTCTGGGAATAAATCCTTCTTGGATAATTGGATAAGAGGTACACATGATAGCCTTTCTTCTGAAGGCTGCGAATCCAATCAAAAGCATAATCATACCGCTTGATACAATTGCCTATATTGTTCCAGAATCTCATAATCTCAGGCTCACACTCAGGAGCTTTCTTTAGGAATCCCTCAAGAATCTCTTCATCAGACATCCTGCTTCTGTCAAATTCTCCCCACAAATCTGACAAAACTGTTGCATTGGCAACCTTATCGTATACTTCTGGTGAGAATTCAAGTGTATCAAAAAATCCCTGCCAGTCAAAATCAACCAGGACTTTTCCCACATCAAAAACCACATTTTTTATCATATTCCTGCGTTCCTGCTCCTTCCTTTACCGGTAAATAATATCGTCTCTTCCCGGTCCATTTGAAATCATGGTAATCGGAAATCCGATTTTTTCTTCTATAAATTCAATATATTTTCTGCAGTTTTCCGGAAGCTCTTCATACTTCCTGATTCCCCGGATATCGCACTTCCACCCTGGAAGCACCTTCAAAACTGGTTTCGCTTTCTCAAGTTTTGCGGTAGGTGGAAATTCAGTGGTCACCCGGCCGTCAATTTCATAGCCAATACATACTGGAATCTCCTCCAGGTATCCAAGCACATCCAGAACCGTAAACGCTACATCCGTAGTTCCCTGGATCCGGCATCCATACTTACTAGCCACTGCGTCAAACCATCCCATACGCCTGGGACGCCCAGTTGTTACGCCGTATTCTCCGCCGTCTCCGCCTCTCCGCCTTAATTCATCTGCCTCTTCGCCAAAAATCTCACTGACAAAGGCCCCTGCTCCTACAGCCGACGAATAAGCCTTGCAGACCGTAATAATTTTGCTGATTTCATAAGGCGGGATTCCCGCCCCAATAGCGCCATAAGCGGCAAGCGTTGAGGAAGAAGTTACCATGGGATAAATACCATGATCCGGATCCTTTAGAGAACCCAATTGTCCCTCCAGCAAAATATTTTTCCCATTCTGCACTGCATTCCAAAGATACGCAGAAGTATCACAGACATAAGGTTCCACCTGTTCCCGGTACTCTCTTAACTCTTTCATAAGATCTTCTGGGCGAAGCAGCGGCTTATGATATAAATGTTCTAACAGCACGTTCTTCTTCTCACAGATACTTTTTACTTTCTCTTTCAGGATTTCCTCGTCAAACAATTCGCTGACCTGGAAACCAATTTTTGCATATTTATCTGAATAAAAAGGCGCTATTCCAGATTTGGTGGAACCAAAAGATTTTCCTCCCAAACGTTCTTCTTCATACTGATCAAAGAGTATATGGTAGGACATCACCATCTGTGCACGGTCTGAAACCAGGATTTTTGGAACTGGAACACCCCTCTCAACGATGGACTGAATCTCCTGAAAGAGAACTGGAATATTCAATGCCACGCCATTTCCAATAACACTTGTGGTATGGTTATAAAACACGCCGCTTGGAAGCGTATGAAGCGCAAACTTTCCATAATCGTTTACGATGGTATGGCCTGCATTAGCGCCGCCCTGAAAACGCACGATAATATCTGCTTCTCTGGCCATCATATCCGTAATTTTACCTTTTCCTTCATCGCCCCAGTTTGCTCCCACGATTGCCTTTACCATTATTAAAGTTCCTCCTTTATCTTTCTGACATTCCCGCAGAAAGGACTGCCGCCCGTTCTGCCTTTAATGGCACGGCAGTCTCTGTTCTGCAGATATCAATTACACTCTTTTAAACCGTTCTACTTCACTGCGCAGTTCCCGTGAAATATTCTGGTTATTCTCCGTCTCCTGGCGGATCTCTTCCATTGCCTCCACCAGAATTCCGGTATTTTCTGCCGCATTACTTACACCTTTTGCACTTTCATCCACGGTAGTAGAAATATTGCTGATGCCGGAATTCATACGCTCCATAATCTCTTCCACCTCTGCTGTATGTTCCGCAAATTCTGACAAAATTTCATTAACGCTCTCAGCATCACTCTGATAGTTATTGGCCACATCTACAAACCCATCATAGTCCTTCATAACATCCTCATCGACAAATCTCAGCATATCTTCTGCATTTTTTGCAAGCTTTCCTACTGCCGCAGTAACTATATTACTAATATTTTGGATATTATTTGCCGTATCCTTACTATTATCTGCAAGAATCCGGATTTCATCAGCCACTACTGCAAATCCTTTCCCCGCATCACCGGCACGGGCTGCCTCAATGGAGGCATTCAATGCCAGCAGATTCGTCTGACTTGTGATATCCAGAATATCTCCTGTCAGCTCATTGATCTGTTTCACACTTCTGCTCTCTTCCACTGCCTGTTCTAACATGCCCCGGATCTCTGCAATCATCTGGTTTGCCGCTGTCTTGCTATGTACAGTATTCTTTTGGATAGTCTGGGCTTTCAGCTTAATGCTCTCTACGATCTGTGCCCCATTTTCAGCACGGTCTGCCATATTCTTTATTTTGGAATAGATATCACTGCTTCCATCTACAATTTGTTCCAGTGTAGCAGATACTTCCTGCATCCCTGCTGCAAGCTCCTCCATGGAAGCTGATACGCTGGTTACATTTTCATTGGAAACATTGACACGTCCAGTAATATTGTCTGCTGAACTCATCATACGCTCAGATTCTGTCCCCAGCTTTCTCATCAGCACCTGAAGCTGTTCAATAAATCCGTTGACTCCTTTGACAAGCTGCCCCACTTCATCCTGGGACTTTACTGTAATACGCTCCGTCAAATCCCCCTGGTCATTCTGAATCTTCTCCACAATCTGGTTCAAATGCCTGCTGGCTTTTTTCGCCGGATGTGCAATGGTTCCAATAACAATGATAATCGTTCCAAGAGCAAGCAGCAGCAATGTGACAACCATAACGATATTAAAAATAAACGTACCCCTGATCTTAACATCTATATTATTTGACACAAACTCAATTCTGCCTTCCATTGCCTCTGTATAGATATTCTTAAATTCATCTAAATTCGCGCCCCTGTTCCTGCAGTCTCCCAAAATCGTCAGCGCAGAAAGGGTATCCCCCTCATCCACATACTCTGCTGCTGAAATCCCCAGGGACATAAATTCCTCAAAATGCTCCTTATAGGAAGAAAAACTGTCATTTAAGTTCTGATCTGATGTCTGGCTGCACAATGCATCCATCTTATCCAAAAAATCCTGCAGGGCATTGGCTCTCTCCTTAATTTCATCTGCACCTTTTGCCTTTAATTTAGCAGTATCCATTAGATTGCGGAATTCCTGTACCTGCACGGACATTTTCCCTTCAATTTTCTGCAACTCCAGATAAATTTCCGAAATCTCCCTGCTTTTTGCATTGATATCTGAGATTGCAGCCACATTACATATCCCAAACATAATAAAAATAAACGATAAAATACCCACTAACAATATAATCTTTGTCCCAATACGTTTTTTCACTGTTCTCCTCCTTAGCTGCACCGCGCTGCCCTTGAAAAAACTTTGCTGCCGTTCTACTCAATTCTCTTAGAACAAGCAACCGCAAGAGCTCCTGGACCAATATGACATGCTACACTCAATGATAAAGGATCTACAATCTCAACTTTCTGTCCTGGAACTGCTTCCTCTATCTGAGCCTTAAAGTCCAAGGCTGTTTCTCTGTCTTTGGTATATGCAATAAAGATATGCATATTTGCCCCTGTTTCATCTCCAAAACGGTTCGCAAAATCATTTTTTACAGCATCAATCATAATGGTTCTTGCCTGTTTGACTGTCCTGGCCTTGGCATAAGCATCCAATTTTTCCCCCTGAATCTGCAGTACCGGTTTTAACTTCAGCAGTGTCCCCAATGCCGCTGCCGCCGGAGTAATTCTTCCCCCTTTTTTAAGATAATACAGCGTATCTACCATAATATAAATACTGGAGTCATATTTCACCTGTTCCAAATATTCTTTAATCTGCACTGCATTTTTCCCTGCCTTCACCAGTTCCACGGCATCAAACACACTTTGTTTCTGAGTGACAGAAATTCTCTGGTTATTCACCACCTGTACCCTTCCTTCGTATTCCTGGGATAACATAACCGCTGTCTCACAGGAACTGCTCAGGCCGCTGGACATGGGAATATGGACAATTTCATCATATTCTTTCAGCAATTCATCCCAGTGCTGTGTCACCGCTCCAACTGCCGGCATTGATGTAGAAATATCAGCCCTGCCTTCCAGCTTCTCATAAAACTGTTCCTGTGTCAGGTCTATATCTTCGAAATATGTCTCTTCATCTATAAAAAAGGGCATCGGCAGAACAAATACACCGTATTTCTTTGCCTGCTCCTGTGTAATCCCACTGTTACTGTCCGTTACTACTGCGATCTTTCCCACCGGGATAATCCTCCTTCTCCTGAAATGTCTTTGAGTACCGTATGATTCAGCCTATTGTCTCAATAGCCTTCATAATGTTATTGTAAGTCTCAGTCAGAACCTTCACGTCATCTTCCAGGCCGTCTGTTGTTCCGTTTCTTAACTTTTCTACAATCACCACATCCGCATTCATCAGGCTGTCCAGTCCAAGATTTCCGGCAACTCCCTTCAATGCATGGGCGCAGTTAAAAGCATCTTCATACCGCTGTTCCCCTACTGCATCCACCAGCCCCTGATAATTCTTGTCTGCCTTAAATTTGCCAAGAAGACGCACGTACAATCCCTCGTTATTCATTAATCTCTCCAGTGCTCCCTCAATATTCACCCCAGCCTCTCTCATTTGTTCTTTTACTTCCTGATTCATGTCTGCTGCTCCTCTCTAATTAATATTATATTATTCCTTTTTCTGAACTGCATCATACTTGTAATTTTTCAAAACATCTGATGGTTTTACTTATTAATTTTAGGGTATAAAGCTGAAACTGTCAAGACAAAAAGCAGTCGTGGCAGCACTTTCGCTGTCACGACTGCTTTTTTGATTCCAAAAATTACATCATTCCCATTCCACCGGCGCCGCCTGCTGGCATTGCTGGAGCATCTTCTTTGATATTTGCCACAACAGATTCTGTAGTCAATAAGGTAGATGCCACAGAAGTTGCGTTCTGCAATGCACTTCTGGTTACTTTAACCGGATCCAGAATTCCGGCAGATACCATATCTACATACTCTTCTTTTGCTGCGTCAAATCCAACTCCCGGCTCGGATTCTTTTACTTTATTGATAATCACAGCGCCCTCTAAACCTGCATTCGCAGCAATATAGAATAATGGGGATTCCAGTGCCTTTAAGATAACCTTTGCACCTGTCTTTTCATCTCCCTCTAAAGATTCTGCGAGAGCCGCCACTTCTTTTGCTGCATGAATATACGCGGAACCGCCGCCTGCAATAATTCCTTCCTCTACCGCTGCTCTGGTGGAATTCAAAGCGTCCTCCATACGCAGTTTGCTTTCTTTCATCTCGGTCTCTGTTGCAGCGCCAACACGGATCACTGCTACGCCGCCAGCCAGTTTTGCAAGCCGTTCCTGAAGTTTTTCTTTATCAAACTCAGAAGTTGTCTCATCAATCTGTGCCCTAATCTGTGAAACTCTTGCGGCAATTGCATCCTTTTCACCTTCACCGTCCACAATAATAGTGTTTTCTTTCTGGACTTTTACAGATTTCGCACGTCCTAACTGATCCATAGTTGTCTCTTTCAGTTCCAGGCCTACTTCCTCAGAAATCACCTGGCCTCCGGTAAGAATTGCAATGTCTTCAAGCATTGCCTTTCTCCTGTCGCCATACCCTGGCGCTTTCACTGCAACTACGTTGAATGTTCCGCGAAGTTTATTGACAATTAAAGTGGTAAGCGCCTCTCCCTCAATATCCTCGGCAATGATGAGAAGTCTTGCTCCTGACTGTACAACCTGCTCCAACAATGGAAGAATTTCCTGAATATTGCTGATTTTCTTATCTGTAATCAAGATGTAAGGCTCATCCAGATTTGCTTCCATCTTATCCATATCGGTAGCCATATATGCAGAAATATATCCTCTGTCAAACTGCATTCCTTCTACCAGATCCAGCTCTGTCTGCATGGTTTTGGATTCTTCAATGGTAATGACGCCGTCATTGGAAACTTTCTCCATAGCGTCTGCCACCAGGTTTCCTACTTCCTCATCCCCTGCGGAGATTGCCGCTACCTTAGCAATCTGATCTTTGCCGTTTACTTTCTGGCTCATAGCTGCAATGGTCTCAACTGCTTTGTCTGTGGCCTTTTTCATTCCGCGTCTTAATACAATGGGATTTGCACCTGCTTCTAAGTTTTTCATTCCTTCTTTGATCATTGCCTGTGCCAGAACCGTTGCTGTAGTTGTTCCATCTCCTGCAACATCATTTGTCTTAGTTGCAACTTCTTTTACAAGCTGGGCCCCCATATTCTCAAATGCGTCTTCCAGTTCAATTTCCTTTGCGATGGTAACGCCGTCATTTGTAATCAATGGCGCGCCAAATGACTTATCTAATACCACATTTCTTCCTTTCGGCCCTAAGGTTACTCTCACTGTATCTGCTAATTTATCCACACCAGTCTCTAACGCTGCTCTGGCTTCTGTGCCATATTTCAATTCCTTTGCCATGATAATTCGTCTCCTTTTTCTCTCTATTAATCAGTTACCACTGCTAAAATATCATTCTGTTTTACGATAATGTACTCTTCACCGTCCAGTTTTACTTCATTTCCTGCGTATTTAGAGTAGATAACCTTATCCCCCTCTTTCACCTGCATGGTCACTTCTTTTCCATCTACAGTTCCGCCAGGACCTACAGCCACTACCTCTGCTTCCTGAGGTTTTTCCTGTGCACTTCCAGCCAGGATGATGCCGGACTTGGTAGTTTCCTCTGCCTCACACTGCTTTAACACAACTCTGTCTCCTAATGGTACTAATTTCATTCCTATTCCTCCTTGCCGAATGTTCTGTTTTAGATCTGCAATTATAATGTTGCATACAGCCACATTTCTTCATACCTGCCGCATAAAGAGCTGGCTGCTATTAGCACTCTATTTTATTGAGTGCTAACAACTTATGTACATAAATGTAGCACTCCTTTTTTTCTTTGTCAATACAGAATTTCAGATTTAATAAAAAGTTTATAAACATCTTCGTCCTTAAAACAATTTCTTTTTCCGGAAAAACCAGAAACATGCCAATACCACCAAAACGCTTAACACAGATACAAAACCGTAGCCATACCGCCAGTGAAGCTCAGGCATACCTTCAAAATTCATGCCATACCAGCCGGCAATGAGAGACAGAGGCATAAAAATCGTTGTCACAGTTGTAAACAATTTCATAATCCGGTTTTGTTCATAGGACAAAGCTGCATCCAGCGCTTCCCGAATATGCACCAGTTCCTCATAAAGAAACTGCGTCTCTTCCGTCAGGTGCCTTAGTTTATTTTCATAAATCCGAAAATAACAGGATGCCTCCTCATTTAATATTTTCTTCTGATTATCCTTTTTCTTTTCTTCCAGACCATTGATGCCCTCTATCATATTTAAAAACTGTACATAATCATTTTTCCATACAGTCAGAAGACGCTTGCATTCAAAAATGGAGCGGTTTCGATTCCGGTTGATTCTCCCTCCCACAATCTGCTGCTCCATATCAATGAGATATTTTTCCATTTCTTCTATTTTTTCTTTTGCCTGTTTTAAAATTCCTTCAAAAACCGTTTCTAATTTTTCTTCCATTTCCGCGTCGCCGCCAGGAATACTCCTCAAAGAGTGGAGCACGTTGTTCTCATCCTTTAAAATAACCAGCAGAAATACCTGTTCATCCAGCAGAAATGCTGCGCTTGCCACTCTTCTTTTCACATCTGTACCCTCATGAAAACAAAAAGCTCCGTACAGACAATTTTCCAGCATCTTCACCCCAACCCAGTAGGCAGGTTCCAGACGGCAGACGGACTGCATCAGCAGGTTTTCCTGCTGGCTGCGGTTCTTTTCTTTCAGCTCTTCCCATTCCAGAATACGGGTAATTCTTCCTTTGTTATCTTCCATTTCAGACACCTTCTTTCGTCAGGGTGAAAGCACTTTATTTAAAATATCTGCCAGGGGTTCCATGGCATTCATTGCTTCCTCTAATGTATTCGTCTGCGCCCCTACTTCCACCAAAAGGCTTTTGGGACGATAGTGAAGATTATAGCGGTAGCCTTTCAGATAAGTAGCACGTGCAAAACCCGGATAATATTCTTCTGCCGCCAGCTTCATTTGAAAAGAGAATGCCAGATTATCTGCACGGTTTGGATTTGCCAGGTAGGCAATGTCCCCATTTGCCGTGGTCCTGCTCAGCCCGTTAAAAAACATAATCTGCGCTGTCTGTTTCCCATTAACCTCCGAAACCAGATGCGCTGTTTCTGGGACACCATCCCGGTGGAGGTCAATAATGACTTCAATGCTGGGATGTTCGGTCAAAAGCTGCTCCAGCGCGGGTCCTGAATAAGAATAAGCATTATCCCGGTCCTTCACATCATATTCTCCCATATGGTGCATGACATTAAAGCCATACTCATCTCTGAGAAGCTGGGTCAGGCGTTCCCCCAATGCCACTACGCTGGAATTTTTGTCACCAGGCGCAGAATCCGCATACCCTTCCTGGGAATGGGTATGGTAAATTAAAATCTGCACATTTTCATTGCTGCCCTGAAGGGTCATATCCTTAGCTAACATTTCCTGTGCATTTAATTCACTGCTGCCAATGGTAGTGGTTCGGTCAATCTGGTAAAAATTCTGTACCAGATAATCAAAATCATTTAGCTTTTCTCTGGATATCTCCACTGCCTTTCCATTTTTTGATTCTATACCGTGTTCCTTTGCAGCGGTCTCCTGTTCTTTTTTCTCCTTCTTATTTTCTTTCTCTTCCTTTTCTTCTTTTGCAGTTTTAGACTTTTTCTGCTCCTTTTGGCTCTCCTGCTGATTTTCTTCCAGCATACTGCAGGTCATATCACTTTCAATCTGTGTGCTGTACTCTGTCAGAGTTCCGCTGAATGAATAAACGGGATAAAATTCCTCCATTTTATCCTTCAAAAACTCCTCTACACTTACCACCCCTTTTGTTTCCTCCCGAAGCATCACTGGCATACAGTTTTTCCAGGCTGAAACTGCTGTTTCCTCCTTGAGAAAATTCAAAATCTGTTCCATCGCCGGGGCAGTTCCTGTCAATGACATATTCTGATAGCATACCAGGACAAATAACACACTCATACCGCCCGCCAGCCACTGTATCGTTCTTACCGGCCTCTTTTTTTTCCTTATCAAAGCTTTCCCCATTCCCATCTTATCTGTTCCATTAATTTAAACTACCTATCCATACGAACAGTTAAGTATATGCCTGTACTAAAAATTTTATGCAAAGGCAATGTTTAATCCTTCAGATAATGTATAGCTCAAGCGTTTGATGGATTCATCAATATCTTTGGGCGTAACAAACATGGTATTCAATTGGGGTGACAGAAGCTCCCGTATTAATTCATATTTTTCCATATCATTCAGTGCATTTAAGCCCGTACTTAAAGCGCTGAGATGGCTGTTTTCCTCCATGGCATGTATCAGCGTCTGCATCGTATCACTGACTATCGTTGCCGCGTCTACAACAGTGGGCACACCGATAGCGATAACCGGAATACCCACAGTCTCCTTTGATAATCCATGCCTGTGGTTGCCAACGCCGGAACCTGGGTTAATGCCAGTATCTGTAATCTGTATGGTCCGGCTCAAACGTCTTGTACTGCGGGCTGCCAGCGCATCTATGGCAATCATCACATCCGGGCTTGTCTCTTCAATAACTCCACGGATAATTTCCTGGCTCTCCATCCCGGTCTGTGCCATAACGCCAGGCACAATCCCGCTCACTGCATGAACCTCCTCCTCACCAAATGCATATTTCCCAAATTCTTTCAGTACATGGCGGGTAATCAGAAGATTGTCCACCACCCTGGGACCCAGCGCATCCGGCGTCACTTCCCGATTGCCAAGTCCCGCTACAAGTACTGACAGCGGCTCTTTCTGATCCGGCAGCAGCTTTCTGACAAGCTTCGCCAGCTCCAGGGAAATCTCCCGATGATAATCTTCATCCTGGCAGTCCATATTTTCCGCCTCCATAGTAATATAGGTCCCTCTGGGTTTCCCCATGGCCTTAGCGCCATTTTCTGTTTCAATCACCATCGTGGTAATCTTTATGTCATGTTCCTGCCGGAATTCCTCTTCTACCCGAACTCCTTTAATCTCTACATTATCTTCTTCAAATTTTTCTCTGGTTTCCAGCGCCAGATCGGTCCTCACCTGAAACTGACTCATGTTTATCCCTCCAAAAGCGTCTTTTAGTCTAGTTTCTGCAAAAAAAAGCAAAATATGTATTGACAGAAATAAAAATTGGGACTAAACTATATGAGTATGTTTCCATTAGATCGTCCGTGTCCGGCTTTAATGAAACAACCATGGAACACAGTGCAGTCCTTTTCCGCAGAACAGTCAATTGGATTGCCGTGAAAAATATTATTATATATTGGAGGTGTACGGATTGGCTAACATCAAATCTGCAAAGAAGAGAATTTTAGTAACTGAAGTCAGAACAGCCCGCAATAAATCTATCAAATCTGCTGTTAAGACATCTATCAAGAAGGTAGACGCTGCAATCACAGCAAAAGATAAGGACGCTGCACAGACAGCTTTAAAGGCTGCAATTTCTGAGATCGGTAAAGCTACTTCCAAGGGTGTGTATCATAAGAATACCGCTGGAAGAAAAATTTCTCGTCTGACCAAGGCTGTCAACAAACTTGCTTAGTTATTTTTTCATATAAGAACAAAAAAGGAAACCAATACCGTCATGTTGGTTTCCTTTTTTATGACCAAACAAAGCCTGGCAAGCACTAAGGCATCCCGGCACCCTGGCAAGCACTAAGGCATCCCGGCACCCTGGCAAGCACTAAGGCATCCCGGCACCCTTAGCGCAAAGGGTGTTCTGCTATGTAGGCTTCCATGATAGCTGCTGCCATACAGACCAGTTTGGGACAGGGGCGTTTTTTATAATATTCATCGGTTCGTTTCTCTGGAACCGGCTCCTGCCTCTTCTGTGTCAGCCCAAGCAGTTCCCGGCATACAATGGAACCATTTTCTGCCTCATACGCTTTGGCCAACTCCTGAATCCGCTGATAGTGCTCAGATTTTTCCTGATTTGCTCCTGGGGTATCGTAGCCGTACAGCATACCAGCCACCATAAACATACCGCTGACTGCCCCGCAGACTTCCCGAAGTCTGCCCATACCGCCCCCAAAGGAAGAACTAAGCTTAGCTGCTGTCACCTCATCCATGGCATATAAATCCTGAAAAGCAAGAAACACTGCCTGTGCACAGTTATAGCCTTTCCGGAAATTCTCCTCTGCTGCTTTTCCATATTTACTCTCTTCGTAATCTATCACTGAACGCTCCTTCCTCTCTTACCGTATTTTTTCCGTGCCCATTAAATAGCATGAAGATTCTTAAGGGAAATATCCATGATAGGTGCAGAATGGGTCAATGCACCGCTGGAAATATAATCTACTCCCAATGAAATGTAATGTTTGATATTTTCCTTTGTCACATTGCCAGAAATCTCAATTTCTGCCCGTTTATCAATAAATGAAATTGCCTGCTTCATTTCTTCCACATTCATATTATCCAGCATTATGATATCTGCCCCTGCCTCTACTGCCTCCTGCACCATTTCCAGCGTTTCACACTCAACCTCGATCTTTCGGACAAAAGGCGCGTAATCTTTGGCCATCTGCACTGCTTCCTTCACTCCGCCGGCTGCTCCAATATGATTATCCTTCAGCAGTACGCCGTCAGACAAATTATAGCGATGATTAAATCCTCCTCCTGTCTTTACTGCATACTTTTCAAAAATACGATTATTAGGAGTGGTCTTTCTGGTATCCAGCAGCTTCACTTTACTGCCCTCTAATAATGCTGCAATGGAATTGGTATATGTAGCAATCCCGCTCATCCTCTGAAGATAATTTAAAGCAGTCCGCTCTCCAGATAAAATGGCTCGGATATCTCCGGTAAGCGTGCCGATCAGATCTCCTTTTTTCACCTGTTCTCCGTCTTTAAAGTGAAATTCCACCTGCATCCTTTGATCCAAAAGTTCGAACACTCTCTGAAATACATAGAGTCCTGCAAGAACTCCATCCTGTTTACAGATTAATTGCGCCTGGCCATTCTGCTCTGTGGGCATAACCGCGTTCGTAGTCACATCTTCACTGGAAATGTCCTCCTGCAGCGCCATAAGGATTAAATTGTCCACATTCAGTGTCATAGTTATCTTATTGTTCATACTCTTTTTTCATCCTCTCTATTTCCTGCAATACCAGCTCCCGGTTTTCCTGGTGTATTTTGTCTAAATCCAGATAATGTTCTGGATGGAATAGCCTGCCTATCTCCGGCAGTTCCACAAATGCATCGTTCTCGATATTCTTTGCCGCTCTTCTTGCAAATACCAGACTCTCCAATAAAGAATTGCTTGCAAGGCGGTTGGCTCCATGAACGCCATTACAGCTTGTCTCACCTACAGCATACAATCCTTTCATAGACGTCCTTCCATCCAGATCAGACTGAATTCCCCCCATAAAATAATGCTGTCCCGGCACCACTGGAATGCATTCCCTGGTCACATCATATCCCTCTTCCATGCATTTCTGGCAAATGTTGGGAAAGTGCCCCAGAATATCCTCCTTAGGAATATGCTCCATCGAAAGCCATACATAAGGCTTTCCATCTTTCTCCATCTGTTCCTCAATGGCAGAAGTAACAATATCCCTGGGCAATAGCTCATCTACAAACCGTTCCATTTTCTCATTATAAAGTACTGCGCCTTCTCCCCTTACTGATTCTGAAATCAAAAATTTCCTTCCTGGCTTTTTCGAATACAGGGTTGTAGGGTGTATCTGAACAAAATTCAAATCCTTTAATTTAATCTCATGGCGCAGGGCAACTGCAACAGCATCTCCCGTCAAATGGGGAAAATTAGTAGAATACTGATACAAACCGCCGATGCCTCCAGAAGCAAACACTGTGTGGGCTGCCCTTATGGCTGTAATCTCTCCCTGATTATCTACAGCCGCAATACCACAGCACCTGTCTCCATCACAGAGAATATCAATCATTTCTGTATGTTCATAAATGGTGATATTTGCACGCTTTTTCGCCAATTCCAGCAGCTTACCTGTGATCTCTTTTCCTATTACATCCTCATGGTACAAAATCCTCGGCTTAGAATGCCCTCCCTCACGGGTAAAAGCAAATTCTCCGTTCCGACGCTCAAATTCTACTCCATATTCCATAAGAATCTCTACAATTTCTTTGGAACTTCGTATCATCAGTTCTACTGCCTCAGGATTGTTCTTAAAATGTCCTGCCTGCATGGTGTCCTCATAATAAGATTTAAAATCTTCTTCTGACCGAAGCATACAGATTCCTCCTTGTGCCAAAAAGGAATCACTGTTTTCCGCCGCATCTTTTGTTACAATTGTTATCTTTTTGTTTTCTGGAATCTGCAGAGCACAGAACAGGCCTGATGCTCCGGTACCGACGATTACAACCTCTGTTTCTCTTTCCATGATGCCTCCTGTTATTTTAAAAATTTCTGCAGTACTGTCATACACTGCTTAATATCCAACGGCTTGGGAATATGCGCATTCATACCAGTCTCCAGGCATCTCTGAGCATCGTCAGAAAATGCATCCGCTGTCATGGCAATAATCGGAAGACCACTGTCTTCGCGCTCCAGTTCCCGAATCGCCTTTGTTGCTTCATAACCATTCATCACCGACATACGGATATCCATCAGAACAGCATCGTAATGCCCAATCTCTGATGCCTCGAACATCTCAAGACATTCCCTTCCATTACATGCATGATCAAGGCTCATGCCAGTAGAAGAAAGAATCTCATTGGCAATCTCCCAGTTCAAGTCGATGTCCTCAGCAAGAAGAACTTTTTTGCCAGCAAAATCAATTTCCTGGCCGTCCTGGCTGTTATTCGCGCCTTCATAGCCATCTACATACTTACTAAGGCAGGCATACAAGGTTGATTTAAACAGCGGCTTAGAAATAAAACCTTCTATATCCAATGCATCCGCATCACCTTCAATATCACTCCAGTCATATGCAGAGATTAAAAACAGGGGTCTCCTTCTCACTACTCTTCTTCGTATCTCAAGGATTGTTTCCATCCCATCCATATCCGGCATTCTCCAGTCAACCAAAACAAAATCAAAATTATGATTTTTATGATAACGCTGCTCAATGAGATCTACCGCATCTTTTCCATTTTGAACCCATTCTGCATGAACGCCCAGTTCTTCCAGGTTGGCTGCCGCTGTCAAACAAAGCTGTTCATTGTCATCCACCACCAGAACACTCCACTCTGGCAGCTTCATATTTTCTGCTCCCTCAGCCTTCTTCAAATCCAGAGTCACCGTAAAACGGCTTCCTGTTCCCTGCTGGCTTTCCAGAGAAATGGTTCCTCCCATCAAATTCACAATACTTCTTGTAATGGCCATACCCAGCCCTGTCCCAATAATACGGTTTACATGTTCACTTTCTTCCCTGGTAAAAGTATCCCATATTTTCTCCTGGAATTCTTTAGACATTCCAATTCCAGTATCCGCCACAACAAAATTGGTCCGTATGTAATTCTCGCCTTTTGGAGATGGTTCCTGGTTCAGGTGGATATCAATCCTGCCTTCCTCCGGTGTGAATTTCACCGCATTTGACAGCAGGTTTAAGAGTACCTGGTTCAAACGCACACCATCACAATAGATATCTTCACATATGATCCGCTCAATAAAAATATCAAAATGCTGACGCTGGCCTTTAATCTGAGGCTGAATAATGTTTACAATATCATCCATAACTTCTCTCAGGGACATAATCTCAATATTCAGCGTCATTTTACCACTTTCAATCTTTGACATATCCAGCACGTCATTAATCAATCCCAGCAAATGCTTACTGGAAAGCTTTACCTTATGGAGACAGTCCGAGACACGTTCCTCATTGTGGATATTTTTCAAAGCTATTTCTGTCATTCCCACAATCGCATTCATAGGCGTGCGTATATCATGACTCATGCTGGCCAGAAACTCACTTTTTGCAGCATTTGCTGCAACCGCCTCTTTCTGCGCTTTGTCCAATTCTGTAATCTGGTGTTTGGACCACCTAAGATACAGGAAGAAAATAATTCCCATTGTCACAAGAATTGCCGCCATGGAGCCCATCATAATCGCCAGTCTCATAGAATCCAGCCTTGTGACAGAGATATCTATCTGCCCTTCGGGCATTGTAGTAACAAGATACCAAAGAGCATTTCCCGGAAGAGGAGAACAATAAATCGTGCGCTTCTGCCCTTCCCCAAAGACCCTCATAGAGTAATCCTTCTCCTGTCTCATGGCCTCTTTTAGCCCTTCTACATGCTCCTCTATATGGTTGCTTTTCCTTTCTCCATACGCATCCATCATACGCTGGAAATAATTTTCCTGATAAATCCCGCCATTGCGGATTACAAAATTTCCATGCTGATCAATTACATGAGTATATACCTTATCGTTCTTTTCTTCAAAAAACATGACTTCATTCAGATATTCCATAGGAAGCCCCGCCACTAAAGCTATACTCCTTGTTCCATTGCCCTGGTCATAGGAAGCGCTTTCTGCCAGAACCAGAATCTTTTCATGCTTTTCATTCCAGCCCTGAGAAAGGCAGTCCCCCGCCTCTTCTAAAGACTTCTTTACTGTATCACTATTCTCAAGCTGCAGCTCACAGCCATAAATATCAATCAAGTCTCCTTCTTCTGTTAAAAATCCCAGATAAGAAAAATTCCTGACCTCTGCCCTCTTACGCAGATCTTCTAAAAATTCCGGTCCATACTTGCTTTTACTTGGAGGGTTCGCCATAATGATCCCTGACACCTGCTGCAGACGAAGTTCTATAATGGACTGAAATTTCTGCTGAAGCTGAATGTTCATCTCTTCCATATAAATATCACTGATATCCCTGACTGCCTGCTGGGTCCAATGTCCTGTCAAAGCAGTTACCCCGGAAAACACCAGAATGCAAATAGCAATCACTATAATCAGACTGTTTCTTAAAAAAGCTATAATTTTCTTATCTTTCATATGTTCCTCCTACTTCCTGCTGCTTTCATCTATTTCTTTACGCCTTTACCGTCACGGCACGCGATTCTAAGTCTGTTCAGTATAATCTGCCTGTCCTTCTCCTCAATAGATTTCTCTTCTTCTCCTAAAAGGAAAACTGCTTTTAATTGGTCTTTGGGTGCAATCTTCATTCCTCTGACACCAATGGCTCCCTTTTTCTTCCTGGGAATATCTGCCGCAGGAAAACGCAGAAACATATGATTCTCTGTCTGCATTACCACAGTCTCATTCTCTAATTCTTCCAAAACCTCTACAAATAATACCGTTTCACCCTCATTCAGCTTGGTTGCCGCTGTAGTGCGCTTGGATACGTCAAATTCATCTCCATCCACCACTTTAATCATTCCCTGACTGTTGGCAAACAGAAGTTTCTTTCCCCGCAGGCGTTCCATACAATTAATATAAAGAATTGTTTCTTCACTGCTGTCATATTTACTGACATTATCCAGAGGAGTTCCCTTATCCCTGAATTTCCCATAAGGGAGTTCCAATATCTTTACTGTATGCAGCTGTCCCTTATCCGTAAAAATACAGAGCTTATCCGTATTCATACACGGTATCACATATTTATTCTCATGATCTGCCGCCTCACGGTTTCTCTCATAGGCCGATACGTCAATGGTCTTGGCATAACCAAACCGGTCCATAAGAAGAACCACTGGCAGTTCTTCTATTTTCTTCTCTTCATAGACCGCTTCCCTGGCATTTTCAAGCTGAGTCCTTCTGGGCCTGCCATACTCCTTCTGGAACTTTGTCAACTCCTTTACAATCACCTTTGCCATTACACTTCGGCTTCCCAAAATCTCCTCATATTTTGCAATATTAGAAAGTGTGGCTTCATGTTCTTTCATCAATGCCTCAATCTCCAGGCCAATCAGTTTATAGAGACGCATCTCAAGAATGGCCGATGCCTGGCGTTCTGTAAAATGAAGCTGTTTTGCATCTTCCACAGAGCCCTTATATCTGAATTTTATCTTCTCAGTATTCCCATTCATCAGACAATCCTTGGCATCTTTGATATTCCGGGCTCCCCGCAGAATCTCAATAATCAGGTCAATCACATCACATGCCTGGATCAGTCCTTCCTGGATTTCCTTTTTATCCAGTTCCTTAGCCAGCAGCGTCTTATATTTTCTGGCAGCAAGCTCATACTGAAAATTCACATGATGCCGGATAATCAGCACAATTCCCATTGTCTCTGGCCTGCCGTCTGCTACGGCAAGCATATTTACACCAAAAGTATCTTCCAGCCGTGTTTTTTTATAGAGCATATTGCAGAGATTCTCCACGTCAGCTCCTTTTTTCAATTCCAGAACAATCCTTATTCCTTCCTTGGAAGACTGATTGGAAATATCCACAATATCCGCTGTTTTCTTTGTTTCCACCAAATTGCCTACATCCATCAGGAACTTTCCAATATTAGCGCCTACCATGGTGTAAGGAATTTCTGTAATGACCAGACGCTGTCTGCCGCCTTTGGCCTGTTCAATCTCTACCTTTCCCCTTATCTTAATTTTCCCGGTTCCAGTCTCATAGATATTCAAAAGCTCCTTCTGATTCACTACAATTCCCCCGGTTGGAAAATCGGGTCCTTTGATATATTCCATCAATTCTCTTGCAGTGATATCTGGATTTTTCATATATGCTTTCACGCCATCCAGAACTTCTGAAAAATTATGGGGAGGAATACTGGTCGCCATGCCCACCGCAATGCCTTCTGTACCATTGATTAGAAGATTTGGCACCTTCACTGGAAGCACGGAAGGTTCCTGTTCTGTCTCATCAAAATTTGGAACAAAATCCACCACATTTTTATCCAGATCAGCAAGATATGCCTCCTGCGTAATTTTCTCAAGGCGCGCTTCCGTATATCGCATTGCCGCTGCGCCGTCCCCCTCAATAGAACCAAAATTGCCATGCCCGTCTACCAAAGGAAGACCCTTCTTAAACTCCTGTGCCATAACAACCAGCGCCTCATAAATAGAGCTGTCGCCATGGGGATGATATTTACCCATGGTATCGCCTACAATACGGGCGCATTTCCGGTATGGCCTGTCATGGCGGATTCCCAATTCATGCATATCATAAAGAGTCCTTCGCTGCACTGGCTTCAGCCCGTCACGGACATCTGGCAAAGCCCTGGCAATAATGACGCTCATGGCATAGTCAATGTATGATTTCTGCATTACTTCAGAATATTCTGTCCGGATAATCTGTTCATTTTGGTGCATGATAAATTCCTTTCTGCAAACATTCTGTCTCTATTCTGTCAAGTTTATATGTCAAGCTCTGCATCATGAGCATGTTCATGAATAAATTCCCTTCTGGGAGGAACCTCCGTACCCATCAGCAGTTCCGTCACATCTGACGCCATTCTGGCATCCTCAATCTCCACCTGCTTTAAGATTCGCGTATCGGGACTCAAAGTTGTCTCCCAGAGCTGGTCTGCATCCATTTCCCCAAGACCCTTATACCGCTGCAGTGTAAAAGAACCCTTGTGGCGCTTTCTGTATTTTTCCAACGCAATATCATCATACAGGTATTCTTCCTCTCCTCTGCTGGGAATTGCTTTATACAATGGAGGCATAGCAATATAAATATGCCCCTCAAAAATCAGTTCTGGCATAAATCTGTAAAATAAGGTAAGCAGCAATGTGGAAATATGCGCCCCATCCACATCCGCATCTGCCATAATAATTATTTTATCATATTTCAGCCTGGAAATGTCAAAATCATTTCCATATCCTTCTGAAAATCCACACCCAAATGCATTGATCATGGTCTTAATTTCTGCATTGGCAAGTACTTTGTCGATACTGGCCTTCTCCACATTGAGAATTTTTCCGCGGATAGGCAGAATTGCCTGATAATTCCGATCTCTTGCCGTCTTAGCGGAGCCTCCTGCAGAATCTCCTTCCACAATAAATATCTCGCATCTGGAAACGTCTCTGCTCTCGCAGTTTGCCAGTTTCCCATTGGAATCAAATGAAAACTTCTGTTTCGTCAGAAGGTTCGTCTTAGCCTTTTCTTCCGTCTTACGGATCTTTGCCGCCTTTTCCGCGCAGGAAATGACTTTTTTTAACGTATCAAGATTCTTATCAAAGTATAATTGAATCTCTTCCCCGGTAATTTTACTGGTGATCCGAGCCGCGTCCTGATTATCCAGCTTTGTTTTCGTCTGCCCTTCAAACCTGGGATCCGGATGTTTTATGGAGATGATGGCTGTAAGCCCATTTCTGACATCAGCGCCAGTAAAATTCGAATCCTTTTCCTTTAAAATCCCAAGCTCTCTGGCATAATTGTTAATCACGGTAGTAAACACCGTTTTAAATCCCGTAAGATGCGTGCCTCCCTCTGCATTGTAAATATTATTACAGAATCCCAGCACATTTTCATGGAACTCATTGGTATACTGAAACGCTGCCTCCACAGTAATCCCTTCATTTTCTCCCTGAAAGTAAACTACATCATGGACAGCCTCCGTATTCTTATTTAGATCTTTTACAAACCCGATAATCCCTTCTTCTTCATGAAACTCCACATGTTCTGTCAGTTCTCCCCGTTTATCTTCATAAATAATGGTAAGTTTTGGATTTAAATATGCCGTTTCATGAAGACGGCTCTTGACATCTTCCTCTTTAAACCGGGTCTTTTCAAAAATTTCCGGGTCTGGCAGAAAATTAATCCTGGTACCTGTTCTGCGCGTCTTCCCTGTCACAGGCAGCAGCCCCTCTTCCAACGCAATCACAGGATTCCCGCGCTCATAACGGTCATGATGAATTTGTCCTTCTAAATAAACTTCCAGATCAAGCCAAAGCGATAATGCGTTTACCACAGAAGAACCAACCCCGTGAAGCCCGCCGCTAGTTTTATACGCGTCATTATCAAATTTTCCTCCTGCATGGAGTGTGGTAAACACCAACCGGGCTGCCGACACCCCTTTTTCATGCATTCCTACGGGAATTCCTCTGCCGTTATCCAAAACGGTACAGGAACCGTCTTTTTCCAAAGTTACCTTTATCGTATCACAAAATCCTGCCAGATGCTCATCCACAGAATTGTCTACAATCTCATATATTAAGTGGTTCAAACCTTTGCGGGATACGCTTCCAATATACATCCCCGGCCTTTTTCTTACGGCTTCCAACCCCTCCAGTACTGTAATATTCCCCGCACTGTATTCCTGATTCTCTGCCATATCAGCCTTCCTTTCCTTATGTCAAATTTCGCACAAAGCTTCTCTCAATTGCTGACAGCTCTGATATCTGTCTTCTGGATTTTCCCTGATACACTTCCTTAAAATCCTGTTCAGTTTCCTGGGAAACCTTCTTCTGCCTGAAATCCGGAATTCCCTGTCAGAAAATTCTCCCGGTTCATTTCCGGTAAGAAGCTGGCACAACGTCTGTCCAAGACTATAAACATCTGTCCTTACATCTATATTCTTCTTATAATCAAACTGTTCCGGAGCTGCAAAACCTTTGGTTCCCAAGCGCAGCCCCTCCCTGCCTTCCTGTACCTTTAAAACAGTTCCAAAATCTATCAGGCGCAGATTCCCTCTGGGCTGTACCATAACGTTGTCTGGTTTCATATCCTGATAGATCAGGGAAGGGGTATGCTGGTGCAGATATTCAAGCATCAGGCAGAGATCCTTTCCCCAGCGCCGCACCTCCTGCCAGGGCTGGGGGCCTGCACGGCGCAGGCGGTTACCCAAGGTTTCTCCCTCCAGATATTCCATGACAATATAATCCGCTTCCTGCATTGTCAGAACCTCAAAAATTTCTGGAAAATAAGGATAATTAAGTTGCCATACCAGTTCCGCTTCCTGCTGGACCCGCTTATGTACCTTTCCGTCTCCGGCAAATTTTATTTCTTTCAGCGCCCGGTTTCTTCCACTGTTCCTGTCATAGGCAAGATACACCAGGGCGCTTCCTCCCTGTCCAAGTTTTCTTCGAATTTCATAACGATGTGCCAGCACATGTCCTGGTTCCAGCATTGTTACACTCCTTGCCAGCTTTCCTCGTGTTCTGCTTTTTTATCACGGAGCATCAACTCCTGCACGGCTTCTTTTACAGGCTTATCCTGGAACAATACCTGGTTTACCTGTTCGATAATGGGCATTGGAACCTGATATTTCCTGGATAGTTCCATAGCTGCTTTGGCCGAATAAATCCCTTCCACTACCATCTGAACTTCCTGGGTCGCTTCTTCCATGGTCTTTCCCTGGCCAATCAGCATCCCGGCCTTCCGGTTGCGGCTGTGCACACTGGCACAGGTAACAATCAAATCCCCGATTCCTGTGAGCCCGCTGAGAGTCTCATATTTTGCACCCATGGCAAGGGCAAGCCTTCCAATTTCCGCAATCCCCCGGGTAATCAATGCCGCCTTTGTATTGTCTCCATAGCCCAGGCCGTCTGCCATCCCTGCCGCCAGGGCTATCACATTTTTCAGGGCTCCCCCCAACTCGATACCCATCATATCTGAGCTGGTATAAACCCGGAATACATCATTCATAAAAATATTCTGGACATATTCTGCCGCTTCCCTGGTTCTGGCTCCTGCCACGCAGGTAGTGGGAAGCCCTTTGCCCACTTCTTCCGCATGGCTGGGTCCAGACAATACCGCGGCTCTTGCCTGGGGAATTTCCTCCTCAATAATATCTGTCAATGTCATCAATGTCTGTTCCTCTATTCCCTTTGCCACATTGACAATCAACTGTTGTTCCTTTACCAGAGGCTTCATTTTTCCCGCTGTCGTTCTGGTAAAGACAGAGGGCACTGCAAGCACCAGAAGATCCCGGTCTTCCACTGCTTCCTTCAAGTCAGCCGTCAATTGAATCTCTGCCGCAAGCCTGACTCCTGGGAGCTTCGCCACATGTTCTCTTTTTTCCTTCAGCATCTGAATTTCGTCCTCAATGGCAGACCAGATGATAACCTGATGTCCATTGTTATTTAAAACCACAGCAAGGGCTGTTCCCCAGCTCCCTGCCCCGATAATACTTACTTTCGCCATTATTTTTCCCCTTCTTTCTGTTCCATTTTGTTACCCATAGAAAATTTATTCTCTTTGCCTGCAAGCAGCCGTTTTATATTTTCTCTGTGACGCCAGATTCCCATAACAGAAAACAGCGCCCCTACAATATAGATTTCCAGTATCAGATTTGAATTCACATTCAAATGCCCGAGCTGCCCAAATAGAACCAATTGCACCCAAAAACAGATCATAACCAGAATAGAACCCAGAGACACATATCTGGTAACAGCAACAGTTACAATAAACAAAAGAAGGCACAAAGGAGCCATGGGCGGATAAAATGCCAGAATAAACCCTGCCGTGCACGCAATTCCTTTTCCGCCTTTAAACTTCATATAAAATGGAAAATTATGCCCCAGGACCGCGCCAAATCCGGCGTACATTTCCAGAAGCTTCACTCCGTCGGCATATTTGTCCCGAAATAAAAGCCAGCCAATCAGCATGGCAAGCATGGCTTTGCCTAAATCTCCGGCAAAGGTAATAAGCCCCGCTTTCCACCCCAGAGTACGGAGCGTATTGGTAGCGCCTGCATTTCCGCTGCCGTGCTGTCTGATATCCACATGATGCAGTTTCCCGTAAATATACCCTGTTTGAAACATGCCAAGTACATAACCTATGAAAATACAACTCACCCGTGCTGCAGTCATCGTCATTTATTCTTCCTTTCCCGTATGATAAACTTTAACGACGTTCCCCGAAAGCCAAATGCCTCCCGGATGCGATTCTCTAAATACCTTGTATAAGAAAAATGCATTAATTCCTTATCATTGACAAAAATCACAAACGTCGGCGGTTTCACTGCTGCCTGGGTAATATAATACAGTTTCAGCCGCTTGCCCTTATCAGAAGGGGGCTGCTGCATGGCCACTGCCTCGCTCATTATTTCATTCAGTACCCCCGTGGCCACACGCATAGAATTATTTTCCAAAACCACGTCAATCATATCAAATAACTTCTGGGTGCGCTGCCCGGTTTTTGCTGAAATAAACAAAATCTCTGCATAAGGCATAAAGCTTAAAATCTCACGAATCCGCTCTGTATGTCTGTAAATTGTCTTATCATTCTTTTCAATTGCATCCCATTTATTCACCGCAATGACGATACCCTTGCCCCGCTCATGGGCAATGCCTGCAATCTTGGCATCCTGCTCCGTAACCCCTTCCACGGCGTCTATCACGATTACCACCACATCTGCACGCTCCACCGCCGTCACAGCGCGGATAATGCTGAACCGTTCCAGTTCCTCTTTAATCTTATTCTTACGGCGGAGCCCGGCCGTGTCAATAAAGATATATTCTCTGCCATTCCAGATAATTTCAGTATCTATGGCATCCCTTGTGGTTCCAGCAATGTCTGAAACAATCACACGTTCCTCTCCCAGCAGGCGGTTGATCAAAGAGGATTTCCCTACATTCGGCTTCCCCACAATCGCCACCCTCGGCCTGTCATCCTCACGCTCTTCTTCTACATCCTCCGGGAAATGTTTTGCTACCTCATCCAGCATATCTCCAATTCCCAGCTTAGATGCCGCGGAGATGGGGACGGGATCTCCAATTCCCAGATTGTAAAATTCATACACATCCGGCATAAGCTTATCAAAACTGTCCACCTTATTAACCACCAGGACCACGGGCTTCCTGGAACGGCGCAGCATATCGGCAACCTTAGAATCTGAATCCACCAGTCCCTGCCTCACATCGGTAATAAAGATAATGACATCCGCAGTATCAATGGCAATCTGTGCCTGTTCCCGCATCTGTGCTAGAATAATATCACTGCTGTCCGGCTCTATGCCCCCGGTATCAATCAAGGTAAACACCATATTCAGCCATTCCACATCTGTATAAATTCTATCCCTTGTCACCCCCGGCGTATCCTGTACAATGGAAATTCGTTCTCCTGCCAGTGCATTAAACAAGGTAGACTTCCCCACATTCGGGCGTCCTACAATCGCAACTACCGGTTTACTCATTCTAATCTCCTATTCTACTTTTCTATCCATTAAAATCTTTTGAAAGAATCCTGTTGATCCTGCAACAGACAGGATACCAGATCCTGTCCGCTTGATTTTACAATATCTATCTTCACCTGTAAAGCATTTTCCAATTGCGCAAGCGTCATATCATCCAGAAAAATTTCCTCTCCGCTGCGCAGCAGGTTACATGGAAGCAGCAGCCTGTCCCCAAGTTCCCTGCCTCTTAACTGTTCCATCAGATCTTGTCCTGTCAGAAGTCCGGAAACCGTAATCTGTTCTCCAAAAAAATGATTCACAATGGAAATCACCTGCACCTGCACTCCTGGAAAACTTCCCATAAACGCCTGGGCAAGTTCTTGTATTACAGGGGCAGCCAGGCATCCGGTGGCAATTGTAATATGAGAAACGGAATGTGTTTCTTCTATATTATTCTGTTCCGCCTTTCTGCTGTTTCTGGAAGCAATGGCCGCCTTAAGCCCTTGGGCAAATTCTGTTTTCAAAAGCCGCAGCATTCCCACGCCATTTTCCAATTGGGGATACCCGTCATAACAATCTTCCTGCGGCAATTTACGTTCTGCTAACAGATACCATTCATCGCTGGCATGGATAAAACGAATCCCGCATTCCTTCATGCACAATTCTTGAAAATAATGAATCATATCTAAGACTTCTCCCGCGTCTTCCTTTGAAAAAGGCTGTAAAGGAAATAACCCTTCACGAAAACGGCTCAGCCCCACCGGAACCACAGAGACACTTTGCATTACCGGCATATACCGCATCAGATCCTGAATGCTCCGTTCCAGTTCCTTCCCGTCATTAACGCCTTTACAAAGCACAATCTGCCCATTCATAGGTATCCCTGACTCATAAAGCCTGCCGATGTTCTGAAGCGCTTCCCCAGCAAAACGGTTATTCAGCATTCTGCAGCGCAGTTCCGGATTCGTGGTCTGCACAGAAATGTTGATTGGCCCCAGTTTATAAGCAATGATCCGCTCTATATCACGCTCTTTCATGTTGGTGAGGGTTACATAATTTCCCTGAAGAAAAGAAAGACGGGAATCATCATCCTTAAAATATAAGGTATCGCGCATTCCTTCCGGCATTTGATCAATAAAGCAAAAAATGCATTTGTTATGGCAGGACTTATAATCATCCATAAGGCCATTTTCAAATTCAATCCCTAGATCATCCTCATACTCTTTCTCAATATCCAATTCCCACTCTTCACCGCTCTTCTTCCGGATCACTGCAATCAGATATTCTTCATTGGTATAATAATGATAATCAAATACATCCTCAATCTCATGCCCGTTTACCGATAAAAGCACATCTCCAGGCTCTACTTCCAGTTCCTCTGCAATGCTGCCCGGCAAAATTCTGTCTATCACATGTTCCTTCAAAATTAAACGCTCTCTTTCTGCCTTTCTCTTCTATTCTTCATCGTCTTCGTCTGTCACTCCCGCCACAGCCCCGGCCACAGAAGCCACCACTGCAACAATCACTGCAACCAGAACCACTCCGCCAATAATAAAAACTAACATAATCTTCCTCTCACTTTCTATCTGCATTCAGCCGAATCCCGGCTATTTTCCATACCTAATGCGTTCTTACCTATCATAGCATATCCCGCAAAATCTGTAAATCACTTGTTTCCTTCTGTTTCTGTACAAACCACCGGTTCATGTCTGCATTGATACAATTCATAATATAAATATGATAAAAATACCTCTTATACCTGGCTTCAATATCAATCATATCAAAAATGCATTCCCAGCGCTCTATGGCCGCCTTCAGTTCCAGCCTGATGCCTTCCCTGCTGTTTCCCGCAGAACAGATACATGCCGTTCCCTCTCCATGATACTCCCGTCCAAACTGCGACAATACCTGATAGTTCTGAATAACCGCTTCCTGACGCTTGTGCTCCTTAGGCGCTTCAATTCCAATATAAATATCCTTCCCCGTATGTTCTAAAATAATTGCTTCAAACTCCACAATACTTCCCTCCCAAAAGGAACGTTCGTTCTGCTATGGTGTTATTATATATTGTGAACGTTTGTTTGTCAATCCCCTTTTTGGGAAACTTTTCCATATTTTAAAAGTAATCCATATCCCTTAAAATCAAAAGAAAAATCTTTTCCGGTAAGGGGGATTGCATGTTCCTTAAAAAATTCCTCTAACTCCTTATTTTTCCGGCTCATACAGGCTTTCTCCAATGGATGCTCCGGCACAAGATATTCAAGAATCTCAAATTCCCCAAACTGCTGCAAAAGACGGTGCATAATGCCAGATTCATACAGTCCCGGCGCAGACAGTCCCAAGGACGTCATTTTCCTGGAAATGGCATTTGACAGATAACGGTAATTTTCTCCGCTGAAAGAATTCTGGCATCCATGGCGGATCAAAGGCGGGATCAATGCTTCACTGGACTGATCCAGCGCCTGTTTTCGTTCTCCTGTCTGAAAATAGCTGCGCTGCCTTACGGTTTCATATGCTTCCAGCAATTCCCCTGAAATCTGTATCTTCTGCGCTCCAACAGACAATACCTTCTTCTCTGGATCAACATCCGTCCACTTGAGGCGGGCAAGCTGGGAATAGGATTTAACTCCTTCAAAAAGGGATAATGCCATGGCTTTATAATACTCCTCTTCTCCCTGCTGTTCCCGGCAGAGACGAAGCACATATTCCCTTGAATAATATGGCACATTTCCATTTGCTGCAGCCACCCTTACCAGATATTCATAACTTAAAAATTTCGAATTTTCAAATGGATTTTCCAAAATGTACTGCTTCTTCACACACCAGTCATAAAACCGCCTGTACTTTCCAAAAACAACAGACATCACTGAAGGCTTATACTGTCCAAATTTCCTGATAAACAAGTCCATCAGATCCTCATCTGTAAAATGAATAAAATCTCTTCCGTACGCTTCTTCATAGCGAAAGGGATTCTGCCTGCGGATATAATTCCCAATTTTCTGAAAGTCCAGGGACTCCGCCTGAAATTCCTCCAGTCGCTCTAATGATTTCATGAAATACCTCTCTCTGCCCACCGTTTTAAATGCATCACTCTTTCTATTACTGTAGCACAGGTCTTTGTGAAAGTCAACGTTTCACAAACTAGTGCATTTAAAACTATTGACACTTCCTAAAGTCCGTGGTAAACTGGTTTTAAGTAATGCATTTAAAATCATTATTTGTATTCTCCTCCCAAAAGAAAACGTTCTGCACACTAAAAAAGGAGAAACAGACTTATGAAAAATACTGCATTATCAAATCATGTAAAAAACATAACGGCAAACAGCATCCAGTACACACTGGTAAAGCTTCCGATCCAATTAATTATTGATTCAGACTGCCAGGTTCTTCTGTCACAGGAAGAAGAGGCAGACTATCTTATTGCCCAAGGCGATTCCCTGCTCTTTGACCAGATTCAGCGCCTGCGTGGGATCCCTCAAAAGCATATTCCAGAATTAATTTTAGTCACTGCAAAAAAATCCCCGAAAATCATTCCAAAACTCAGAGAGATTCTTGCCCATGGATTTGTCTATAATGGCAGACGCTATCTGCGTTTTGGCAAATCTGCTTCCCAGAGCAAAGACGGTATTACTGCCTTTGTATCCAAGGACATTTTTGAACCACTGTATCAAATCAGCCAATTGGATCTTCCGGTTAAAGAATGCGTTATTTCCAAATACGAAGCGCAGCGTTGTCTTTTATTCAGCTCCTGCACCCTGATTCCGGATTTTATGCCCCGGATTGTGATTATCGGAGAATACCAGAAAACTTTACAAAACCAATACATCCGCTATATTGTCACACGACAGAAAAATATTATTGACTCCAACACCGGGGAATTGAAGACAATCACGGTAAGAGAAACGGCGGAAGGGTACCGGGATATCCCTTTGTCCCCCTTTGACGGCTGCGGATGCCATGAACTGGAATTTGCCCTGAAAACCAGTGAGGTCCTTGGGCTGGATTATACTGCCGCCGGGACCCAGGTGCGCCTGCCCTTTCTGAAAGGATTTTCCGTCTGCGTGCCGTTCCGGCAAATCCTAAGCGAGATGGGAATCCACGAAATCCAGGATATCTATGGAACTGTCCATAAGATTCAGGATATCGACTGTATATGGAATGTTACCATGTTCAAGGGCCATTCTATGTTCCAGGAGGCATTCGGCAGCGAAGCCTGGAATACATATCTGTCCGTGCTGGAAAAATACAGTTTTAAACTGGGCATCAGCAAATACAGCCACCACAAAAAAAACATTTGGCTGAAAGCCAGGATGAATTTCCAATACCTGCAGTGCCTGGATTTATGGGATGAAAATTATATCAATCATATCGAACATAAGACAAATTACGATATTCTCTCTCCAGAATCAGAAGGAAAAATACAAAAACTTGCAAGATACACCACAGATCTGTTTGAAAAGATTATAAAAGGAGATGAATTTTACTCCATGATGTTCCTTGGCTGTTCCCAGAGCGGAAATTCCCGCGGCAGATACCTGGAAGCAGTGCAGATTAACCGCCGGATGCTGAAAGACCCTGCCGTCCGCCAGTTTTTATACTACAGACTGAAAAAACAGATCAACGACGCCAAACTGGGAAAAGTTTACGCCGACGGCTTCTACCACACCATTGTGGGGGATATGGCGGGATATCTGGAGTTTGCCGCAGGAAAAGATCCCAAAGGAGCCCTTGCAGCAGGAGAATTTTACGCCCCCTCCCTTCCCCAGGGAGAAGCTCTGTCCTTCCGTTCCCCGCTGGTGGACCCTTCTGAGGTAAACCAGGTACAGCTTATTTCCAATCCGGTCTTAGAGCAATGTTTTTCCCATTTGAAAGATCAGGACATTGCCATGATTAATATGTATGACTTAAGCCTGCCCCAGCAGGGCGGCGCAGACTGCGACGGCGACGCGGTATTTCTCTGTCATGACCCTGCGCTTCTTGGCACCCGCATCAGCAAGCCTGTTATCATAGACATTGAGGACAAGGCCGCTGCCAGGCGCAGGCCCTACACGCCGGAAAACCTTATCGACTATGAAATAGCCACCCGGGATTCCCGTATTGGTGAAATCACAAATTGCGCCACCAGTATTGAAAATAAGCTTGCGAAAGACGAAGAAACCGCCCAGCGGTACCAGGATATGGCTTCCCTGCTGCGCATTATCCAGGGAAAAGAAATCGACAGTATCAAAACCGGTATCCGATGGCATTTAAACAGCAGCCTGCGGTATCATTTAAAAAAGCTGCCCTGGTTTCTGCTTCACAATTATCCAAAAAAATTAAAAACGTATGAACAGATCCAGCAAAAAAATAAAGAGATAAAGAACCCTGCAGACCGCCTGCCACTGCCCGCCTATTTCTCGCCCTCTCCTATGAATGAATTATGCAGTTATATCTGCTCCTGGGAAAAGCAAAATCTTCTCTGGGACAACACTGCCGCCGATAACCGGGATATTTTACTAAACCACAAATATTCCCTGGCAGACCGTAAGATTCTGCGGGAAGTCCGTCACATCATCAATGATTATCATAGCGCCTTAAGAGAACTGCTTTCCAGGCTAGGAGAAGAACAGACGGAACAGAATTTTTCAGAAATAAATCTCTTAACAGAGGCCTATCAGAAAAAGTTGTTGAATCTGGATGAAACCTGTTCTAAAGAAGAGCTAGCCAATTATGTAATCAAAGCGTGCTATTCCAATGCTTCCATGGGAAAGCAGCTTGCCTGGGGAGGATTTGGAGACTATATTCTGCAGAACCTCCGGGAAAATTCCCCAAAATCAGACTCTTTCACCATCCAGGAAACCGCCCCTGGAGAGGGCATGGAATATCTCGGAAAATATTATAAATGTACAAAAACTTTTAGAAACGATTGCCCGCACAAGGAGGAATTGCCATGAATGTATATATGTATGAAATTTTAGAGGACTACCAACTGGCCGGAACAGACGCGGAACGGGAAGAAATCTTTTCTTCTTTCTGTCAAATGATCTGGGAAAATCCCAATCAAAGAACCATTACAGACAAACCGCTGACGTTCCATATCCAGCCAGACCTGCTTGCCACTGAAACCGGGCAGATATTTTCTGCCTATACTTCTATCTCCCGGACAGTCTGTCTGTCTCACACCAATGACAAAGACTTTGCCAGCTTGATCCGTCAGAAAATTAATAATATTTATACCCGCTATTTTGACGGAAATATCTGCCGGAACAAGGACTATTTAGACCTGCTCAGGGTTCCCAAAAAACTGTATTTCCAATGGCTGTCTGCTTCCAGAAAAAAAGACGGCTCCTGGAACATGTCCCCCCAGGAGCTCTCCCGGACATTGGAAAACACCATGGCACAGGCGCAGCTTTTAAAAGAAGCCCGCAAAAGGGAAACCATGAACGTAAGCTGGAACGAATTTCAGCAGACCGCAGAACATTATTTCCGCAGACTTTTTGAACATTATAAGCCCCTGGATGAATTTCAGGACAGCCAGAATCTGATGATCTATGCCAGCGGCTGGATGGAAGACAACTTCTGTGTCAGCTATTTCTGCCGGGGCTTAGACGGCTATTTCCGAAATTATCAGAAAAAATATTACGGCCTGTACAACATAAACAGCCGCCGGGGAATCACCTATGGACGCTGTGCCTGCGGAAGGCTGTTTCTGCAGAACAAACAGCGCAACCGCAGGCTCTGCGATAACTGCCGCAAAGAATCCCGCAGGCAGTCTTACAGCCGCTATAATCAGAAACGTGCATAATTTGCACGTTTTTCTTTGCCTCCTATCTCAACAGCCAGTCAAGCACATTTATCTTGCACTGTTCTTCTAAGCACAAGGGCTCCTCACGCTTCGCGGGGCACTCCTCATGCTAATTTACCACACGGTTAAATGTGCTTGAAAGCTTTGGGGGATGCGGGGTTGGAGGGATTTTTGCGACTACATATATACATTATAGGATTTCTTACTGCATATTCCTTGCAGCAGGGCAAATCCGCACAAAATAGAAAAGGTGGTGAAAAACTTGGAAGCATTTTCTGATGATGAGTTACAGATTTACCGCGGCAAAGATTATGTTCTTGCGCCCGGCATCACAATTCATCAGCCTACCCTGGACGAAATCTGTGATTATGGAGAACGCGCCTACTGGAGCATGATTTATACACTGACTTCCACTGGCGCAGACCTGAAATTCCAACTCTACAGCATGGGGGTTGACTACACTGCAATTGACGGCTTTACACTGTTTTATAGTCTGCTGGCTCCATCTTGCAGCCAGACTAAGACCAGCATTATAACCGGAGATTTAGATTTAACGAAGTGTGAATTGTCACAGAAAGAGGGCTCCGAAGAGATTGTAATGTATGACTTTGAAAAGCATATCCTGATAGACCAGCAGATTTATCAGAAATTTGCAGAAATTCTGCGGAACATACACGGTCTTAAGCGAAATGCCCAGCTTCCCGCCAATGAAGCAACCAAGCAAATTCTTATTGAAGACGCCAAAGAGGAGTATGAACGCGCAAAAGAAACACCGTATGTTTCCCAGTTAAAAAATTTGGTTTCTGCCATGATTAACTGTCCTGGCTTCAAATATGACCATGCCCATGTATGGGACATGAAGATCAACGCCTTTCTGGATTCCGTCAAACGGATTTCCAAAATTAAAAGTGCTGATATGCTGCTGCAAAGCGGTTATTCCGGTTTTGGAATCAATCTGAAAGAAATCCCGGAAAAACAATTAAACTGGCTGGGAGAACTGGATTAAATCCGCTCCCGCCCAAAAACAAATTTTAAGGAGGAACAATCTTATGACTTTCAATCCAAACGAATTAATTCTTGAAAAAATCAGGGCCGTAGAGGAATACGACCTGGCAACAAACGCACTGGTGGGCAGATACACACAGATCGAAAGCCCAAGCCTGAAAACAGCCGCAACTGGAACCGCTGTCACCGACGCTATGGGCGCTGAAATTACAACCTTTTACAATGCCCAGACTGGAACCTTCGACTTTACCAACAGTCTGTTTTCTCTGGATCTTGCCGCTTCCCAGTTTGGCGCATCAAAAGAAATTTCTGCGACAAGCTCCCGCCCAGTCAGTGAAACAATCACCATTAACAGCAACCATGAAGCTGTCCTGAAATATGTTCCAACCGGAACCGCCGGAGCAGAGATCACCTCAGTAAAAGTCATCAATGACGACAACACCTTCGGCGCCTCTTACGAACTGTCTTCTGCCGGCGCTGGAAGCCCACAGGCAGGAACCTTTACTCTGGATGCCGCAGCAAAAACACTTACATTCCCAAATAATGTGACTGGACGCGTCTTTGTGAGATATGACGCGGTAACTGGAGATACCGTAAAAATCACCAAAACCTCTGACAGCATTCCAGAGGTACGCTCTCTTCTGGTACATGCGCTCTTCCATGATCCCTGCAATACCAACCTGGTTTACGCTGGAGTCATTTCTATTCCAAGAGCACAGATTGACCCCTCTGCCGTAGAACTCAGCCTAACTTCTGAAGGAAAACATGCGGCAAGCTACAAGCTTCAAAAAGCTTACTGTGACGAAAATGCAAAACTCTTTGACATTATTGTCTCCAACGACAGCGCAGCCTAAAAATAACTGATAAATAACTATCTTTGCATTTCTTTGGCAGACCCTGCCGTTCTTTTATATAGCTGCCTGCAGGAATCCCTGCAGGCGGCTGTTCTGAGGTGACTTATGAATCATTACAAAAACCGTACCTGCCTGATCTGCGGCAAATCTTATCATGCCTGTTACAGTTGTGAAAAAATCCACAGCTTCCAGCCCTGGCGCACCATTACAGATACCCGAGCCTGTTATAAAATCTTTCTGATTTTAGATGGATTTCAGAAAGGGCATATTTCCCCCGCCCTGGCGCAAGAACAGCTCAAAATCTGCGGCCTTTCACACCTGGACGACTATGTCCCCCAAATCAGGAATACCATACAACATATTTTAGAAAAGGATGAGACTGACTATGATAAATAGAATAAAAGAGTATTTTAAAACAAAACATACCTACCATTATAAAATGATGAATCTTTCCAGCTCTATTACTGGAAAAATAGAACAGCTTCTGGATGCCGAACTGGCCCGCACCAAAGCGGAAACAGAAGCCATGGAAGCTGCAAAAGAGATAAACAGCTTATTTTCCCATGAAGATCTGTCCAGGTATCTGGAACAAATTTCCCAGTTCTTAACAGACATGAAACATCCTGAGTTTCAGGAAAGCTTTTATCAGAATATTCTTGACACAGCGCGCCGGGAGAAAGAAGGTTCTTAAAGCATACCACACTTGAAGAACGAAACCGGAATAAAACACAATCCACCGCTAATGCCGGAATGAACCAGCTCGCAGCCACCAACTATACCGCGAATCTTGCAGCAAATGAAACGGCTCAGGCAGCCGCAAAGCTGGCCGCCCAGACTTCCCAAAAAGAAATCTCAGAACTGGCCCTCAAACAGTTCCAGAATACCAAAGGCTCCTATGAGCAGAAACAGGCTGGCATCAGCCACCGTTCCGAATATATCTCTTCCTCCATCAGCCGTTCCGAAGCCCAGGGGCGCCCTGCGGACCGCAGCTATTATGATGTGCTCATCTCCCTGGAACGGCAGAAACAAAAAAGCCTTGCCAAAGAGCGCAATAAATTACAGAAAACACTGAATTCTTTAGCAGACTCTGGAAAAATCCGGGAATTCTCGGAAGAATGGCTGGAAATGACAGACAGCATTTACCAGGCAGACCAGGCATTACTGCAGTCCAAAGAAACGCTGTCTGAATACCAGAACCAGCTAAAGCAGATTGATTTCGATCAGTTCGACTATCTTCAGGAACAGATCGGACGGCTCACCCAGGAAGCAGATTTCTATTACTCCGGCGGTTAAATATTGATGTAGATTGCGCAGGGTAAATTTTCATATGAAAGGCGGAAGAATGAGTCGTAGCGGGTGCTACGGCGATTGATGACAACGTGGCAGATGGAAATTTAACCAAGCAAGATACATTGATATTTAACCGCGGGAGTAATATATCAATGTCATGTCAGACAAACCCCTCACCGATGAAACCGGGCTGACAAAACACGGAAACGCCACACTGGGGCTTCATTACCAGAAATCAGAAATCTATCAGAACCAGGCGGCACAGTATGGAAAAGAAATTGACAAGCTGAACAAAGCGCTTTCCAAAGATCCCACAAACACTGCGCTGATTTCCCAGCTCCAGCAGTACCAGGACCTGCAAAAAGAATGCATCCAAAACGCCCAGAGTGAAAAACAGGCCATTGCCGACCTGGTACAGCAGGGCTATCATGGATATGTCAAGACTGGTGTAAAAACTTTTTCCATTTTGTGAAAAAATATATATAAAAATAAGAAGCCTTCAACATATCTGTCAAAAGCCTCTTCTTTGTATTTATGGGCTTGTTTCATAATGCACTTCGGTTATGCACTCTTCTTCTCCGCAAGTTCCCTGACTTTCTCTAATGGCAGGCTTGTATATTGCGCAATCTTTTCAAGAGAAACCTGCCCATCTCTAATCATTTCAAGCACAATTTCAACCCTGACATCGTCTCTCATTTCCTCCATGACACGGCACATAGCCTCCACTCCTTTCTCATCTTCCTTCAGATACCGTATTTTCCTCGCAAGCTGCGAATAATACATATCTTCCGCCCTGATACAGGAAAAATCATGCATAAGTCTCTCCAGCTCCGTTTCATTCCCCTGTTTTGCGCCATTTACATATATATTACTCCGGCGGTTAAATATCGACGTTTTTACTTGCTTAAATTTCCATCTGCCGCGTTGTCATCAATCGTTGTAGCACTCGCTACAACTCATTCTTCCGCCTTGCAGATGAAAATTTATTCTTCGTAAAATTCGTCGATATTTAACCGCCGGAGTAATAGTATACGCTCCATCTTCCACCGGAATGTACTTTCCTTGTACCGAAATGTACCTCTCTATTGGATATATCGGCTCATCAAGTCCGATTATATCACTTTCCGTAATAAAAATAACATATATTTCCGGTAATTCCTCCGGTTTCTGTCCCGGCTTTAAGATTGAGGCATCTAAAAGGCTGCTGTTATGCCTTGCTCTCTTAAAACCGGCGCCACGGTCATCCCGCTGTATTTCTATATTTATTTCTGTTCCATTCTCTTCCACGGCATGGACATCTAACTTTACTGAACGGACATTCAGATTTTTCAGCTCATGCTGCGCATGGACACTTTTCACTTTCAAAGCCGGTTTATTTAGAATGATTCGTAAAATAAATTCCGCATCCTCTATATTATCCCTAAAGAAAGCAGATAAAAGATCTTAGGTTCCATAGGGCTTTTGGTCCGCTGGTTACGTTTCATTGCACTCATCAGGCTTCCACAATCTCCACAGTACTCCTTATGGAGCAAAAGCTCCTTGCTTTCCTGTGTTGTGGCAGTCCGTTTCCTCATATTCTGCCGTTTATTATTTTCCCTTTGTAAAATGCCCTGCACTGTTCGGAACAAATCTTCCTTTATGATTACAGAGTGGGCATTGTAAATATACTGCCAGATGCAGGAAAAAATTCTCCCTTTTTCATCATGGGAAAAGCTACGCAGTATACGCTTTTACACAATTTTATCAATTCTTCCCTTTTCCTCTTTCTATCCTGACGGATTCTATTTGCCTGACGCATATAGTGTCCATCCATATAAATTTCATGTTCTAGCTGTCCCTCTCCGGATTCTATGACTGAACCAAAATCAGGCTTGATGATATTCCCATTTCCCTTCGCTAAGGGTTCATCCTCACCTTCCCATATATCATCGTCACTCAACTCCTTAATAAAGTTACTCTCCTGTATCTGCTCCTTATATTACTCCGGCGGTTAAATGTCGACGAATTTTACGAAGAATAAATTTTCATCTGCAAGGCGGAAGAATGAGTTGTAGCGAGTGCTACAACGATTGATGACAACGCGGCAGATGGAAATTTAAG
>CATNCF010000027.1 GCA_950097145.1 uncultured Lachnospiraceae bacterium
GTAGATAGGGCAGAGGTGGAAGTGCAGCAATGCATGGAGCTGACTGTTACTAATCGGCCGAGGGCTTGACCTTAAGGAAGCAGGGAAGACAGCAGGATCGTCTGTGTGAATTTTTGAAGGTATAGAAATTGGTCTTTACAAAATGTGGAAGATCTGTTATACTTTGATAAATGGCCTAGTGGCTCAGTTGGTTAGAGCGCCGCCCTGTCACGGCGGAGGTCGAGGGTTCGAGTCCCTTCTGGGTCGTTAAATATGGGATCTTAGCTCAGCTGGGAGAGCATCTGCCTTACAAGCAGAGGGTCACAGGTTCGAGCCCTGTAGGTCCCATTTTTAATGCCGATGTGGCTCAATTGGCAGAGCAGCTGATTTGTAATCAGCAGGTTATCGGTTCGAGTCCGATCATCGGCTTTTGATAATAATATGGATGGATTCCCGAGT
This sequence comes from uncultured Lachnospiraceae bacterium, assembly GCA_950097145.1. Lineage (GTDB taxonomy): Bacteria > Bacillota > Clostridia > Lachnospirales > Lachnospiraceae > Petralouisia. Next base: position 439 of record CATNCF010000027.1, read on the forward strand.
GGCCAAAGGGGGCAGACTGTAAATCTGTTGGCAACGCCTTCGAAGGTTCGAATCCTTCTCCATCCATTGGGATAAGTGGGATAAAACCAAAACGGTTCGAATCCTTCTCCATTCATTAGGATAAGTGGGATAAAGCCAAAACGGTTCGAATCCTTCGCTATCCATTAGATAGACAATGTCTTATCTGATTAAATTTTGTCGCGGGGTGGAGCAGTCTGGAAGCTCGTCGGGCTCATAACCCGAAGGTCACAGGTTCAAATCCTGTCCCCGCAATTTATTGATTAATTGCCCAGTTAGCTCAGTTGGTAGAGCAGAGGACTGAAAATCCTCGTGTCTCTGGTTCGATTCCGGAACTGGGCACTTATGATATGTTATCATACTGTGGGATATTAGCTCAGTTGGTAGAGCACTTGACTTTTAATCAAGTTGTCCGGGGTTCGAATCCCCGATGTCTCATGAATTTAAGAACGGCGGAAACCCAGCAGTATCAGGGGTTTCCGCTGTTCTTCTTATTTTAGAGTATAATAAAAAGGTGAGAATTTTTGAAAGGAATGAATGTGAAATGAAACTGGGAATTACCATGGAGGGTGGGGCAAGCCGTACAGTATTTAGCTGTGGGGTATCTGATGCTTTTTTAGAAGAAAATATTATGCCGGATTATTTTATCGGTGTATCGGCCGGAATTGCTTACGGAATATCCTATTTATCGAAGCAAAAGGGCAGAAATTTGAAGATTATTCAGAAATATATGCAAGATAAGCGGTATATGGGTGTCCGGCATTTACTAAAGAGTAAAAATTTTTATAACATTCCCTTCGTATTTGGGGAAGTGCCAAATAAGCTGGAAGCATTTGACTATGAGGCATTTGCTGAATTTCCAGGAAAAGTGGAAGCATGTGTTACCAATATCCATACTGGAAAACCCGAGTATTTAGAGGTGCCCAGAAGAGATGAACAGTTTGAAGTACTTGTGGCAAGCTGCGCCCTGCCTATTTTGTTTCAGCCAGTAAAAGTAGGTAAACATTATTATCTGGACGGCGGTTTATCTGATTCGATCCCATATCAACATGCAATTGAGGAAGGTTGCGACAAGAATATTGTCGTTCTTACCAGGGAGAGGGGATATATAAAGAAACCAGAACGTGCCGGGGACATCACCAGCAGATTGTATAAAAAATATCCTAAGATCGTGGAAGATATTAAAACAAGACCAGAAAGATATAATGCTTGTATAGAAAAACTCATGGAGAAAGAAAAGTCAGGGGAGATTTTTGTCATTGCGCCAGAGACCACTTATGGTGTTGGCAGAACAGAGTCGGATCCAGACAAACTCACCAGGCTTTATGAGGAAGGCTATCAGCAGGCAAAAAGACAGATGGGAGATTTGAAACGTTATCTGGAAATAGAACAAGACAAACATCAGGCAGGTTAAGGAGGAGGAGTGTCTTTGAAATGCTATCTGATTCGCCACGGCGCCACTAAGGGCAACCAGGAGGGACGCTATGTGGGCAGCACCGATGAGCCAGTGCTGTCTGAGCAGTTGGAAAAACTAATAAAATTAAAAAGCATTCTTTCTCCTGTGGACTATGTATTTACAAGTCCGTATTTGCGGTGCCGCCAAAGTGCGCAAGAAATATTTTCAGGTTTTATAACTGCACCTGAAGTCATTTGGGATTTCAGAGAAATAGATTTCGGAGAATTTGAATATAAAAATTATCAAGAATTGAATGGAAATATAGATTACCAAAGGTTTATTGACAGTGGCGGCACTATTGCATTTCCAGGAGGCGAGGAACCAGAACATTTCAAAATACGATGCTGCTATGCCTTTCTATCATGTGTCAGGAAAGCAAGAGATCAGGGCTTTACAGTTTTAGGATTTAGCCTGCATGGAGGAACCATTATGGCAGTGATGGAGGCCCTGGGGATTCCATCAAAGGATTATTTTGCATATCAGGTAAAAAATGGGGGCGGCTATGAGGCAGAAGTTGTATGGGAACCCAGGCTACAGCTATTGACGAAAACGACGATTTCTATACTATAGGTCCAGCCTCATAAAAATAGAATTACTCATGGGGCTGTTATTATAGCTTTCTGTTTCATAGAAACCAAATTTCTGGTACATTTTAATTGCGCTTTTCAGAAAAGGCAGTGTATCCAGCAGCATATGGGAATAACCGATTACTTTTGCATCCTGAATAATCTGCTGGATTAATTGTGACCCGATAGCTCGTCCACGGAACTTAGGTCTGACATAGAGCCGTTTCATTTCACAATTTTGTTCATTTATTTTTCTTAAGCCAATACAGCCGGCTAATTTGTCTTTATCGTAAGCAAGATAAAGCCTTCCCCAAGGCAAGCCGTACTTTTCTTCTAAATGTTCTATTTCTTTGTCGTAATTTTGGAGTTGAAGATACTTTTGGAAGGAACTGTCGTTTGCAATTAGCATATTGGTATATTCTGAAAACAATACAGCCGTTTCCTTAGGATGAGCATAAGCAGGAATTATTTTTATGTCCATGATTTTTGATTCCTTTCTTTTGAAATGTGCCATTTTATAGTATAATATTTGTGGATATAAAAAGCAATAAAATGATGTAAAATTTAGAGTGTGTTAGAAAAATCATTCCCAACATCTGCCAGAAAGCTTTTTTCAAACACGCTTTAGTACCCAATTCGGCTAGAAATCAAATTTGTGAACCGCCTGTTTTACACCATTGCGCTGTTAAACTTTCTAGACGATGCCATCGCATCATCGTCAAAATTTTGCCTGGCACTGATGCACACCATACAGCCGTCAAGTCTAGTTTCTAGCTGCGGCCACCGCTGCGCCGTCGAAAATCCGCCTTGGAGATGAACGAATATTCTGCGGAGTTTCACCAGATATAATGCGGTCGGCACACTAAGCAGGGAGGATGATCATGAAAAAAGCTGCTGTAATTGGAAATATTATCTTTATCTATCTGGCAGCACTTCTGCCAGTGCTTTTATTTGCCAATGGGAAGAGTATAATTGTTACATTTTTGTGGGAGAATTTGTTTTCTAACAATATCTTTGTCCCACTGATTCTGCTTCTGTTCTTCGGCATCCTTATGTATATCATTAACATTTTGTTTCTACTGCAGGCAAGACAGGGACGTTGGAGTGCAAGGGAACTTGCCAGGACGAATATGATCGTAAAACTTGCTCAAATACCCGCATATGTTTTTATTTTTGTCGTGGGAGTAATCTGTATGATTATGATATTTACGGTGGGTATAACTTTTATGTTCGCGCTTTTGGATGCATTCAGTTTGGGGATGACGGGGTTGTACGCCTTGGCAGTGTTTTATAGGTTAAGAAAAGAGTACATAATTTCCACAAAAATGCAGATATGTTATGCCCTGGCGTCTTTTGTATTTTGTGCAGATGTAATTGCCGCCATTCTAGGATATCGGATTTGTGCGAATGCTGAGCAACAAAAGAACTGCAGCATATAAAAGGAAATAAGAAAAACGAAGGAAGGATGAAATACAGACACATATTGTTCAATTATGTGTTTGTGCCTCAAATAAAAATTTAGGTATTTTTCGAGGCTTGGTACAAATTATGAAAATAGTATTTTTAGATGCAAAATCCATTGGAGAAGACATGGATTTATCTAGTTATGAGATATTAGGAGAAGTGGTCAAATATGATTTTTCCACACCACAGGAGGTGGGATCACGAGTGCAGGACGCAGACGTAATTGTGCTCAATAAAGTTCCTGTCAATGAGGAGACCATTGGAACAGCAGAAAAACTGAAATTGGTGTGTGTCACCGCAACAGGAACCAATAATTTGGATAAAGAATACTTAGACAGCAGGGGAATTGCCTGGCGGAATGTGGCGGGCTACTCCACAGAATCCGTAGCCCAGCATACCTTTGCCCTGCTGTTTTATCTGTTGGAGCATCTTCCATATTATGATGATTATGTAAAATCGGAAAAATATGTGGGGGATCGGATGTTTACCCATTTTGACCGGAAATTTTCAGAAATTAACGGTATGACATGGGGAATTATCGGTATGGGGGCTATCGGCAGGCGGGTGGCAGAGATTGCAAAACTGTTTGGGTGCAGAGTCATTTACTATTCTACCACTGGCAAAAATCATCAGCCTTTGTACCAGCAGGTATCTTTTGAAGAGCTGCTGGAAAATTCTGACATTGTATCTGTCCATGCGCCTCTGACAAAAGAGACAGAAAACCTTATGGATGAGAATGCATTTGCCAGAATGAAAAAATCAGCGATTTTTCTCAACTTGGGCAGGGGTCCCATTGTATCAGAGCAGGCGCTTGCAGAAGCTCTAAACCAGGGACAGATTCGTGCAGCGGGGCTGGATGTACTCTGTATAGAACCTATGAGTAAAGATAATCCGCTGCGGGGCATCAAAGACAGTGACAGGCTGATGATAACGCCTCATATTGCCTGGGCAAGCGTGGAGGCGCGGACAAGACTGATGGAAATTATTCTGGGACAGATCCGGGAATTCTTTGAACTGCAAAATTAATACTCCAATTAGCTGGGGATTCTGGAATCCAGGCCGCTGTGATAAGAGTAGTTTCCCAGTTTTTCCAGCAGGGCTTTCGTCTGCCGCTGGTAATTCGCCCCATGACAAGGCGTCAGAATCAGACGGTTTAAGCGGCTGAGAATTTTCAGATAATCTGACTGTGCCTGTTCCATCAGGTCGAAAAAGGAGTCATTGGAAATTCTTGATTTGTCCCAAGGATTGCACCAGGGACTTTTTAAGATGTTCAGTGGATCTATGTGTACAGTTACGGAATCACTGGGTATCAGAGTAGATAGCAGAGGATAACCTAATAAAATCTGTTCCAGCCTGCCGGCAAATTTTTTCTTTTTTCCAGAAGGATCGTGCATCCATTTGGTGCCAAGCTGCATAGAGCGGATGGAAGCCCGTATCGTAGGAGATAAAATGCCAAGTTCTGGATAAGTATTACGATAGATATCATGTAAAATGGAAGTGATGGTGCGAAGCTGCAGGGGCGTCAGTAAAATGGTAGAACTCTGACGGAACGCTGAGGGCGGGCAGTGTTTGTAAAACTGTAACAGTTCTGTGTCAATGTCTGATTCCAGACTCATGTGGCGGCCGTGGTAACGGCTGCTTTTTTTCGTGAAATTTGTTTTCCAGTAGACATAGGGGTGGCAGTGAGTATCCAAAATGTAGTGGCCCAAAAATCCAGCAATATATGCGTTGGCAATTTCCTGTTGTTTTGTGTTAGAGAATAATGTTCTGCTGTTTAGAAGGTGGCGCAGGAATTTCCCCGTGTGTTCAGTATGCGCCACGGATCCAATATTATTGGTGTGAATAGTATAGGAGGGCAGGAAATAAAAGAAGATGTCCGGTCCCTGCAGCCCCAAGCTGTAAGCAGCGTGATGATTTCGAATCGTTTGTTTTAAGATGGTATGGTTAAGCTGTCTATAAGTATTTAATCCGAACAGGTAATGTGTGGTAAACCCAGGCATAGTAAGTCCTCTTTTCTAAAATTTGAGTAGCAATGTTCTACGCCGTTTGTAAAAGCATTTTGAGGCGTGTTTTGACTGCTTTTTGTTTATAAAACAGCATTCCGCCTTACAGAACGGCTATTTATAGTATATCTATTTTTTTCAGATTTTCATAGGAAAAATGAAAAAACTTTTAAAGAAATTTATTGCATCCATTCGGGCAAAAAGTTATACTAAATAGATAAATTAGAGGAAAGGAATTCATGCATGACAGAAAATGGGGTCAACAGGGAAAAGGGTGAGAAAAACAGTGGATTTACCAGAGAGGTTCAGAAACTGATGAATCTTGATTCATCATCAAGTCATGGGATGCTGCCGGCGCGCAGCAGCAGTTCAGGGGTATCCATGCTGATGAAACAATATAAGGAAAAAGAACGTTTGAACCTGCAGCAGAACCATATCAATGGAACCATGGAACTGGTTCCGTTTTTGAGAATATCTTACGGTCAGATTCATGTGGAATTTACAATCGGTAATAAGAGAAAATATGTGTTGAAAAATACTCAGATTTTTGCAGATGCTTTAAGACGCGGAGAATTTGTCACCTATGGGAAAGAGCTGGAATTTTATCACACTCTGGAAGCATTTTCTGATAAGAGCAGGCCCCTGGCAGAATTTCTCCTGCAGGAAGCGGAGATCCGGAAATCTACAGGCAGGAGTCTGGACTACTACGATAATAAAAAAGGACGCTACGTAGCTGTTCACAGCGGAAATATGGATAATTTTTTTCGGGCTTTGGGGACTATGGAATTTGCTGTGGAACTGAATTACACACCCAGGAACATGTGGAAATTATCCAGGGAGGAACGTCCCTTGGAAATGTGCATTCGGGCAGCAGAGGGCGGCGTGGTGCTGGAGACGGAAACATTTTTCTATACCTGTGGAAGAGAATATGTGTATTTGTGGAGAGATGGGGAAGTGTTTTCCATACCTGTGGAGAAAGCAAGGGAAATCCAGCCTTTTTGGGAATATTTGGATAGATACAAATACGATGAGTTTTTTGTGGAACACGCTGAATTGCCTATGTTCTGCAGGGAACTGCTTCCCATTCTGGAACGGCATTATCTTGTGAAAAAGCAGCAATTTCATGAGGGTGATTATCTGCCTCCCAAACCCCAATATGAGATTTATCTGGATTATCTGGAACCCGACACTGTGACCTGTGAAATGACTGCAGTATATGGAGATCAAAGGTACAATGTTTTTGAAAAACTGCGGATATTGGACCGCCGGGATGAGCTGGAGGAGTTGAAAGCGAGAGAGCAGGTGAAAGCCTGGTTCCAGAACGTGGATCCTCAGAGAAATCAAATGATTCTTACGGATGATGAGGAATGGTTGTATCAATTTCTCACACAGGGGATTTCAGAGATTTCAAAGGTTGGCACTGTCTATGTCAGTGATGCCATGAAGTCTTTGAAAGTCAGAGAAACGCCGCAGGTGTCTGTGGGGGTATCTCTGAAGGGAAATCTGCTGGAGCTGACATTGGAAAGCCAGGAGATGCCGTTGGCGGAACTGGTGGGAATCCTGTCTGCGTATAAAAGAAGGCGTAAATTTTTCCGCCTGAAAAATGGTGATTTTCTGAGTATGGAAGAAGGCGGCCTTTCGGTGCTTTCCCGTATTCAGGAGACTGCAGGAATTCCAGCCAGGCAGTGGGCGCAGGGAAAAATATCATTGCCAAAATACCGGGCATTGTATCTGGATCGGGAACTGCGGAATCAGAATGGATGTTATACGGTAAAAGACAAAGGATTCCGGGCTTTGGTCCGGAATATGAAGACGGTGGAAGATAATGATTTTGAAGTGCCAAAATCTCTGGAAAAAATATTAAGGGAATATCAGAAACAGGGATTTTTGTGGTTGAAAACCTTGAAGGCCAATGGATTTGGCGGTATTCTTGCGGATGATATGGGATTAGGAAAAACGATAGAAGTACTTGCGTTTCTCCTTTCGGAATGGGAGGAAGGAATTTCAAGTCCATATTTTGCCCTGATCGTCTGTCCCTCTTCTCTGATCTATAACTGGGAAAAAGAAATTCAGCGGTTTGCTCCCCACCTTCACGCTGTGGCAGTAACAGGAACTGCTTTGGAGCGCAAAGCTCTGATTGAAGGTACAGGTTCCGGGGAAATCCTAATCACTTCCTATGACTTGCTGCGCAGGGATATTGCCTGTTATAAGAATTGCCGCTTTGGGTATGAGATTATTGATGAGGCCCAGTATATTAAAAATCACAATACTAAGGCCGCCAGGGCAGTAAAGGAGATTCAGGCAGATTTTCGTGCCGCTCTTACGGGAACCCCCATTGAAAACCGTCTCAGCGAACTATGGAGCATTTTTGATTTTCTAATGCCAGGGTTTCTCTTTCAATATCAAAAATTCCGGGAAGAATTGGAGATACCCATTGTTTCGGCCAGGGAGGAAGAGGTGAAAGACCGCCTGCGCGGCATGATACGGCCCTTTGTACTGCGCAGGCTCAAACAGGATGTTTTGAAAGAACTTCCAGAGAAAATGGAGGAAGCAGTTTTTGCCAGGATGGAAGAAGAACAGGAGAAGCTGTACCGCGCGCATGTACAGCGAATCCGTTTGATGCTTCAGGGACAGTCGGATAAGGAATTCGCCTCTCAGAAAATTCAGATACTGTCAGAACTTACAAGACTGAGGCAGATTTGCTGTGATCCGGCTCTGGTGTATGAAAACTATCAGGAAGAGTCTGCGAAATCCATGATGTGTATGGAATTGATTAAAAATGCAATGGCAGGCGGACATAAGGTACTGCTGTTTTCTCAATTTACCTCAATGCTGGACAGGCTGCAGCAGAAACTGCAGAAGGAGCATATTTCTTTCTTAAGTCTTACCGGGGCTGTGAGTAAGGAGAGGCGGGCGGAATTGGTGGAGAAATTCCAGAACGGGGGGATTCCAGTATTCTGTATCTCCTTAAAGGCAGGGGGCACCGGACTGAATCTTACAGCAGCGGATATTGTAATTCATTATGATCCCTGGTGGAATGCGGCGGCGCAAAATCAGGCTACAGACCGGGCGCACCGGATTGGACAGAAAAATCCTGTGACAGTCTATAAACTGATTGCAAAGAATACCATTGAGGAAAATATTTTAAATCTTCAGGAGAAAAAAAGCCGTCTTGCAGAACAGCTTTTGGGGAATAAGGGCTTTGAGGGCGTGAGATTTACTAGAGAAGAAATGCTGAACCTGCTGGGACATTACACCGGCGGCTAAAGAGCCACAAAGGAGGAATGTTATGGAATTGTTATATGGTACTGCCAACCAGGGGAAACTGCTTGTTATGCGGCGTGCTCTGTCCCCTCTGGGTATTAGGGTGAAAGGTCTTATGAACAGAAAAGAAAAGATTCCAATTGTGCCGGAGACAGGCCATTCCCTTCTGGAGAATGCCAGGCTGGTATTCCCATAGACCGGCTGTCCGTTCAGATTTCCAGCGGGACATATTATTATGACCTGCCGGAATATGCCCAGGACGAAGTGGCATTGGATGAAGGATTTAAAAATTTTTTCAATCATATATTTTAGTGACAGAGCAATTGTTTTGTCTGCATATCACAGAGTCACCACAAAAGAAGTACCGCCTCCCGGCGTGTCCGCCACCCATATTTTTCCTTTGTGCATATGAATGATTTCCTGGGCTATGCATAGGCCCAAACCAAAGTGTTTCTTGTCTTTATGAGATTTATCACAGCGGTAAAAACGATCAAATACTGCCTGTTTTTCAGAATCAGGAATTCCCATTCCACTGTCGGATACCCGAAGAATAAATTTGTCAGAAGGAACCTCCAGAACAAGGTGGATCCTGCCGCCGGAAGGCGTATAGCACAAAGCATTGTCCAGCAGAATAGATAGAACCTGTTCTATGCGTTCTTTGTCACAGCAGCAAGGCGGCACCAGCTTGTCCGGTAGAATAACGTTTAAGGAAATGGATTTTTTTTGTGCCAGAAGTTCAAACTTTTCATACACCGACAACAGAAGAGTATCTAGTTCCACCTGTGTTTTCTGTATGGTGAAATGAGAATTGTCAGCGCTTGAGAGTGTAAGCATATCATCGATGAGACGTCCCATCCTTGTCCCTTCCTGTTTTATGGTCTCTGAAAAATGCGCGGTTTCTTCTGGTGAAGCGTACTGCATAGCTGAAAGGGCAGAAAGCATAACAGTAAGAGGGGAGCGCAGTTCATGGGAAGCAGAAGCTATAAATTCAGTCTGCTTCTCACGGCTTTTTTGGATCGGCTGTATGATGCGCCAGGTAAAGAACCAGAAAAACAGCCCTAAAAGAAAAACCCCCAGAATATCCATACCTGCAAAGAGCCGCCTTTGGGATACCATAGATTTGTTCAAATCAGTCAGAGGCAGCAGGACGGCAACATTTAATATGCCGCTTTTTTTGGGAATCAGGGCCACAGAGGCATAATAGTCCTGTCCGTTCCAGTCCAACGGAAAGTCGGCATGGGTGGACAAAACAGAATTGTTTGGCATGGATTCCTCCAAAATGCCATACTTTTCCCGGGCCTGTTTTCTCGCCAAATTAAAAATATCCTCCTCTAAAGTCAAAGGAGACAGATTCTCAAATATTAATTTAGAGCCTTTGTCCCGGATATCCATCTCAAATCGGGTATCTGCACGGAATTGCACCAGCCACTCCCGTGACAGGATAGACTGGCTGCCTAAGTGAGAGAATAATTGATTAGCGTTGACTTGAAAGTCAGAAAAATGGCTTTTTTTGGATTCTGATTCAGAGAAAGAGAGACAGATTAGGGACATAAAGATTAAAATAGCACTGCTGGCAAATGTACAGAGAAATGTAAGCCAAATGTGTAGTTTTTCAAACATATCAGACCTCCAGTTGATAACCAATGCCCCGGATTGTTTTTAATTGTATGGAGCTTTGGACGCTTTTGAGGCGCCTGCGCAGAAAATAAATATAGTTGTCCAGATTGCCGTCCTCCACTTCAGCGTCAGGTCCCCAGACTTTAGCAAGAAGAGAGGATCTGGGGATAGTCTGCCCTGGATTGTGAAGGAAAAACTCCAAGAGATTCCCTTCTCGGGCAGATAGAGAGCAGGAACGATCCTGGCAATGGAGCTTTTTCTGCTCTCTGTTATAAGAAATGTCTCCCACTATCAGGGGCTTGCTGCCCTCCCATTTCTGGGGGCGCCTTAAGATGCAGCGGATTCTGGCGAGAAGTTCTTCAAAATCAAAGGGTTTCACCAGATAATCATCAGCTCCGCAGTCAAGTCCTGTGATTTTGTCATTTAGTGCGCCCAGTGCGGTGACAAAGATAATGGGGGTTGAAATATTTTTTTCCCGTGTGATTTTTAAAATTGAAATTCCATCCAGCACAGGAAGCATCCGGTCCAGCAGTATCAGATCATGAGACTGCTGTTCGATATAGTGCAGTCCTTCTTCCCCGTCATGGCACACATCTGTCTCAAACTGCTGCTGTTCTAATTGAAAGCGGAGTGTTTCTGCAAGGGATTTGTCGTCTTCAATGATCAGTATTCGCATGTTGTCCCTCCTCAAGAATGAAAAAGCGGAAAGAAGCATAAGGGCTCCTCCCAGCGAAGCTGGGTCCCTCCTCCAAATAGTTAAATACGTGAAAAAGCATAAGGAATCCTCCCAGCGAAGCTGGGTCCCTCCTCCAAATAGTTAAATACGTGAAAAAGCATAAGGAATCCTCCCAGCGAAGCTGGGTCCCTCCTTATGCTAAAGTATATCACAGTTATCTCTAAATTATCTCTAAAAAATTATTTTACAATTAGAGAAAGGTTAGAGATTTCTGTGATATTCTGTTTATAGGTTCCGAAACACAGAGCATGAAGGAGGTAACATATGAAACATAAAGCATTAAAACGGACTGCAGGATTTCTATTGTCATTGTTCTTGGTCTGCGGAAGTTTTGCCGGGTGCAGCGGCAAAGACCAGGCAGGGACTGGAACTGCAGACGGAACTGCAGAAAAAAACAACAAAGAAACCGCTATGGGAAGGTTCCTGGAAGAGGAGATAGATACGGGTATTGCGTTTGGCAATATTTATGATATGAAAAAACTGGAAGACGGGACTCTGCGGATTATCGGTTCTAATGGGGATGATGGAAAAGACGGGGTTTGGGATTCCAAAGACCAGGGGGTAAGCTGGGAGAAAACTTATGATTTTCCGGCAGAACTTGGAGATGGTGAGAAAGGATATATTGATCGTGCAGCCTTATCGCCGGATGGCAAGGCAGTCTGCGTCTTTAATGAGTTTAAAGGGGACGGCGTAATTCAGCCGGTCTTGTATCTTCTGGATGCCAAAGGGACGGGGAGCCGCATTCCCTTTGAATTACCAGGCGCTTCCGAAAATTCTGCGGGAAACCTGATTATGTGGCTGAGTTTTGCAGGCAGCGGCCAAGTGCTGGCGGAAAATGCGTCTGACACAATTTATCAGATCAATATAGAAGACGGAAGCGTGAAACAGACCTATGAATTTGACGCTTCTTCAGACATTCATCTGAGTTATGCGGCAGGAGAAAAGCTGCTTGTTTTCAACAGCTCGGAGGCTCTTGTATATGATACAGGGACAGGGGAACAGATTCCGTCAGAAGAGACATTCCAGAAAGGAGCGGCAGAGGCTGGGCTGTTCCAGGCTGTGGACACCATGGATGCGGGGGAAAGCGTATTCTGCCTTTCCAGCGGCGGAGTTTATCACTATAAGTTTGGCGGAAGCGTGATGGAACAATTGGTTGATGGAAAGATGAATTCCCTGGGTGCTCCGGCTTTTTATCCCATAGCCCTCGCCATGCTGGATGAGCAGAATTTTCTGGTAGCGGCGAACGACACGAATTCTGACTCTCCCACAGGGATTGCATTACTAAAGTATACGTATTCGCCAGATACCCCCGCTATGCCGGAGAAAGAGTTAAAGGTATATTCCCTGTATGACAACCGGGAAATGCGGCAGTCAATTACACGGTTCCAGAAGGAACACACAGATATCTATGTAAATTATCAGGCGGCTCTCACTGAGGAAAACGGCGTAAATATCTCCGACGCATTAAAAACCCTCACCACTGAGATTATGGCAGGAAAAGGGCCGGATCTGTTAATTTTAGATGGGATGCCTGTGAAAGCATATATGGAAAAGGGTATTCTGAAAGATATATCTTCTGTGGTAGGAAAAGAGGGCAATTATTTTGAAAAGATTTTGAACGCTTATCAGGATGAACAGGGACAGTTATTTGCAGCCCCGGCAAGGTTTATGATACCTATGGTTCAGGCTGGCGGCGCATGGTATCAGCCAGGAGAAGATTTTGATACTTTTACCGGGCGCAAAGATGCTCTTGTAAACATGGACCCAAAGACGGTGATAGAAAAATTCTGGTATACCTGTGGCGCGGCATGGCAGAAAGACGATGGCACTTTAGATCAGGTGAAGATGACGGAATTTCTTACCAAACTGAAGAATGCTTACGGGGAATACGATGAAGCAAGCCTGGAAAATATGGTTACAGCAATGGCGTTTAGCGAGGAAAAAGCCGGCAAAGCACAGGTAAATCTGCTCAAAAACAGTTCTCTTAGTGTTGGGCAGTTTGACCTGGCTTTTGGAAGGCTGAATACAAATGTTGGATTATTGGACAGCTTGGATTATGGAATGATGAGTGCAGTAAATAAGAAGCTGAAAGATGGAGATTACGGTCTGATGCCGGGTCAGGCAGATCACGTTTTCGTTCCGGCTATGATCTTGGGGATCAGCAGTAAGAGCAGCGAAACAGAGACGGCAGAACAGTTCCTGCAGTATTTGTTTTCCACCGAAGCACAGAAAATTTCCCAGTCCGGCGGGCTTCCGGTAGAACAGGAGGCGTTCAAGAGCGTGATCGACGGACATCAGTATAAAGGAAAAGACAGTCTGGTCTGTGTGGGAAGCGACGGAACGAATGTAGATGAGACGCTGGATTATCCTATGGTTCCTACACCGAAAAAAGAAATTAAAAAAATTACAGAGCTTGCGGAATCTCTTGCCACTCCGGCATTGCGGGATGATGTGATTATGGAGGCGGTGTCAGAGCAGGGGGAAAAGGTGTTAAAGGGTGAAATCAGCCCGGAACAAGCCGCTGACGCCATTATGCAGAAAGTCAATATTTATCTGGCAGAGTAGGATGTTTGAGCAAGATAGAAAGATGTGGTGGGATCATGAAATTTCCGTATCAAATACGCCGTATCCGGCGTACAAAAACTGCTGGAAAACATAAGAACTTTCGTGGATTGTTGTGGATCCTGCCAAGCTTTTTGGGAGTGCTGGTATTTTATCTCCTGCCCTATGCAGACGTTGTCCGCCGTTCTTTTTTGGGAGCGGTGGACGGCAGTTTTGCGGGAATTGACAATTACCGGGCAGTATTGGAGAATATAGCATTTCTGCTGGCGGTAAAAAATACGCTGCGGTTTACGGTATTGTGTATTCCAGCGCTGATACTTGCCGCCCTTCTATGTGCCGTTCTTTTGTACCGCAGCAAATATGGCGGAATCGTGAAAAGCGCTTTTCTTATGCCAATGGCATTGCCGGCGGTCTCGGTGGCGTTAATGTGGAGGCTGCTTTTTCATTCTCAGGGCATTGTAAACGGGTGGCTTGCTAATTTTCGCATTACGGGAAGCGATTGGATGAACAGCAAAAGCGCATTTTGGATTCTGGTGGGCAGTTATATCTGGAAAAACCTGGGTTATGATATTGTGCTGTGGATGGCAGGGCTTTCTGGGATTTCAGAAAATATTTACGAAGCGGCAAGGGTGGATGGAGCCGGGGAATGGCAGTGCTTTTGGAAAATTACCCTGCCAAACCTGAAAACTTCTTTTTATACCATTACCGTACTGTCTTTTCTCAATTCTTTTAAAGTGTTCCGGGAAGCTTATCTGGTTGCGGGAGATTATCCCCATGAGAGTATCTATATGATGCAGCATTTGTTTAACAATTGGTTCCGGAATTTTTCTTTTGATAAGATGGCAGCCGCGGCAGTACTGGAAAGCCTGGTGCTTCTGGGATTGATTCTGTTATTTCAGAAAACTTTGGATAAGGAATGAATGAGAAAGGCAGAAGAAAGGGACGGTGATAAAGATGATAGATAGGGCAAAAATTTCAAAAATGGTTCTCTGGGTATTGTTGGGGCTGCTTGCTGTCCTGGCCCTTTATCCGGTGTGCTTTCTTATTATGGGTTCTCTGATGGGGAATGATGAGCTGGCAGGTTACCTGGGAGCGGTAATTTCAGGGGGCAAGGGCTATGCGGCTGTTCCGCTGCTGCCAGGATTTCCAACCTTAAAACATTATGTGGAAATTTTACTGGATTCGCCAGAATTCTTTGTAATGTTCTGGAATTCCATAAAAATTACCTTTGGGGTTCTGGCAGGACAGCTTGTGGTGGGAACCATGGCGGCATGGGGATTTGCAAAATACGAATTTCCCTGGAAAAAAGGATTTTTTCTGATTTATATCATATTGATGCTGCTGCCTTTTCAGGTATTGATGTTATCTGATTATCTCATATTAGATAAGCTGAAATTGACAGACAGCCTGTGGGGAATTGTACTTCCGGGAGCATTCTCAACCTTTCCGGTTTTTATCATGTACCGCTTTTTTACAGAGATTCCAGACAGCTTGATTGAATCAGCGAAATTGGATGGCGCTAAAGGGTGCCAGTTGTTTGTATATATTGCCCTGCCCATAGGTTCTTCCGGGGTGATTGCCTCTATGGTGCTGAGTTTTTTGGAATATTGGAGCTTGATAGAACAGCCCATGACATTTTTGAAGGACAAAAGCTTATATCCCCTGTCGATCTTCCTGCCGGATATTACAAGTACCGGAAAGTCCGGCATGGCATTTGCCACCTCAGTAATTACGTTCATCCCGGCATTATTGATATTTCTTGGAGGCCAGGATTATCTGGAACAAGGGATTATGGCAGGCGCAGTAAAAGAATAGAGAGAGATGGCTGGAAAGGGACAGAGCAATGGACAGAAAAAAGATATTTGGAATATTCGGCGGTTTTCTGGCGGTGATGCTTGTATTTACCTTATTGTCAAGGGCAGTAAGCGGGGCGGCCATGGCGAAGGTGGAAACAGTTAAGATTTCTACCGGAACCATTGAGCATAAGGTAATTGGAAGCGGCAGGACAGAAGCTGGAAAAGAAATTGCAGTTTATACAGAAGCAGGGCAGCGGGTGAAAGAAATCTGTGTTCAAGAGGGACAGTCTGTAGAGGAAGGAGAGGTACTGTTCCTGGTGGATTTACAAGAGCTGGAAGAACAGATTATGGCAGCCAGGCAGGAGCTGGAGAAGCTGAAACTGCAGGGACAGGATACCCAGAGTGCCCAGAGTGTGGAACGGCAGAATCAGCAAAATGCCAGAAACCGGGCGGCAGAGGATTACAATACTGCTGTGGCGCAGGGAAATGAAGCTGTGGCAGAGGCAAAAGCAGCCTGGGACCGGGCGGAACAGGAATTGCAGCAATTCTTACAGACCAGCCTGGAAGCTGACAACTCCGGGAAGAATACCCTGATACCGCGGACAGACCTTAGCGCCCCAGAAGAAAAATATGAGAATTCAGAAACAGGAGAGGAAACGCAAAAGAAAGACAGTGAAGAAGACAGCGGGCAGGCACAGCCGGAAAATGATGCGGCAAATTGGGAAGCCAGAAAAAAAGAACTGGAAGAAGCAGCGTCACAGGCCAGAGCCGCTTACCAGGCAGCCCTTTCTTCCCGGACAGATAATGTAAAAAATGCGGCGAGGGCTTTAGAGGACGCGTCGCTTCCGAGAGCTTCTGACAGTACCGGGAAACAAAATGAGATTACCAGACAGCAGCAGGAACTGGCATTGAATAAACTTTTGAAACTGAAAGAGGCAGAGGGAACAGTGACAGCGCCAGTGGGGGGAATGGTGACAAACATTGCGATTACTACAGGAGATTTTACTACGGAGGGAACAGCCATACGTCTTGCCGATACTTCTAAGGGCTGCCGGATTACGGCTTCTATCAGCAAGGCAGATGAGAAATATGTCAGCAAAGGAAGCCCGGTAATTATCACTGCTTCTGGAAGCAAGGATAAAATCAGTGATTACACGGTGTCTAACATTACAGAACATGAGGAAGATAAAGATTTACTGAATGTGTCCATTGATCTGCCAGAAGGGGTTCTGGAGGCAGGAATCTCTGTGGAGGTTGAGATCCAGCAGAAATCAAAAAATTATAATACAGTTCTTCCGCTGGAAGCGCTTCATGAGGAACAGACGGGATATTATGTTTTGATCCTGCAGGAAGAGAAGGGCGTCCTGGGCTCAGAACTGACGGCAAAACGTTTTGAGGTTGAGGTACTGGATAAGAATGATACGAAGGTCGCATTGGAGGAAGGAATGCTTACGGGAGATCAGGAAGTAATCAGTAGTTCCAGCCGCTTTATTGATGATGGAAGCAAGGTGAGAAGGAAGGCAGAATGAAAATGAAAAAGTATGCAGCCAGCGTGTTTTTAGCAGGACTGGCGGGGATTGTAATCTTATTTTTTTATTTATCCGCAGCGTGCTGGGGAAATCTTGATTGGAGCAGAGAGAACATCATGTTCTGTATGGATGAATCTGTCAGTGAAAATCAGGCGGTACTTATGGTGGAACAGCATTTGGAAAGATTAGAGGAGAATTTTCATGACAGGGAAGAACAAGAAGAGATACCAGGATTCTGCATTTGGGGGCAGAAAGAGCAGGTTTTATTGAAAAATGAGGAGTTATCCCGCAGTATTCAAAGAGATGTGATTATTTTTTGCGGCGCTCCAGAACTCTTGTTTGAAGAATGCAGGGTTCCTGGATGGGAAGACAGGCGGGGATGCCTGGTAGACGAAGAGACGGCATGGGAATTGTTCGGAAGTAAAGAGGCAGAGGGGCAGGAAATCACTTATGAGGGAAATACCTATATTATAAGGAAGGTAATTTCTGGAAAAAGTGGAATTGCCGCATTTCCAGCAGCGGAACGAGAGCAAGATGCAGGAAAGGAAGTTCCGGCAGAAGAAGAACGGTTCCCGCTCATGCAGCCAGAGGAAAAGAACTTAAACAGAGTTACTATAAAAAAGCCAGAGAGCCAGTCTGTCAGTGAGCTGCAGACCGGCTGGTCTGGCTGGTCTGGTATGAGAATACAGATTCTGGATCTGGAGCTTCTGCGGGGATTGGGAGGTTTTTGTGTTCTTTTGTTCCCTGTGACACTCTGTTCTATTTTTCTGTTTTGCTTGTGCAGCCAGTATCGGAGAGAAAAAGGATGGAAAGCTAGGGCAGGGATGCTTGGGTTTGTTTTGGGATTTATTTTGACAGCGCTGTTTTTATCTGGAACATGGGTGCAGATTCCAGACGATTACATTCCGGCAAAATGGTCTGATTTTGAGTTCTGGTCCAGGTTGCTGGAGCAAAAAATAAATGCAGCGAAATTGTTGTCTAAGATTCCGAAGTCTACGGTTGATTTTGGCTGGCTGACTGATTTTTGGAAATGTACAGTTTCTGGAATCCTGGCAGAGATCCTGGCGGTTCTCTTGCTTTTCTCCTGGAAGTGTTCTAAAATAGAATTTATGTTTAGAAAATCTGACAGGAGGATATGGGATTGAAGATAAGAAGTTCTTGGATTATTGTTTTTGTCATGCTGACAGGGCTAATCATTGGAACAGTCATTGGCAGCTACTGCAGTGGGATCGGAGCATTGAGCTGGCTGAATTATGGGCAGGTATTTGGGCTTACTACGCCCTTTGTATTAGATCTTGGGGTATTTGTGCTGACGCTGGGACTAACGATTAAAATTAATATCGCAAGTATTATCGGAATTGTTATTGCATTTTTATGTTATAAGCTTCTGGTGAGATAAAATTAATGGAACAGAAAAAATGGTTTAAAAAATTACAGACATGTTAAATTATTGATATAGAAGTCCTCCAATTCTCTTTGTAAAATAAAGATACTAAGGTTTCATAAGGAAAGGATATTATGAAAACTGGTAAAAATTTTAAAGGAGGATTGGTTTATGAAGAGAGAAAAGATGTTCCAGCGGGTGCTGGCATCCATTCTGTCACTGGCACTTGTTCTTACCAGTATTTCCCTTCAGGGATTTATGACCGTACAGGCAGCAGAGACAGAAGAAGGATTGCTTGTTCATTATGACTTTGTGTCACAAAATGACCAGGCAGCGCAGATTCCCGACGCTTCCGGGCACAATAATATTGCGGAGATTGAAGCAGTAAGCGGAAGTGCAAGAGGAAAGTATACAATTGTTGACGCCAATATTTATGGCAGGGCAGTAAAGGCTCTGGACTTAAAAGGCGGCGAGGATGGCGCATTTTTGATTCTTCCAGAAGGTATTCTGAGTGAATGTGATGCAGTTACTGTAAGTACCTGGGTAAAGCTCAGCACAGATAACGGCTACCAGAGAATCTGGGACTTTGGTTCAGGCACTTCACAGAATTTCTATCTGTGTTCTGACAATTGGAATGCTGGGTTTGAAGGATATTCCGCTATCATCAATAAGGGAGAAGGAGAAGTTGGTATTGGAAAAGGCAAGAATGAAGATGAAAGCCTTAAGAATATCGATAAGAACCGTTGGGTATTGACCACAGTTGTTATGAACGGATCTACTATGTCCTTATATGAGAACGGTGAGCTGGTTGGAACCAAGGATACGGGAATCACTGTAAAGGATCTGGGCGCAACCGACCAGAACTATATTGCATACAGTCAGTATGGAGATACTCCTACTACAGGGCAGTATGCAGACTTTAAGATTTATAACAAAGCATTAACAGCAGATCAGATTAAAGCAATGTACAATGTGACAGATGAAGGCATTGTAACAGCAGATAACGGAGATCTGGATTTAGGTGATCTGTCTCAGGTAACAGAAGACATTACCCTTCCTACAAAGGGAGTAAACGGTTCTGATCTTACATGGACAAGTCAGAACAGTGCAGTTGTAATTCAGCAGCCGGATAAAGACGGTAACGTGATTGCAAAGGTAACCAGGCCTGCAAAAGGCGCAGAGAATGTAACTGGAACCATTACAGCGAGAATCTCTTATGGCACGGCAGCTCCTGTAGACAAAGTTTTTCCTGTAACAGTAATGTCAGAATATACGGATAAGCAGATTGTAGATCATGATAAAGAAGCTGCTGCCAAGACAGTAGGCGATCTTTCTACAATTATTGACAAGACCCTTGTACTGCCTGCTAAGGGAGAATGGGGTTCAAAAATTACCTGGAGCTGGACAGGAAAGACCGGCGCAAAAGGCAGCATTGAGATTCCAGCAGAAGCCGATGAAAAAGGCAATGTAACTGCGAAAGTAACCAGACCGCCTATTGGTTCTGAAAGTGAGACAGGGACATTGAAAGCTGCCATTACTTCTGGCAGTGAGTCTGTAGAATTACCATTTGAAGTAACTCTGCTTGCATACAGCGATTCTATCCAGATCACAAAAGTTGAACCAGTGAATGTAACTACTTTAGTAGGGGTCAGCCCCACAATGCCTAAGTTTGTAAAGGTAACATATTCTAATAACAGCACAAACAAGGTACAGGTGAGATGGCCGGATGATATTGAAGCAGAGAAATATGCCGCGGAAGGTGAATTTACTGTAGAAGGTACTCTGGTAGGAGAATATGAAAAAGCAACAGCAACCGTTAAGGTTGTAACTGGCGATGATGTTGAGAAAGTAGTAGTATCAGACAGCTTCGATCTGAATGATATTACATTGGATAAGATTGGAACAGACGGTTCTATTCTGACACAGAACCGTGACCGTGACATTGAATATCTGAAACTTCTTGACAATAAGCGTATGCTTTACAATTTCTATAAAACATTTGGAGAAACAGATACAATCAAAGATGTGAAGCCTCTGGGCGGCTGGGATGAGCCGGGCGGACTGCTCCGCGGACATTCCACTGGACATTATATGTCAGCATTGGCTCTTGCTTATGCGTCCACCAAAGATGCAGAAATCAAGGCAAAACTGGATGAAATGGTAACAGAGCTTCATACATTGCAGCAGAAATCCAAGGGCGATCCGGCTGCATTTAAGACCAAAGGCGTATTGGTAAAAGACTGGAGTACAGATCCAAATGAATGGGGCGAAGGCTTTATCAGCGCATATTCCCCAGACCAGTTTGCACTGCTGGAGCAGTATGTTCCTTACGGAAGCCCGGATTCTGGTATTTGGGCGCCTTACTACACCTTACATAAGCTTTTGGCAGGATTGATTGACGCTTATACTTATACTGGCAATGAAGAAGCATTGGTGGCTGCAAAGGCCCTTGGCAAATGGGCTTACAACCGTCTGAGAGTACTGCCGCAAGAACAGCTTACCAAGATGTGGGCAATGTATATTGCAGGCGAGCTGGGCGGAATCAACGAGTCTATGGCGCAGCTTTATATCTATGCCAAGGCAGACGGCGATGCAGATGCAGAGGTATTCTTAAAGGGTGCAAAATTATTTGACAATACTATTTTCTTTGACAATCTGGCTAAAAATGTGGACGATATCCGCAACCGCCATGCAAACCAGCATATTCCTCAGGTTATCGGTGCGCTGAAGATTTATGAGGCGACAGTAGCAGAGGGAAAGCCAGATATGCATTACTTTAACGTAGCGCAGAACTTCTGGCAGATGACAGTTTCCAGATATGCATATTCCATCGGCGGCGTGGGCGTAGGAGAAGCATTCCCGAAAGATCCATATGCACTTGCAGCCAACATTATGAGTGACAGAAACTGTGAGACTTGTGCAGCATACAATATGATGAAAATGACAAAGATGCTGAACAACTACGATCCGGATAATGCGGAATACATGGATTATTATGAGAGAACTCTGTACAATCAGATTCTTGCATCCCAGACACCAAATACAACCAGTAAGATGCATAACGGAACCACCTACATGCTTCCAATTGGACCTGGCGCAAAAAGAGATTTCGGTGATGACTACAATGCATTTACCTGCTGCCATGGTACAGGTATGGAGAATCATGTAAAATATCAGGAAGCAGCTTATGCTAAGACAGAAAACGACTTATATGTAGGCCTGTATCTTCCTTCTACCCTTACTTGGAAAGAAAAAGGCGTGAAGGTTGTTCAGGAGACAACATTCCCCTCTGAGACTACAAAATTAACAGTAGTGTCAGCATCTGACGGACAGGAAGCCCCAGGACAGAAGGCAGATCCCGAAGGAACATTTAACATGAAACTGCGTGTTCCTTATTGGGCAACCAAAGGATTCACAGTAACAGTAAACGGCGAAGAAAAAATGACGAGTGCAGAAATCAGCACTTATGTGACAGTAGAAAATGTTAAGATTGGCGATGTGATTGAAGTTAATATGCCATGGAGCATCCATCTTGACAAGACGCCTGATACTCTGGAAGATTCCACAGTAGCTAGTATCATGTACGGCCCATTTGTTATGGCGTCAAGGAACAGCAGCACAGAGTGGCAGAACCTGACATTGCCAGAGAATTTAGAGAACTACATGAAAGTTTCCTTCAACGAAAAGAACGGCTTCCCGATTCTTACCGGAGCTGGATATGATTTTGTTCCTATGTTCGCACCAGAACTTGCATCTGAAGGATATCATGCATATTCCAAAGTTGCCGTAATCCCGGATGATGGAAGCGAATGGTATCAATTAAAAGTTAATAATAAGACACCGTTAAATGGAGGCATCAGCACAACTGCAAAGGGCGTTATGATGAGAGAAGGTTCTGACCTTGTGGTTACCTTAAAGCCCAATGAAGGTTATGCAGTGCGTAAGCTGATTGTCAATGGAACAGATGTAAAAGACCAGGTTAAGGATAATGTATACACACTGAAAAATGTAAGCGGTGATGTAGAATTGACAGTAACTTTCCGTCCGCCAACAGATAATCCAATGAATCTGGAGTATTCTGCAACCATCGCTTCTGACCGTCCCAATGATCAGGATAACTGGTACGGCGAAAAAGAAGACGCTCAGAGAGACTGGGAGCCAAAAGCATCTGACGGACAGGGCAAGAAAGGCTGGGTAAATTGGTATACAGCGCCTGGAGCAGAGTGTAAACTCTGGTACACCTGGGATGATCCGGTTACCATGAATGCTTTTGATGTATTCTGGCGTGCTAATAATGCATGGATGAAGGTTCCAGGCAGCCTTGAGGTTTCTTACCTGGATGCTGATGGAAACTGGCAGAAAGCAAATCTGAAGACAAGTTATGAAGATTGTGTAAAGATGGATCAGTATAACAGAATCCTCTTTGATGAGATTACAACCACAGCAGTACGGCTTGATATGACCATCAACACAAGCGAAGAAAATGAAGCTGCCGGATGTACCGGCGTATACCGCTGGAAGGTTATGAAACTGGAGCCAGTTGCAGTTACAGGTGTAACATTAGACAAAGAAACCCTGGCGCTGAAAGTAGGCGAAAGCGATACTCTGACAGCAACAGTAGCTCCAGATGATGCAGCCGATAAGAGCGTAACCTGGACAAGTGACGCTGAAGAAGTAGCAAGTGTAGAAAATGGAAAAGTAACTGCTAAGAAAGCAGGAACAGCCAAGATAACAGTTACCAGCGTGGAAGATAATACCAAGAAAGCAGAATGTACAGTAACCGTAACAGAAAGTACCGGAACAGATAACGTAGCGGTTACAAATGTGACATTGAATAAAATTGCCCTGGCTCTGACAGAAGGCGGAAGTGAAACTTTGACAGCAACAGTAGCTCCGGCAAATGCAACCAACAAGAATGTGACTTGGGTAAGCGATAAACCAGAGGTAGCAAGTGTAGAAAATGGAAAAGTAACTGCTAAGAAGGCAGGAACAGCAACCATCACTGTTACCAGCGCAGCAGACAGTACCAAGAAGGCATCCTGTGTTGTAACTGTAAAGGCTAAGACTGTCACAGTTCCAGAGGTAAGAGTAAGCAGCGTAACACTGAATGTGAAGAATCTTACTTTGGGTGTAAAGGAAACTTTCACACTGAAAGCAACAGTGAAACCTTCCAATGTGAAGAATAAGAAAGTAACTTGGAAGTCTGATAAGACGAAGATTGTGGCAGTAAAGAACGGCAAACTTACAGCTAAGAAAGCTGGTAAGGCAAAGATTACCGCGACCAGCCAGGCTGATAAGACCAAGAAAAAGACCATTACCGTAACTGTGAAGAAAGCTCCGGACAAGAAGGCTAAGGTTACTCTGAATAAGAAGAAAGTAACCATGAAGACCAAAGGAAAGAATAAGACCTTCCAGATTAAGGCTAAGATTTCCTCCAAGTACGGAAGCAATTCCTTCAAATACACCATCGACAAGAAAGGCAAGAAAGCTGTAAAAGTTGATAAGAACGGAAAGGTAACTGCTAAGAAGAAAGGAAAAGCAGTCATTACTGTGAAACCTTATAACGGCAAAGGAAAAGCAGCAAAGCTTACGATTACTGTAAAATAAATAGTAATGATACAGGAGGCTGTCCCGGATTCGGGGCAGCCTTCTTGTATGAAAAAGTAAAAGGTTGTATGGCACGAGTTCCTATAGCAGCTAAAATATAGGGATTTTGCCTATAGTAAATTGAATTATCCATAAAGATATGTTAAAATGTCATAAAGAATATGAGGAGGTAAGAAGATGAAGGCTCTGTTTGTGGAATATCCCAAATGTTCTACCTGCCAGAAGGCGAAGAAATGGCTGCTGGAGCATCAGGTGGAGTTTACAGAACGTAATATTAAAGAAGAAAATCCATCCAGTGAAGAATTAAAAGAATGGCATGAAAGAAGCGGCCTGGATATCAAACGTTTTTTCAATACCAGCGGGATATTATATAAGGAAATGAAGTTAAAGGAGCGTCTGCCGGAACTGACGTTAGAAGAGAAGTATGAACTGCTTGCCACAGACGGAATGTTGGTAAAACGTCCGGTTCTTGTGACGGAACAGGGTGTGCTGACAGGATTTAAACCGGAAGAATGGGAGAAGCTGACAGAGTAATGGCTGTGAAACGGGAACATTTTATTTTTACCGGAAAAGTACAGGGTGTTGGATTTCGGTACAAGGCCGGCCGGCTGGCACGCCATTATGGGATAACTGGCTGGATTAGAAATTGTGCAGATGGTTCTGTGGAAGCGCAGCTTCAGGGAAGGGAGGAATCGCTGGATCTGGTGCTGCAGGGACTGCATCAGGACACTTACATCCGCATAGACTGGATTACAAGGAATCCTATGGAACTGGATATGGGAGAACGGGGATTTTCAGTGAGGTATTGATTATCTGTAAATAAAATACTGCAGCAAGCTGCAGGATATGGATTCGTACGAAAATGAAGGAGGAGAAGGTATGTTAAGAAATTGGAATAAACCAGAGAAACCGGATGGAGCAGAACTGGATGAACGGCTGGAAGCAGCCAGAATGAAATTAAGAGTGCAGCAGATGCTGATTAAAGAACGCAAGATCCCGGTATTTGTATTGTTTGAGGGCTGGGGGACTGCAGGCAAGGGAAGCATATTGGGAAAATTGATTCTTAATATTGATCCCAGGTTTTTCAAAGTTGCAACTATGGATATCCCTACCGAAGAGGAGAAGAGGAAACCCTTTTTATATCGTTACTTTGTTAAGATTCCAGAGGCAGGCAAATTTTGTTTTCTGGATTCTGGCTGGATGGATGAGATTACAAAGGGCTGCCTGCATGGTGCAATGAAGGAAAAAGAGTATAAGAAACGGATCGACAGTGTCAAACGGTTTGAACGCCAGCTCACAGATAACGGCTATCTGGTAATGAAGTTCTTCTTCCATATCAGCCAGAAAGAACAGAAGAGCAGAATTAAATCCTTGGAGAAAGAGCAGAGTACAAGCTGGAGAGTCAGCAATGATGATGTGTGGCAGAACGAGCATTATGATAAATGCCTGAAAGTATATGACCAATATCTGGACGATACCAATGCCTCTACTTCACCCTGGTATATCGTAGATGCCCAGAGCCGTAAATGGGCGCAGCTTCAGGTACTTGAGACATTGGTGAATGGGATAGATACTGCATTGCAGAATAGCGCTATGGCGGTGCCGCTTTTGCAGAATGTATTCCCATTGGAGAAACTGCCGAGACTGTCGGAGATTCCATTGGATAAAACGGTTGAGGATCAGGAGTATAAGATTGAGCTTAAGGAGCTTCAGGATAAACTCAGGGGACTGCACAATGAGCTGTACCGCAGGAAGATTCCAGTAATCATAGCCTATGAAGGATGGGATGCAGCAGGCAAGGGAGGCAACATTAAGCGTATTACCGGGGCGCTGGACCCCAGGGGTTATGAAGTACACCCCATTGCAAGTCCGGAACCACATGAGAAGGCAAGACATTATTTATGGCGTTTTTGGAACAGGCTTCCCAAGACGGGACATGTTGCAATTTTTGACAGGACCTGGTATGGGCGGGTAATGGTGGAGCGCCTGGAAGGTTTTTGCAGTGAAAATGACTGGAAACGCGCTTATAATGAAATCAATGAATTTGAAAAGGAATTGTCTGATTGGGGAGCAGTCATCATCAAATTCTGGGTACAGATCGATAAGGATGTACAGCTGGAACGTTTTACGGACCGCCAGAATACGCCGGAAAAGCAGTGGAAGATTACGGATGAAGACTGGAGAAACCGGGAGAAATGGGATCAGTATGAGGAAGCTATTAATGAAATGATGAAGAAGACCAATACATCCTATGCACCGTGGCATGTTCTTGAATCCAATGATAAAAAATATGCGCGGCTGAAAGCTTTAAAAATTGTAATTAAAGAGATTGAGAAAGTACTATAATAGAAACATCAGGAAGGGTGCGGAGAAATCAGAAAGAGAAACCTGCACTGGACGAAAGGATGGGACAGCATAAAATGGAACTAAAAGAATTTATGGACTTATCGAAATTGCAAAAGATTCAGGATGATTTCTCTAATGCCACAGGTCTTGCAGCTATTGCGGTAGGAATGGATGGGCAGTACCTGACAGAGGGAAGCAATTTTACGGATTTCTGCATGAAGTATACCAGGGGTTCCCAGGAGGGAAAACGACGTTGCGTGAAATGTGATAATGAGTGTACAGGTACATATTTCTGCCACGCGGGTCTGATGGATTTTTCCGTGGATATTATGGTAAACGGAGAGCAGGTGGGGGCTATCATTGGCGGACAGGTACTGCCTGGGCCGCCGGATGAAGATAAATTCCGCCAGACCGCCCAGGAATTGGGAATCAATCCAGATGAGTATATTAATGCGCTGCGGAAGGTTCCTGTCAGTACGGAATCTAAAATACGAGCCTCAGCAAATTTGCTGGGGATTATTGTGAACCAGCTTGTGAACCTGGAGTATTTTAAGTACAGTAATGCAGATCGGCTCAGCGGGGTGCAGAAGGGCGTGGAAGAGTCCAATGAACTAATTCAGACGATCAACGATAATACCAGCTACTTAAAAGCCATCGCCAAAAAGCAGAATATTTTGTCATTAAATGCAAGTATTGAAGCGGCTCGGAGCGGGGAAGCAGGAGCAGGATTTGCAGTTGTTGCAAAAAATATGCAGGAGCTTTCTTCACAGTCAGCCGTAATTTACACGGATATTGAGAAATCAGTGGCAGAAATCACAGAGCGGATATCTTCTTTGGTATCCCTGTTTGATTAAAATATTTCGAATGAAATTTATCATTAAGGACTCTTAATTTATAGAAGGTTCTATACAAGAATAAAGATCAGATTGGAAGATACCGTTCCGTCTGATCTTTTTCACTATTTCTTAATAAAAAACAGTTTTAAATTAATACATGACATTCTTGATATTTGGTATAATGATTGACAAGAGTGATACGAAAGGAGTACAAAAAGAACATGAAAAAAATTAGCTTGATTCTCGGCAGTTTGTGCCTGCTGTATTTTGCCGCGTATGCAGTACTTACTGGCCTGACGAATTTATTTACATATTTTTGGTGCCTGCTGGGGATGATTCTTATTTCGGCGTCTGTTTTTTGGGAAACACTGATGAGATGGATAAAAATTCTGCCAAAATGGATTAAGATCCCAACATTCAGCATTGCCGGCATTTGTATTGCTGCACTATTGATAGCGGAAGGAATCTGCATTTTTTACAGTGTTAAGAAACCAGATCCGGGCGCCGATTATATGATTGTTTTGGGAGCGCAGGTTCGGGGGAAAACACCTTCTTACAATCTTGCAAGGCGTCTGGATGCAGCCTATGAATACTTGCTGGAGAGTGAAAATACAGTAGCGATTCTGTCTGGCGGGAAAGGGCCGGGAGAAGAACTCCCAGAGGCCCAGGCTATGGCAGAATATTTGGTGGAGAAAGGTGTTCCCATGGAGCGGATGATTTTGGAAGAACAGTCCAGGAATACCGACGAAAATATACGGTTTTCCAAGAAAAAGGCAGATCTGGAGAATGCCTCTGTTGTGGTTGTTACCAGTAATTTCCATGTTTTCCGTGGTGTTTCGATTGCCAAAAAGCAGGGACTTACCAGAGTGGAAGGCCTTGGGGCAAAGATTATGTGGTTTACCATTCCCAACCTTTATTTGCGGGAGGCTGCTGCAATTTTGAAATACGCAGTCTGCAGGCAAATTTAAAGTATCTCAGCAAATATGTTGAAATAAAAGTATAAAATTCCTCTATTTACAAATACTAACGGCAGAAAATGTAAATGGAGGAATTTTATTTATGAAAGCAACGGGAATTGTTCGAAGAATAGATGATTTAGGGAGAGTAGTAGTGCCAAAAGAAATCCGCCGTACCCTGCGGATCAGGGAGGGGGATCCCCTGGAGATCTTTACCGATCGGGAAGGCGAAATAATTTTGAAAAAATATTCTCCCATTGGGGAACTGGGACAATTTGCAGGATTATATGCGGAAAGCCTTGCCCAGACCAGCGGCTGTCTGGTATGCATTACGGACAGGGATCATGTGATTGCCGCGGCAGGCACAGGGAAAAAGGAATTTGACGGCAAGCCCATCAGCAAGCAGCTTGAAAATGTCATCACCGACAGGGAAACCTTCTGCGCCCGCAAAGATGACAAAGGATTTGTGAAGATCACTCTGGATGATGCCGGAGAATTTCAGTCTCAGGTTGTGTCCACCATTATCTGTGAAGGAGACGCCATTGGCTCAGTAGTGATGTATAACCGGGATGATAACGGCGGCGTTGGCGAGACAGAAAGTAAACTTGCCAGGGTTGCGGCAGGTTTCCTGGGGCGGCAGATGGAACAATAAGCTCCATCTGTTAGCGGTAATGTACGGGCGGAACGTTCTTATCCAGTGAACGGAATTCGTATCCTGCACTTGACAGATTCTCCAGTACAGTGGGGAGCGCGGCAAGGGTGGCATTTTTTCCGCTGCCGTCATGCATCAGCACCACCGGATTCTCCACATTTCCAATGTTATTGCAGATATTATCTATGATGTTTGCCCGGGTAGTAAGGCTGCTGCCGTCCCCGGAACTGACATTCCAGTCAAAGTATTGAAAGCCGCGGCGTTCCAGTTCGTCAATAATATCATTGACTACATAGGAGGAACCGTTGTTGCTGCCTCCGGGAAACCGCAGCAGAGAGGGGGTATATCCGGTATGTTCCACTACCCAGTCAAAGACTTTTTCAAGATCAGACAGGAATGCGTCTTGGGAGGCATAGATTTGACTGTAATTGTGACTGTAAGAATGGAGGGCAAGGGCATGCCCTCTTTTTACAATTTCAGGTAAATATTCGGCATATTCTTCATTATTTTTACATACCACAAAAAATGTTGCCTTGGCATTATACTGGTCCAGCAAATCCAGTACCTTGGGGGTTAAACTTGAGGGACCGTCATCAAAGGTGAGGTAAGCAATTTTTTCTTCATTTTCCGCCTGTTCATCTTCACTATCTGCATAGAGATTGGGATAAGGATCTGTGCTGTTGTCTTCATAGTCATTGTCTTCTTCTGTGTCGGAGCCGTTGGAATCTTCAGAATCTTGTTCCTGGCTGATGGAATCAATTTGCTGGGATAATTCAGAAATATATTCCTTCTGCCCTTCCAGATAAGCTTCCTTTTCTTCCAATTCTTCATTGCTGTGTGTCAATTTTGAGCTTAATTCAGAATTGTTTTGCTGAAGCTGAGATGCCTGAGTCTCTAATGTCTGGCAGCGTCCGTTTAGATTCAGGTATTGAAAGCCAAAAAATCCGATGCTGCACAGGAGCAGAACAGAGAAGATTAGTATAGGGATAAATATTTTTTTCTTCATGTTAAATTCTCCTTTTGTATTTCGTTCCTGTATTAGTATACAAAAAGAAAAATATTTCAACAAGCCCCTAATCTTAATTTATAGAAAGTTAATTAAGATAGCCATGAAACGACTTGTATATTTTATTTATTTGAAATATAATAAAATTTAGACATGAAATCAGCAAAAGAACCAATTAATTAGAAAACACAAAGGAGAAACTTTCATGAAGTTTATTCATATAGCCGATATACATTTAGGAGCAAAGTCTGGCAGAGAGAGAAAAAAAGCAATGGACAGTTATAGCTGGCAGGCATTTTCAGATGTAATCCGAAAGGCCGGGGAAGAACAGGTGCAGATACTTTTAATTGCAGGAGACCTCTTCCACAGGCAGCCGCTGGTGCGGGAATTAAAGGAAGTAAATTACCAATTTTCCAGGATTCCCCAGACCCAGGTTGTATTGATGGCCGGCAATCGCGATTATCTTGCGCCTGAGTCCTGCTACCGGACCTTTCCCTGGGGGGAAAATGTACATTTTCTGAAACAGGAACATATGGACTATGTGGAGTTGGAAGGAATGGACACCAGAGTGTATGGGTTCAGCTATTATCATAAAGAAATAACAGAGCCGTTATACCAGAACATTAAGGTAAAGAAAGACGGTTTTTGTAATATTCTGCTTGCGCATGGAGGGGATGAGAAGCATGTCCCGTTCCGAAGCAATGATTTTGTTCAGTGTGATTTTGATTATGTGGCGTTAGGGCATGTTCATAAGCCAGTGGAGATTGTGAAAAATAAGGTTGTGATGGCAGGGGCTCTGCAGCCCATTGAATTTAGCGACACTGGGGAACATGGCTGCTTTCTGGGTGAGATAAAGGAACATAAGTGTACGGTGGAGTTTATACCGCTGCATTATTGTGAATATGTGCCTCTGAACCTGAAAGTCAGCCCGGAAATCGGCCAGAGTGCATTAAAAGAATTTATAACTGCACGGCTGCGTGTGGCGCCGGAGTATCAGAAATTCAAGATTACTTTAAGTGGGTTCTGTGATGAGGAACATCCGGTGGATGCAGAGGAATTAAAGAAAATGGACCGGGTAGTACAGGTGGTGGATAAGTGCCGTGCAGATTATGATTTTGAGAAGCTGAAGCTTAAGTATGGACAACAGATTTTGGGAAGGTACATCAGAACGTTGGAGGAAATGCCTCAGAACGAAGTTACGAAGAAAGCACTATATTATGGCGTGGAGGCGTTGATGGCAGAATGAAAATAACAGAGATTCAGATTAAAAACTTTGGAAAGCTCCATAATATCAATGTACGCCCATTACCGGGGCTGAATGTGATTTATGGAGAAAATGAGACAGGAAAATCTACCATGCAGCAGTTTATTACCGGAATGCTGTTCGGTATGGAGAAGCAGGAGAAAACCGGAAAAAATGACAGTTACCAGCAGTATGAACCCTGGAACAGCAGTTCCTTTTATGCAGGAGCAATGAAATTTACAGTGGGAGGCAAACCATTTTTTCTGGAGCGGAATTTTTATCATAAGGAGAAATCTTCAAGTCTGGTAAATGAAATGGACGGAGAAAAACTTTCCGTGGAGCAGGGGGATCTGGAAATGCTTCTGGGAGGGATGAAGAAAACCACCTATGAAAATACATACTGTATCCGGCAGGCAGAAATAGAAACAAAAGAAGAATTTGCAGAAGTTCTGCAGAATTATTTTGTAAATGCTTCTACTGGAAGTGAAAGTGACATAGACTTGACAGGTGCAAGAAAGCGCCTGCTGGATAAGAAGAAGGGAGCAGAGCAGCGCTACCACGAAGAGACAGGGCAGCGGAAGGAAGAATTGGAAAAAATACGCTTGGAAGAGAATATCCTTAAAAAGGATATTGAGCAGTTAAAAGGACAGCAGACAGAGAGTGTTGTAAATATTCCAGGACAGCCCATTAATATGATTATACCAGAGCGCGATACCAATCAGATGGCAGAGTATCTGCGAGATCTGCGTCAGAAGAAAAAGCAGCAGGGGTATCTTTGGCGGGGCGGCATATCTCTTGTAATAGCGCTGGCAGGATTGCTTCTGGGTATCTTAAATGCAGTACGTCATCCACTGGGGCAGGGAGCTCC
Source organism: uncultured Lachnospiraceae bacterium (assembly GCA_950097145.1). Taxonomy (GTDB): domain Bacteria; phylum Bacillota; class Clostridia; order Lachnospirales; family Lachnospiraceae; genus Petralouisia. Next base: position 32,348 of record CATNCF010000027.1, read on the forward strand.
AGGATGGATGGTGCTTCAGTTATTTTTGCTGTTTGTGTTTTTGGGAGGGGCGGGCAGCGTATGCCATTGGTTCCAAAAGGAACGAAGACTGAAAAAGCTCCGCAGGCAGCAGCAGGAAGAGGCAAAGGAACTTACAATTTCTGCTTCCAGGGATATGGAGTGGAAACGTGTTCATGAGGAGCAGGAGAAGCAGGCGAAACATCAGGCAGTAGAAGCGCTGCTTCATGAGCAGCTTGCAGAAAAGCAGGCTATGCTGATAAATCTCCAGGAAGAAATAGAAGAAGCTCTGGAAGCAGCAGAGGAAGAGAAAGAGCTGGAACAGCAGATACAGGCTTATGAACTGGCCTATACCACACTTCAGACTTTGTCCCAGGATATCTATCAGGATAATCGAAACCAGTTGGAGGAGGTAATGTCTCAGATCCTGGCAGAAATGACCCATGGAAAATATAATACCATAGGGCTGGATGACCAGATGAATCTTATGGTAGAAAAGGATAATCGTTCTCTGCATCCCTGGCAGGTGAGCCAGGGCGTTATGGAACAGATGTATGTAGCGCTTCGGTTTGGGGCGGGCGGAATGTTTACCCAGGAGGAATCTATGCCGATTATTTTGGATGAGGTGTTTGCGGCCTTTGATGAGAAGCGTCTTGAGGCGGCACTTCAGTGGCTAGGCAGGCAGAACGGACAGATTTTTCTGTTTACCTGTCAGAGAAGGGAGATGGAGATTCTGGAGCGGAATCATATTCCCTATGGTAAAATTATGTTAAGCAGATAGGAACAGCCTATGAGTGAAGATAAGCAGAAAAAAAATCAAAAGAAAAGTCAAAAGAAAAAAAAACATAAGAAAAAATACCGCGCATTTTGGATTTTAATAAGGCTTCAGGTTCTATTTCTAATTCTTGTAGCGGCTGGTCTGGGCTGGTACTTTTTTGGAGGTTATGCCCAGAAAGTAAGCGCATTGCAGCAGGAGGCTAAGAAGCTGGTCCGGGAATCGAATGAAGATACCTTCCGTTCTGTGCAGACCAGCCTGGTATATGATGCCAATGGAACCCTGGTGTCCACCCTTAAGGGAGAAAAGGATGTGTACTATCTGGATTATGAAGATATTCCTCCTTATGCGGCGGCCGCAATGGTTAGTATTGAGGATAAGAAGTTTTACAGCCATAATGGAATTGATGTGAAAGCTATTATGCGTGCCGCTAAGGCCATGCTCCAGAATGGAAAGGTTACCCAGGGAGGAAGTACCATTACCCAGCAGCTTGCAAGAAATATTTTTCTGAACCATGATGTCAAATGGGAACGGAAGATTGAAGAGATGTTTATAGCCGTGGAGCTGGAAAAAGTCTACAGCAAGAATAAGATTATGGAATTCTACCTGAATAATGTTTATTTTGGAAATGGCTACTATGGCATACAGGCTGCAAGCAAAGGATATTTCAGTAAGGAAGTGAAAGATTTGGATTTGTCACAGATTGCTTTTTTGTGTGCTATTCCAAATAATCCAAGTCTGTATGATCCGGTGGTGCGCATCAAAAATACTATAAAACGCCGGAACCGTATTCTAAATCAGATGCATGAGGACGGCAAGATCAGCCAGGACACCTGCAAAAAAGCAAAATCACAGGAAATTGTGCTGAATCCATCCCAAAAGACCAAGAATGATTATGTGGAAACTTATACCTATAACTGCGCCATCCGTGCTTTGATGGCAGAAGATGGATTTGAGTTCCGCACGGAATTTGCTTCCGAGGAGGAGAAAAATGCTTACCAGGAAGAATATGATCTGTTATACAGTGAATGTCAGAAAAGCCTTTACAGTAAAGGATATCGTATCTATACTTCCATTGACCTGAACATGCAGCAGATGCTTCAGGCTACTGTGGACAGCGGCCTTGCAGAATTTACAGAGCAGACAGAGGATGGAATTTTTACACTGCAGGGATCGGCGGTCTGTGTGGATAACCATACGGGATATGTGAAAGCCATTGTGGGAGGCAGGAACCAAAATCTTCCAGGCTATACATTAAACCGTGCTTATCAGAGTTACCGTCAGCCAGGGAGCGCCATTAAGCCATTGATTGTATACACTCCTGTGTTAGAGCGGAATTATACGCCGGATACGGTGGTTTCGGATGTGAAGACAGAGGATGGGCCGTCTAATGCCGGAGGGTCATATGAGGGAAATATCAGTATGCGTTATGCTGTGCAGAAATCCAAGAATACAGTTGCCTGGAGTCTGTTGGAGGAATTGACTCCGCAGGTGGGTCTGGAATATTTAAAAGCTATGAATTTTGCAAGACTGGATGAGAAGGATGAGCAGCCGGCAAGTGCGCTGGGGGGATTTACCAACGGTGTTTCTGCTGTGGAAATGGCGTCTGCCTATGCGGCCCTTGTAAATGATGGCAAGTTCCGGGAACCTACCTGCATTATGCGCATTACGGATGCTCAGGATAATGTTATTCTGGAAACACAGAATGAAGAAAAGGAAGTATATAAGGTCAATGCTTCCAGAATGATGACAGATATGCTGGTTTCCGTTATTCAGGAAGGTACCGGGCGGGGGCTTGCACTAAATAGTATGCCTTGTGCCGGCAAGACAGGAACCACCAATGATAATAAAGACGGCTGGTTTGTAGGATATACCAGTTATTACACCACAAGCGTGTGGGTAGGGTATGATATGCCGAGAGAACTGCCGGGATTATCCGGTTCCAGTTATCCGGGAAATATTTGGAGAAGCTTTATGGATCAGCTCCACCAGGGTCTTCCTCCTGTGGATTTTCTGCCCTATATGGACGAACAGAAAGCTCCATTGGATAATCAGGAATATACTACGGAGGTATCTCCTCAGGAAGGAATCCCTGAGCCGGAACTTCCAGAAGGAGGAATGGCGCCGGAAGGAGAAGTTCCAGTTGATCCAGCGCCAGGATTTTGAAATAAGCTCCGTGTCATTTGTTAAGACACGGGGCTTATTTAGTCAAAGATTTTCATTTTTTAAGGCATCAATCGTATTTTCTCTGCGGATTCTTCTCATGGAGTAAATCATGGTAGTGAATACCACCAGAAATACGCTGCCAACGGCAATGGCAATGCTGTACCAGGGGATGAAGAATGCCATTTCCAGTCCTTCACCCACGGAGCGGTAAATCATAAAGGTTACCAGGACAGATACAGGAAGCCCGTAAAGCAGGCCCTTAAAACCATACAGGAGACATTCAAAGTTCATCATTCTGCGAAAGGATTCCGGCGTCATTCCGATGGACTTCAGCATGGCAAATTCCCGGCGCCGCAGATTGATGTTGGTGGAGATCGTGTTAAATACATTTGCCGCGGCAATCAGTGAAATCAATGTGATGAAGCCATAGGAAAAAATGTTGATTATGTTCACCATGGCACGGTTGCTTTCCTCAGAAGCGGCATAATCATATAAAGAGGAGGAAGAGAGATTCTTTTCCAAAAGTATATTTGTCATGCCGGTATAGGCGGCATTGTGGTCTTCACACTGAAAGAATAGTTCCGTACTATGATTTTCTGAGAGGGGCGGCTCTGACATATCATAATAGGAAGTATCTTTTTCCAGTGCTGCAAATACATGATCCATCATACTGTATGGATAGAACAGCTGGACATGATCCGAGCGTTCGGGGAACAGCTTTGGCGGTTCCTGAACGGCTGCGCCAATAGAGAAGGGAATTTCAAGGCCGTCTTCTAGGGGCACATGGAGTTCTTTGTCTGAAGTGTCATGGTATAGGCGGCAATAGGGGCGGCCATTTTCTTCCAGGTCTGTGCCAGCATAGCTGTAGCCCTCCATTGTTTCGGTAAGATATGTGCTTAATTTAGTCTCTGCCGCTTCTGTAAAGGCTGGGAACGTATAAAATTTATGCTCATTTTCCTGGTACAGGTGCAGGGAATCCATAATGACCGCCTTCGGTTCTGCAGTGTTAAAGTATTCTTTTTCTGGAAGATTCTCTTTCTTCAGGCAGGCCTTGAAATCATCATCTGCAAGGAAAATAACAAATAAATCCAGGAGTGTCGTGTCATATTCCTGATAGTTTTCTCCAGATTGTTCCTTTTGCTCTTTGGCGTAATCCCGGAAGTTCTGGCTTAACGCGCTGGTATTGACTGCAGAACTGAAATAGAACCTGGCGGCATAGGAAGCGTCTGTAACGCTTTCTGCCTCCGACAGTGCAGATACCAGTTCCTCTGGCGTATAGCCTGTTATGTGATTGTAATAGACAATGTCATAGCCATTGTCGTTTGTTACATTCCTGGCGGAATTTGTCAGGTAGGCGCAAAAGCTGCTGGCAGAGATAAAGAGCACGATGCTCAGGAACAGGGAAATTACGGTGGCGCGGTATTTTTTGCGGCTCCGTTTATAATTTTTTGTGGCAATCATTCCCTCAAAGCCAAAGAATTTCTGGGTAAAACGGGAGGTTTTTACTTTGCGGGAACGGATGGAAATATCATCGCTTTGCCGGATGGCGTCTATGGCAGATTTTCTCATAGCGCGCCGTGCCGGAATGTAGGCCGAGATGATGACCGTCAGCAGGGAAACCAGGGCGGCAATGGCAACGGCCTGGAAGGAAAGCTGAAGTTTCAAAGAGACTTCTTTGGCGGGCCCGAAAATCATGGAGAGACGCATCATGGCATAGCCGCTTCCGCCGTCCAGGACATTTGATATTAGGTCACGGGTTAAAAATAAAGTAATGCCAATGCCTGCCAGTCCTGCAAGGATACCTGCGGGGATGCCGATAATGCTTAAAAACAGCGCCTCAAAGAGTACGCTTCCAGTCAACTGCCGTTTGGTGGCGCCAATGGAGGCAAGCAGCCCAAATTGTTTGGTGCGTTCACTGACAGAAATAGAAAAAGCATTATAAATCAGTGCGATGGATCCAAACATTATGATTAGAATAAGGATGATGCCAAGCCGGAATATCACCCGGTTAAAACTGCTTTCTTCGGAGTAGCCGTGATATCTAAGAAGAGAGGTATTCATTTCATAGTCTGCGGCTCCTGCCTCTTCAAACATCTGCTCCAGTAGAGAAACGGTATTTTTGCCGGACTTTGTAAGTAAATAAGTATTATAAAAATGATTTCTGCTGTTATCGCCTATGGTCAATGCAGTATAACCCGGCGCATCGTACCCTTCAAAGGAAGGGCGTTCATAGAAGCCTACGACTGTGTAAGTGCGGGTGTCTGTTGGGACAAATTTTTCTGTGAAGCCGTTATTGTCATCCAATAGATTCAGATAGATATCCCTGTTTGACAATGTGTTTCCGCTGCTGTCTATGCGGGTTCCGAGAGTAAGAGTGAAAGAGTCCTTTACTGCACAGGAGATTCCCCCATTTACTTTAAGATGCTCTGGAAGCAGAAGTTCCTGGCTGTTTTTTGGCAGACGTCCCTGGGTAAGATGGAGGGGCATCATGTCTGTAAAGTCGGACTGGATTCCGTAAACGCATAGAAACGGTTTTTCTTCATTTGCGGTTTTTTTGAGCTGCGCAAAGCCCAGAAGCTCCATGGAGACAGCGTCTTTTGTGCAGGAATCCGAAATAAGGGAATCTTTGCTTTTGGCAGATAGTTCATATCCAGCGCCATACCAGTTTCCGTCGTTGTATATGGTAGAATCAATCAGGTATTGGCTGAGAGAGGAAACCATGGTGGTTACGGCGGTGAACATGGAAGCTGAGAGAATAATTCCAATAATGGTTACCAAGGTACGGGTACGGTTTTTCAGCAGGGATTTTAAGGTGACTTTTTGAAAAATATTCATGACCGGATCACCTCGTCTCTTGTAATTTTTCCATCTTCTATGGTAAGAATCCGGTTCGCCTGCAGGGCAATATTTTCATCATGTGTGATGACGATCAAAGTCTGTTTGTATTTTTCATTGGAATATTTCAACAGTTCCACGATTTCCTGGCTGTTTTTAGAGTCAAGATTTCCCGTAGGTTCGTCAGCAAGGACGACCGCGGGGGCATTCATAAGAGCACGGCCAATGGAAACACGCTGCTGCTGGCCCCCGGAAAGCTGATTGGGCAAATGGCCTTCCCTGCCGTTCAGTGAAAGAAGGTTTAAAAGTTCTGACAAGCGTTCTTCATTTACAGGGCGTCCGTCCATAAGTACAGGAAGCGTCATATTTTCTGTTACATTTAAAACCGGAATCAAGTTATAGAATTGGTAAATCAGTCCCACCTGCCGTCTGCGGAAAATGGCAAGCTGGCTTTCATTTTGTGCATAGACGTCGCTGCCCTCCATATAGACCTTGCCGGAGGTTGGAATGTCCACGCCGCCCAGAATATGCAGCAGGGTAGATTTACCGGAACCAGAGGGGCCGATGATGGCCAGAAATTCGCCCTTGTTTACGGAAAATGACACATCGTCCAGAGCTTTTACCTGATTCTCACCAGTACCATAGATTTTTGTCACATGTTCTGCTTTTAATATTTCCATAATAGTAACTCCTTTGCTTTGATAATTCTAAGTATATCCAGCCTTAATGACAGAGCAGTGACTTTTATGTGACAGTTTTGTAAGGTTCAGAAGATTAGAGTATCTTTGCAAATATCTGCAAAAGACTGTAAACAGAGAGGTACAAGAAATTAGGGAATGTGGTTGTAGAGTTTGTTTTCTCATAATTTTGCATATTTTTTCAGTGAAATGGTGTAAAAGTGGTGTAAATTTAAGGTGGTTTTGGTGTACAGAATGGTGTAAATCATTTTTACAATTACCTTCCATATTCTCAAACTTTGCTTTTACCATCCCGCTTCGCATCAAACTTCTCAATTTCATCCCGCATACGCTTGTCGTCCGCATGATTGTATACTTTCATGGTAATTGCCAGATTGCTGTGCCCCATAATCTCCTGCAACGTCCTCTGTTCCATCCCTGCCTCTGCCATTCTGGTGCAAGCAGTATGCCGCAGAATATGTGCCGTAATGTTTGGCAAAAGCTCTGGCTCCCTGTCCTCAATAATGGCATTTGCCACCTCAATGCTGTTATAATCATATACAATTCTGTGAAGTATAATATCCAGTTGTGCAGCACTCCAAAGTTGGAATCTCTTTGTAAGGAACACAAAACCACTGTGGGAATCCATCATAAAATTCTTCAGCATTCCATGCTTTAACATATATTCTTTCTGTTTCTTTAAGGCATGCATTGCTTTTGTTATTGTAAATGCCAAGTTCTTTGGTACAGCCGTGGGCATAATTCCTACGGATATAGTCTTCAGAAACAGCATGTTGAACATCGCTGATAAGACTTTATGGATAAGGGTAATACTTCCATTCCCCACGCCGTCCCCCAGCATTTCCTGATAACAGTCCAAAATATGAGTTTTCCTTACTGCCTGAATCTGCATCCCTGCAAACTTCCGTTTCCGCATGTTTTTATTCCATATCTTTGTATAATTCTCAATGGTACGGACAGTGATTTTTCCACGCTTCTGTTTCATTTTGACATAGAAATCAGATAATTCATTGACTGTCATGCTGCCATACGAAGTAGAAATCATGTCATACTTGTCCTGCTCGATTAAGGCTTCTTTTTCACGCAGGGATAATTCCCTTTTCCTGCCCTGCGGCTGCGGATCACTCTCCACCAGCCGCCAACTGTATTCTACTTGACGTTCGCCGCTCATATTCGTGTAGCGGTACATATAACGTCCGTCACTTCTCTGCAGCTCTCCTTTCCTTAAGAATCAAAAGCTTCGCCACTTCAAACGCATAACCCTTTCTCATATATTCTTCTACAATAGCAACATCTACTTCTATTTGCCTTGAATCACAAAAAGTAAAGTTAATATATCCAACGGATTTTGACAAACTATTTTCTATTATTAAAAATCGTCTATTTCCCACCTGTATATATTCGTTTTCCACATCTTTTCTCGCAGAATTCCATAAATCATCATTTTTTTCATACATTTCTGCAAAAGGAGATGCCTTTTTATAAATCACTCAAACTTCCCACACCATTTTGGTGTGCTGAACCTTGAAAAATCAATACTTTAGCCCATAAAAAGGCATAAACCACTTGCATGTGGTATAATTGAGTTATCCAAAAACAATTACACAGCAAGGAG
>CATNCF010000028.1 GCA_950097145.1 uncultured Lachnospiraceae bacterium
CAATTGGATCATCTTCTTTCGTCTTTTTATCTTAACTTTACCATAAATACCCAAAAATAAGGATAAAGAAAAAGCAGATATTTTTATATCTGCCTTTTCTATCAATACCCAAAGTTCAGAAAGAACCGTTTTGCTTTTGCAACCTTTTTTTTAGTGAATACAGGAAGTTATCTCATGTTTCATTCTGCATGGGTGAATCTGATAGTAAATTTATTTGGAATTATTCTTCTTACATGTATGTATCTAAAATCTTTGAAAACTAGCTTTTTTATTGGCTGCTCTATTTATTTAATTAATATGATATGTGATACGGCGGCTACATTGCCCTTTATAGAATACAAGTATGGACAAGAAACCAATAATTTTTCTTCAGTAATTATGGTTTTTCTTTTTTTTATATGCGAGCTGCTGGCAGAAAAAATTGTGGTTTACAAAAAGGACAAAGATATGGTACAGAATCTGCCTTTAGCGATGATGCTGGTTCCAATATCCAGTATTGTTACGTTTAGTTTGCTGATGTATGTAGAAAGTAGTTCCCAGACTGTTCTTTTAATTGTAACCATAGGATTTTTATTTATTAACTTTTTGCTTTTGTATTTGTACAATATGCTGTTGAGGTTATTTACCCAACATTATGAGAACGAGACTCTAAAACAGAAGGTTAAAATCTATGCAAACCAGATAAAAATTATACTTGAAAGTGAAGAAAAACTGAAACTATTAAAACATGATATGAAACATCATCTGAATGAATTAAAACTGTTAGCAATGAAAGGCAATACATCTTCTATACTGGAATATATTGAAGATATGGAAATATTTATGAAGAATCCAAATGAGCTCATATCATCTGGAAATATAGAAATAGACAGTGTCATAAATTATATGGTACAACGGGCAAAAACATCTTTGTTAAATGTTAATGTTAAAATACAAATTCCGGAAGAAATTAGTCATTCTTTTGATATTAATATTGTTTTGGGAAATCTTTTGGAAAATGCAATTGAAGCAGCAGTAAAGACAGAAGAGAAAACTTTAAATGCTATCATTCGGTTAAGTCAGGGAATCTTAAGAATTGAAATAGAAAACAGTTATTCAGAAGCGGGAGTTCCGCAAGAATTTTTCAAAAATGGACAGGTTTATACTACAAAGAAAGCTCAAGAAAATCATGGCTACGGATTAAAAAGTGTGAGAAAAGTTGTTGAAAAATATCATGGTATTTTAGAAATTTATCCGAAAGAAGGGCGTTTCTGTGTAAAAGTCATTCTATATCTGGTACAAGCTGATAAAGTTTAAAAGGGAAAATTAAGTTTATAGGTTAATTATGACATTTTTATATCCCATTTTTTACAACAATCGGCATAGAAGAAATATATATGATAATATATTGCGGAGAAAGGAGGGGCGCAATGAAAGCATCAGTTGCAATAAAAATTAAAAAAGTAATTGCAAAAATTGCAAAGAAATCTGCTAGTATAGAAGCGAATACTGCTTGCCCATTATGGAATTATCAGCCAAAAGAGCCGGATGAACTTAATTTCTTTTGTTATCTTTTTTCAATTTGAATGGGAAATGATGACAATATTTTTGATTGCATTAGCCTTTTCAATAATTATATTTTTTTTAGCACCTGTAGGTAACCCTAATAAGCCTTTAGATGAACTAGAGCATAAAATGTATCAAATGAAATCAAGGGGGTTTTTGTTGGTGGAAGGAATGGTGTTGTGTTTTGCTTTATGTTTTAAGCAAGAAAGAATGGTTATTGCAATTACTATATGCTTTTTTAGGGCAGTGATTTCTCGAATAATAAATTTTTTAAATCATAGGAGAGAAAGATTATGGATATTAGTATAAATAATGTAATCGGCAATCCGTTTGCAGAAATGGTTTATGATGATCAAAAAAATGTTAGAGAGCCATTTCAAATGCAGATGGAAAACAAAGACAGCATGGAAAAGGTGGAAGAAGTATCAGAAGGTGAAGTATTAGGTATCGGCTTTCTGAAAGATTCAGACAGCGATATTTCTTATGGCATGGCAGCAAGATATGCAGAGGAATTCACAAAAGATCATCCCATTGTTCAAGTTCTGCTTCGTAAACCAAATAACGAAGTGGAGTATTATAATGTGGATATTACCAAAGTAAATCCAGCCAATGCTACGGAATTAGAAATGTTTGCGCTTTGCAATTACATGGATGATAAAAATCCAGGGGCAAGAGGAAAATTTGGAAGCTGGCAAACTTTGAAGTGTATTGACATAAACGCTTGTTCCAATGGGTATACATTTGATACCGGATTATTAGAAAACTTTGCATCTTCCAAAAAAAATTGGATTGGAATATGTAGGATGATGATGGATGAATATTTGGGGGCTGGGATTTTCAAACAATACAAAGATTGTATTAATTTGAGTAGTGAATTTTCTAAATTTATTTCATAATCATAATTTGCACCATATTTATGTAGCAGTAGAAGGAGGAAATGAATGAATATTACCGGAATTGGGTCTGTCCAGACTTATATTTATAATTCACAGACAGGAAAATTGTCAAGCAAAGATGGTTCTCCCGATGAATTTGTGGATTATTTCAACGGAACATTGTCTGCAGAATCTTCAACCATCCTCAATGGGTATGATATAGCGAAAAGATCAGGAATAAAAAATGTAATTGAGATGGCATATGCCAAAGGGTCATTTCAGGGAAACAGTGCATGGGTTGCTTCTGACACAACAGAATGTGAGATTACTTGCAAGATTGTTAGTGGAGAGGAGTTCACATACACTGTAAATGGGGATAAAGTATTGACGTGTTATGCGCCAGCTACGCTTTCGTTGGAAGAAATGGAGGGCTGGGGAAAAAATATTCCATTTAAGACACATCAGTCAAAGGCTTGTGATTTTGCAACAAACAGTATGAATTTTGCAGTGGGTGATGTGTTTGATTTGGGAAATGGTTATAAATTAAAGGTAGGGGAGAAGTGTGTGGAGGCTGATGGTTATGGTAACGGGAATGCAGCCGATGATGAAAAAGTCCGTCATTTGGAATATGGTTTGAATGCACTTATTCATTTTGCGGATCAACAGTGGCCAGCTGCCTTAATTTGGAAGGAACATACGCCTATGCTGTTAAGTTTGCTTGAAGAATTGGGAATAGATACAAGTAGAGAATTTTCTCTAAATGGAACGAAGTGTATTGTGGAAAATGGAAGAATTGGGGAGGCAGGGAATAAATGGTTCATTCCAAGTGTTGCTCATGATAATGCATTAAAGCGCAATGAAGAATTGCTTTCCAAATTGTTGTCTACTCAGAAATAATGGTTTAAAAGTATAAAAGCTATTTTGTTATAATTTATTCGCTTGGACCTAAACGGAGAGCGATTTCAGTTCTGAACGATAGAGGAACTGTAGAGGATAAGGAATTTATGGAAGTGGCGCAGCTATGCTTTAAAATGGCAGCACCACTTCTTTTTTACACATATTTAGAGGAAAATTATATTAAGAAGCATTTTTTGATGAAAAACAGTGCAATAGCGACTATTGCTATTCAAATTATATTAGTTATGCGGGTAAAGATATGAAAAAGCTTGAAAATATCCTTGCTATTTTATAAGAAGAAAGTTTTATAAGGATTTGGCAAAATTTCTCTCAAATAGTTTTATTTTTATATGATGTTCTGTTTTTATTAAGGGAAGTAGAGCTTTACGTTAGAAAAGGTGAAAAGTCCATATATTTGGAAGTTAAATAATGTAGGCGAGTCGGTGATGGCTCGTCTTTTTTTTGATACCAAAAATTGGAATATTATGACGAATCCCATATTTTTTATGTGTGGACAGCATAAAGAACAGGTTATATTTGTTGAAATATATCAACAAAGGCTATTTCACAGAATACGTTCCCCACCCTCCAATCTGGATTTTTAAAAATTTCAGATTGGAGGAAAGGACATGGAGAATAAACGTCCAAAGAGAAGGAAAGATAAATACAATCCTTATAGCTTAAGGGAAACAGCGGGGCATTATTATGTTTCTTTTAAGGATGGGCAAAATATCTTGCAAGAAATTGAAATCAGTGAACATATTTTCCAGGCTTTTAATGACTTTGAATTGGAAGATTTAGTTTATCTGAACGTATGGGACAGGCATCTGGAACAGTCCGAAGTATGTGAGCAGACATTGAACCAAAGGGCATTTCAGAAACCAGAGGGCATAGAGGAGAGTGTGTTGGACATGCTTGAGATGGAGCAGTTACATAAGGCAATTGTAAATTTGCCGGAGTTTCAGAGGCGCAGGATTGTTCAGTATTATTTTGAAGGATTGACATATCAGCAGATTGCCAGGAAAGAGCTTATCAGGGTAAAAGCTGAATTAGAGCGGGTGCTGAAATTAAAGAAATCAGTCTATGAAGATTATAAAGAGGGGATGATTTCAAAAGAAGAATTTTTTACTTACCGCGAAGATTACCTGAAAAAAGAAGAGCTTTATAAAAAACAGACAGAAACATTGGAAGAAAAAATGAAAGAAAGCGTTACGGAGGATGTATTTCAGACGCCGTGGCTGAAAAGGCTGCTGGAAATGAGAGACATTGAAAAACTGGATAGAGAAGTGATTGTAGAGATGGTAGATCAGATTGTTGTGTATGAGAATCGCAAAATTAAAATCAGTTACAATTTTGGAAACGAATTGGAACATTTGTTTTCTAGTGTATATCAGGAAAGTAAAGTGGTTTAAATATAGCACATATGAAAATCCCCAAAACAAGGGATTTTGAGAAGAACAAGAAATATTTGCGCATATAACATCCGGCACATGGCGGTTATGACAATGGGGCTTCTTTTCAGGGCAGAAAAGAGAAGGATGATACACTTCAGGTAACTCTTGCAGTTGGACAGAAACTGAAAGACGCCGGATATAATGTGTTGTATACAAGAACTACCGACCGTTATGATTCTCCTTTCGAAAAGGCACAGATTGCCAATCGTTCCGGTGCAGATTATTTCATTTCTTTCCACAGAAATTCAGGAACAAATCCCAATACTTATAATGGAACCCAGGCTTTGGTGTATGCAGCGGACACAGAAGCAGAACGCATTGGAGAGATGATCAACCAGGAATTGGTGGACTTTGGATTTCAAGATCTGGGGGTGGTAGAACGTCCGGGACTGGTAGTGCTGAGACGGACACAAATGCCGGCGGTGCTGATGGAACTTGGTTTTATCAACAATGATATGGATAATCAGATGTTTGATCAGCGTTTTGATGAAATGGTAGACGCCATTGTAACTGGAGTGGAACAGGCTATTCCCTTGGATAGTTCAGCGGATCGTTACGGAGTTCAGGTGGGATTATTCCGCCATGAATCCAATGCAGAATATCTGAAAGAGCAGTTGGAGAGCCAGGGATATTTTGTGACTGTGCGCAGAGATGAACCCTATTATGCAGTAGTGGTGGGAAGAGAAAATACCTTGGAAGATGCGAAAGCGCTTCAGGATCAGCTCCGGCAGGACGGTTACGATACCCTTGTAGTCAGAGCCTGAAATTGGCAGGATTGCCAAAGATTATTGAAAAAGGTCTTTACAATGCCAGGGATGTCTTGTATAATAGTCGCATCTTTTGTTGAATAGAAGTCTTAAATTGCCAATGAGTTCAGCACGTAATCTGTGCAGCCATCCCAAAATGATTATGAACAATCTAAATATCTCTTACAAAAACAGCCGGATAGAATTGATATTCCTCCGATAAGAATTTAAGGAGAGGTATGAATGAAAATTGCATTTTGGAGTGAACAGCCAGAGGCAGGGACTACGTTTAATCTTGCGGTAACAGCATGTGCGGCGGTATTGATGCATCCCTTGTCAATTGCAGTGGTTTCCGGAGGATACCATGATGAGATGCTGGAGAAAAAATTTTTTGGGAAGACAGATTGTTTTTCATGGGAAGCGGAGCGCCAACATGATTTAGAGATGGAATCCATTCTGGCGGCAGAATCTGAAGAATATTTTGCCGTAAGGGGACTGGACTGCCTTCTTCGCAAAGAGCGCCGTGAAGAGCTGACAGAACTAGCAGTGAAAGCGAATATGCGCCAGGTCATCAGAGATAAAATGTACTGTCTGCCTTCCAGTGTAAAACCAGAACAGGAATGGTGGCATCAGGACAGTTTGTTTCTGCGTATGGGCAGGGTTATGGATGCTGTGGAGTCTTATTTTGATTTGGTATTTATTGACTGTGGAAACAGGCGGGATGATTATGCCCAGGAAGTCTTACAGAGGGCAGATGTCTGTGTCTTGAATATGAGGCAGGACAGGGAGCATATCGGTGATTTTTATCAGAATCCTCCCAGATACCGGGGAGAGACATTCTTTCTGTTAGGAAAATATTTTGAAGATGCTCTGTATAACCGGGAAAATCTCCAGAGGCTTTACCGGATGGAAGAGAACAGGCTTGGGGCCATTCCCTATAATCTTCGTCTTCAGACGGCAGGCCAGATGGGGAAGATTAAGAATGGAGTAATAAATTGCATGGGCGGCGGAGCAGGGTGCCGGCAGGGGGAATTTGCCAGAGAACTGGTAAGGACCACGAATCTGATTTTGAAACTTGCTGGGATGCTTGCCTGAGACAGTAAGATACCAAAAGGGTGCGCTGCACCCTTTTCGTATACACTGTCAGCATGTTTCAGGTTCGGGATAACTTTCGCCAAAGGTTTCTACCGTCACTTTTTTCAATACCTGGGGTTCCAGGGGGCGGTCAGAATAATCTGTAGCAGTTTCCGCGATGTTGTTCACATACTCCATACCCTCTGTAATTTTGCCGAAGGCCGCATAAGCGCCGTCTAAATGAGGAGAGTCCTGGTGCATAATGAAGAACTGGGAACCGGCAGAGTCCGGAACCATGGTACGTGCCATAGAGAGTACGCCAGCACTGTGTTTTAAGTTATTTGTAAATCCGTTTTGGGAGAATTCACCAGGGATGCAGTAGCCGGGGCCTCCGGTTCCTGTGCCCTCAGGACATCCGCCCTGAATCATAAATCCACGGATAACACGGTGAAAACACAGGCCGTCGTAATAACCCTTGGCGATAAGGCTTATGAAGTTATTCACGGTGTTTGGGGCGATCTCAGGATAGAGCTCAGCTTTCATAGTGTTGCCGTTTTCCATTTCAAATGTTACAATTGGGTTCTGTGCCATATTCATTTACCTCTTTTCTTAGAATCATGTACTATTATACATGTAACCGCGAATTTCGTAAAGGCAGAATACTGTCGACAGGAATTGCGTATATTTTTGGAGGGTCAATGATATTCTTTTAGAAAAATTTTACTTCATCGATGTGCCATCGATATACGAAAGGGGAACTAACATTCATGGCAGATAAAATATTTGAAAACAACCAGGTTACTATTACAGGGGAAATTGTTTCCGATTTCCAGTACAGCCACGAAGTATTCGGAGAAGGGTTTTATATGGTGGAAGTATCCGTAAACCGCCTGAGCAGCTTCGCAGACATTATTCCTATGATGATTTCGGAACGTCTGATTGATACCCAGAGCAGCTATATTGGACAATATATCCGGGTCGATGGGCAGTTTCGTTCTTATAACCGGCATGAAGAGAAGAAGAACCGTCTGGTTCTGTCTGTTTTTGTGCGGGAGCTGGAATTTGTAGATGAGATTCCAGAAGGGGAAAAAAGCAATCAGATTTTCTTGGACGGCTATATCTGTAAAGAGCCTATCTACCGTAAAACTCCGCTGGGACGGGAAATAGCAGATTTGCTGATAGCAGTAAACCGTTCTTATGGAAAATCAGATTACATACCCTGCATCTGCTGGGGCAGAAATGCAAGATATGCTTCCGGGTTTGACGTGGGAGGGCATGTGCAGGTTTACGGGAGAATCCAGAGCAGGGAATATGTAAAGAAATTATCCGAGACGGAAGTGGAACACAGGGTTGCTTATGAGGTATCTGTAAGCAAGATTGAATATCTGGAATAATAGAATAGTAGAACTTTAAAGTCAGGAAACCGCGATTTCAGACAGCATTTGGACAAAAATTTGCATTTTCCGGAGGTTTGTGGTATTTTTAAAGAAGGTTTTGTGAAAGAGAAAGGAAAACAGCATGCGTAAGGAAAAGGTTACTGTTTATTGCGGAGAGGGAAAAGGTAAGACAACAGCAGCATTTGAATGTGCAGTTCAATCAGCAAGCCAGGGGGGCAGTGTCATTATAATTCAGTTCCTGAAGGGGAAAAAAGAAGAGGAACTGGAATTTTTGCGCAGACTGGAGCCGGAACTGAAAGTTTTTAGCTTTGCCAGATCAGGAAAGAATTTTGCAGAATTATCCCAGGAAGAGCAGCAGGAAGAGGAAATGAACATCCGCAATGGATTTAATTTTGCTAGGAAAGTACTGGTGACAGGAGAGTGCAGCCTTCTGATTTTGGATGGTTTTCTGGGGCTTTTGGATAACCATATGGTTTCTGCAGAGGATTTAGAATCTCTGATGAATGCTGGATCGGAAGATACAGAGATGGTGCTGACAGGAAGGAATATGAGTGATGTGTTGAGAAAATATGCCGGAAAAATTTATAGAATCCATGAAGAATAGTATACTGCTTTGGTAATATAAATCTGTATTATAAAATCCCCTGGGAAGATTTTAACAATCTGCAGGGGATTTTTTGAATTCTGGAATACTATTTTTCAAAGACAAATGTTACGCCGCCTTCAACACCGATGGTAGCTTCATCCAGTTCCATGGTCAATTTATCGTCTTTGTATTCACATGTTACAGTTTCATCACTCTTGAGGGTAAGTGTCGGCTCTTTGTACTCCCAATTTCCGTTTGCTGTCTCTCCAGCAAGCGCCATTTCGAATGTTCCGTCACTTTTTACGGAAATGTCAAAACTCATATCTCCGCCTACAAGCTCTGCATACTCATCCACATCCATGGTAACTCCCATAGTCTCAGCCGTAGCCAGCTTCCAGTCTCCAACTACAGGGCTGTCTGCCTGGCTTTTGCCGCCGCATCCGGCCAGAACCATCATCATTACTGCAAATAAAAGTACTGCTACACGTTTTCTCATTTCGAACTCCTCCGTTTTCTTTTTGATTTTAACAATTTGTCATAAATGAGTCTAACACCTTTTTACAAAAAATGCAATAGCGCCAGGTTTTTTTGGAATACAAATATTATTGACTTTGAGGATGTAACATGCTATATTAATCATGATTAGGAATATAATAGGATAGAGGTTGCGTGATTCATAAGTAGATTATCCGATGTGACAGGCACAGAAGAAGATAACCGAAAGGGAAGAGCGCCGAAAGGATTTGTTTCCTGTAAATGGATTCTTGGGCATATAATGAATAATTATATGACTGTCATCTTACATTTGGATGGTGAGCTATCGAAGAGTTATCAGAGTATCTTTAGGCCGACATCCCGTCGGCTTTTATTTTCATATAGGAAAGTCCTTCGGTTTTCCTATATGATAAAAAAGCCCTCCGGGCAGGAGCGCACTGCGGTGGAGGGGAATTGTATCGCTAAAGCGATCCGCCGCAGGCGGAGAATCCTGCAAAGCAGGATTCTTTTTAATTAGATAGGAGGAAAGAAGATGGCGCTTTTTAAAGGAGCTGGTGTTGCACTGGTAACACCTATGAAAGAAAATCTGGAAGTAGACTACGATAAACTGGCAGAGCTTCTGGAAGACCAGATTAAAAATCAAACGGATAGCATTATTATTACAGGAACCACAGGGGAGGCCTCTACACTGACAGAGGAAGAGCATCTTGAGGTGATTCGTGCGGCTGTCTCCATTGTAAATAAACGGATTCCGGTCATCGCTGGAACAGGTTCTAACTGTACCAGGACGGCGGTTGATTTATCACGCAGGGCACAGGAAGCTGGTGCAGATGGGTTATTGGTGGTGACGCCTTACTATAATAAGGCGACTCAGAAGGGGCTTATCAGCCATTATACCCAAATTGCAGGAAGTGTGGATCTGCCTGTTATTCTTTATAATGTACCAGGAAGGACTGGCTGCAAGATTGCCGTGGAAACAGCGGCAGCCCTGGCAAGAGAGGTAGAGAACATTGTAGGTATGAAGGATGCGGTGGGGGATATTTCATACACCTTAAGGCTGATGGAACAGACACAGGGAGATTTCGAGCTGTATTCCGGAGAGGACGGGCAGGTAATTCCGCTTCTTGCGTGCGGCGGAATCGGTGTAATTTCTGTGCTGTCCAATGTGGCGCCTAAATTCATGCATGACATGGTAATGAATTATCTGGAAGGACGGCAGCAGGAAGCCCTTTCCATGCAGTGGAAGGCGATCCCAATGGTGGATGCACTGTTCTGTGAGGTGAATCCCATTCCAGTGAAGGCGGCCCTGAATCTTATGGGCTGGCAGGTGGGTTCTCTGCGTGCGCCTCTCAGCGATATGGAGCCGGAGAATGTAAAACGCCTGGCAAAAGCCATGCAGGAGTTTGGAATTTCTGTAACGATACCAAACTAATATTTGTGCCGGCATATGAGTTCTGCCAGGTATCATAGAGCCGCACATCTGCACATACAGGAGGAAGAGAACATGATAAAAATGATTATGCACGGCTGCAACGGAAAAATGGGGCAGGTTATTACAGGCATCTGTAAAGAAGACCATGAAATTGAAATTGCAGCAGGGATAGATCCATATACGGGAGTCCAAAATGACTATCCAGTATTTGCCAATATTGCAGAGTGTAATGTGGAGGCGGATGTGGTGGTTGATTTTGCATCAGCAGGGGCAGTGGACGATCTATTAGATTATTGTATCAGCCATAAGCTTCCGGTGGTTCTCTGTACCACTGGATTAAGCCAGGAACAGCTTGCGCGGGTGGAAGAGGCCGGCAGACAGACAGCGGTGCTGAGATCTGCCAATATGTCTCTGGGCATCAATATGCTCATGGATTTACTGCAGAAGGCGGCAAAGACGTTAGCTCCGGCAGGTTTTGATATGGAAATTGTGGAAAAGCACCATAATCAAAAGGTGGATGCTCCCAGCGGTACAGCTCTTGCCCTTGCAGATTCCCTGAATGATGCGCTGGAGAATGCCTATGCCTATAATTATGACAGGACTTTGGACAGAAAAAAGCGTGAGAAATACGAAATTGGAATCCAGGCTGTCCGGGGAGGTAACATTGTGGGAGAGCATGAGGTTATTTTTGCCGGGGTGGATGAAGTTATTGAATTTAAACATACGGCATATTCTAAGGCTGTTTTTGCAAAAGGCGCAGTGGAAGCGGCAAAATTTCTGGCGGGCAGGGCCCCAGGCAGATATGAGATGAGCGATGTGATTGCACAAGTATAGACGAGAGGTGTAAAGTCTTTTTGGGTGAAGGCTTTACACCTTTTGTTCGTAAATAAAGTATGGAGGAGCTGGAACAGACGGATCTATTTTTGTCCTTGAATCAAAAATTTGTGCGTGTTAAAATAAAAGAAAGCGTAAAAAGGATAGGGTGTGGTAGTATCACAGTAAAAAGGAAATGTAATTGGAAAAATTTACTGGCATATATCTTGGGGGCTACAATGCTTTTTGGCATTGGGGGATTCTTTTTGCCGGAACGGCCAGAGGCGGCGGAAAAGCGGACGGTGCGTGTGGCATTTTTTCCCATGGATGGCTATCATATGAAAGATGATAAGGGAGATTATGACGGCATGGATGTCCAGTACCTGAAAGCGCTGTGCGAGTATGCCGACTGGAAGGTGGAGTATGTGGAATGTGGAAGCTGGGACGAGGCGCTGTCTCTTTTGTCAGAACAAAAGGTGGATTTAGTGGGTTCTGCGCAGTTTTCAGAGGAGCGGTCTGAAATTTATCAATATGCATCCCTTCCAAGCGGGTATACTTTTGGAGTGATTGCAGCTAAGGGGGACAGCAGGCTTGCCTATGAAGACTTTGAAGCCATGAAGGGGATCACCTTTGGAATGGTAAAGACTTATGTCCGCAAGACGGAATTCCTGCAGTATCTGCAGGATAATGAGGTGAATCATCCAAAACTGATAACTTATGATTCTACAGCAGAGCTTCAGGATGCGCTGGAACAGGGGAAAATTGACGCATACATACATACTTTTACGGAAATCAGGGAAGGGCAGCGGCTTCTTGGACGATTTGCCCCCATGCCTTTTTATTATATTTCATATCCCGGCAATGATGATGTGATGCGGGAGCTGAATCAGGCAATTGCAGATTTAAAAATCAGCCATCCGGAACTGGAAACGGAGCTGATGAATCAATATTATCAGAGCAGGCTGGACAAGACGGTAGTATTTACCACGGAGGAAAAGGCTTATATTGCAGACAAAGGGACTGTGACGGTGGGGTATCTTGACGGTTACTATCCTTTTTCTTATGAGGAGGACGGCGAATGCAAAGGACTCACCAGGGGATTGCTGGACCATGGGCTGGAGTCTACAGGACTGAAATTAAAGTATCAGAAATTTGACAGTGAGAAAGAGGCAAAGAAGGCCCTTGAGGAAGGAACAGTGGACATTCTTTCCTATTGTACGGATACCAAAGAGGAATTAAATGGGTATGGATTTACCATGATCAGGGAATATGCAGAGATTCCAGTTGTTGTTTCTATGAAAGAAGGCGGAAAACTCAGCGAGGTGAAGAAACTTGCAACGGTATCTTATTTATCAGACGCTGCGGGCCTTGCCTTTGATCCTGATTCTGTGGAACTGGAAATTTATGATACCCAGCAGCAGTGTTTAGACGCCATGGTAAAAGGGAAAGCAGACGCTGTGCTGTGCGACGGTTATCTTTCTGAATACCTGATGGGAACAGAGATCTCTTACAGCAGTCTGGAAGTTAAGAGCGTTCTGAGTAAAGAACATTATATTTCCATAGCAGTGAGAAATGACAGCATACAGCTTGCCAGGATTTTAAGCAAGATCACTGAGACCATAGACGCCAGGCAGATCAGCGAATATATTTTGGAGACAAATGTCTATTCTCTGATGAGTTTCGACCGCTTTCTGCGCAGCCACAGCCTTGAAATTATTGTGTTTTTGCTGGCAGTGGTTGTGGTTGTGGTGGTTACGGCATATTACATGATTCATAACAGCAGAAAGATCCAGAAGCTGATGTACAAGGATATGGGGATGGATATCTGGAATCTGAATTATCTCATTTATCATGGAAAATCAAAACTTCTGCCGGAACGCAGGGAAGAGCAGTATGCTGCAGTATGTCTGAATATTTCACAATTCCGCCGTTATAATATTATTTATGGCTGGAGTGCAGGACAGAAGCTTTTAGAAACTGTTGCAAAGCATTTAAAAGAAAATATAGATACCCAAAAGGAGATCTGTGCAAGAAACCAGGGCGATCGGTTTGTACTTCTGCTCAGCTATAAGGACAGAGAAGAATTTCTCCAGCGGTTAATGCAGATGGAAGAACGGATCGAACACTATATTTACAAGGATACAGAGAACCATATGGCGCTTCAGATGGGCGTATATCTGCTGCCTTTAAACAGTGACGATCTTCAGACGGCAGTGAACAATGCCACACAGGCTCTGGAATTTATGAAGGACAGCCGGCTCAGCGACGTTATATTTTATGATGAAGCGTTAGAATTAATGCTGAAGCAGCGTCATGAGCGGGAAAAACTGCTGGAGTCTGTGGATATTGATGAGAATTTTGTGACATATTATCAGGCGAAGGTGGATATCCGCAGCGAAAAAGTGATCGGTGCAGAGGCTCTGATAAGATTTCTGGATCCCACGGCTGATGGAATGGTGAGATCTCCAGGATTTTTTGTGCCCTATTATGAACAGACTGGAAGGGTGACAGAGATTGATTTCTTTGTGCTGAACAGTGTCTGCCGGATGCTGCAGAGGAGAATAAAAGCAGGAAAGCCGGTAGTCACAGTGTCCTGTAATTTTTCCAGGGTACATTTTATCCGGCCGGATTTTCCAGAACGATTTGAAGAGGCGCTCCATAAATATGAGATTCCCAAGGAGCTGATTGAGGTGGAGATTACAGAGACCATTGTTGTAGAAGAGCTGCAGCAGCAGATGGTGAAGCAGACATTGGATTCACTGCGTGATAAAGGCGTGCGCCTTTCCATTGATGATTTTGGCTCTGGATATTCTTCCCTGGGAATCTTTGAGCAGATTCCGGCGTCGGTGATTAAGCTGGACCGTTCATTTCTGCTGAATCAAAAAGACAGGGGCCGCCAGGTAAAAATCATGAAAGGGATTGTGAACCTGGCGCAGGAGCTGGACGCACAGATCGTATGCGAAGGTGTGGAGACAGACAGCGATGTGGAACTGATGCAGGAGATTGGAGCTTATGTGGCGCAGGGATACCGCTATGCAAGACCAGTGCCGGAAGCAGAGTTTGAAAAGAGGCTGGATGAGAGCCTGACATAAGTAGAAAGGAAACCCTATGGAATCACGCGTGGCAATTATCGGCATTATTGTAGAAGAAGAATCATCCGTGGAAGAATTGAATCAGATTCTCCATCAATACGGGCAGTATATCATTGGAAGAATGGGCATTCCATATTCCCAAAAGGGGATCAATATTATCAGCATCGCTGTGGACGCCCCTCAGAATATCATCAGCGCCCTATCTGGAAAAGTAGGTAAACTGCCAGGCATCAGCAGTAAGACAGCTTATTCAAAAGTGTAGGACGTAGTTTGCTCTGTAGAAAGGAGAACATTATGAGTTTGAATCATACGCCTAGTGCAGACCGTGTGCATATCGGCTTTTTTGGGAGAAGAAATGCAGGAAAATCCAGTGTTGTCAATGCAGTAACAGGGCAGAATCTGGCTGTGGTTTCCCAGGTAAAGGGAACCACCACGGACCCAGTGCAGAAAGCAATGGAGCTGCTGCCTATGGGGCCGGTGGTAATTATAGATACACCGGGGATTGATGATGAAGGGACGCTGGGAGAACTGCGGGTGCAGAAAACCAGGCAGATTTTAAATAAAACAGATATTGCAGTTCTGGTAATTGATGGAACGGAAGGGAAAACTCCCCAGGATCAGCAGTTGATCGATATTTTTCGGGAAAAAGAAATTCCTTATATTCTCGCATGTAACAAGGAGGATCTGAGAGAACAACAGAATTCTGCCAGCCTGTTCCCGGGGGAAGAAGAGGAACATATCATAAGAATCAGCGCCAAAACCGGGTTTCAGATCCAGGAATTAAAAGAAAAAATAGCAAATCTTGCTGTGACAGAAGAGAATGAAAACAGGATTGTAGGGGACTTACTGCAGCCCTCTGATTTTGTGGTACTGGTAGTGCCCATCGATACGGCGGCTCCTAAGGGAAGGCTGATCCTGCCCCAGCAGCAGACGATCCGGGATATCCTGGAATCTAATGCAGTGTCCATTGTGGTGAAAGAGCATGAATTGAGCCGTACGCTTTGCCAGCTTGGAAAGAAGCCGGCAATGGTGATTACAGACAGTCAGGTATTTGCCAGGGTGAGTGCGGACACGCCTTCCGAAATTCCACTGACCTCTTTTTCTATTTTATTTGCCAGATATAAAGGAAATCTGGAGACGGCAGTCCAGGGAGCGGCGGCAATTGGGAAGCTTAAGGATGGAGATAAAGTACTGATTTCAGAAGGATGTACCCATCACCGTCAGTGTGATGATATTGGCTCTGTGAAGATTCCACGGTGGATGAAGGAATATACCGGAAAACAGATTGAGATTCAATTGTCTTCCGGCACAGAGTTTCCAGAAGACTTGTCAGAATACAGCCTGATTATCCATTGCGGCGGCTGTATGCTGAATGAACGGGAGATGAAATACCGACAGAACTGTGCAAAAGATCAGAAAGTTCCCATCACAAATTATGGCATTGCCATCGCTTATATGCAGGGGATTTTGAGGCGCAGTGTGGAATTATTCCCACAAGCGCTTGTTTATCTTTCTGAGTAATTTAGAAATATTATGTGAGAACGGAGGAGGCAATGGCAGAAAGGATACTGGTGGTAGATGATGAGAGAGAGGTAGCAGATTTGCTGGAATTGTACCTGGTAAACGAAGGCTATCAGGTGTTTAAATTTTATCAGGGGATGGAAGCGCTGGAGTGTGTAGAACAAGAGAAAATCGACCTGGCTTTGCTGGATATTATGCTGCCGGATGTGGATGGATTTCAGATTTGCCAGAAGATACGGAAAAGATACTATTTTCCAATTATTATGCTGACAGCAAAGGTGGAAGATGTAGATAAAATTAACGGCCTGATGCTGGGGGCCGATGACTATATCACAAAACCTTTTAACCCTTTGGAGGTGGTGGCGCGGATTAAGACACAACTTCGCCGTTATCATCATTATAATGAGGCTGGGCAGGACAGGAGTTCTGATGATGGGGAAGAACTTGAAATTAGGGGGCTGGTGATTAACAGCAGAACCCATGAGAGTACTTTGTATGGGAAAAAGCTTGATTTGACGCCTTTGGAATTTGCAATCTTGTGGGTTCTGTGCAGCCGACAGGGAGAAGTAGTTCCTTCAGAAGAATTGTTTGAGGCGGTCTGGAAGGAGAAATATCTGGACAGCAATAATACGGTGATGGCTCATGTGGCAAGAATCCGGGAAAAAATGAATGATTCTTACCGGAACCATAAGTTTATTAAAACAGTCTGGGGCGTGGGGTATACCATTGAGAAATAATCTGAAAACGGAGGAATCCATGAGGGCGCAAAAACATATTAAATCCATTATTTTGAAGCGTTTTTTTGGAAAAATGCTGTTTGCAGGTCTGGTCTGCATGGCAGGACTTATCGTGTGCCTTCTCATAGGGAAGGCTTTGTTCGGTTCCGTTATCTGGTATGGGAATGAAGGGATGTATCCTCTTCTCCACTGGATCTCGGATAATCAGGAACTCTTTGTGGCAGCATGTTTTGCAGCAGGGCTTTTTTTTATTTGTATTTTTTTCTGGGTAAAACTTTTGAATTATTTTCAGGAGGTCATGGACGCCATGGAGGAGCTTGCAGGGGAAGAGCGTTTCATCCGGCTGCGGCCAGAACTTCGTGAAGTAGAGCAGCATATGACGCAGGTGCAGTTTCAGATACACGAGAATGAGCGGCTGGCAAAAGAGGCAGAGCAGAGGAAAAATGATTTGGTGGTGTATCTTGCCCACGATCTGAAAACACCTTTGACTTCTGTGATTGGCTATCTTACGCTGCTGCGGGAAGAAGGGCAGATTTCGCCGGAACTCCGGGAAAAATATCTTTCGATTGCATTGGAAAAAGCAGAACGGCTGGAAGAACTTATCAACGAATTTTTTGAGATTACCAGATTTAATCTGACCCAGTTAGAACTGGAAAAAGTGACGGTTTCTTTCAAACGGATGCTGGAGCAGATTATCTATGAGTTTCATCCAATGTTTGAGGAGAAGAATATGGTATGCCGGCTGGAATTGGAACCGGAGGAACTTAAAATTACATGCGATACAGATAAAATGCAACGGGTTTTTGATAATCTGCTGCGTAATGCGCTGTTGTATGGATATGAGGGAAGTTCCATATGGATTCGGGCCAAAGAAACACAGGGGACGCTGCGTATCCAGGTAGAAAACAGCGGGACTGCCATACCAGAGGAAAAGCTTTCACGGATTTTCCAGCAGTTTTTCCGGCTGGATGCGGCACGGCAGAGCCGGACAGGAGGCGCCGGGCTGGGCCTTGCCATTGCAAAGGAGATTGTAGAGCGTCATGGAGGAACGATTGGGGCTGAGAGCAGAGAAGAGAAGACAATTTTTACGGTTGAAATTCCTGTAAAATAAGAAAGGCAAAATTCATAAAATCTTAAAAAATCTGCGAGAAAAAACGGAAAAATCATATTCACTTTTTGTCTATACTGATATTAAAATAAGCCGGAGAAATCCGAAACAGAAAGGACAGAAGGGTTATGGAATATTATGCAGGTGCAGAACGGGAACATTTATGTGGCAGAAGGAAAAGAACTTCTTTGAGAAAGAAAAGAGCGGCCCAGCGCAGACGGCGGAGGCTCTTGTCAGTTATGTTTTTGCTATTAGCGGCAGGTCTTTTTTTCTATGGCAAAACCTTATTTCCATTGATTTTTCAGGCAGGGGGGAGCAGAGCCGCGCAGTTTTTAAGTTCCATAAGGCGGGAAGAGTATCCAAAGGAACTGATAGAAATGCTGGAAAAGAATGATGAGACTTATGATTTTGTGACAAATTATCCCAAACGGGAAGAATATCTTGGACAGGAAATTGATATTTCCGGGATTTGCAAAGAAGGAGAGGCTCCATTGCTGATGCAGTGGGACTTACGCTGGGGATATGATAAATATGGAAACAGCATGATTGGACCTTCTGGCTGCGGCCCTACTTGTATGACCATGGCATATCTTTGCCTTACGGGGGACACACAGATGAATCCCCGGAATATGGCAGAATATGCACAGGAACATGGATATAATACAGAGGCTGGGACAAGCTGGAACTTTTTTACAGAGGGGGCAGAGGGTCTGGGACTTTTCGGCCAAGAGCTGCCTTTAAGTGAATCTGTAATGAAGCAGGCGCTGGATCAGGGAAGCGTAATTATCTGCAGTATGCGGCCGGGTGATTTTACTACAACAGGGCATTTTATCCTGCTGCGGGGCTATGATGAAAACGGATTCCTGGTCAATGACCCCAACAGCAGGAAGAACAGTGAAAAGCAATGGAATTATGACGCCTTAAGCGGTCAGATAAAATGTTTATGGGAGATTGGAACATGAAATACAAAGGATTAGTTTTTGATTTTGACTATACTCTGGGAGATTCTACAGAGGGCATTGTGATAAGTGTAAATTATGCATTGGAACGGCTGGGGTATGCTGTGGCAGAGCGGGAGGCAGTTCGAAAAACCATTGGCCTGCATTTAGAGGAGACCTACCGGGTATTGACGCAGGATGAGAGGGAGGAGCAGGCGGCAGAGTTTTCCAGATTGTTTGTGGAGAAGGCCGATCAGGTGATGACAGAATTTACCCAGCTTTTTCAGGGAGTGCCGGAGCGATTGGAAAAATGGAAACAGCAGGATTATAAGATTGGAATTGTCACCACGAAATATCATTACCGCATTGATGAGATTTTAAAAAAGTATCAGGCGGGACATTTGGTGGATCTTATTATTGGCGGGGATGATGTAAAGCGTCCGAAACCGGACCCGGAGGGCGTTTTACAGGTGCTGGATGCATGGCATATGGATATAACAGAGATCTTGTATGTGGGGGACAGCCTGGTAGATGCAAAGACGGCACAGAACGCAGGGGTAGATTTTGCGGGAGTAACCACAGGCGCCACAAGTAAGGAAGAACTTGAAAATTACCCGGGGGTTGGGGTGTTTCCGGGGCTTATGGAACTGGAACGTTTCATAGGGTGAAATATGGGCGTTTGTGCGTTCTGACAGGAAGAATTTTTAGACGATTGGTAAAAGTGTACAAATTCAATGCGCATTATTGGTAAATATGCAGCATTGACATTAATAAAAAAATAATATAATATATGATTACAATATAAATAATAAGCAAAACGCAAATTTATGTATGTTCACGATTGGGTGAATGTTTCTACAAACCACCGTAATGGTTGACCATGAATTTCAGGAAAAAATAATTCTGATATTTACGATCGTCCATTACGGTTTTTTTATTATCGGCAGACTATCATAAAAATCACCCCAAAGGGGGATTTTATATAATGGAATCCAGGCAGGCAGAAGCAGGCAGAGGATTACCAGACAAAATTATATTTACAAGGAGGAAAAGAAATGAAAAGAAGAATCATGGCAATGTTACTTGCCTGCACAATGATATTCTCATTGACAGGCTGCGGAGGGAATGGAGATTCCAAGAGTGAGAGCGGCACCAAGAGTGAAACGCAGACAGATGCAGAGGGTGAAAAAGGTGATGCGGCAGATGATACAGCAGAAGCCACAGATATGCAAGTGGCAATGATCACCGACTCTGGAGACATCACAGACCAGAGTTTTAACCAGACAACATATGAAGCATGTAAAGCATGGACGGAAAGCAATGGCGTTACTTTTGAGTATTTTAAACCAGAGAGTGACTCCGATGAAGCCCGCAGCGCAAGCGTGGATCAGGCGATAGCAGCTGGATACAACGTAATTGTAATGCCGGGATATATGTTTGCGGCAGCTATCGTAGAGAAAGCGGCGGATTATCCTGACGTAAAGTTTATTGGTATTGACGTTGGCGCTGGAGATATTTTGGAAAAAGGCGTAGGAGAGGGTTATGATTACAATCCTGACAATTGGAATGTAGAGGAATACTACAATAAAGATAATGTATACTGCTGTACTTACCAGGAAGAGATTTCCGGCTACATGGCAGGATACGCAGCAGTTAAGATGGGCTACAAGCACTTAGGTTTCTTAGGCGGCATGGCAGTTCCTGCTGTTACAAAATTTGGATATGGTTATGTGCAGGGAGCAGATGCAGCGGCAAAAGAGATGGGTATTGAAAAAGACGTTCAGGTAGAATTTGTATATGGCGGACAGTTCTATGGCGACGCAGATATTACAGGAACAATGGATACCTGGTACAGCAGCAACGGTGTAGAAGTAGTATTTGCCTGCGGAGGCGGAATTTATACTTCAGCAGCAGAGGCAGCAAAGAAGGTAGGAGGCAAAGTAATCGGTGTTGACTCTGACCAGTCTGGAATTATCAACGAGTATGGCGACGGCATGACAATTACTTCCGCTATGAAGGGTCTTACTCCTACTGTAATGAATCTGCTTGAAGAAATTAAGGCAGGAAACTGGGGAAATTATGCAGGAAAGATTGATCTTCTTGGAATGGTATCTGAGAACCCAGAAGAAAATTATGTACAGCTTCCTATAGATACCACCGTATGGAACGATGGATTTAGCGAAGATGACTATAAGAACCTTGTAAAGTCTATCTTTACTGGTGAGGTTCAGGTTTCCAACGATATTTCCAAAGAACCGGAAACTGCAATTAAATTAACAATTTCCCCGAATATCAAATAAGAATTTTGGGGGCTGAGGGAATGGGCTTTGCCCATTCCTTCCACTAAGCTTTTAATTTTAAAAGCAAAGAAAAGGAGAGTGGTATCGTGGCAGATTATGCAATTGAAATGCTGAACATTACGAAGAGATTTCCGGGCATTATAGCAAATGACAATATCACCCTGCAGCTTAAAAAAGGTGAAATCCATGCACTGCTTGGCGAGAATGGTGCAGGAAAATCCACGTTGATGAGTGTGCTTTTTGGATTGTACCAGCCAGAGGAAGGCGAAATCCATAAGGACGGCAGGAAAGTGGAAATCAACAACCCAAATGATGCTGATGCATTGGGGATCGGAATGGTACACCAGCACTTTAAGCTGGTAGAATGTTTTAGCGTATTGGATAATATTATTCTTGGAGTGGAAACCACAAAGGGCGGGATATTACAGAAAGATGAAGCCAGGAAAAAAGTGCTGGCCCTTTCTGAAAAATATGGATTCCAGGTGGATCCAAATGCTCTGATTGAAGACATAACGGTGGGAATGCAGCAGAGAACTGAGATCTTGAAAATGCTCTACCGGGATAACGAGATACTTATTTTTGACGAACCTACGGCAGTTTTAACGCCTCAGGAAATACAGGAATTGATGACAATCATGAAGAATCTTGCCGCAGAGGGCAAGAGCATCCTGTTTATTACACATAAACTTGCAGAGATTATGCAGGTGGCCGATCGCTGCAGCGTCCTTCGAAAAGGAAAATATATCGGGACTGTGGATATCAAAGATACCACGCCGGAAAAACTTTCTGCCATGATGGTAGGACGCGACGTCAATTTTGTTGTGGAAAAGAAGCCTGTAAAGCCTGGCAAGGTGATTCTGGATGTACAGAATATGACAGTGGCATCCAAGCGGCATAAAAATAATGCAGTCAACGGTGTGTCCCTGAACGTACGAGAAGGAGAGATTGTTTGTATTGCAGGAATTGACGGGAACGGCCAGACAGAGTTTGTATATGGACTTACCGGGTTAGAACCCTTAAAGGAAGGAAAAATCACACTGCATGGAGAGGATTTCACACAGATGCCTATCCGCAAACGTTCCATAAAGGGAATGAGCCATATCCCGGAGGACAGACATAAACACGGCCTGGTATTGGATTATTCTCTGGAAAATAATATTGTGCTTCAGAGGTATTTTGAACCTCAGTTTACCAATAAATTTGGGTTCCTTAAGAAAAAAGAGATTCGGGACTATGCAAACCGCTTGATCGAACAGTATGATGTAAGATCTGGGCAGGGGCCAATCACAAAAGCCCGCAGTATGTCCGGCGGTAACCAGCAGAAGGCGATTATTGCCAGAGAGATTGATAAGAATCCGGAACTTCTGGTTGCAGTCCAGCCTACCCGTGGACTGGATGTAGGGGCAATCGAATATATTCATAAACAGCTTGTGGCACAGAGGGATGCTGGAAAGGGTGTATTGCTGGTAAGTCTGGAACTGGATGAAGTTATGAATGTGTCCGACCGGATTCTTGTTATGTACGAAGGAGAAATCGTAGGTGAATTTGATCCGAAAGAAGTTACCGTGGAAGAACTTGGCCTTTACATGGCTGGCTCTAAGAGAAAGGGGGCGTAAGCGGCATGAATAAGAAAAATAATACCAGAGACAGTATTTTGAGAAATGATGGATTTCAGACGATTATTGCTTCTCTGCTTTGCATTTTGCTGGGACTGCTGGTAGGTTATATCGTTCTTTTGATTATCAATCCTTCAGGAGCTGCAGGAGCGATTTCTTCTATTCTCAAGAACTTTCTGTATTATCCCAGTGCGGCTGCGGCAACGAAATATCTGGGCACTACGCTGGTAAAAGCATCGGCGCTGCTGATGTGTTCCCTTTCCGTTTTGTTTGCCTATAAAGTTGGATTGTTCAATATCGGTGCGGCAGGCCAGTATGTGGTAGGAGCCGGCGCGTGTCTCTATTGCGCAATCGCATTGCATCTGCCCTGGATTGTATGTCTCTTGGCTGCAGTTCTTGCATCTGCAATTGTTGGTGGAATTTCTGGAGCGTTGAAAGCTTATTTCAATGTAAATGAAGTTATTTCCTGTATTATGCTGAACTGGATTGGACTATATGCAGTGAATATGCTGCTGACTACAGTGAAAGAGGAGACGACGCCTTACACAAAACCTCTTAGTTCAGCCAACAGCAGTGCGATTCTGCCTACGCTTGGACTGGATAAACTGTTTTCCAACAATAAGTTTGTGGGCCTGGGATTAATTATCTCGATTGTGATGGCAGTTTTAGTATGGATTATCCTGGAAAAAACGAAATTTGGATTTGAATTGAAAGCGACGGGTATGAATAAGCTGGCGGCAAAATACTGCGGTATGCGCGAGAAAACCAACATCATTCTTACCATGATGATTTCAGGAGCTCTCGCAGGATTAGGAGCAGCCTGCTTTTATCTGACCGGCGTGGAGCAGTGGATGGTTCAGCAGACCAGCGTTCCCAGCATGGGATTTAACGGAATAGCTTCTGCCTTTCTGGGTGGCTTAAATCCCATTGGAGCAATTTTTTCATCTTACTTTATCCAGCATATTACCAGCGGAGGTTCTTATGTGGATAAAACCATGTACTGTGCACAGATTTCAGATTTAATCTCTGCATTTATCATTTACCTTTGTGGTTTTGTACTCTTCTTCAAGCTCTGGCTCAACAGATACCTGGATAAGAGAGAGGAAAAACAAGGGATGAAAGCTCAGAAAGGAGGCGAAGCATAATGCTGTTGTTGATTCAATATACATTGATATTTGCTTCTGTTCTGCTGCTGGTGGCATTGGGCGGCTGTTTTTCTGAACACAGCGGCGTCATCAATATCGGTTTGGAAGGCATTATGGTAATGGGTGCGTTAGGCGGCGCTCTGATGATGAAATTTCTTCCAGGCGGAACTCCTGCAGTGGCGGTAATTCTGATGGTAATAGTAGCAAGCGTGCTTCTGGGAATCTTGTTTTCCCTGCTGCTGGGGGTGGCAGCAATCCAGTTTAAGGCGGACCAGACACTGGTTGGAACAGCGCTGAATCTGCTAGGAACAGCAGCAGCCGTTGTAGTTGTTAGAGCTATCAATATGGCAGAAAATCCAGATAATGTATCCACCACTGTCTCTTATATGAAGGAAAAAGAAGCCTTTCTATTGAAGATAGGAAAATTTGAGTTTAACTGGTTTATGCTGATTGCCCTTCTTCTGTTGATTGCAGCTTATGTAGTATTATATAAAACACGGTTCGGCCTGCGCCTTTGCGCCTGCGGGGAACATCCACAGGCAGCGGATTCTGTGGGAATTAACGTTTACAAAATGCGTTATGCGGGCGTGATTATTTCCGGGGCCCTTGGGGGACTTGGAGGCGTTGTATACATTACTGCGGGCGTTAGCGAGTGGAAGTTTGAAAATGGTGTGGCAGGTTTTGGATTCCTGGCTCTGGCCGTTATGATTTTTGGACAATGGAAACCGGTTAATATCGGTTTGGCAGCATTGCTCTTTGGATTGTTCCGTGCACTTTCCAACGTCTACACAGGATTTGATTTCTTGATGAAACTGAATATTCCTGGTACACTTTATAATATGTTCCCATACATTATTTCACTGATCGTCCTGATCTTTGTTTCTAAGAAATCCAGGGCGCCAAAAGCGGAAGGAATTCCGTATGACAAGGGACAGCGGTAACATCAGTAATAATTTTCTGATATTACTCTGCCAAAGTAATACAATTAGGAGGAGGTTTGAACATGAAGAATTATTCAGAGGATGCCAGCAGGCAGTACCATATCCAGGTGGCAGAAGGAGAAGTTGGACGTTATGTGATTCTTCCTGGTGATCCAAAACGGTGTGAGAAAATCGCGAAATATTTTGATGATCCAGTGCTGATTGCAGATAACCGGGAGTATGTTACGTATACAGGAACCCTGGAGGGGGTGAAAGTCAGCGTAACTTCTACTGGAATCGGCGGACCGTCGGCTTCTATTGCCATGGAAGAACTGTACCGCTGCGGTGCAGATACTTTTATCAGGATTGGCACCTGCGGCGGCATGCAGAAAGATATTAAGAGCGGCGACGTGGTAGTTGCAACAGGTGCAATCCGTATGGAAGGAACCAGCCGGGAATATGCGCCTATGGAATTTCCAGCCGTGGCAGATTTGACGGTTACAAATGCTTTAACGGCAGCCGCAAAGAAAAAGGGTGTGGCATTCCATACTGGTGTAGTACAGTGCAAGGACGCCTTTTATGGGCAGCATGAGCCAGAGACAAAACCAGTAAGCTATGATTTAATGAATAAATGGGAGGCATGGAAGCGGATGGGGTGTCTGGCTTCTGAAATGGAATCTGCTGCGTTGTTTATCGTGGCAAGTTACCTGAGAGTCCGGGCAGGTTCCTGTTTCCTTGTGGTGGCAAACCAGGAAAGAGAGAAACTTGGTCTGGAGAACCCTGTGGTTCATGATACAGATACGGCAATCCAGGTAGCGGTAGAAGCTATCCGGGATTTGATACTGCAGGAGAAACGCTAAGGCAGCCCAGAAAGGAAGTAGAAAAAATGGAAGTAAAAGAAATGATGAAACATGTGGATCATACATTACTGACCCAGACAGCTACCTGGGAGGAAATTAAACAGATATGCGACGACGCCATGGAATATGGAACAGCATCCGTATGCATTCCTCCCAGCTATGTGAAACAGGCAAAGGAATATGTAAAGGATCGGATGGAAGTCTGCACAGTCATTGGATTTCCCAATGGGTATTCCACTACGGCAGTCAAAGAGTTTGAGACAAAAGATGCCATCCAGAGCGGAGCGTCAGAAATTGATATGGTAATCAATATTGGATGGCTGAAAGATAAGAAATATGATTTGGTGCTGGAGGAAATCCATACGCTGAAAAAAGCCTGCGGGGATAAAATACTGAAGGTAATTATTGAGACCTGCCTTTTAACAGAAGAGGAGAAGGTGAAAATGTGCGAACTTGTAACGGAGGCAGGGGCAGATTATATCAAAACTTCTACGGGATTTTCTACGGCAGGCGCGACATTTGCGGACATTGAATTATTTGCAAAAAATATTGGAGCCAATGTAAAAATGAAGGCGGCAGGCGGAATTTCTACTTTAGAGGATGCAGAAAAATTCCTTTCTCTGGGGGCAGACCGCCTGGGGACCAGCAGGATGATTAAATTGGTAAAAGGACAGAGCGCTTCTGGATATTAAGGAACATTGTATCGTTAGCCTAGAATATGGAGGGTTATGATGTTAGACGAAAAAATCACAGAAAAATTAATTGTAACGGCAATCGAACAGCTTGATTACTCCTATACGCCCTATTCTAATTTCAAGGTAGGCGCTGCGCTGCTGGCGGAAAATGGCAATATATACAAAGGCTGCAATATTGAAAATGCAGCCTATACGCCCACCAACTGCGCGGAGCGGACGGCTTTTTTCAAAGCAGTCAGCGAAGGAGTAAAAGAGTTTAAGGCAATTTGTGTGGTTGGCGGAAAAAATGGAGAATTGACAGAATATGCGCCTCCCTGCGGTGTATGCAGGCAGGTCATGATGGAATTTTGTAATCCAGATAAATTTCAGATAATCCTGGCGGTGAGTCCGGAACAATATAAAATTTTTACCCTTAGGGAAATACTTCCATTAGGATTCGGTCCGGGAAATCTGTAATTTATTATTTTTGAGAAATACGGAATAGAAAGGGTTTGGTGGCTATGACGACAGAGCAGCTGAAAAAATTACCGAAAATAGAGCTGCACTGCCATTTGGATGGTTCTCTGAGCATGGAATTTATCCAGAAAAAACTTGGAAAGAGTGTTTCATGCCAGGAGGTTCAGGTTTCCAAAAACTGTGGCAGTTTAGCAGAGTATCTGGAAAAGTTTGAACTGCCTTGCCAGTGCCTGCAGGATGCAGAAGGACTGAGAGAGGCGGGATACGATTTCCTGAGAACTGCCAGCCGTGAAAATGTAGTTTATACAGAGGTAAGGTTTGCTCCCTTACTATCTGTGGGCCTTGGCTTAAATACAGAACAGGTCATTTCCAGCCTGCTAAAAGGTCTTGCCGAAGGAAAGCGGGATTTTGGCGTGGAATATAACGTTATCACTTGCGCCATGCGCCACCATAGCCCGGAAGACAATTTAGAGATGCTGAAAGCAGCCCGGGAATTTTTAGGAGAAGGCGTATGCGGGGCAGATTTGGCAGGGGCAGAGGCATCCTATCCAATGAGTAATTTTATTGGACTGTTTGAGAAGGTAAAAAAGATAGGGATGCCCTTTACAATACATGCAGGGGAATGTGGAAATGCCTGGAATATTGTCCAGGCAGCAGAAGCAGGGGCAAAGCGGATCGGTCATGGGATTGCTATGGCCGGGAAGCCGCAAATCCGGCAGATGTGCAGGGAACGGCAGATTGGAATTGAAATGTGTCCGGTCAGTAATCTGCAGACGAAGGCGGCGGAAAGCATGAACAATTATCCACTGCGTGAATTTTTGGATATGGGGCTGCTGGTTTCTGTGAATACGGATAACCGGACGGTCAGCGGAACTTCATTGACAGAGGAACTGGAGCTTGTGCAAAAGGGCTGCGGTGTCAGTGATGAAGAAATACGGCTGCTTCAGAGAAACGCTCTGGAGACAGCTTTTGCAGAAGAATCAGTAAAACACAAGATGCTGAAACGGCTGACTCAGGCATTTTGAAAGAGCAGGCAGTGAGGCATCTGTATGATAGAAAGCAGAGAAAGAGAGGTGAAAAAGGATGGGAAAGTATAATAGAATTTTTGTGATCGTGTTGGATTCTCTGGGGATCGGCGCAATGCCGGACTCTGAAAAATTTGGCGATACAGGGGTTGATACCTTTGGCCATATTGCAGAACGGCTGGGGACTCTGGAAATTCCAAATCTTAAGAGACTTGGCATGTTGAACCTCCATCCTACAGGGAACATGGAAGCAGAGGATCATCCGGCAGGATGTTACATGCGTCTGGGAGAGGCCAGCAATGGGAAAGATACCATGACCGGACACTGGGAAATGATGGGAATCAAGACAGAAAAGCCTTTCCAGACCTTTACCGATACAGGCTTCCCGCCGGAACTGATAGCAGAACTGGAGAAACGCTGCGGCAAACGGGTGATAGGGAATAAAAGTGCAAGCGGGACAGAAATTTTAGAGGAACTTGCAGAGGAAGAAATCCGCACAGGAGCTATGATCGTATATACTTCTGCGGATTCAGTCCTTCAGATTTGCGGAAATGAAGAAACGTTTGATCTGGAGAACTTATACCGCTGCTGTGAGATCGCAAGGGAGATTACCCTGAAAGACGAGTGGAGAGTAGGGCGTGTCATTGCAAGACCATATGTCGGGAAGAAAAAAGGTGAATTTAAACGGACCAGCAACCGTCATGATTATGCTTTGAAGCCTACCGGACCTACGGTGTTAAATGCATTGAAAGATGCTGGCATGGACGTCATTGGAATAGGTAAAATTAATGATATTTTCTGCGGAGAAGGTATTACAGAAACCCATCACTCTGACAGTTCCGTGCATGGAATGGAGCAGACAATTGCTATCTGCAAAGAAGATTTCCATGGCCTTTGTTTTGTGAACCTTGTGGATTTTGACGCATTGTGGGGGCATCGGAGAGATCCGCAGGGATATGGAAAAGAGATTGAGAAGTTTGATAAAAATCTTGGAGTTTTACTTGAGGAACTGAGAGATGATGATCTTCTGATTCTCACAGCAGATCATGGAAACGACCCCACTTATACCGGGACGGATCATACCAGGGAATACGTGCCGTTTCTGGCATATGCAAAAGGAATGAAAGGAGGGGCTCTCGCTCCGGAAGATACTTTTGCTGTTATTGGGGCGTCCGTTGCAGATAATTTTGGGATTGCAATGCCAGAGGGGACAATTGGGTTCTCTATTTTGGATAAGCTGGTGTAAAGGATGAAGGGAAAGGATAAAAGAGAGCAGATTGCAAGAATTTTTTTGGCATTAGCAGGCATTTTGCTGGTTGGGGTGGGCATAAGCTTCAACGCAGCAGCTCTATTGGGAAATGATCCAATTGGAATTGTATACGATGGAATTAGAAATGCGGCTGGGCTTTCTTCAAAGCAATTGGGAGCTGCATCTAACATTACTAATATTCTGCTGCTTGTGGTAGTGTTTTTTACAGGCAGACGATATGTTAATATCGGAACTTTAATTTACCTGCTTCCTTATGGCCTGGTGGTAAGTCTCGGGAGTAAATTATATCCCTTGATATTCAGAACACAGACGCTGTTTTCCCAAATATGCGGCGCTGCTATAGGGTGTATGCTGCTGTATACAGGTGTTGCAATGTTTATTGTGGCAGATATCGGGCTGGATCCGTTTACAGGTTTTGTAATGGTAATCCAGGATGCCGTCAAGAAGGAATACCGGGTGGTAAAAATTGGCTTTGATGTTTGCTGTGTTATCCTTGGATTCTTGCTGGGGGGAAAATTGGGGATTATTACAATTATCACAGCTTTAGCAGCGGGACCTTTGATACAACTGCAGGCTGAGATGATAAAAAAAATAATAGGAAGGAGAATGGAATTTCAATGAACCAGATTTATGAGAAGACAATGAAATGTGCTGAAATTGTGAAGTCAAAGGTGGATTTTAAGCCAGAAGCGGCGCTGATTCTTGGCTCAGGATTGGGAGAATATGCAAAGAATATGGATGTAAAAGCAGAGCTGTCCTATTCTGAGATTGAAGGGTTTCCAGTGTCAACGGTGGCAGGCCACGACGGACGTTTTCTGTTTGGCTATGTGGAGGGCGTGCCCGTTGTATTGATGAAAGGAAGGGTTCATTACTATGAAGGATATGAGATGTCAGACGTAGTAATGCCTACCAGAATCATGGGACTTCTGGGCGCTAAAAAATTAATTCTTACCAACGCTGCAGGCGGTGTGAATCTTTCTTATAAGCCTGGAGATCTGATGATGATCACAGATCATATTTCCGCTTTTGTGAAGAGTCCGCTGATTGGTCCGAACTTGGAGGAATTGGGAACCAGATTTCCTGATATGAGCAATGTCTATGACACAGAGTTGTGTGATAAGATCCGGAACGCAGCAGACAAACTTAAGGTTCAAATCCAGGAAGGTGTTTATGTCCAATGCAGCGGTCCGAATTATGAGACGCCTGCAGAGATTCGGATGTACCGGACCTTAGGGGCAGATGCTGTGGGAATGAGTACCGTGTGTGAGGCAATGACTGCTGCACATATGGGAATGAAAGTCTGCGGTATTTCCTGTATTACCAATATGGCGGCAGGAATTTTGGATCAGCCTTTGGATCATAAAGAGGTTCAGGAGGTAGCAGACCGGGTAAAAGATACCTTTGAAAAATTAGTAACGGAAATTATTAAGACCATATAATAGTCCGGGTAAACTTTTCTGGATGATAACCCCAGATCATGCTTATCCCGTATTTTTAGAGGTTGTCTATTTTTTTTACCCTTTTTTAAGGATTTTTACTAATTTTTTGGAGATTTTTACTGAAATTTTTACTAGCCGCCGCGTGCTGCGGCGGCAGGATGAAAGGAGAATTTGAATGGAAAAGAAAAGGCAGAGAAGAAGACTATATGCTTTACTGATGGCGTTTTTCATGCTTGTGACGTCTGTTGCAGGTAATGGCAGTCTTACCGTCCAGGCTGGCACAAATCCAGACGATAATACGTCTGCTTTGGCGGCAGGGGATACGGAAGCCGCACTGGCTGTCTCCGTAGATGACCTGAAACAGGCGGCTCAAGACGGAAAGAAAATAGTCCTGTATAACACCGGGCAGCAGTCTGTTCTTACAAAAGAAGCGTGGCAGTACACAAATAAAGAGGTAAATTATAATGTCGTGCTTAGCGGAGTGGCAACTCCTTCTGATGGCAAGATGGATGTTCCTGACAAGGCAGTACAGCTCGATGTGACTGTATCTCCTTCCGATGGTACAGAGAACGCAGTAGATAATTACATATTCAGTTATACTGATGGGGGTAAGACTTATTATCTTACATCAGGTGAAACAGGAAGCAACCTGACGTTTGAAGAGCAGAGCAGCCAGTACAGCTTATGGCAGCTTGAGGATGCAAAAAACAATGATGCGAATCTGGATGGTTTGTATAACATCAAAAATGCAAATGCGGTATATGGAACCGGAAAAACACCTCAATATCTGGAAACTTATACCAGAACCGTAGATGATGTGGCTTACAAGTATTTTACTACATACAGTTATGGTTCCAAAGTGACCGATCATGGGATTTACCAGTTCCAGTTTTATATCGTGGGCGGAGCAGTAAAACCTGCCCAGCCAGTGGGCTATGTGCTTTATAATAACGCAAACAAGAAAGCGTTTTCAGCCAATATATCGGAGTCTAACAAGAACTATAACGCTGGCGTTACGCTGGAGAAAAACGCTGCAGGCAGTTTTGATAAGGTAAAAGATACCGAGGTATGGAAAATCAGTGAGGAAAATACAAATGGAAATGTAGAAATTACTGATTATAAGCAGAACAGAAAGCTCTCTATGGGCGCTAAGTTTGCTAGTACGCCTTTCGATGATGTAAATACGGAATGGAAGCTTACGAAACAGGATGACGGTACTTATTATATTGACAATGCAGGCAGAGAAGACAATTTCAGGCTTCAATGGCGTGCAAGCGACGATAAGAATACCTATGATTATTTCAGTGCTTACAAAGGAGAAGGGGATAATTTCAAGATGGAACTGGTTCCAGTAACCAGAAGCCAAATTGAGGATACCCAGGAACCAGAGCCGGGACCAGAACCAGAAGATCCAATTGTCAGCACAAAGAATTATGTGATTTATAATCCGGAGAATAAGGTGGCTTTTTCATCAGTATATAGTGGCTTCTATGCTACCGGCGTGGCAATGGAGAGCACCTTTGAAAAAGTAATGGAAACCGAGGTATGGAAAGTCAATACCCATGAATCCGGGAATGTAAGTCTCAGCCCTTATGCAGGCGGGGAGAACCTTGCCATGGGTGAGCAGTATACCAGTACGCCTCTGGGTGAAAAATATGATAAATGGAAACTGGTAGAGCAGGCGGATAAAACTTATTATATTGAAAATGTAGGAAGGGCAGGATACACCCTGCAGTACCAGGCAGAGAAGAAAACTTACAGCGCATACAATAAAATTGAGGCGGGTAAAGAAGGATTCTTTAAGATGCAGCTGATTGAAGTGCAGGACAGCCAGATTGAGAAACTTCCAGAGGAGCCGACCCGCGAGCCAGTTATGGAAGATGGAGCTTACTTCATATACAGCAAAGAAGCAAAAGGCGTTATGTGCTATATCCTTACAGGCGGAGCTGCGAACAAGGTAGATGCAGAGCCGACAGCAGATAAAAAAGCTGATTTTGGAGAAGGAGATGGAACAGGCGCAGCCGTATTCACTTTTGAATGGCAGAAAGATACTCAGACATATTTGATCAAGTGCGGAAGTGAATATCTCAGCCTTGATACAACGAATGGCAGGACGCTTTATCGCGCTGCACAGCCGCAGAAAACAGCCAAAAACGGAAGCTATTGGATTATCCAGAAGAATGAAGAATTTGGCGGTTATACCATCAAGAACAGCACTGCAAAATCCGGCAGCTCAGACGTATAT
The DNA here is from genome assembly GCA_950097145.1 of uncultured Lachnospiraceae bacterium. Taxonomy (GTDB): domain Bacteria; phylum Bacillota; class Clostridia; order Lachnospirales; family Lachnospiraceae; genus Petralouisia. Next base: position 32,682 of record CATNCF010000028.1, read on the forward strand.
CTGGAATACTATCCCAGCAGCGGATTCTGTGCCTATACAGTAAAAGATGCTATCACAAGCATTTACGTATTTGATTTCCTGGATGCAGCAGGCGTAGCCAATGAGGACGGGTATGTGGGTACTAAGCCTTCACCGAAGCCTTTGCCAGAAGCAGGAAAGTCTTATGTAATTTATAATGAAAGCGGCGCAAGCATTGTAGGAGGTCCGGCAGAAGTTGTGGATGGTTCTGCGAGAACATTAAGCGCGGCAGTTACCACAAAGGGAGAAGATGGAACACTTTCTCTTGGAAACGGCGGATTCATCTTTGAACTGATCAAAGAGGGAGATTATTATCTTCTGAAAAACAAAGACAAATATCTGGTAACGAATGCCAAAGAAGAACTGTACTATATGACAAAGGAAGAGGCAGAAGCTGAAAAAGATACAGAATATGAAGCAGGCAAAAAGTTCAATACAGACTATAAGTGGGAATTGACGCCTACGGAAGACGGTCTTGGATTTACCATTCGGAGCGCTACTGTAAAATGGGGAAGCTCACCGATCCTGGTAGAATATTTCTCAGGCGGATTCTCAGGTTATACGTTCAAGGCTGGACAGCCGGAAATCTTTACCTTCCAGTTTATTGAGTGTGAAGATGACCATGGATTCGGCTACGTGTTAAATCCTAAGGTGATCTTTAATTCCCTGACAGAGGCAAATCAGGATATAGACTTTGACGCAACCTTTACGCTGGATGATATGGGAAAACCTTCTGATTTAAAAGCAGAAGTTACATTTGAAGACAGCAGTAAAAAGACTTATACCCCGGCTATGGATGAACCAAAAGAAGAGGGAGAAGTTGTAAAGACTGGTAAAGTGACTGTTCCAAAAGAAGATCTGGTGGGACATACAGAGATGACAATTGTTGTTTCTGCAGTTAGTAAAATGGAAGGGAATGTATCAATTCCTTACAGTGGAACAAGAAAATCTGCAATCCATGACGAACCTATGATTCTGGCTGTTTCTCCAGCTCCTAACAGCGGCACAGGCACAGACAAACAGCCAAAGATCAGCGTTACCTATGCAAACGTAAAAGAAGAGGCAGAAGCAAAGCTGAACTTCAACGGCCAGGAAGGGTTGGCAATGACAGAGGATACTGCTGCTAAAACTTACAACTATACACCAGCAGCAGCTTTGGAAGACGGAAAATATACAGCAGAGGTTATCATTACTAGAAAAGATGGCAAGAAGGTTAGCAGAAGCTGGTCCTTCTATGTAGGAGAAGCTGGCTATAAGGCAAAATTCGGTCAGATTCACTCTCATACAGCAGAATATTCTGATGGTTCTGGAACATTGGAAAATGCATATGAACATGCAAAAAATAATGCAGATAATATGGATTACCTGATTGTAACAGATCATTCAAACTATTTTGATTCTACAGCTACAGCAACCAAGGACAGCATTTATGATGATGCTGCACCATCCATCAACAAAGGAACAGGCAGCTATCCGGAGGCAGATCCTTCCAAGAATCTGAATCAGTGGCAGGAAGCAAAAGCAACTGCAGCTTATTATGACAAACAGAGTACAGATTTTGTGGCAGGCTTCGGATATGAGATGACATGGTCTGGCGGCCCCGGACATATTAACGTATTTAACTCCAAAGGTATTGTTTCCAGAAATAATAATGAGTTGAATAATAAGACAGATAATGCAGGAATGCTGGCATTCTATGATTTGGTTGTAGATGCAGACCAGAAGAAGGCTACGTCTACAGGAAATGGAAATATCAGCGCAATGTTCAACCATCCGGGCACAACCTTTGGGTACTTTGACAGCTTTACTGGTTTAACACCAGAACGCGACAATATTATGAATCTGATTGAGGTAGGAAACGGCGACGGCGCAGTTGGCGGAACCGGTTACTTCCCAAGTTATGAATACTATGATATGTGTCTGTCACTGGGCTGGCATGTGGCTCCTACCAATGGACAGGATAACCACAAGGGCGGCTGGGGAAGCATCAGCCCCACAAGAACGGTGGCATTAACAGAAACCTTTAGTGAGGATGGAGTTTATGAAGCTATGAATCAGAGGCGGATTTACTCCACAGAAGATCAGAACCTGACCATGATTTATACTTTGGATGATCATCCTCAGGGAAGCATTATCGAGAACTATGACAAAGAAACTGTAACCTTAAATGTGAGTCTCAGCGATGAAGACCAGGAAGCTTTGGGCAAAGTGTATGTAGTTGGTGAAGGCGGAAAGATTTTGAATGAGGCAAATCCAGAAGAAGTTAGCGGCAATACTGCAGATCTTACCATTACTCTGGATAACACAAGTGCATACTATTATATTAAAGTAGTTCAGGCAGACGGAGACATCGCAGTTTCTGCACCGATCTGGGTGGCAGAAGCAGGCGCAAGCAAGGTAAAAGTCAAAGCAGCTATTACTGACGTTGTCAATGCAGACAAGAGCAAACCAGTAGAAAAGAAAGAGACAGTGATTAAGAGCACGCTCACCAATGGAGAGGGAAGTGCTGTAACACTGGTGAATTATTCTGTAGTGGTTGACGAAAAAGAAGTAAAAGCAGAAACTGTGAACGCTTCTGTGGCTGCTGGAGCTGAATATCAGCTTGATTGCCCATGGACGCCTGAGAAGTATGGTTCTCATAAGATATCTATAAACTATGTGGTGAAAGCAGGAGACGAACAGTATAATGTGACAGCCAGCAAAAATGTCCATGTACAGGGTGAGAATTACAATACCATATCTAAGGTCAGCGCTACTAAGGCAGCAGCAGAAGGAGAAGAATTTACCGTAGAAGGTATTCTGACAGCAAATACTTCTGGATTTGACAAGGATTCTGCATTCTTTGACTGTACTTATGTCCAGGATGAGACAGGCGGTATCAACATCTTCCCGCTTTCCGGCGATTATCAGGCAGGCCAGAAGGTGCGCGTACATGGTGGAATCACCTATTACTGTGGAGAGATCGAGCTGAATCTTTCTGAGGACTACGGCGGATATGTGGAAGTTCTTGATGAAACGCCTAAACCTGTGGAGCCTGCAAAAGTAAGCAGCAAGGATGCAATGGATGATAAGAACATTGGTCTGCTGATGCAGGTATCTGGTACGGTAAGCAGAGTACATGAAGCATCTGGCATTATTGACAGAATTTATGTAAAAGATGAGGCCGGAGATGAAGCATGTGTATATATCAACGGTTACATCAAGAATTCTAAAACTAAGAGCTCCAAAGAAACAGAGTATCTGTTTGGTGAAAAGGGAACAACTGTCCAGGTTGGAGACAAAGTAACTGCCATCGGTATTGGTTCCAGAGATATTGATGAACTTGGCGAAGTTCCTGAAGGAGAATATCTGCGCCGTCTGCGCGTCCGCGACAGAGCAGAAATTAATGTCGTAACAGATGAAATACAAGTAACAGGAGTTCAGTTAAATACCAACGCTCTTTCTCTTAAGGTAGGAGCTACTTCACAATTGACAGCAACAGTATTACCAGCAGGGGCAGATAATAGACTCACTTGGACATCATCCAATACAGCAGTGGCAACTGTTACGAATGGTCTGGTCAAAGCAGTGAAAGCCGGAACATCTGTGATTACTGTTAAGACTGTAAATGGAAAGACAGCAAGCTGCCAGGTGACTGTAACAGCGCCAGCGCCTACAAAAGTTTCAGTAAAGAGTGTGGGACTGAATAAGACAAAACTGACTCTTGGCGTGAAAGAAACCTTTAAATTGACAGCAACCGTGAAACCTTCAAATGCTACGAATAAAAAAGTAACCTGGAAGACCAGCAAGAAGAGTGTGGCTACTGTCAAGAATGGCAAGATTACTGCAAAGAAGAAGGGAACCGCTACAATTACCGCAACTGTGGATGGTAAGAAGAAAACATGTAAGGTAACTGTAAAAGCAGCGCCTAAGAAGATTCAGAAGCTGAATAAGACAAAGGTTACCATCAAGAGAAAGAAGACCTTTAAAATTAGAGTGACGCTTCCTAAGAACACGGCAAGCAATAAGATTACGTATTCTGTAAAGAATAAGAAGATTGCTACAGTATCTTCTAAGGGTGTGATTACAGGCAAGAAGAAAGGTAATACAACTGTTACAGTTAAGACCTTCAATGGTAAGAAGAAGACCATAAAAGTAACTGTAAAATAGTAAGCCTTAAAACAGAAATAAGAAAGGGAGTACCATTCGTTTGAGGTTCTTTCTGAACTTTGGGTATTGATAGAAAAGGCAGATATAAAAATATCTGCTTTTTCTTTATCCTTATTTTTGGGTATTTATGGTAAAGTTAAGATAAAAAGACGAAAGAAGATGATCCAATTG
>CATNCF010000029.1 GCA_950097145.1 uncultured Lachnospiraceae bacterium
AATATCATCTTTCATATTAACAATGTCATCTTTCATATTAACAATGTCATCTTTCATATTAACAATGTCATCTTTCATATTAACAATGTCATCTTTCATATTAACAATGTCATCTTTCATATTAACAATATCGTCTTTCATGCTGCAGATATCGCCTTTGATGTTAACAAGATCATTTTTCATATCCTTCATCTCGGACTTCATTTTGGTAATGTCGGACTTTATTTCTCGAATTTCACATTTCATGCCCTGTACTTCAAATAGAATTATATCGAGTTTGTCATCGACTGTCATAAGTGTTCACCTCCTTTATATAGAAAATATTGTAATATATACTGCAATTAAAATTGTAACACAAAATTTTGAAAAGTACAAATTTTTTTGTATTGACTTACGGTGTATAACGTGTTAGGATAAAAATCAAACACTATATATAGTAGTTGGGATTTGGAGATACCATAAATACAGGGGTTGAAGATGCGTAAGGAAAGAGGAAAAAGATGAAGAAAGATTTTAAGGTAATCAAAAAAGATGGAACGAAGGAAGAATTTAATGTGCAGAAAGTCGTGATTGCTGTAAATAAATCTGCTTATCGCGCATTGATTAAGTTTACAGATGAGGAATTACGGTTTATCTGCCAATTTGTGGAAGAAAAAGCAGAGTCTATGGGAATTAAGGAAATTAAAATTGCCCAGATGCATAATATTGTGGAGGGGGCTTTGGAGAAAGTAAATCCTGCTGTGGCAAAGAGTTATCGGGATTATCGGAATTATAAACAGGATTTTGTGCAGATGCTGGATGAGGTTTATAAGAAGAGCCAGTCTATTATGTATATAGGAGATAAGGAGAATTCTAATACCGACAGTGCACTGGTATCTACAAAGCGGAGTCTGATTTTTAATCAGCTTAACAAAGAGCTGTATCAGAAGTTTTTTATGACTACTGAGGAGATTCAGGCGTGCCGGGACGGTTATCTTTATGTACATGATATGTCAGCAAGGCGGGATACTATGAACTGCTGCTTATTTGATGTGGAAAATGTTTTGCGGGGAGGCTTCGAGATGGGGAATCTATGGTATAATGAGCCAAAAACCCTTGACGTTGCCTTTGATGTGATAGGAGATATCGTGCTGAGTGCTGCGAGTCAGCAGTATGGGGGATTCACTGTGCCTAGTGTGGAGAAAATTTTGGAGCCTTATGCACAGAAATCTTATGATAAATATAAAAAGCGCTATCAGGAGTTAGGGCTTTGTGAAGAACGGGCAGAAGAAGAAACAATGAGAGATATTTCCAGAGATTTGGAGCAGGGTGTCCAGGGGTGGGAATATAAGTTTAATTCCGTGTCTTCCAGCCGGGGGGATTATCCGTTTATTACTATGACGTTTGGCACAGGAACCGGGCGTTTCGCAAAAATGGCTTCGATTGCCATGTTGAATGTCCGCAGAAAAGGACAGGGAAAGGTGGACTGTAAAAAGCCAGTGCTGTTTCCTAAATTAGTATTCTTGTATGATGAAAATCTTCATGGGCCAGGAGGAGAATTGGAAGATGTATTTGAAGCAGGAATTGAGTGTTCCAGAAAAACAATGTATCCGGACTGGCTGAGTTTAACAGGAAAAGGCTATATTGCCAGCATGTATAAACAGTATGGGAAAATTATCAGCCCAATGGGCTGCCGTGCTTTTTTGTCCCCCTGGTATGAGAGAGGCGGCATGAATCCGGCAGATGAGCATGACTGTCCGGTATTTGTGGGACGTTTTAATATTGGTGTTGTAAGCCTTCATCTGCCTATGATTCTTGCTAAATCCAGGCAGGAGAGCCGTGATTTTTATGAAGTTCTTGATTATTACCTGGAACTAATCCGTCAGCTTCATATACGTACCTATGCATATCTGGGAGAAATGCGGGCCAGCACAAATCCTCTGGCTTATTGTGAGGGAGGATTTTATGGGGGGAATTTGGGCATTCATGACAAGATAAAACCTTTGTTAAAGACGGCTACAGCATCTTTTGGAATTACTGCATTTAATGAATTGCAGAGGCTGTATAATGGGAAGTCACTGGTAGAGGATGGTCAGTTTGCCATCGAAGTGCTGGAACATATTAATGATAAAATCAATGAATACAAGAAGGAAGATGGAAATCTTTATGCCATCTATGCAACTCCGGCGGAAAATCTCTGTGGTCTGCAGGTGAAACAGTTCCGCAAGAAATATGGAATTGTAGAAAATGTTTCTGACCGTGAATATGTCAGCAATGGGTTCCACTGCCACGTAACAGAAGACATAACCCCAATCCAGAAACAGGATTTAGAATACCGTTTCTGGGAACTGAGTAACGGCGGTAAAATTCAGTATGTGAAGTATCCCATTGATTATAATATAGAAGCAGTAAAGACATTGGTACGGCGCGCGATGGAATTGGGCTTTTATGAGGGAGTCAATTTGTCCCTGGCATATTGCGATGACTGCGGGCACCAGGAATTAGAAATGGATGTATGCCCTAAATGCGGCAGCCGGAATCTGACGAAAATTGACCGGATGAACGGCTATCTTTCCTATTCCAGAGTTAAGGGAGATACCCGTCTCAATGATGCCAAAATGGCAGAAATTGCAGAACGAAAGAGTATGTAAGGAGATGTAAGATGAGATACCACGATATTACAAAAGATGATATGCTCAACGGTGACGGACTTCGTGTAGTCTTATGGGTGTCCGGTTGTTCTCATTGCTGTAAGGGCTGCCAGAATCCTATTACCTGGGATCCCAATGGAGGTATTGTGTTTGACGAGGAGGCAAAAAAGGAAATTTTTCAGGCTCTTTCCAGGAATTATATTTCGGGGCTTACATTAAGCGGAGGCGACCCCCTGTATTATGGGAATCGTACAGATATAGGAAAATTGGCAAAAGAGGTGAAAGAAATGTTTCCACAAAAAACAATCTGGCTTTATACTGGATTTGTCTGGGAGACAGTTTCAAATTTAGATATTATGAGATACATAGATGTGTTAGTAGACGGGGAGTTTGTACTGGAAGAAAAGGATACCAAGCTTCATTGGCGGGGCAGTACCAATCAGCGTGTGATTGATGTTCCAGCCACGATAAAAAAGGAAAAAATTGTTCTGCATTGTGAATAATGTATAAATCTGTTGACAAAATCTGTAGAATATAAGATAATTGTGCCATAGAATATTAAATAGTCAGGGGACAGATAGTATGGAAAAAGATAAAAGTACAAGTAATGCAAACAGCAAGGGAATGAAAAGCCTTGCAACCATGGTAGTCTTGGTGGTGTTTTTACTGATTGCAGTTACGGCTGCAAGTCTGGGAGGTCTTGGCATATTTTTTCTCCGCCAGTCCATGACAGAGACTGTCAGCGAACATGAGACTACAAAGAACGAGGATTACCGGACTGAAATAAAGTCTCAGATTCAGGCGGCTGCAGCGATTGTTCAGGGATATTATGACAGGGCATCCGAGGGCGTCATGACAGAAAAAGAGGCTCAAAATCAGGCCAAAGAAGCAATACGCAGTATGCGATACAGAGATGACGCATCAGGTTATGTTTGGATTGACGGTGAAGACGGTGTATTAGTGATGCATCCCATTCTTTCGGAACAGGAAGGAACCAACCGTATTGATATGACGGACCCCAATGGTGTGAAAATTACACAGGGCATTATCGAAGCGGCGGAAAGCGGCGACGGTTTTCACGAGTTTTCTTTTACAAAAGCAGACGGGGTTACGGTTGCGCCTAAAGTTGCTTATGGCCAGAAGTTCGAGCCCTGGGGCTGGGTTATTGCAACTGGAAATTATGTGGATGATATGAATGAACAAATCGAAGCTACTAAATTGCGTATTAATGATGAATTTAAGCAGATGATAACGTTTTTTGGAGTAGCAGTAGCTCTGGTTTTGTTGATCGCTTTTATCGTATCCTTCTTCTTTGGGAAGAGGCTGACGAAAGGCATTCAGAGAATTGAAGGTCACTTACATAAAACAGCAGAAGGCGACTTGTCCTTTGAAATAGATCCCCGACTTATGAAACGTGCAGATGAGATTGGAAAAATAGCGCGTTCCCTGGACGATGTTAAGAATTCACTTGCAGGCATGATTGGAAATGTAAGTGAGGCTGGAAGCCATATGAAGAGCAGCAGCGAGAAATTCAGTGAGAAATTTGACAGCATCAGCAATAGTATACAGAATGTGAATACTGCCATTGAAGAACTTGCATTGGGTGCAACCAGCCAGGCTGCTGAAACAGAAACGGTAAATAATAAGATTTTGGAACTGGGAAATGTTATTGAAGTGGAGAAACAGGGCGTTGATAGATTGGAAGACTCCGTATCTACAATGATGGAGTATTCCTCGGGCGCTTCTGAGAGTATTGAGCTTCTTAATAAAATTACAGACATTACCATAAAAGCAATTGGTACAGTGTATGAGCAGACGAACAAGAATAATGAATCAGCGGCAAATATCAATAAGGCAGTTGAGATTATTAAGGTGTTAGCAGAGCAGACAAATCTTTTGTCATTAAATGCAAGTATTGAAGCTGCACGTGCCGGTGAAGCAGGAAAAGGATTTGCCGTGGTGGCAGAAGAGATACGTAATCTTGCAGAAGAGTCTGCGGAAAGTGCTCAGGAAATTGAGGGAATTGTAAAGGAGCTTACTGGAAATGTGGCAATTTCTGTTGACAATATGCAGGTTGTTTCAAATAATGTACAGGAACAGCAGATGAGGCTGGAAGAGACAAGTCAGGCGTTCAAACATTTATATGATGAAATAAAGAAAGTTGAGAATGTGACGAGAGAGATTGGCGGACAGACGAGTGTGCTGGATTCTCTGAAACAGCTTGTAGCAGATTCGGTGAATAATCTTGCAAGTATTGTGGAAGAAAATGCAGCATCTACGGAAGAGACCAGCGCCAGTATGCAGTTAGTGGCAGAGGGAATTGAAGAGTGCAGCCATGATACACGTTCTCTGGTAGAATTAAGCGTGCGCCAAAATGAAGAAACTTTGAAATTTAAATTGTAGAGAATATTTGCAGATAGAAGAAAGCATAAAATATGCTTTCTTTTTTCTTGACATTTTTCGCAAGAAGCATTATAGTATTCCTGAAAAGTAACACTAAAGGAGGAGGGCATATGGAGGAAAAGGTGCTGGTGGAACATTTGACTGCATTTGGGCTGACAGGGCAGGAAGCAATGATTTATCTGGAGTTGTTCCGGTCGGGAACAAGTAATGGATATGAGCTGTCAAAATGTACTGGCATTTCCCGCTCTAATGTATATAAGGCATTGGAAGGACTGGCAGATAAAGGGGCGGCATACATTAGTGAGGGCACTTCCCGCAAGTATACAGCCGTGGATGCAGAGGAATTTTGCCGCAATAAAATTCACAGTCTAGTCAGAAAACAAAGCTATCTCTTAGAGCATATGCCAAAAGAGAGAAAAGAGACGGAAGGATATATTACCATAATTGCGGATGAAAATATTTCAGATAAGATCCGTAATATGCTGATAAAAGCGAAAAAGAGAGTCTATCTCTCTATGTCCTTTGTGCTGTTAGAACAGTTTCATAAGGAACTTAAGGAATTGGCAGCAAAAAAAATTAAAGTAGTAGTAATGACTGATTACCCGGAAGGGATGGATGAGGATATTTTTGGGGGCAGATTCAAAGGGATCAAGATTTATATTACTTCCAATAAAAAAAATCAGATTGGCATTATCACAGATTCAAAATATGTGTTGACTGGAGAACTTGGAAGAGGGAGAGAGAGTACCTGCCTGTATACCGGACAGGCAAATTTTGTTCAGGTATTTAAGGATTCCATGAAAAATGAGATTCGTTTACTGGAATTAGAGGGAAAAAACAAGAAATAGAAATTTGCAGAACAAAGGAGTAAAGATGATCATGAAAAAAGAACCATTTGTAACCAAGGAACAATTACAGGAAATTGTGAAAAAATATCCCACGCCGTTTCATCTGTATGATGAAAAAGGGATTCGTGCCAATGCCCAGGCATTAAAAGAGGCTTTTTCCTGGAATAAAGGTTTTAAAGAATATTTTGCAGTGAAAGCAACTCCCAATCCGTTTCTTATTAACATTTTAAAGGAGTACGGATGTGGATGTGATTGTTCTTCCCTGACAGAATTGATGCTTGCAGATGCACTGCATTTTAAGGGAGAAGATGTAATGTTTTCCTCCAACGCCACACCGGCAGATGAATTCAAATTCGCTGGTGATATGGGAGCGATCATCAATCTGGATGATTTTACTCATATTGAATTCTTGGAACAGACCATTGGAACTATTCCAGAAACCATAAGCTGCCGTTACAATCCGGGGGGAGTGTTTAAAATCAGTAATAGTATTATGGACAATCCCAATGACGCAAAATACGGTTTTACCACAGAGCAGCTTTTTGAAGGGTTCAGGGTTCTGAAGGAAAAAGGAGCGAAATACTTCGGCATTCATGCGTTTTTGGCAAGCAATACCGTGACCAATGAATATTATCCTGTTTTAGCAAAAACGTTGTTTGAGACGGCTGTAAGGCTGAAAGAAGAAACAGGAGCGGATATCCGCTTTATTAATTTATCAGGTGGAATTGGAATTCCTTACCGGCCGGATGAGGAACCAAATGATATTTATGCAATCGGCGAAGGGGTCCGCAGAGTCTATGAGGAAATCCTTGTTCCGGCAGGAATGGGGGATGTGGCAATTTATGCTGAATTAGGGCGTTTCATGATGGGGCCTTATGGCTGTCTGGTTACAACTGCCATCCACCAAAAGCATACACATAAAGAATATATCGGCTGTGACGCTTGTGCCGTAAATTTAATGCGTCCCGCCATGTATGGAGCCTATCATCATATTACAGTAATGGGAAAAGAACATAATGTCTGCGACCACAAATATGATATAACAGGTTCTCTCTGCGAAAATAATGATAAATTTGCCATTGACCGTATGTTGCCTAAGATTGATATGGGAGATCTTTTAGTGATTCATGATACAGGAGCACATGGATTTTCCATGGGATATAATTACAATGGAAAATTAAAATCTGCAGAGGTTTTACTGAAGGAAGACGGAAGCGCTCAGTTGATCCGCCGTGCTGAGACGCCAGAAGACTATTTTGCAACCTTTGATTGTTTTGATATTCTAAAGGATATGAAATACAAGTAAGGATAGAAAACGAGGAACAGTAATGATTGAACGCAAAGATGTTTTATCCATTCCTTATCTGAAAAAAGCAGTGTTTACCGGAAGCTATGAAGGACTGCGCTTCCGGTTTGCCACTGTAAAAAGGGAATCGGAAAATGGAGAAGAAAAAAAGGTTCTTCAGATTACCGCTTGGGAAGCTCCTTATGGTTATGATGTTACCCCGGAAGAAAACAAGCAGCGGATAGAACGGGAATTTTCAGAAGAGGGAGTACAGCAGGGGATTGACTGGCTCAATGGATTATGGGAAGCAGAGCCAGAAAAATGGAAGATGGCAAAGACGAAGTGGTGACTGTTATTAGGGCCTAACCCTATAAAACAAAATACTCCCGCAGAAATTCAACTCTGCGGGAGTATTCCTTATACTTTAAGGAATAAAACTTTTTAGTACTGCCGGCAATGGGACTTGAACCCATACGTGGTTGCCCACAACAGATTTTGAGTCTGCCTCGTCTGCCATTCCGACACGCCGGCATCTGATTTATTACCTGAACGAATATATATTAGCATATTTAGAACAGAAATGCAAGGCTTTTTCAAAAAATATTGAAGAATTTTGAAATATGTAGTATGATCTAGAACAACGGAACTATCAAATAATATTTAAGGAGAGAGGAAATGATAAGAATGAAAAAAACAATTAATGCACCAAAAGCTCCGGCGGCAGTAGGTCCATATGTTCATGCAGTAGAAGCAGGCGAGCTGATTTTTACTTCAGGGCAGCTTGGCTTAATGCCAGAAACCGGGACTCTGCCGGAAGGTGTAGAAGCTCAGACCCACCAGAGCCTGAAAAACCTTGCTGTTGTGCTGGAAGCAGCCGGCAGCGATCTGGAACATGTAGTTAAAACCAATGTATTTTTGGATGACATTAATGATTTTGCAAAAGTAAACGAGATTTATGCCCAGTATTTTCAGGGAGAAACACCGGCGCGTTCCTGTGTACAGGCGGCAAAGCTTCCCAAAGGGGGACTGGTGGAAATTGAGGTAATTGCAGTGAAAAAAGATTAGAGGAGCAGATGCAGTGGCGGCAGTGGATAGAATAGTGGCGCTTCGTGCAGAAATGCAGAAGCGCGGGATTGACATTTATATTGTGCCTACTTCAGATTTTCATGAGTCTGAGTATGTGGGAGATTATTTTAAGGCAAGGGAATATCTTACAGGTTTTACAGGTTCTGCTGGAACGGCAGTAATTACTATGTCAGAAGCAGGATTATGGACAGATGGGAGATATTTTATACAGGCAGAGCGGCAATTGGAACAAAGTTTGGTGAAACTTTATCGCGTGGGAGAGGAAGGCGTTCCTACGGTAAAAGAGTATGTAGAGCAAATGCTTCCTATAGGCGGATGTCTGGGCTTTGACGGAAGAATAGTAAATGCCAATGCCGGAGAAGAATACAGTAAGATAGTGGAGAAAAAACAGGGAGAGCTTGCAGCACTGGAAGATTTGACGGGCATTATCTGGCAAAACCGCCCGCAGCTGCCAAGGAATCCGGCATTTATCCTGGAAGAGAAGTATGCGGGGGAAAGTACCGGGAGCAAAGTAAAGCGGGTACGGGAGAACATGCAAAAGAACCAGGCAGAGGTGCATATTCTGACTTCTTTGTGTGATATTGCATGGCTGTTTAATATACGGGGCAGCGATATTGCGCATGTGCCTGTGACACTGTCTTATGCAGTTATTACAATGGACGAAAGCATTTGGTTTGTTCAGAAGGAAGCATTGAATCAAGAAGTGCAGGACTACTGTAGAAAAAATTACATTTCTGTTACGGATTACCAGGCAATTTATGACTATGCAGAACGTATTGAGCCAGGAAAAGCAGTACTAATGGATAAGCATATAGTAAATTACAGGATTTTCTGCTGCCTAAATGACCAAGTATCGGTGATACAGGAGAAAAATCCCACAGAACAGATGAAAGCTGTGAAGAATCCCACAGAGCTTTCCAATATTCGAAAAGCGCATGTGAAGGATGGGATTGCTTTTACCAACTTTATGTATTGGCTCAAAACCACCGTTGGACAGCAGGAATTGACGGAGATTTCTGCTTCTGATTGTCTGGAACAATGCAGAAGACAACAGGATTTATTTGTTGATTTAAGCTTCGATACCATTAGCGCCTATGGCGCCAATGGGGCGATGATGCATTATTCAGCCACAGAACAGACCAATGCAGCGCTTAAACCCAAAGGATTTCTTCTGGTGGATTCTGGAGGGCATTATTTCCAGGGGAGTACGGATATTACCCGAACCATTTCATTGGGAGACTTAACCAGAGAGGAGAAATTACATTTTACCACTGTATGCCGTTCTAATTTAAATCTGGCGGCAGCAAAATTTCTGTATGGATGCCGGGGGAGCAATCTGGATATTCTTGCCAGGGGGCCACTGTGGAATCTGGGGCTGGATTATAAATGCGGAACTGGTCATGGGATTGGGTACCTTCTCAATGTTCATGAATCCCCCAATGGGTTCCGCTGGCGTATTGTGCCGGAACGCAGTGACAGTTGTGTCCTGGAGGAAGGAATGGTGACAACAGATGAGCCAGGGATTTATCTGGAAGGAAAATATGGAATACGCATCGAAAATGAACTGGTCTGCAAGAAAGCAGAGAAAAATGAATATGGGCAGTTTATGGAATTTGAAATCATAACATACGCGCCCATTGATTTGGACGCCATACTTCCAGAAGAGATGACACAGACAGAGCGAAGACTGCTAAATGATTACCATAAGATGGTGTATGATAAAATTTCTCCTTATTTGGACACCAAGGTAAAGGATTGGCTGAAAGAATATACCCGGGAGATTTAAAATACAGGCAGCTTTTGCTGCCTGTAATATATCATATAGTATTAAATTACAACTGTATTTTTGCCTTGGCGTTTTCCTATATAGAGTTTTGTATCAGCTCTTGCAACAAGAGAATCCAGACTCTGATTCTTGTGATGATGGGCAACTCCCATAGTAAGTGTATGAGGAATGCTCTGCTCCTGCCAGCATGTGTCAGATGCAGAAATATTCTGGCGGATTCGGTCCGCCAGCTTAGCGGCAGAATCCAGATCATATCCATTCAATAAAATCAAAAACTCTTCTCCGCCCCAGCGGCATACATGGCAGTCTGTAGGAATAGATTTTGCCAGAATTTTAGAAATATGCTTTAAAACTTCATCACCACAATTGTGCCCATAGGTATCATTTATTTTTTTGAAATCGTCGATATCACACATGACAAGACAGAACGGCCGGCTTCCCTGCATGGCTTCTGTCAAAATATCTGTCATGCTCCAACGGTTATATAATCCGGTGAGTGCGTCGTTTCCAGCTATTTTCCCTAACATGGCATTTTCCTCAAACAGCTTCTTCTGGCACATGCGCACATCTATCATAAACAGAATTGAGAATGTAGTGATAAATGCAAAAGTACAAAATGAGTTAAATAAATACAGCGGATGGAGGAATGCGGGAGACGTAATGGGATAACGTGCCGCAGTATTCTGACTATAAGAATAACAAATGAAATAAGTCAGAACTGATAAAAAACAAAAAAACAGCGGAAACTGGATTTGATAGCGCCGAAAGGTATAAGAAATGTAAAAACCTGCGGCGGCCACCGCAAAAAGGTAGGAAGCAAAACCGCAGTCCCACCCCAGCAGGATCGTTGTCAGAATAGTATTAATAACAATCTCTATGCTTGAAATATAATAAACAAAAGAATAAAGTTCCCGTCGAAGCAGTACAGCACAATAGAAATAAACAATGGTAGAGAACAAATTATAAATGATCAGGGGCGGAATATGGAGAAAAAGGAAGAAAAAGAAAAAAATAATGTGAACTGCAGCAAGCGGATACACAATCAGGCTGTATTTTAAATTTTCAGTAATAGACAACTCACCCGCAATAAATTTTCTGCTCAGTTCAAATATTTTTTTCAATTTAAGTCCCTCTTTATAAATAACTTTCCGAACGTAATTGTTGAAATTATGTTAAAATTATAACATATGTGTTAAGAAAGAGATACTAATATATTTGCACAAAAAAATATATCTGGGATTGTGGAAAATTCACGAAGATATGGACAATTTCTGGAGTAAAGAGAATTGTATTTGAAAAATACAGTGCTGGGAGAAAAATAGAACTTTTAAAACGCAGCTATTTGGTGTAAAATAGAAATGATATGGTAAGGTATAAGAAGACAAGAACGAAAATGTGAAGAAAGAGAGACAGGAGACACAGTATTTTATGAGTAAAAAGATTGTTTTGATTGATGGACATAGTATACTAAACCGTGCTTTTTTTGGGATTCCGGACCTCACTAATGCAGAGGGGCTCCATACCAACGCTGTGTACGGGTTTTTGAATATCCTGTTTCGGATTCTGGAGGAAGAGAAACCAGAGTATCTGACCGTGGCATTTGATGTACATGCCCCTACATTCCGCCATAAGATGTATGAGGCGTACAAGGGAACCAGAAAACCTATGGCAGAGGAATTGAGGCAGCAAGTCCCGGTGATAAAAGAAGTGCTGAGAGCAATGGGCATTATCATTGTGGAGAAGGAAGGATATGAGGCAGATGATATTTTAGGGACCATTGCAAAGCACAGTGAACAGGAAGGACTGGAAGTATCTCTGGTATCTGGAGACAGAGATCTTTTACAGCTCGCCAGTGATCATATCAGAATCAGGATTCCCAAAACAAAACGGACAGGAACCGAAATTGAAAATTATTTTGCAGCAGATGTAAAAGAAAAATACCAGGTAACGCCGGAAGAATTTATTGATGTTAAGGCATTGATGGGAGATTCTGCGGATAATATTCCAGGGGTGCCGGGAATCGGGGAGAAGACAGCTACAAATCTGATTGTATCTTATGGCAGCATTGAAAATGCCTATGCACACATAGATGAAGTGAAACCGCCCCGTGCACAGAATAACCTGCGGGAGCATTATGATATGGCGAAAATGAGTAAAGTTCTAGCTACGATAGAAGTAAATGCACCTATTGCGTATGATGTGGAACAGGCAAAGCTTGGTAATTTATTTACCAGAGAGGCATATGTGTGGATGAAGAAGCTGGAATTTAAACATATGCTTTCCCGTTTTTCCATGGATGCGCCAAAACAGCCTGCAGAGCAGTATTTCCAGTTTATTTTTGACAAATCTCAGGCAGACCAGCTCTTTTTAGAGGCACAGAAGGCAGAATGTGCAGGATTCTATCTCTTTGCAGATCCAAATTTGAATCCAGCAGAACCAGAAGGCCAGCTCACACTGGAAGGCGTCTTTGGAACGAATTCCAGCGCGGGAACAGCCAGGCCGGAATCATTTGGAAAAGAAGCACAGGTATTGGGCCTTGCTCTTGCATATGGAGATGAGAAGATTTATTTTATCTCAATCAGCGATACGATCACAGGTTCGTATCTGACAGAGGAGACGGAACAGCTGATAAAGAGGGAGAAAACTTCAGCTTCGTTCCATTTGAAATCTCAGCTTCCATATCTCTCTATTCCTGAGCCGTGCAGGGAACATGTTGAAGATCTATTGATTCAGGCATATTTGTTAAATCCCCTGAAAAATGATTATGCCTATGATGATGTGGCGAAAGAATATTTGAATGTTCTGGCCCCTGCCCGGCAGGATTTGCTGGGCAAATTGTCCATGGCCCAGGCGGTAAAGGAAAAAAGCACAGAAGCCTTCCAATATGGCTGCTGGATGGCATACACGGCGTTCAAAGGGGCAGGGATACTGAGACAGGAGCTGGAAGACAAAGAAATGTGGAAGCTTTACCGCGAAATTGAGATGCCTCTATTGTATACTCTTTATAATATGGAGCAGGAAGGCGTACTGGTGAATGCTTCCCAGTTAAAAGCGTATGGTGCAGAACTTTCAGAGAAGATTAAGCAGTTGGAACAGGAAATATATCAGGATTCCGGGGAGATTTTTAACATTAATTCCCCCAAGCAGCTGGGCGTTATACTCTTTGAGAAGCTTAAAATGCCTTATGGCAAGAAGACCAAGACTGGTTATTCCACGGCGGCGGATGTGTTGGAAAAATTGGCGGGGGAATATCCGCTGGTATCAAAGATTTTAGATTACCGCCAGTATACGAAATTAAAATCCACCTATGCAGAAGGGCTTGCCAATTATATTGAAAAGGACGGCAGAATACGTTCCAGTTTTCACCAGACGATTACAGCTACTGGACGGATCAGCAGTACGGAACCCAATCTTCAGAATATTCCTATAAGGATGGAATTGGGCAGGCTGATACGGAAGGTATTTATTCCCAAGGAAGGATGCGTATTGATTGATGCGGATTATTCCCAGATTGAGCTGCGGGTACTGGCCCATATGTCTGGAGATGAAAATCTCATCAGCGCCTACAAAGAGGCCCAGGATATCCATCGGATGACAGCTTCTCAGGTGTTTCACGTACCCTTTGAGGAAGTGACCGCACTCCAGAGACGGAATGCCAAGGCGGTAAATTTTGGAATTGTGTATGGAATCAGCTCTTTTGGGCTCAGTCAGGATTTGAGTATTACGAAAAAAGAGGCGGCAGATTATATTCAATCTTATTTTGACACTTACCCAGGAGTAAAACAATTTTTAGACCGTCAGATACAGGAGGCAAAAGAGAAAGGATATGTTGCTACCATGTTTGGAAGAAGAAGGCCGGTTCCGGAATTAGTTTCCAGCAATCATATACAGCGCTCTTTTGGAGAGCGGGTGGCAATGAATTCTCCCATACAGGGGACAGCCGCAGATATTATTAAGATTGCCATGGTACGAGTCAGCCAGTCTTTAAAGGAACAGAACCTGCGGTCTAGGCTGATTCTTCAGGTTCATGACGAATTGCTGATTGAGGCATGGGAAGATGAGATAGATCAGGTAAAAGCTATTTTGAAAAAAGATATGGAAACAGCGGCAGAGCTTTCCGTAAAACTGGAAATAGATATGAAACAGGGAAAAGACTGGTATGAAGCACATTAGATAAAGATATGGAGGAAATTATGCAGGTAATAGGAATTACAGGAGGAGCGGGAGCAGGAAAATCCGTTGTCTTAGAGTATTTGGAACAAAATTACAAAGTAAAAAATCTGGAGGCTGACAGAATAGCCCAGATGTTGATGGAGCCCCAGACAGATTGCTACTGGAAACTTCAGAAATTTCTTCCGTCTGAGGCTTACAATGAAGATGGGACGATTAACCGTGAATCATTGGCAGAGGAATTGTTTGGCTCAGATGAACTGCGGGAGCAGGTGAACCAAGTAGTTCACCCAGCAGTAAAAAATTATATTTTGGGCCAGATTGCTGAGCAGAAGAAAATTGGAGTTATGGATTTTGTCATTATAGAAGCGGCGCTGCTCATTGAAGAGAATTATGACGAGATCTGCGATGAACTCTGGTATATCCATGCACAAGAGGAAATCCGCAGACAGAGGCTGGTACAATCCAGAGGCTATTCCAGGGAAAAAGCCAATCAGATTTTTGCCAGCCAGCTCTCGGAAGAAGAGTATCGTGTAAACTGCCAGGCGGTCATTGATAACAATGGAACCAAAGAAGAAACATTTTATCAGATTGCGCAGTTAATTAAAGACAAGGGAGAAGTGATTCGGTTGGAACAGCAGTTAAATGGAATGCCTCTGGTATTTGGACTGGATATTGGAACACGAAATGTAGTAGGTACCGTTGGCTATAAGGAAAAGGAAAAAGAAGAATTTATTGTGGTGGCACAGCATGTAAGGGAGCATGAAACTCGTTCTATGCTGGACGGCCAGATACACGATATCGGCCGTGTGGGAAGAACCATCAGTAAAGTGAAAAAGGAGCTGGAGGAACAGCTTCATCTGAAATTAAATGATGTATGCATTGCGGCTGCGGGCCGTGTCTTAAAAACAGTTCATACCACAGTGGAGTATGCCTTCCCAGAAGAAACGGTTGTTACCGGAGAAGACGTCCATACCTTGAATCTGCTGGGGGTGGAGAAAGCTCAGCAGATTTTAAATGAAAATAATGATACCAAGTTTAAATTTTATTGTGTAGGATATTCAGCAGTGAAATATTATCTGAATGGAGATGTTTTTTCCAATCTGGAAGGGCATAAGGCAGAGGTGATGAGTGAAGATATTATTGTAACCTTTTTGCCGGAAGACGTTGTAGACGGCTTATATTCTGCGGTGGGGCTTGCCGGACTGCGGGTGGCGAATATGACATTGGAGCCAATTGCCGCGATCAATGTGGCGATCCCAGAAACTTTTCGGATGCTGAACATCGCATTGGTGGATGTAGGAGCGGGAACAAGTGATATTTCAGTGACCAGAGACGGCAGCATAATCGCTTATGGTATGATTCCAAGTGCAGGGGACGAGATTACAGAAATGCTGGTACAGCATTATCTGGTAGACTTTAAAACGGCAGAGCATATTAAATTAAGTTCAACTTCAGCAAGCGCTGAAACGGAAATCGAATACCAGGATATCATGATGATCAAACATACCATTACTGCAGAAGAGGTATGGGAGCTGATTAAGCCGTTGGTGGATGATTTGGTAGAGAGCATTGCGGCAAAAATTAAGGAATTAAATGGAGACAGGACAGTAAGCGCTGCCTTTGTAGTTGGAGGAGGAGGCAAGATCCATGGCTTTATTGAACATTTGTCAGAAGAACTGGAACTGCCCCAGGAACGTGTTGCTCTCCGTGGTGAAGAAGTGCTGCAGGAGATCCAGTTCCTGCAAGAGGATGTCAAAAAGGATCCGCTGATTGTAACCCCTGTAGGAATCTGTCTGAATTATTATGACCAGAGAAACAATTTCATTTTTGTTCGCTTTAATGGAGAACGGATTAAATTATACGATAATGATAATTTGACGATTGTAGATGCCGCGTTACAGGCGGGATTCCCCAATGAGCAGTTGTTCCCAAGGCGCGGCCAGGAAATTAATTTTACCGTAAATGGCAAAAAGCGCATTGCCCGGGGAGAAACAGGGGATTCAGCAATTGTCAGAGTCAACGGACGCCTTACCAATATCAATGCTCCTTTGGAAGTAAACAGCGATATTGTCATTGAGCCTTCCACCCAGGGAGAACCGGCATTCTGCCGTTTGGAAGATTTGGAAGAGTACGGAAAATCCATGCTGAATTTTGAAGTAAACGGGAAAAAGATTTCCTGTCCCAGGTTTGCAGAAGTAAATGGGGTTATGCAGCCTCCTTATTACGAGATTCAGGAAAATGATGAAATTGAGATGATGAATTATTATACTGTGTCTCAAATTATGGAGTTTATGGATGTTGAGATCGATATAGATTCAGATATTCTGGTAAATAATAAACCGGCAGAGCTTGATACATTGGTGTATGAGAATTTTTCTATTGAGTGGAAGGTTTTGGCATACCGGACACATCCCTCTGATTTGGAGAAGAAGATTCCCAGTAAAGAGGAGCTGCGGGAGCAAAGAATCCAGAAAATAATAGAAAAGAAACACATCCGGGAGGAGAAAGAAAAAGAAGAAAAAGAACTGGCTGAGGCAAATCAGGAAGAAAAGCCTGCAGAAGAGAAGCCCAAAGAGGAAGAACCGGTAGAACTTACCGTAATGGTAAATGAATCGCCTATAATCTTAAAAGGAAAGAGTTCTTATGTGTTTGTGGATGTGTTTGAATATATCAATTTTGATCTACATGCTGGAAATGGCAGGGCAGTAGTCACTAGGTTAAACGGAGAATTTCCTTCTTATATGGCAGAACTTCAAGAAGGCGACAACATAGAAGTGTACTGGGAGGAATAACTGAACATGAAACTATGCAGTATTGCAAGCGGGAGCAGCGGGAACTGTATTTTTGCAGGTTCTGATACCACCAGTCTATTAATAGACACTGGAATAAGCGGAAAAAGGATAGAAGAAGGACTTTGTGAGATCGGTCATACCACCAGAGAAGTAAATGGAATTCTAATTACCCATGAGCATTCGGATCATATCAGCGGCCTGGGCGTTGTGGCAAGAAGGTATGGGATTCCAATTTATGCCACACAAGGGACCAGGCAAGCAATTTTAAACAGCAAAAGCGTGGGAGAGATTCCCACGGAGCTGTTTGTAGATGTCCAGCCGGATACAGATTTTGTAATTGGGGATATTACAGTCAGTCCCATTTCCATTTCCCACGATGCCGCCCAGCCAACCGCGTACAGGGTGCGTCAGGGAAGAAAGGCAATGGCAGTGATGACGGATCTTGGCAGATTTGACAGTTATATCATTGAGAATCTTCAGAATGTGGATTTAATTCTGCTGGAGGCGAATCATGACGTACATATGCTGGAGGCTGGAACATATCCTTATTATTTAAAACAGAGAATACTGGGGGAACGGGGACATCTTTCCAATGAGTTGTCTGGCCAGCTCTTAAGCCAGGTTCTGCATGATAATTTGAAAACGGTGATTCTTGGGCATTTGAGCAAAGAGAATAATTACGAGCAATTGGCGTATGAGACGGTGCGGCTGGAAATTGACTTGGCGGATAATCCTTATCATGCAAAAGATTTCCCTATTCATGTGGCAAAACGTGATATGGTGTCTGATATTTTTGAAATATAGCCGTTGGTAAATGTAAGTAATATGATACGCACAGGAGTGCGCATAGGAGGAAGAATATGGATAGGACAATTATTACAGTAGTGGGAAAAGATACTGTGGGAATTATTGCCAGGGTATGTACATATCTCTCAGAACATCACATAAATGTGCTGGATATCAGCCAGACAATTGTTCAGGAATTTTTTAATATGATGATGATTGCGGACATGAAACATTCAGATCAGCCTTTTGACCAGTGTGCCAGAGAATTAGAAATCCTGGGAGAAGAAATTGGTGTGAATATTAAATGCCAGCGGGAAGAAATATTTCAGAGAATGCACAGAATTTAAGGAGAGACAATGATAAATATCTGGGAAGTGAACGAAACAAATAAAATGATTGAACAGGAGAATCTGGATGTGCGTACGATTACGCTTGGAATCAGCCTGCTGGAATGTGTGGATTCGGATTTACAGAAACTGAATGACAAGATTTATCAGAAGATCACCACTGTAGCAGCGAAACTGGTGGAAACTGGAGAAGAGATTGAGCGTAATTACTGTATTCCCATTGTAAATAAGAGAATTTCTGTGACGCCAATTGCACTGGTGGGACAATCATCGTGCAGATCGGCTGAGGATTTTGTGACCATTGCAAAGACGTTGGATCGTGCTGCAAAGACTGTGGGAGTGAATTTTATCGGAGGTTATTCTGCCCTGGTATCAAAGGGAATGACCCAAGGAGATGAATATTTGATCCGCTCTATTCCACATGCCCTTGCAGAAACAGAGCGGGTGTGCAGCTCTGTAAATGTGGGGTCTACCAAAACCGGAATCGATATGGATGCAGTGAAACTTATGGGTGAAATTATACTGGAAACGGCAGAATGTACCAAAAATAATGATTCTTTGGGCTGCGCAAAACTGGTGGTGTTCTGTAATGCGCCAGATGACAATCCATTTATGGCAGGGGCTTTTCATGGAGTGACGGAAACTGACGCCATTATCAATGTGGGCGTGTCAGGGCCCGGAGTGGTGAAGAAAGCATTGGAACAGGTACGGGGAGAGAGCTTTGAGGTGCTCTGTGAGACAATCAAAAAAACAGCCTTTAAGATAACCCGTGTAGGACAGCTTGTGGCTCAGGAGGCAAGCAGGCGGATGAAAATTCCGTTTGGTATTATAGATTTGTCCTTGGCGCCGACCCCGGCGGTAGGAGATTCTGTAGCAGAGATATTGGAGGAGATCGGATTGGAATATGCTGGAGCGCCTGGAACCACCGCAGCGCTTGCACTTTTGAACGACCAGGTGAAAAAAGGCGGAATCATGGCATCTTCTTATGTAGGCGGCTTAAGCGGAGCATTTATTCCAGTCAGTGAAGATCAGGGTATGATTGATGCTGTGGAAGCAGGAGCATTGACTTTGGAGAAGCTGGAAGCAATGACCTGTGTGTGTTCCGTTGGGCTTGATATGATTGCCATTCCAGGTGATATACCGGCATCAACGATTTCCGGCATGATTGCGGATGAAATGGCAATTGGAATGATTAATCAGAAGACAACAGCGGTCCGTCTGATTCCAGTAATTGGAAAGGGAATTGGGGAGACTGTAGAGTTTGGCGGATTACTGGGCCATGCGCCAGTAATGCCGGTGAATACATATGGGTGTGAAGCATTTATCAATCGAAAGGGGAGAATTCCTGCCCCGGTACACAGCTTTAAAAATTGATTAATGTGATTGAGTGTGTTATGATAGAAATAGATTACAGAAAATGCACCGGAGGTGGAATCTTTGAACGAGAGAGAAGATTACCTGGACAGATTGTTGCGGGGAATGGATGGAGAATCTGAAAATAAAGACGCAGAAGATGATTTTTTCAGTGAGCTTGGAGGGGTTTCTCAGGAGGCAGAGGATGATTTCCTTAAGGAATTTGAGAAGAGCAGGGCACAGTGGAACAATACATCAGAGCCGGAACAGGATGAAGGCATGGATGATATTGACCAAATTATGGATCATGTGAAAAATAGCGGCCTTGAGGAAATGGAAGAGTTTGGAAGTCTTGAGGATGGGACAGATTTGTCTATTGATGAGTCTCTTCAGAATTATACGGAGGAAGACGAAGGACTGGATCATATTGGCGGCGGTTATGATAGCGATGATTCTAATGTTATGGTGAATACTATGGATCATCAGGATCAGGGGGCGGATTACAACCCGGGAGAGGCCAACCAGGAGCTTCTGGATATGCTTTCTGGAATTGGGGAAGAGGATTCTTTGGGAGAGGAAGGCTTTCAGCAGGAGGAGAATTTTTCGCTTCTGGAAGAGGATTCAATGTTAGGCGAAGAACAGCAGGATTCTTTGAATGAGCCGAAATCTTCCGATGCGCAGCAGTCATCAGAAGGAGAATCTGTAGCAGAGAGCCTGGCAAGGCAGTTGGAGAATCTGGGACTGGACATGGAAGAGGAAGATTCTTTGCAGCGGCAAGAGTCATCCAAGAAGAAAGACAAGAAAAAGAAAAAAGAAGCATCAGAGGAAAAGGGAGAAAACGGGGAAAAGCTTGGATTTTTCCAAAAGCTTTCAAAGCTTTTGTTTGATGGAGAAGAGCTGATTGAGCTTTCAGAAGAGGAAACAAAAGAATTAAAAGAAGAAGAGAGCAAGAAGGCTGCGGCGGCTGCAGAAGCAAAAGAGCGCAAGAAGCAGGAACAGAAGGAGAAAAAAGAACAAAAGAAGCAGGAAAATGCGGAAAAAAAGGCACTGAAGGAACAGAAAAAGCAGGAAAGGGCAAAGAAAAAGCAGGAAAAGAAGGAAACCATGGTTATCGAGAAGACCAAGCCTCTTCCCAAGGGCCCGGTATTTCTTATTATTCTTATGGGACTTTCTCTAACACTTTTGATTGTTTTGTTCACGAACCAGACTGGTTATAGTTTAAGTATTGCCCAGGCAAAGGAGCATTATGAACAGGGAGAGTATGTGGAAGCATATGCATGTTTCAATCAAAAAACGAAGGTACGCAAAGCAGATGAAGAATTGTACCAGAAGGCAAGACTTACCGCATACCTGCAGCAGCCCATCAACAGCTACCAGGTGTATCAGAAACAGAAAATGCATCAGGAAGCTTTAAGTGCGCTGATTCTCGGCGTAGGCAGATATGATAAGAACGCTTATGAGGCGTCGGCATCAGGGGCTGCAGTGGAATATGATCAAATGCTGGATAAAATAAAAAAGGAATTAAAGAAAAAATATAAAATGACGTTAGACCAGGCAAGAGATTTGTATTCCATCCGTGAGAAAGGGGAATATACCATGGAGTTGTACAAAATTGTTGAGAAACTAGGATTGGTATAAGGACAGGAGCGGCAGCATGATAGCAATCATCGATTATGATGCAGGAAATTTGAAGAGTGTGGAAAAGGCGTTAAAATACCTTGGAGAAGCGTGTGTGATTACCAGAGAATCCAGAGAAATTCTCGCGGCGGATAAGGTGATCCTTCCAGGAGTTGGAGCTTTTGGCAGAGCGATGGAGAAGTTAAAGCAGTATGAACTTAATAAAGTGATTCATGAGGCGGTGGAACAGGGAAAGCCATTTTTAGGAATCTGCCTGGGACTGCAGCTTTTATTTCAGGGCAGCCAGGAGAACAGCGGTGTAGAAGGACTTGGCATTTTGGACGGTGAAATTGTGAAGATTCCCGATAAACCGGGGCTTAAGATCCCCCATATTGGCTGGAATTCTCTCTGCCTGCAGAACCAGGGCAGACTATTTCAGGGAATTTCTCAGGGAGCCTTTGTCTATTTTGTACATTCTTATTATTTAAAGGCAATGGACGAGGCCATTGTAAAAGCTTCAGCAGATTATGGCGTCAGGATCCATGCGTCTGTAGAACAGGGAAATGTATTTGCCTGCCAGTTCCATCCAGAGAAGAGCAGCAGCGTGGGATTGCAGATATTACAAAATTTTGCAGGGACAGGGGAGGTGTAAAAATGTTTACAAAGCGGATTATTCCCTGTCTGGATGTACATAACGGACGTGTGGTAAAAGGTGTGAATTTTGTCAATCTTAAAGATGCAGGTGATCCCGTGGCAGTGGCGGCAGCCTATGATAAAGCAGGGGCAGATGAAGTAGTATTTCTGGATATTACGGCTTCTTCCGATGCAAGGAATACAGTGGCAGACATGGTGCGAAGGGTTGCAGAAACTGTATTTATTCCATTTACAGTAGGTGGAGGAATCCGGACAGTAGAAGATTTTAAGTCACTGCTCCGGGAGGGGGCGGATAAAATATCTATCAACTCCTCTGCTATTAATACACCTGAATTAATCAGCAATGCCGCAGATAAATTCGGCAGCCAGTGTGTGGTGGTGGCTATTGATGCCAAACGCAGAGAGGACGGCAGCGGATGGAATGTGTATAAAAACGGAGGAAGAATTGACACAGGACTGGATGCGGTGGAATGGGCGGTAAAAGCAAATCATCTGGGCGCCGGAGAGATTCTTCTAACAAGTATGGATTGTGATGGTACTAAGAATGGGTATGATCTGGAACTGACCAGAACAATTGCTGCACACGTATCTATTCCAGTGATTGCTTCTGGAGGCGCCGGAACAAAGGAGCATTTTTATGAAGCCCTGACAACTGGAGGCGCGGATGCGGCTCTGGCGGCTTCTTTATTTCATTACAAAGAATTGGAAATTTTGGAGCTGAAACAATATCTTGCACAGAAACATGTGCCGGTAAGATTATAGGCAGAGTTTTGGAATACCTGTTATACTTATGATAAGAAAGGAGCAGTTCTAATGGGAATGCTGCAGAATGACTGGGCAGAGGCAGTGGGGGAAGAATTTAAGAAGCCCTATTATGCCAGTCTGTATAAATTTGTGAAGGAGGAATACGGCGCCAGAACCATATATCCTCCGGCAGATGATATATTTAATGCGATGCATCTGACCCCTTTAAGCCAGGTGAAAGTACTGATTTTAGGGCAGGATCCTTACCACAATAAAGGGCAGGCACACGGGCTCTGTTTTTCGGTGAGGCCGGAGGTGGAAATTCCTCCTTCTCTTGTAAATATATATAAAGAACTTCAGGATGACCTGGGCTGTACAATTCCGAATAATGGTTATCTGGTGAAATGGGCGAAGCAGGGAGTTCTAATGCTGAATACTGTGCTGACGGTCCGGGCACACCAGGCATTTTCCCATCAGGGGCAGGGATGGGAACAGTTTACAGATGCCATTATTCATGCGGTGAATGAACAGGAGCGCCCAGTTGTCTATATGCTGTGGGGAAAACCTGCACAGAGCAAGATTCCGATGCTGAATAATCCGAAACACTTGATATTAAAAGCACCGCATCCCAGTCCATTATCTGCATACCGTGGTTTTTTTGGATGCAGGCATTTCAGCCAGGCAAACGATTTTTTGAAAGCAAATGGTGCAGAGCCAATAGACTGGCAGATCGAGAATGTTTGAAGGAATGGGTATTTGATTGGGGCTGTTGCAAAATACAGGGATTCTATGATATAACAGTACAAATAGTATTTGTACGTTATATGCAGTAATCTCTCATTTTACAACAGCCCCTCTGCTTAATGGGTAATTGCAAAAAGGCTGGTGAAATGATACAATATTATCTATAGCTGCGGATCATCATAGGGAACAGGAGGCACAGTATGGGCAGTGTGTTTGATAAAATGCAAAAAATAGCAAATCGGGCACAAGAAACAGGGAAAGAGAGAGAAAGGATACAGAGCAAGGTGCAAAAAGAAGATTTTTTATTAAAACAGATTGATGAGTTTAAAGAGAAAGCAAAGCAGCTTCAAAGCCTGCTGACTACAAAAGAGAGCAAAGTTCAGGAACTCCAGGGTGTGTTAGAAGAACGGGAAGAAAAAGCCAAACAGCTTCAAACTGTTGTGGAACAGCGCCAACAGGAAGCAGATGAAATGGTTCAGGGGGTTCAGAGACAGATTAATGGAATGCTGCTTAAAGTAGATGAGCAGATTAAGGCAATGGATGACGCTATCGGCAGCGAGATTGATTCTTTGGATGAACGGATTTCAGAGCAGATTTCAGAATTGAACAGCAATGCCAGGCAGGAAATGGCGGAGATGGACAAAAAGATAGGCCAGTTTTCACAGGCTTCGGCAAAGAAGCTGGAGGAACATACCAATTCTGTGGAAGCAGAGCTGAAAGCGCTTTCCACTCAATTAAAGGAGATAGAAAAGAAGCTGGAAGAAGCCGCTCAAATTTCCCGGAATCAGGATATGAGTGAATTGGACACTGTAAAAGCAGAATTGACTGAGAAGTTTCACAGTGAACTTGACGGGATGAAAGCAGAGCTGTCAGAAAAAGTACACAATGAAAATGTAAAATGTTATCGAAACATTCAGACTTTGATTGAAGAGCTGGAGAAGAAAATGGACGGTTCTGGCAGGGAAGAACGGGGAATAAAAACAGCTAAAGGCTATTTTGGCGGCCTGATTGTGCTTTCACTTATAGATATCGCAGGAATTATTGTAGTGATTGCCAAAATGTTTGGACTCTTTTAAGTAAAGTTTATAAAAGGCAGAAAATTCCGCAGAAGGCTGAGACCAGGGGCTGAGCCAGAAATAGAATATAATTATGAGAACAAATCAGAAGAAAAAGAAGCTTAATAATCGCAGGCAAAAAGCCGAAAAAAAGATTGCGGCAGAAAAAATTGACAGATACCGTAAACAGGAGTGGAAGCCGGGAAATATGATTTATCCAGTTCCGGCAGTTTTGGTAACTGTTACAGATAAGGCAGGAAAAGATAATATTATAACTGTTTCTTGGACAGGTACAATATGTACGAATCCGCCTATGGCATATATTTCTGTCCGTCCGGAGCGGTATTCTTACCACATGATCAGAGAAACAGGGGAGTTTGTAATCAATCTTACTACCAAAAATTTGACATTTGCTGCAGATTTTTGCGGTGTCAGGTCTGGCAGGGATGTAGATAAGTTTGATTATTTAAATTTGACCAGACAGAAGGCAGCAAAGATATTGCCTCCTTTAATTGGAGAAAGTCCGGTGAATATTGAGTGCAGAGTGACACAATGTTTGGAGTTGGGCTCTCATCATATGTTTCTTGCAGAAGTTGTGGCTGTCCATGCTTCAGAGGCGTATATGGATGGGAACGGGAAATTTCATCTGGAACAGGCGGAGCCAGTCGTATATTCTCATGGAGCTTATTGTAACCTGAAGCAGATTTTGGGAACTTTTGGCTATAGTGTAAGAAAAAAAGATCATAGCAGAATATGTGAAGAATAATGATGTAATGTTATCGTACAATGTTTTAAGAAGGGAAAGTGGTGAGGAAAGTGGAACGAGTATCTCTATTTGGAAATGTTAGATTTTGTGCTATATGCCGAAAAACGCTGCCAGAGTATTATGAAGACGAACTATGTCCGTTTTGTAAAGAAAATCAATTGTTTAGTGAAGTTAAGGAATATATCCGCGAGAATGATGTAACAGAATATCAAGTTGCAGAACATTTTGAAATTTCTCAGCATTTGGTGAGAAAATGGATTGCAGAGGGAAGAATTGAGTACAAAGAACAGGAAGAAAAGATTGCGAATCTGCATTGTTCTATGTGTGGGGAATCCATAACATTTGGGACACTTTGCCAGAAATGCTATCGTGAGAAATACCATACACAAAGTGTTTATGCAGCTCTTAAAGAGGCAGGAGAAAAAAGCAGAATGCGTTATTTGGAGAAAGATGGGAAGGAATAAGAAGAGTTATAGAATTGGCAGCGGAGAATCTCGCAAAGCGAGATTCTTTTTATTTCATGAGAAGATCCATTAAATAACCGTAAACTTCTTCATTTTGGCTTTGCCAATTGGCGCATACAGCTTCTGCCTGTTCCCGGGTCTTGACGGTAATAGTAAGATCAATGAGGGGGCGTTCCTTTTCTTTAATCTGACAGCGCGCCGCAAATTCCTGATTTGTAGTCTTATAGAAATCCGCCATCACAGAAATTTCCTGGCGAAGCTCCATTTTATTTTCTGCAAAATAAGATATTACGTCTGCCTTGATGGCAGTGGAAAGTTTATCTGGAAAGTAAGAAAGCGTCTCTCTTCCTGCCGGGGTAATGTAGTAGTGGGTGTTATTGTGGGTAGATTCCGCACGTACCAGTTCTGCATTGATCAATTCGCTGATAGCCTGCTGGATGGTAAAATAAGTAGTATACTCTTTTTCCAGCACAAAATTGGAAATCTGGGTATTGGTTAAGGGAAAATCTACACGGTCCAGCATATATAATACAAGCAATTTATATTGAGTCAAGGCTTCTGCCATAGAATCACTCCTTATTTTTTAGTCTGTTGCTGAGATTGGGAGGAACAACAATCATATTTTCCCTGCCAGGTGTCTCTGGATTTTAGTGTCTGATCTATTTGGTTGAGCACACTGCGTTTAGCACTGCTCCATAGAGGAGCGATTAACAGATTTTTGGGGCCGTCTCCCGTAAGACGGTGGATAGTTATCGTTTCTGGCAGATGTTCCAGGCAGTCTGCAATCAGGCTGCAGTAAGTGTCCTGGGATAAAAGAGGAAACGGCTGTTTTCTATATAGGTCTCCTAAATCAGTATCAGACAGGATATGCAGTAATTGCAATTTTATTCCGAATACCTGCAGCGCGCCGGTATGACAGACTGTTTCCAGCATTTGTTCCCGGGTTTCCTGAGGAAGCCCCAGAATTACATGGACAATGACAGGAATATGCAAGTATTTTAAGCGTTCCACTGCCTGATGAAAACAATCCAGGGTAAACCCGCTGCGGATAAAACGGCTGGTATTGGGATGGATAGTCTGAAGACCCAATTCTACCCAGACTGGTTTTATCTGGCTTAATTCTGCCAATAGCTTAAGGATTTCATCAGAGAGGCAGTCAGGACGGGTGGCAATGGAAAGAATTACCACATCTGGATCTGATATGGCTTCCGTAAAAATTTTACGCAGGTAGTCTGCCGGAGCATAAGTATTGGTGTAGGCCTGGAAATATGCAATGAATTTCCGGCAGTTCCGTTTGGCTTGCATCTGCATTTTGGCTGATGCAAGCTGCTGGGGAATGGGAAGGCATCTTTTTTGGGCGAAATCCCCGCTGCCTGCCTGGCTGCAGAAAATGCAGCCCCGCGTTCCTAAGGTGCCGTCTCTGTTTGGGCAGGTCATGCCCCCGTTTAGCGCCAGACGGTAGACTTTTTCACCAAAAGTCTGCTTTAAATAGCAGTCCAGGGAATAATATCTTTTTTCATTCCAGAGCATATTAGTTTTTTCCTGGAATGTGGGACATAACAGCGTGGCTTACAGCCTGTGCCACACGGGGATCAAATGCTTCCGGCATAATAAAGTCTTCGCCAAGCTGTTCTGGAGCCACCAGTTCTGCAATGGCTTCTGCCGCTGCAAGCTTCATTTCTTCTGTGATCTGAGAAGCGTGCCCTTCCAGAGCGCCCTTAAAAATACCTGGAAATGCCACAACGTTATTAATTTGATTTGGGAAATCGCTCCGTCCGGTTCCGATAATACGCGCTCCGGCGGCTTTGGCAATGTCTGGCATAATTTCAGGAACTGGATTTGCCATGGCGAATAGGATAGCGTCTTTATTCATGGAAGAAACCATTTCAGATGTTACGATGCCAGGGGCGGAGACTCCCACAAAGATATCGGCGCCTTTTAGTGCGTCGGCTAAGGTACCGGTTTGGTGTTCCGGGTTGGTGGTTTCTGTCATGTTTCGCTGCATCCAGTTCAGTCCGGGATAATCTTTTCCTATGATGCCCAGACGGTCACACATGGTTACATTTGTAAAACCATAGGTGAGCAGAAGCTTTGTGATGGCAATGCCGGCAGAACCAGCGCCGTTTACTACAACCCGGCAGTTTTCCTTCTGTCTGCCTGTAATTTTCATGGCATTAATGATTCCGGCAAGCACTACAATTGCTGTGCCGTGTTGATCGTCATGAAAAACAGGAATAGAAAGTGTTTCTTTGAGACGTTCTTCAATTTCGAAACAGCGGGGAGCAGAAATGTCTTCCAGGTTGATGCCGCCGAAGCCGGGAGCCAGATAAGTGACAGCCTTAATGATTTCTTCTGTGTCCTGGGTGTCCAGGCAGATGGGAATTGCGTTGATGCCGCCAAATTCCTTAAACAGCACACATTTTCCTTCCATTACCGGCATGGCGGCGTAAGGACCGATATTTCCAAGCCCCAGGACAGCGCTTCCGTCAGAGACAACGGCTACGGTGTTAGCCTTCATAGTGTAAACGTAGGCATCCTCAGGATTCTCGGCAATGCGTTTACAGGGTTCTGCTACGCCGGGAGTGTAGGCGATAGATAAATCCTCCCGGGACTTTACAGGAGATTTTGCCATT
Organism: uncultured Lachnospiraceae bacterium; assembly: GCA_950097145.1. GTDB lineage: Bacteria > Bacillota > Clostridia > Lachnospirales > Lachnospiraceae > Petralouisia. The sequence continues at coordinate 28,167 of CATNCF010000029.1, forward strand.
GTTTCCAGTTTGCCCTGCCATTCTTTATGTAAAAATAATGATTTTTCCTGTGTAGTCATAGTATTATCACTCCTTTGTATTGGTTCATATTAAGAAGAATCAATTAATCATAGCATGAAAAAAAATCTAAATCAAGAAAAATGGACTTTCTATTTACAAAAAGATAGTGTATAATGAGTTCACTACATTATGAAATTAGTCATAGTCAACTCAGACATAGATTCCCAATTTAACAGTTAAAAGGAGAAGTATATGAGAGAAAAATATGAAAGTTTATCTGTACCAGTATTACGGGATGTGGCAAAATCCAGAGGACTGAAGCATCTATCGGGACTGAAAAAGAGTGAACTGGTAGATTTAATGCTGAAAGAGGACGAGAAGGCTGCAAAGTCAGAAAAAGAGGAGAAGGGGGCGGAAGCGGCAGAGATACAGGAGCATCAGGAGAGGGTAGATGGGGGGAAGCAGGAAGAAAAAACTCCTGCGCAGCATGACAGCCGCAGCGAGCGGGGGGACAGAACTACAAGGAATGAACGGCCGGAGCGCAAATCTTCAAAGATAATTACTGCAGACGGCATAGAGATTGATAATCCGGAGCTGGACAGCGGGATCAGCGCCCATGGAATTTTGGAGGTTATGCCGGATGGATATGGATTTATCAGATGTGAGAATTATCTTCCAGGCGAGCATGACGTATATGTTTCGCCATCTCAAATACGGAAGTTTGGTTTGAAAACAGGGGATATTATTAATGGCAATACCAGGGTGAAAACCCAGCAGGAAAAATTCAGCGCTTTATTGTACATCCGCAGCATTAATGGCTGTCATCCGTCGGAAATTCTCCGGCGTCCCAACTTTGAAGATCTGACACCTATTTTCCCAAATGAAAGAATTCGTTTAGAAACAGACCGGGGAGCGGCAGCCATGCGTATTATGGATGTGGTGTCTCCTATTGGTAAAGGGCAGCGCGGTATGATTGTTTCTCCGCCAAAAGCAGGAAAGACAACTTTGTTAAAACAGGTGGCAAGGGCGGTGACCAGGAATCATCCAGATATGCATCTGATCATACTGCTGATTGATGAACGCCCGGAAGAGGTGACGGATATTAAGGAGGCAATTGAAGGAAAAAATGTAGAAGTGATTTATTCTACTTTTGACGAGCTTCCAGAGCACCATAAGCGTGTGTCAGAGATGGTCATAGAGCGTGCAAGGCGTCTGGTAGAACATGGAAAGGATGTGATGATCCTTTTAGACAGTATTACCCGCCTGGCAAGAGCGTATAATCTGATTGTTCCACCCAGCGGAAGAACATTGTCCGGAGGCATTGACCCAGCGGCCCTTCATATGCCGAAACGGTTTTTTGGCGCGGCCCGAAATATGCGGGAGGGAGGAAGTATTACCATTCTGGCCACAGCTCTGGTGGATACTGGAAGCAGAATGGATGATGTGGTCTACGAGGAATTTAAGGGCACAGGCAATATGGAGCTGATTTTGGACCGCAAGCTGTCTGAGCGCAGGATTTTTCCGGCAGTTGATATCATAAAATCCGGGACCAGAAGAGAAGATTTATTGCTGAATCGTGAGGAACAGGAAGCTGTGGAAGTGATGAGGCGTGCTATTAATGGCATGAAAGCAGATGAAGCAGTGGAGAGTATTTTGAATTTATTTGTGCGTACCAATCATAATCGGGAGTTCTGCCAGATGGTAAAAAAGACAAAACTTTTGTAGCGGTATTTGTGACAGTTCAGCAATTTACAAATATTTTGTAAAAGAACTTGCATATAAATTAAATGTATGCTACAATAATAAAGCTGTTGCATAGACAATGGTACAAGCAGAAAATCAGGTTGAAAATTTTGAAATATAAAATGAAGAGGTGAAAAATATGAGAGAAGGAATCCATCCAGGTTATCAGCAGGCAACGGTAACATGCAACTGTGGGAATACTTTCGTGACAGGATCTACAAAGAAAGATATCCACGTTGAAATCTGTTCCAAATGCCATCCGTTCTATACGGGACAGCAGAAGGCTGCTCAGGCTCGTGGACGTATTGATAAGTTCAACAGAAAGTACGGTTTGAACAATCAGTAATGATTGTATTCAAACAGAGGAGGATGTCTTTTTCGTCGGCATCCTCTATTTTTGTATTATTAGGAAAGTTCTTTGGTATTTTTATAAAACTTGTATGGCAGCGGAGAGATATATTAGTGCTAAAATAATATGCTGCGGGCGGGAAATTCAATAAAAAGAATTTCCTCTATAAAGGGAGTGAAGGATGTGGCTTATTCTGGAATTGGCGGGCAGGCTGTCATAGAAGGCGTGATGATGAAACACAAAGATACATACGCTGTGGCAGTCCGCAAACCAGATCATGAAATTATCGTAGAGAAGAAAAATTATAATGGGATTTGTAAGAATGTGATTCTGCGAAATTTGATATTTGTCAGGGGAATTATCAATTTTATTGAGTCCATGGTATTAGGGATGTCCACTCTGACTTTTTCAGCTTCTTTTTTTGAAGAGGAGGATAAGAAAAAAGATGATTCTTCTGAGGAGTTCCCCCAAGAGCGGAATAAGAAGAAGGAAAGTTTGGAGGCGGGACTGACGATTGCAGTGTCTCTGATATTTGCGGTGGCAATTTTTATGGTGCTGCCTTTTTATGCTTCTCTGATTTTTCAAAAATATATTGCGTCTGAGACATTGATAATTCTTATTGAAGGTGTGTTACGGCTGCTGATCTTTTTTGCATATATACTTTTGATTTCACAGATGGAGGATGTCCGGCGGGTATTTATGTACCATGGGGCAGAGCATAAATGTATCAACTGCATAGAACATGGAATGGATTTGACGGTGGAAAATGTGAAGAAAAGTTCCAGGGAACATAAACGCTGTGGGACCAGTTTTCTCTTCTTCGTGGTCATTATTTCAATTTTGGCAACAATGTTTATCCGGGTGGATTCCAGAATGCTCCGCCTGGTACTGAGAATAGCGATTATCCCATTGGTTGCAGGGATTTCTTATGAGTTTATCCGGCTTGCTGGGAGAAGTGATAATGCGCTGATTAATTTCTTAAGTAAGCCGGGTCTTTGGATGCAGAGACTGACTACCAGAGAGCCGGACGAAGAGATGATTGAAGTGGGCATTGCTTCTGTGGAGGCAGTTTTTGACTGGAAAAGCTATGTGGAAACTGTAAGAAAGGAAGAGGCGTCATGACATTTGAAGAGGCGTGGAGCTATGGGAAACTGGTATTACAGAGTGTCGGGATTTTAGAATGCGAGCTTGATTCCTGGTATCTTTTGGAATATCTTTTTAAAATTGACAAGAGCTGGTATTATCTCCACAGCTCAGAAAAAATGCCGGAAGAGAAAGTTCAGGAGTATGAGCTTTTGCTAAAGAAACGCAGTGAGCGTGTTCCTTTACAGTATATTACTGGAAGCCAGGAATTTATGGGATTAAATTTCAAGGTAAATTCACATGTGCTGATTCCAAGGCAGGATTCGGAAACACTGGTGGAAGAGGCGGTAAAAAGGCTGGAACCGGACATGGAGGTATTAGATCTCTGCACTGGTTCTGGCTGCGTAATTATTAGTATTATGAAACAGAAGAAAATTATTGGAACAGCGAGCGACATTTCAAAGCAGGCGCTTTTAATTGCAAAAGAAAATGCAAAAAGCAACCAGATGGAAGTAAATCTGGTACGCAGTGATTTGTTCCAGAATATTACAGGGAAATATGATATGATCGTTGCAAATCCGCCCTACATTCCTACAGAGGAGATTGCAGGTTTAATGCCGGAGGTAAGGATCTTTGAACCAATAGACGCGCTGGACGGCAAAGAGGATGGAATGTATTTTTATCATAGGATTGTGCGGGAAAGCCGTAAATTTCTGAAGTCCAATGGGTATCTGTGTTTGGAAATCGGGCATGATCAAGGAGGAAGAGTTGCATTTCTAATGGAAGAGAACGGATACCGGAATGTGAAGGTAGTAAAAGATCTTGCAAGAAATAACCGGGTCGTGTGTGGAAACTTGCCGGCAGTGAAATAGAAAGGAAGAGTTTTATGTTTGATAAATTAGATGATATTCTTCTTCGGTTTGAAGAAATCATGAATCAGTTAAGTGAGCCTGATGTGGCGAATGATACCAATCGTTTCCGCAAACTTATGAAGGAACAGAGTGATCTTGCTTCAATTGTGGAGGCTTATAAGGAATATAAGCAGGAAAAGCAGAACATTGAAGATTCTCTTTCCATGCTGGAAGAAGAAAGCGATGAGGAGATGCGGGAACTTGCCAAAGAAGAACTCAGCGGTTCCAGGGAAAAAGTGGAGAAATTGGAGAATAGGTTAAAAATTCTTCTGCTGCCTAAGGATCCGAATGACGACAAGAATGTTATTGTGGAAATCCGTGCCGGTGCAGGCGGAGACGAAGCGGCATTGTTTGCAGCAGAAATTTACCGTATGTATGTACATTTCGCTGAAGGGCGCCGATGGAAAGTAGAAACCATGGAATGTGAAGAGATCGGCATTGGCGGCATGAAGAATGTTACTTTTATGATTGCCGGGCAGGGCGCTTATTCCGTGATGAAATATGAATCCGGTGTGCACCGGGTACAGAGGGTGCCGGAGACAGAATCTGGCGGCCGCATTCATACCTCTACCATCACTGTTGCAGTAATGCCGGAGGCGGAGGATGTGGATATTGTCATTGATGAGAAAGATATCCGCATTGACGTTATGCGGGCTTCCGGAAACGGCGGCCAATGTGTAAATACTACGGATTCTGCAGTGCGGCTGACCCACTATCCCACCGGAATTGTGATCTACAGCCAGACAGAGAAGTCCCAGCTTCAGAATAAAGAGAAAGCATTTGCCCTGCTTCGCACAAAACTTTATGATATGGAATGCCAGAAACAGCATGATGCAGAAGCGGAAGCAAGAAGAAGCCAGATTGGCACAGGCGATCGTTCGGAAAAGATTCGGACATATAATTTCCCACAGGGACGTGTCACGGATCATCGTATTAACCTGACTTTGTATAAGCTGGATAAAGTCATGAATGGGGATATTCAGGAAATTGTGGACGCCTGTATTGCAGCCGACCAGGCGGCGAAGCTGGCTAAGATGGGTGAAAACTAGGGGAGATGTGGCAGCTTTTATCTAAGCTGAAAAATAAGAATTTGAATAAATGTGGGCAAAAGACAGTCACGGACAGATGGCTGTCTTTTTATGTTTGGGTGTCGTTGTTGCATTGTTTAGCACTATTTGGGTGGTATGGATGAATGCGTAGTCTCTTCCAGAAAATTTTTGAGAAAAGAAGAAGTAGGAGTTATGGCTTTATGGTGCATTCATTTTTCCTTGTAGGATTTAGAAAACTGCGTTATACTAATATAGCGTAAGCAATTTTATGAAAGATTATTAGTTTGGGAAAGGAAAAAATTACATAAAATACCAAGGAGGAGTAAAATGATTGAACAGTTAAGGAGTAATGCAGAACTTAATGCAGAAAAAGCAGAAAATTTGAGGACATTTAGTGGACTAAAATTATTGCATATTAAAAAGCAGGTTGAAAAACTATTATCACATATTGGAGATTATGGTTTTTTCATAGAGTATACAAAACATGATATTTCCCATATTGAAGAGATGTTAAAGATTGTAGAATGGCTTATTCCTGGGCAAACTCAAGATGTTATGACGCCTGCGGAATGGATGATGCTTGTTCTTTCAATTTATTTTCATGATATGGGAATGCTGATTACAAAGGATGAATTTGATAATAGAGGGGCTTCTGATTTTTCTGACTATAAAAAAGATGTATACAATCTTAAATATGGCAGGGATTATTTACAGAAGACACAAAGTTTGGGAGAAAAAGAGGATGTATTTTTATATCAGGAGTATGTAAGAAAAAATCATGCTAAAAGGATTAGGATGTGGATATCGGGAGGGCCTGAAGGAAATGCAGAATTAGTTGGGGAAATTCAGAAACTGCTATCCCCATTAGATGATTTATTTAGACAAGATTTAGCGATGATTTGTGAAAGCCATCATCTAAATAATCTTCGGGATTATTCTGTTTATGATACTAACAGATGCTATGAGTCGGCAGAGTGATAAAATATCTATTACAGCGCATTTTGAAACGGTAAACCAGGCGGAGGCTTTTTTTGCTTTAATGGATTATTTACGATATGTAAAACAAGAATTAAAATATTGTTATGAGATAGTTCAGGATGCAGCAAAAAGGGAAGGAACTAGTGATTATGTATTTCCTTGGAAGGATATTGATGATTCTAAAATTTTTACTAAGAAATTCAGTAAAAAGTTATTGAGCTTTGAACTTGACCAAAATAGTATTTTACAACTATTGGTTGGAAATACCTTATATAATGATAGTTCAGTAGTGCTTAGGGAGCTTGTTCAAAATGGGTTAGATGCTATTAAATTGCAAAATGAGATTGAAAGAGATGATAAGAAAGAATTAACACAAGGTAAGATAATAGTTAATTGGGATAGTTCCAAACGGATTCTGACATTTGAAGATAACGGGACAGGAATGACAATAGATGATATAGAAAATTATCTTCTCAAAGTGGGGAGATCTAAATATGGCAGTTCTAATTTTAAGGAAAAATATCCTGATTTTGTGTCAATCAGCCGATTTGGAATTGGAATTTTGACATGTTTTTTAGTTGCGAATGATATTGAAATAATGACATGTTCAAGTGAAAATAGTGAGTCAAACAGGATTGTTTTTAGGAATGTTGATGGAAGGTATTTGTTAAAAAGTTTAGAAAAGCAAGAATTGCCCAAACATATTGCAGAACATGGAACAGTTATAAAATTACATTTAAGAGATAATGCTGATATGCAGAATATTGAACACAATATCAAGAAATGGATTGTTTTTCCTTATTGTGAAGTGGTTTTGATAAAAGACAATGAAATCCCTATTAAAATTGGGTATAGTTCGCCGAAAGCTGCATTAGAAGAATATATATCTCATGAAGTATTAGGGAAATCGGATGATATTATAATCAAGCAAGAAGAAATAGAAGGAATTACAATTGCTTATGTAATGAAGTATAAGGAGTATTTTCAGGAATATTCCTTAGTGTCATATAGTAGAAGAAATTATATGGCAGAGGAAGAACATATGCCTATACCAATAGGTGTTTGCTTTGAAGGAATACGAGTTTCAAGTAATACGCCCGGATATTGTGGAGATGCTTTTTTGGCGATTATGAATAGCTGTGGCAGTAATTTTGTCAAGACAGATGTCGTACGTTCGTCTGTAGAAGATAATGAAGGAAAAGATAAATTATTGCGAATTATTTATGGGGTTTATAAGAAATATGTTGAAGAACAAATAGAAACCTTTAAAAAGAAAGGGCGTTCTATGTCATGGATTGCTTACGAAATAAAATTTTTAATCCGACAGATGGTAGGCTTGCAAAATGGCAGAATGAGAGAGGTTAGGATAGAAAAAGAAGAATTAATGTCGGAGGTTTTTGGTGGTATAAATGCAATTTTGTTTGAAAATGAAAATGAGAGAAAGCTTGTGTCGGCTAATACTTTGCAGAAATGTAAGACAATCAATATGTCTGAAAGCAATATGATAGACGCAGCAGAGCATTTATTAAAAGAGGCTAAGAGTTCTATTTCTTTAAATGGATTAGTCAATACTATCACAAACGAACAAACGATAAAGGGTGAAAATTTATTATGTGATTATGAGCCGAATAGTTTATTGCATACGATTGCTTTAAAAAGAAAGCACATAAAAAAAGTTGTTTTAAACAAGGATGAGAGAAAAATTGATTTAAGCTTTGAGGAAGGGGAAGAAAGGTGGATAAAAGTAGCTCTTATTAAGGATAAATCATATGATGATTATGAATATGCTTTTATTCCAATTAATGGTGAAAAGGTTCAAGGTATAGGGATAGAATTGGGTGTGAAAACGAGATTAGGAGTATTTTTAAACAGTAATCATGAAGTCACTAAATATTTATGTGAAAAAATATCAATGTTCGATTATAAAAATTCTAATATAGATGTGTATGCGTTTCGTTTGTTTGTTTCTCTTGTAGTTAATAAACAAAATACCTATATTTCTAAAGATATAAGCCTGGATTATTTTGAAAAATATTTTCAAAATAGAATTGAACATGAAATATTGGACCGGGTATCAGAGGATATAAAAGAGGTATTTTGGGAGAAAATAGATAGAAATGAATTAATTGCTTTGTTGAAGAATCAAAAAAT
>CATNCF010000030.1 GCA_950097145.1 uncultured Lachnospiraceae bacterium
TTGGAAGTTATCCACATGTAATCATAAGGCAATTAAATTCGTGAAATTACGTGTTCCCATGTGGATAATTAACAGAAAAAACTTTTTCAATTTCTCCCTTTTGCCTATGGCAAGGCTGAACTGTTACTTTCGAACATGAAGTTTCCAGCTTTTTCTTGTCAATCTCATTTTCATATTATATAATAGTGGGATATAAAGGAAAAGCAGGAGGTAGATTATGAAACGAAGATGTGCGGCAGCGGTTTTAATGGCGTTTCTGCTTCTGGGCGTTATTCAGGTGCAGGCAGGGGAAAAGGATATCCAAACCGAGTATGTAACAATCACAGATCTGAACCGTTTTGAAGAAGAATACTATCAGAAGCCCCAGGTACGTTATCCAGTTTTTAAGAATGAAATGTACCGTGCCTCCAGGGCGCAGCAGGATTTAGAACAATATGTTGTGGAAGCTTTAGAGAATTACCAGGAAAAAATAGATATCTCTGCATATCAGCTTTCAAGAGAAGAGGCGTTTCAAGCTATTTTTCAGATTTTGAATCATAATCCCGGAATTTTTTATGTTGACGGCAGGGTGGGAACTTCTTATAATCCCCAGACAAATTTAGTAACGGCATATTCAGTCACTTATCTGGGAGCACCGGAGGAAATTGACCGGCAGAGGCAGGAATTAGAACTTGCAGCAGACCAGGCGGCGGAACAGGCGGACCCTTCCATGTCAGAGGCAGAAAAGGCGCTGGTGGTTCATGACTATCTGGTTCAGAATTGTGAATATGATTTTGACAGGCTGGGCCAGGGGCAGGTGTCATATAGTTCCCATACGGCATACGGCGCTCTGGTGGACCGGATTGCGGTTTGTGACGGCTATGGAGATGCTTATGCTTATATTATGGAAGACAAATTGGGGATTCCCTGTGAACTGGTATCCAGTGAAGTTATGGCACATGCATGGAATATGATTCGAGTTGACGGGGAGTGGTACCATGTGGACGCTACCTGGGACGATCCCACAAGAGACTGTATCGGAAGAGTCGGGCATAATTTTTTTCTCCTCAGTGATACGGCAATAAGTGATAATAACCATGGCCATGAAGGATGGAGCACAAACCTTACAGCAGATTCTACACTTTATGACAATGCATTCTGGAAAGAAATTACCTCATCCATCTGTTATGTTCAGGGAGAATGGTACTATTCAAAATTCAAGAGCGGCGATTATAATACTATGGGCGTGCAGCTTCTGAAAAAGGACGGGCTTATGGATGGGACAGAGACAGAACTATATAAAGAAACTGCATGGACAGGCCCGGGAAATATGTTTTATAATATGAGCTGCATGTATCCAGTAAAAGCGAATGACATGCTTTACTTTAATACCAGAACAACTATTTATCGTTTCGGTGCGGATGGAACTGCGGAAAAAGTCTATGAACCGCAGATTCCTGCTGGAAAATGGATCTATGGATTTACAGTACGCGGAAAAGAGTTATGGTATGCACTCCAGAGCAGCCCGGATTCTGATGAGAAACAAGAAATTCTCATCTATAAACTGCCAGAACTGGAGCTGCCGGAACTGGAGGGCATTTCAGCAGAAAATGTGACAGCGGTATATGACGGCAATGCACAAAAAATCACTGTATCGGGAACTCAGGCAGGAGATGTCGTGCAGTATGCGGGAGAGGATAAAATTTACCGGAATGAACAGCCTGAAATGATAAATGCAGGAGTTTATCAGGTGAGATATCAAGTAAAGCGGCAGGGGTTCCAGCCATTTGAAGGGGAAGTGCAGTTAGAGATTACAAAAGCTGTTCCAGTATATACAGTACCCTCCGGCTTGAAAGGGGACAGCGGAAAGACCCTTGCAAGTATCATTTTGCCGCAGGGATTTACATGGCAGACAGATACAGAGACGGAACTTTCCCAGGAAGGCAGCAGAATATTTCTGGCTGAATATCTGCCGGAGGACAGCGGCAATTATGAGGTGGTCAAAGACATTGAAATAGAGGTACTTGTGAGCTGCCCAGGACATGAGTATATAACCGAGATCGTCAAAGAACCATCAGAGGCTCAGAATGGAGAGGCAGTTTATACTTGTGTTTTCTGCGGTTACAGCTATAAAGAGGAGATAGATGCAAGCCTGCCTCAGATTCAAGGCATTCAGGCAGAAAATACGAAAGCGGTATATAGCGGGACGGCACACAGATTTATCCTGAAAGGGATTTTGCCGGAAGATGTTGTGAAATATGCTGGGGAGGATGGAGTTTATGGAACGGAACAGCCTGAACTGGTAAATGCAGGGATTTACCAGGTGCAGTACCTGGTAGAACGTCAGGGATGTCAGCCTTTCCGCGGGACAGTACAGATGGAAATTACCAAAGCGGTGCCTTTGTTTACAGTTCCCAGCGGCTTGAAAGGAGAAAGCGGGAAGACGCTGGCGAGTATAAAACTTCCGGAAGGATTTGTCTGGCAGACATCTTCAGCAGTGAAATTGCTGGCAGAGGGAATTCACACCTGGCGTGTAACTTATGTGCCAGAAGATACGGGGAATTATCAGACGGTTCAGGGGATTGAAGTGAAAGTTGCTGTCAAATGTCCTGGTCATCAATATCAGTCCAGAGTAACCAGGCCGGCTACCGAGACGCGGAACGGATTAAAGACTTACACCTGCAGCCTTTGCGGAACTATCCGTACTGAAGAGATTCCCAAATCCGGGTCTGGAAAGCCAGGGGATGTGTCCGGTCTTAAAATAAAGAAAAATACTGCAAATTCTCTGGTATTTTCCTGGGATTCTGAGGCAAATACAGGTTATTACCTTGTACTTTATAAGGGAAGTGTAAAAGTGTCAGAACGGTACGAGACAGGAGGTGCCTGTACCTTTGGCGGCTTAAAAGCAGCAGCAGACTATACTTTGAAAATTACGCCTTACCGTATTGTAAATGGAAGGAGAATTTTTGCCGCTTCTTCAGGGGAAATTCGGACAGCCACAGCCCCGGCGGCGGTAAAATTAAATTCTGTAAAAAAAAGCGGGAAAAATAAGGCAAAACTGGCCTGGAAAACAGGTTCAGGGGCCAGCGGCTACGAGATTTTTATGAAGACAGGAAAAGGCAGTTATAAGAAAATTAAGACAATTGCAAAGGGAACGGCAGCATCTTATTCAAAAGCAGGTTTGAAAAAGGGGAAAACTTATCGTTTTCGGCTACGTGCTTATAAAACAGTGGGCAGAACTAAGGTGTGCGGAGCTTACAGCAAAACAAAGACAATAAAACTTCGTTAAGTTTCATTGCTATTTTTCACGGAATATTGTAGAATAGAACAAATTGGTGATTTTAAAGGGTATAAACAAAGGAGGAAAGGAAATGGACCAGCCCGGATGTCAGGTGGAGGAAATGCCCCGGGAGCCGGAACAGGAGGCAGTGCAGCAGGAGACAGAAGAAGAGGCAGTCCGGCAGAGGCAGAGTTGGGAAGAACAGCATAAGATTCATCTAAAGCATTTGGAAGAACAGAGGATTATTCATCAGAAATATTTGGAAGAGCATCAGAAGATTGCGGAGAAGAGACGTGAATTTCAAAGAGAGATTGCAGAAGAGAGAATCCGGTTTCAGGAGGAACTTGCGGCGGACAGGCGCAGGTTTACCAAGGAGCTTAGCGCGGACAGGCACAGGTTTGAACAGGAACAGCAGGATTTTTATCTGAAGAAGGAGCGGGAAGAACGGCGTCTGGCAGAGAAAGAACGTCTGATTAAGGCAAAATGGGAACTTTTGGAGATGGAACTGCAAAAACTTGCCGGGGAACGGGAAGCATTTGAAAAGAAAAAGGAATCTGAAGCAGTCCAAGCCGACGGAACTCAGAGCAGAATGACGATCAAGTATCCGTCAGAAGTGGAGTTGTTTTTTTCTGGTGTGGAAAATGAGCTGGATATGAAGAAACGCTACAGGGAACTTATTAAAATATTTCATCCAGATAATGCTTCTGGAGACACACAGACCCTGCAGATGATTAACAGAACTTACGAAAGTTTAAAGAAGCAGTTTAGCGCATAGTATACGAAACGGAACATACATTGTTCCGTTTTGCTTTGAGTATGCTGGGCCTTATGGATTGATTGGAGGAAGCTATGAAGTGGAAGAAATATACCATAAAGACCACTACACAGGCAGAAGATTTTGTCAGCAGTATGCTTGCTGATCTTGGGGTGGAAGGCGTTCAGATTGAAGATAATGTCCCTTTGTCTGCAGAAGATAAGGAGAAGCTGTTTATTGACATTTTGCCAGAGCTTCCGCCAGATGAAGGCAGGGCGGAGATCAGTTTTTTTCTGGACGCAGCGAAAGAGCATGGGGAGCTTCTCTCTCAGGTCCGCAGGGAACTTGAAAATCTGCGCATATTTGTAGACATTGGAACAGCAGAAATTGTCCAGGGAGAGACAGAGGATAAGGATTGGATCAATAATTGGAAACAGTATTTTAAATCCTTTGTCATTGAGGATATTTTAATCAAACCGACCTGGGAAGAGCCGGCGGCAGGAGGAGACTACCGGCATGTCATTGAGATTGATCCAGGAACCTCTTTTGGTACTGGAAAACATGAGACAACCCAGCTTTGTATCCGGCAGATCTGCAAATACATGAAGGCTGGGGATCGGGTGCTGGACGTGGGATGTGGAAGTGGAATTTTGTCTCTGCTCTGCTTAAAGCTAGGGGCGGGACAAGTGATAGGAACGGATATAGATCCCATTTGTATAGAAGCTTCAAAGGATAATATGAGAGTGAATGGTCTATCTATGGAACAGGCCAGGTATTATCATGGAAATCTTATTGAGGATGCCTGCCTGCAGGAACAGACGGGCAGTGGGTATGATCTTGCAGTGGCTAATATTCTCGCGGATATTATTATCCCATTGACTCCAGTGATTCCACAGCGGCTGAAAAAAGGTGGAATTTATATTACCAGCGGGATTATTGATTTTAAGGAAGAAGCGGTAACCCAGGCAATTCTGGAAGCAGGATTTGAGATATTAGAAATCTGCCGTCAGGGAGAGTGGGTGAGCATTACCGCCAGAACATAGGACAGGAGCATAAGTATGTTTCAATTTTTTGTAGAACCTGGGCAGATTCAGGAGCAAGAAGCTGTCATTACAGGGAAAGATGTAAATCATATGAAAAATGTTCTCCGTATGCGCATAGGGGAACAGGTGCGTATCAGCGATAATGAGGGCGGGGATTTTTACTGCCAGATTCAGGATATGGATGGACAGCGGATTATTCTTAAGGTTCTCAGGGAAGCAGAGGATACGGAGCCTAATCTTAAGATTAGCTTGTTTCAGGGACTTCCCAAGGGAGATAAGATGGAGCTGGTGATTCAGAAAGCAGTGGAGCTGGGCGTAGCTGAGATTATCCCTGTGGCCATGAAGAACTGTGTTGTAAAATTGGATCAGAAGAAGGCTGGCTCCAAGCAGGCAAGGTGGCAGGCAATCGCAGAGAGTGCGGCAAAGCAGTCGAAACGCAGTATCATTCCAAAAATTGGGCAGGTAATGAAATTTCAGGAAGCGGCAGAATATGCCAGGACACTTGATGTGCGTCTGCTTCCTTATGAGAACCAGCGGGGGATGGAGCATACCCGCCAAGTACTGGGAAGCATTCCAAAAGGCAGTTCCGTGGGAGTATTTATCGGACCGGAGGGAGGCTATGATTCCCAGGAAATTGCGTTGGTGAAAGAAGAGATGGAAATGATTTCTTTGGGCAGCCGCATTTTGCGGACAGAAACGGCAGGGCTTTGCGCAGTTTCCATGCTGCTCTATGCATCAGAGGATTAGGAGGAAGGAATGGAAGTATATTTTGATAATTCAGCCACTACCCGCTGTTCGGACGGAGCAAAGGAATTAATGGTGCGCGCCTTATCCCAGGATTACGGGAATCCATCTTCTTTGCATGGAAAAGGGTTGGAAGGGGAAAACTATATCAGAGAGGCCAGGGATAAGATTGCAAAGACCCTGAAAGTCAATGGTTCTGAGCTGATTTTTACTTCAGGGGGAACGGAATCCAACAATCTTGCCATTTTAGGCGCGGCTCTGGCAAACAGGCGCAGCGGAATGCATTTGATTACTACCTGCATTGAACATCCGGCCGTATCAGCGCCTATGAAATTTTTGGAGGAGCAGGGATTTTCTGTGACATATCTGAAGGTAGACAGAGACGGCATGATATCCCTGGAGGAATTAAGAGAGGCGGTAAGGCCGGAGACGATTTTAGTCTCTATTATGTATGTGAATAATGAGATAGGAGCTGTAGAGCCCATTGCAGAGGCCGCAAAAATCATAAAAGAACAGAACCCTTCGGCCTTATTTCATGTGGATGCCATTCAGGCATATGGAAAATATATGATCCATCCCAGGAAACTGGGGATAGAACTGATGTCTGTCAGTGGCCATAAAATTCACGGGCCGAAAGGCAGCGGATTTCTCTATGTAAAAGAAAAAACGAAATTAAAGCCCATTATTTATGGAGGGGGACAGCAGAAAAATATGCGCTCCGGCACAGAGAATGTCCCTGGGATTGCAGGGCTGGGACAGGCCGCGTGGGAGGCTTATCAGGATTTTGAAGAAAAACAGGCGCATTTGTACCGGTTGAAAGGTGCATTGATCAAAGGGATTGAGAAAGAATCCTGGGCGCATATTAATGGACGAACTGGCACAGACAGCGCGCCTCATATCATAAGCCTTAGTGTAGATGGAATCCGGAGTGAAGTGCTTCTTCATGCCCTGGAGGAAGAGGGCATTTATGTATCGGCGGGCAGCGCCTGTTCTTCTAACAAACCTGCAGTCAGCAGGACTCTGCAGTCTATAGGGGCAAGGCGCCATTTGGATTCCACAGTGCGTATCAGTTTCTGTGGAGAAAATACTTTAGAAGAAGTAGAATATTGTGTGAAAACCTTAAAGGAGCTGGTTCCCAGGTTTCAAAAATACATAAGGCATTAGAAAGGAACGTGTATGTTTAAAGCATTTTTAATCAAATATGGAGAGATCGGGATTAAGGGGAAAAACCGCCACCTGTTCGAGGATGCGCTGGTACAGCAGATAAAGTATGCCTTAAAGCCAGTGGAGGGCGAATTTCTAATCAGCAAAGAACAGGGGCGCATTTATATTGAAGCGGCGGCAGAATTTGATTATGACGAGGCCATGGAGCACTTGCAGCGCGTATTTGGAATTGTGGGAATCTGTCCGGTGGTGATTGTTGAGGATGAGGGATTTGAACATCTTGTACAGGATGTGATTTCTTATTTGGACAAGCGTTATCCAGATAAACATAAGACCTTTAAAGTTCATGCCCGCAGGGCAAGAAAAAATTACCCTATGCAGTCTATGGAACTGAATGCTTCCCTTGGAGAGAAAATTCTTGAGGCGTTTCCGGAAATGAAAGTGGATGTACACCAGCCTGATATTCTGGTAAATATTGAAATTCGTGGGAGAATTAATATTTATTCTGAGGTGATTCCAGGTCCGGGGGGAATGCCGGTGGGAACCAATGGAAAAGGAATGCTGCTTTTGTCAGGAGGGATTGACAGCCCGGTGGCAGGCTACATGATTGCAAAACGAGGCGTGAAGATTGACGCCGTCTATTTCCATGCGCCTCCTTATACCAGCGAGCGGGCAAAACAGAAAGTGGTGGATCTGGCAAAGCTGGTGGCAAAATATGCGGGGCCAATCTACTTAAAAGTGGTAAACTTTACCGACATTCAAATGTACATCTATGAAAAATGCCCTCATGAAGAGCTAACCATTATCATGCGCCGTTATATGATGCGCATAGCGGAACATTTTGCCGAAGAAACGGGTTCACTTGGCATGATTACGGGAGAGAGCATCGGACAGGTGGCAAGCCAGACGATGCAGTCTCTTGCAGCCACAAATGAAGTGTGTACCATGCCGGTATACCGTCCGCTGATTGGTTTTGACAAGCAGGAAATTATCGCGGTATCAGAGAAAATTGGGACTTATGAGACTTCTATCCTGCCTTTTGAAGACTGCTGCACAATTTTTGTGGCAAAACATCCTGTGACAAAACCAAGCTTAAAGGTGATCCGTCGTTCCGAGACACGTCTTAAGGAGAAAATTGATGAGATGGTACAGAGGGCAATTGAGACCGCAGAGACAATCGTGGCAGAAGCAGAATAAGCTTCGCGCATCGGACAGCCGTTTTGGGAAAATGATATAGACAGAAAACCCCCATGACGTTACATGGGGGGAGTTTGGTCTGCGTAAAGATTAAATCAGATATGGATTTAATACTTCCATAATTTCGTCTTTGTTATCTTCAGCATGAATGGCAAGGTCAATGGGTTTGGATAAGTCAAGGCTGAAAATCCCCATAATGGATTTTGCATCAATGACATATCTTCCGGAAATTAAATCAAAATCACAATCAAACTGTGTGATAGCATTTACAAAAGACTTTACCTTATCGATAGAATTTAATGAAATTTGTACGTTTATCATGAGAAATCCTCCTTCAATGTTAGAAAATTGCAAATAGAAAATATTTTCTCTATAGTAACGTCTTTTATAACAAAAGTCAATGGCGCCCCAGCCAATTTAAGGAAAAAATACAGGATGTTTTTCGGCAGAATGTATGGAGAGGATGAAAAAGCAGAATGAGAAAGGCAGCACTGCACAATTTAGGATGTAAAGTAAATGCATATGAAACAGAGAGTATGCAGCAACTCTTAGAACAAGCAGGGTATGAGATCGTGCCCTTTGAAGAAACGGCAGATGTGTATGTAGTAAACACTTGCTCTGTCACAAATATTGCAGACCGGAAATCACGGCAGATGCTCCATCGTGCCAGAAAGAGAAATCCGGACAGCGTAGTAGTGGCAGCAGGCTGCTATGTACAGACGGCGGCGGGGCAGGCTAAAGATGAGGCCATTGATATCCTGATCGGCAATAATAAGAAGCATGAACTTCCAGAACTGTTAGAACAGTTTTTTGCAGAAAGAAAAGATGAGAGGCAGGACAGGAAAGAGCCTTTAAGAATTACAGCTGTTTTAGATATTGCAGAGGATTCTGCATATGAGAGATTGTCACTCAGCCGGACGGCGGAACATACCAGAGCTTTTATAAAGGTTCAGGACGGCTGTAATCAGTTCTGCAGCTATTGTATCATTCCCTATGCCAGAGGCAGAGTCAGGAGCAGGAAGATAGAGGATGTGTTAATGGAAGTGGAACAGCTTGGAAAGAACGGCTATCAGGAGATCGTTCTTACCGGAATCCATTTAAGCTCCTATGGGGTAGATTTGGGAACAGATCTTCTCACATTAATTGAGGAGATCCACTGTTTGCCGGGGATATCCAGGATACGCCTGGGTTCTCTGGAGCCGAACATTGTAACGGAAGAGTTTGCCAGCCGTATTGCAAAGCTGCCAAAAATCTGTCCTCATTTTCATTTGTCCTTACAGAGCGGCTGTGACACTGTTCTGCAGAGAATGAACCGTAAATATACTTGCCAGGAGTACCAGCAGGTCTGTGAGCGGCTGCGGAAATATTTTTTGCATCCAGCCATTACTACAGATGTAATTGTGGGATTTCCAGGGGAAACAGAAGAGGAATTTCAGAAAACACGCAGATTTATAAGAAAAATTGGATTTTTTGAGATACACATTTTCAAATATTCCATACGGAAAGGAACCAGGGCGGCTGTTCTGGAACACCAGGTGCCGGAGAAAGTGAAAAGCGCGCGCAGTGAGACGTTGTTTTCCGATCTGGCTCCTATGAATGAAGCGTTCCTGGATTGGTATTTAGGCCAGGAATTAGAAGGGCTGCTGGAGGAACAAGTATCTTTTGGAGAACAAGAATATTTTCTTGGGCATACGAAAGAATATGTAAAGATAGCAGTACCAGTATCGGAAAAGACAGGTGAAAGCCTGATAAACAGAGTGGTCCGGGGCAAAGCGTGCTCCAGAATCAAAGAACATGTTTTACTGTTGGAAAATGTTTTAGAAGAAACTTCTTGAGTTTTCCGAACATTTGTATTAAAATAGACAGAAGAAGATTTTATTAAGAACGAAAGAGCAGAAAATAAGGGCGTGAGAATATGCAGGATAAAAATAATACTCAATTTTTTAAGGTAGAAAAAGAGCAGCAGATACAAGTGGATGATGTGCTGGAAATTGTATATAGTGCTTTGCGGGAGAAGGGGTATAATCCGGTGAACCAGATTGTGGGGTACATCATGTCTGGGGATCCTACTTATATTACCAGTCATAAGAATGCCAGGAGTCTCATTATGAAAGTGGAACGGGATGAGCTGGTGGAAGAGATTCTGCGTCATTATATTAAGAATAATTCCTGGGAATAGGAGGCAGAGGATGCGTATCATGGGTTTGGACTTTGGATCCAAAACAGTGGGTGTTGCAGTGAGCGATGCGCTGCACATCACAGCACAGGGTATAGAGACCATTCAGAGAAAATCCCAGGGAAAGTTAAGACAGACCCTTGCCAGGATTGATTTGCTGATTCAGGAATACCAGGTGGACAGAATTGTGCTGGGATTTCCTAAGAATATGAATAATACAGAAGGGGAACGCTGCCAGAAAACATTGGAATTTCAGAGGATGTTGGAACAACGCACCGGTCTTGAGGTGTTTTTGTGGGACGAGCGTCTGACTACTGTGGCGGCAGACCGTACTTTAATGGAGGGCGGAGTGCGCAGGGAAAACAGAAAGAGCTATGTGGATCGGATTGCGGCTGTATTTATTTTGCAGGGATATCTTGATTCACTGGCATTTGAAAAAAACAGGGCGTGAATTAAAAAAGTAAAGGAATCGAATATGGAGAAAGTGAGATTTCAGTCTCCCCAGGACGGAGAGGCTTTAGAATTTTACGTGATAGAACAGACCCGGATCAATGGAGTGGATTATCTTCTTGCGGCAGAAGAGGAAGAAGGAGACTGTGAGGCTTTTATTTTAAAGGAACTGTCACATGGCTCTGAGGAGGAAGCCGTCTATGAACTGGTGGACTCTGAGGAAGAGTTAGCATATATATCCAGGATATTTTCGGAACTGCTGGATGATGTAGATTTTACAATGTGAATGAATTAGGTGAGAGTGTCAAAAGAGTGCGGCGCATTCACATATACCTTGTATTGGTATGTTACGATGGCAATATGGGGCATATGTGCAGCGGAGGAAGCGCTTTTGACATCCGGATCCCAAATCAATATAAAAATAAAATTAAGAAAGAGGTGCAACTTGAAAAAACAAAACAACTCAAAATTGAAAATCATTCCATTAGGAGGATTAGAGCAGATTGGAATGAACATTACTGCCTTCGAATACGAGGACAGTATTATTGTAGTGGATTGCGGATTGTCATTTCCAGAGGATGATATGCTGGGAATTGATCTGGTAATTCCAGATGTCACATATTTAAAGAACAATATTGACAAAGTAAAGGGATTTTTCATTACCCATGGCCATGAGGATCATATCGGAGCCATTCCCTATGTACTTAGGGAGATTAACGTACCCATTTATGCTACGAAGCTGACCATAGGAATTATTGAAAATAAGCTGCGGGAGCATAATCTCCTTACAAAGGTGAAACGCAAAGTAGTAAAGTATGGGCAGCATATTAATTTAGGATGTTTCCGAGTAGAATTTATTAAGACGAATCACAGTATTCAGGATGCGGCAGCCCTTGCCATATATTCGCCAGCAGGAGTTGTGGTTCATACAGGAGACTTTAAGGTGGATTATACGCCGGTATTTGGAGATGCCATTGATTTACAGAGATTTGGGGAAATAGGAAAGAAGGGCGTACTTGCGCTGATGTGTGACAGTACCAATGCAGAGAGGCCCGGATTTACCAATTCAGAACGTACCGTAGGGAAGACCTTTGACAATATTTTTTCAGAGCACACCAATACCCGCATTATTATCGCGACTTTTGCATCCAATGTGGATCGTGTGCAGCAGATCATCAATTCAGCGTACAAATTTGGAAGAAAAGTTGTTGTGGAAGGAAGGAGTATGGTGAATATTATTTCCACTGCCACAGAACTTGGATATCTTCAAATCCCGGAAAACACATTGATTGATATCGAGGAATTAAAGAATTATCCGGATGAACAGACTGTGCTGATTACTACTGGGAGCCAGGGGGAGTCTATGGCGGCATTATCCCGCATGGCGGCAAATCTTCATAAGAAAGTGACCATCAAGCCGGGAGATACCATTATTTTCAGTTCCAATCCAATTCCTGGAAATGAAAAGGCAGTGTCCAATGTGATCAATGAATTATTTATGAAGGGGGCAGAGGTGATTTTCCAGGATGCCCATGTATCTGGACATGCCTGCCGTGAGGAGATTAAGCTCATTTATTCTCTGGTTAAGCCGAAATATGCAATTCCAGTACATGGAGAATATAAGCATTTGAAAGCCCAGGCCTCCATTGCACAGGAGCTGGGAATCAGCAAGGAAGATATTTTTATTTTGTCTTCCGGAAATGTGCTGGAGCTGGATGAGAATGGGGCAAAGGTGACAGATAAGGTTCCGGTGGGAGCTATTCTTGTGGACGGACTTGGCGTAGGAGATGTGGGAAATATTGTACTGCGAGACCGTCAGCACCTTGCAGAGGATGGAATTATTATTGTGGTAATGACGTTGGAGTCCGGCAGCGGAAGAGTATTGGCAGGTCCTGATATTGTCAGCCGCGGCTTTGTATATGTAAGAGGCGCTGAGAGCCTAATGGACGAGGCAAAACAGGTACTGGATGACACTATGGAATATTGTATGGATAAGAATATCACAGACTGGGGCAGGATTAAGACGGAGATTAAGGAAGAGCTGGGTGAATTTGTCTGGAAAAAAACCAAGCGCAGGCCCATGATCATGCCTATTATTATGGAAGTTTAAAATATTATTGACGTTTAAGGGGCGGACCGAAAGCTGAGGTTGTTATGTATCATAGAATGGAAGAAATATTGAATAATTTGGTAGAGTCTTTTAAGGACAGTCCGGAATACAGGGAATATCAGAGAATGAGAGAACTGCTTCACCAGGAGCCTGAGAAAGAGCAGGCGGTGAATGAGTTCCGCAGACGTAATTTTGAACTGCATAAATACCGGAATACAGACTTATATGCAGAAATGGATCGGCTGGAACAAGAATTTGCACCTTTGCGGGAACAGCCGCTGGTCAATGAGTATCTGTCAGCAGAACTTGCATTGTGCCGGATGGTGCAGCGTGTCAATTACCGTTTGATGGAAGAGATTGAATTTGATATGGGGTTTGAGCTTTATTAGTACAAGGGGGAATGCTATGGGAAGCAGTAAGATTGCACTGAATGTTTTGAGCAGTGTTTTGAGCGTTTTAATTATGGTACTGTTGATTTTTATGTTTCTGAGGGCAGGCCATGGGGCGTATGATCTTGGATACCGGGTTTTTACGGAACCTGCGCTGGAGGAAGCCCCGGGACAGGATATGAGAGTGGAATTGAAGGAAGGAATGACAGTGCTGGAGCTTGGAAGCCTGCTGGAAGAAAAATGTCTGGTGAAAAACGGGCTGCTGTTTGCCATTCAGCTTCAGATTTCCGACTACAGAGATAAGGTGAAAGAGGGAACTTATACATTGAATACTTCTCAGACAGCAAAGGAAATGATGCAGATTATGGCAGGAGAGGAAATTGAGGAAACAGCGGAATGATAAGGGATGAACGTTTGAGCACATATATTAATTCTCTGGATCGCGGGAATCCTGCTTTTTTAAAGGAACTGGAAGAAGAGGCACATAGAAATTATGTGCCTGTGATCCGAACCGAGACACAGAATTTTTTAAAACTCCTGCTTGCCATGAACCGCCCCGGACGTATTCTCGAGGTGGGAACGGCAGTGGGATTTTCCGCGTTATTGATGGAATATTTTAACCCGGCAGAATGCAGGATAACTACGATAGAAAATTATGCAAAGAGAATCCCTGCTGCCAGAGAAAATTTTATGCGCGCTGGCAGACAGAATGTGATAGAATTATTGGAAGGAGACGCCGCAGAGGTCATGAAGACACTGACAGAACCTTATGATTTTATATTTATGGATGCAGCAAAAGGACAGTATATTCATTTTCTGGCTGAAGTAATGCGGCTCTTGAAGCCGGGCGGAATACTGGTTTCAGATAATGTGCTGCAGGACGGGGATGTTATTGAATCCCGTTTTGCAGTGACCAGGAGAAACCGTACCATTCACAAAAGAATGCGGGAGTATCTGTACGAGCTGACTCATATGGAGGAATTAACAACTTCCGTCTTGCCTATTGGGGACGGGGTAACGGTCAGTGTAAGGAGGTAGTGTATGAAGAAACCGGAATTGCTTGTGCCTGCAAGCAGCCTGGAGGTATTGAAAATTGCGGTTATATTTGGCGCAGACGCGGTATATATTGGCGGGGAGGTTTTTGGACTGCGGGCTAAGGCTAAGAATTTTTCCATGGAAGATATGCAAGAGGGGATTGATTTTGCACACAGCTATGGGGTAAATGTTTATGTGACGGCAAATATTCTGGCGCATAACGAGGATCTGGAAGGTGTGAGGGCTTATTTTACAGAGTTAAAGGAAATGAAGATAGACGCATTGATTATCTCTGATCCGGGAATCTTTATGATAGCAAAAGAAATCTGCCCCGAACTGGAAATCCATATTTCTACCCAGGCAAATAATACAAATTTTGGGACATACCAGTTTTGGTACCAGCAGGGGGCAAAGCGCGTAGTTTCCGCGAGAGAATTGTCCTTACAGGAAATTGGTGAAATCCGCAGAAACATTCCAGAGGATATGGAGATTGAGACGTTCATACATGGAGCTATGTGCATTTCTTATTCTGGAAGATGTCTTTTGAGCAATTATTTTACAGGACGGGACGCCAATCAGGGGGCGTGCACCCATCCCTGCCGCTGGAACTATGCGGTGGTGGAGGAAACCAGGCCGGGTGAGTATATGCCGGTATTTGAAAATGAGCGGGGGACTTATATTTTTAATTCCAAAGATTTATGTATGATTCAGCATATTCCGGAACTTGTAGAGGCAGGGATTGACAGCTTCAAAATTGAGGGAAGGATGAAGACTGCGCTGTATGTGGCTGCAGTGGCAAGGACATACCGGAAAGCCATTGATGATTATTTTGTTTCCAGGGAAATGTATGAAGAGCATATGCCTTGGTATCTGGATCAGATTTCTAACTGCACATACCGGCAGTTTACCACTGGGTTTTTCTTTGGGAAACCGGATGAACATGCCCAGATCTATGACAGCAATACGTATGTAAAGGAATATACGTACCTGGGGATTGTGGGACAATTGGACAGCAAGGGGTACTGTATCGAACAGAAAAACAAATTTTCTGTGGGAGAAGTGATTGAGGTGATGAAACCCAGCGGCGAGAACATCAGCGTAACAGTGCAGGCAATCAGAGATGAGGACGGCAATGAGATGGAATCAGCGCCCCATCCCCGGCAGAAGTTATATATTGATTTAGGGCGGCCGCTGGCAAAGTATGATATTTTGCGCAGACAAGAGAAGGAGGAGCAGGCAGATGAATAATGACAGATATGTAGCATATGTAGGAACTTATACTCATGGGACCAGTGTGGGAATCCATATTTACGATATGGATGTGGAAGAAGGGAAGCTGACCGAACGCAAGGTTGTTCCCATTAATAATCCTTCCGATCTGGTTGTGTCCCCCAACGGAAAGTTCCTCTATTCTATCGCAGATGAAGGGGTGGCTGCATTTCGTGTGCTGGAAGACGGGGATTTAGAACCCATGAATGAGAAATGGATCGGCGGGATGCGCGGGTGCTATGTTACTGTGGATGAACAAAACCGCTATCTCTTTGTGGGAGGTTATCATGACGGACGTGTGACGATGATGAATTTAAATGAGGATGGCAGTATTGGGGAAATCTCAGAGGGAATTTTCCATACCGGAATAGGCAGAAGTATTGCAGAGCATAATTACCGTCCCCATGTAAACTGTGTGGAACTGACCCCGTGGCAGAATTATCTCTGCGCTGTAGACGGCGGACTGGATCATGTAAAAATTTACAAGATTGATTACGAAAAGGGCAAGCTGAAAATAGCAGATATTCTCAGAGAACCCATTGATTCTTCCCCCCGTATGATCCGTTTCAGCAAGGATGGGGCACATGCCTATGTATTGTGTGAGGAAACCAACGAGGTGATTGCCTATAATTATGAATGTGCTCCGGAAGGGCCTGTGTTCGAGAAGACCCAGACAATTCCAACAGTAAATGCAAAAGAAAAGAAGAACAGCGCGGCTTCTGGAATGGAAATCAGCCAGGATGGAAAATATTTGTTCTGTTCCAATGCAGGGGCTAATTCTGTCATGATTTATGAAATTAACCAGGAAAGCGGAGAACTGACAGAACTCTGTGAGTCAAAAATCAGCGGGGATTATCCCAAGTCTATTGCAATTTTTCCAGATGGGAAGCATTTTGTCAGCCTGAATCATGATACGAACCAGATTACAACCTTTAAGATTGAGTATGATAAGAAGTATTTTCTTATGATGGATAAGCCTATCTCCATCGATCAGCCCAACTGCATTCATATCCATAAGTTAGTATAAGGGAATATGGCCGGGCTGGATGTTTGGACAGAGGGTTGCCGCAGCTTTTTCTGTCATAAGAACAGTTTTACAGAAAAAGCTGCAGAATAAGGTTCTTTGACTGATATGGATAAATATTTATGGATAAAATTTTCTGAGGGAATCCATCTTTGCACCCATATGTTCCAGCATCAGATCTAACAGTGTCAAAGCTGCCATGGATTCCACTACCACTACAGCCCGGGGGACAATGATGGGATCATGGCGTCCATGGATGGAGATAGAGATTTCTTCTCCGGCCTGGTTCACCGTCTTTTGGTGAGAAGCAATAGAGGGAGTGGGCTTTATGGCGGCCCGGTAGATGACGGGTGCGCCACTGCTGATGCCTCCAAGGATGCCTCCTGCATGGTTCGATGCTGCAATGATTTGTCCATCCTGTATACGGAAGCTGTCATTATTGGAAGAGCCGGAAGCGGCTGCAGCCAGAAAACCGTCGCCGATTTCAAAGCCTTTGACAGCCCCGATGGAGAAGATGGCTTTTGCCAGATTGGCATCCAGTTTGTCGAAGACGGGTTCTCCTACTCCAGCGGGAACCCCTGTGATAATTCCTTCGATGACGCCTCCGGCAGAATCTAGCTGTTTCATGCAGGCTTCCAGATATTCCTGCGCTTTTTCCGAAGAACTGCTGTCCGGCATGTAAAGGGGATCAGCCAGGATTTGTCTGTGAAGCTCTTTGTCAGAAACTTCCAGGCGTGTAAGCAGGTCTGCAGCGGTCTGGGGAATGGAAACCGGGCCGATGGCACGGGCATAGGTGAAAAAGGAGATGCCAAGCTGAGCTAAAATTTTAACGGCAATGGCGCCGGCGGCAACTCTGCCGATGGTTTCTCTGCCGGAGGAGCGCCCGCCGCCCCGGTAATCCCGGAACCCATATTTTTGATCAAAGGTATAGTCAGCGTGTCCAGGACGATAATAGGAGGCGATGTCTCCATAATCCCGGGAACGCTGATTTTTGTTAAAAACTACCAGGCTGATGGGGGTGCCAGTGGTTCGTCCTTCAAAGACGCCGGAAAGGATTTCCACGCTGTCATCCTCCTTGCGGGGGGTGGAATACCTGGACTGTCCAGGTTTTCTTCTATTTAAAAATTTCTGTATGTCAGATTCACATAGGGGGAGTCCGGCGGGACAGCCGTCCACAACGACGCCGATGCCTGTTCCATGGGATTCGCCCCAGGTAGTGATCTGTAAATGATTGCCAAATGTTGATCCTGCCATATAGACCTCCTAAAATAATAATGTTAAAAACTCTATTTATTATAATCAATCTGTACGAAAAAGAAAAGTATTTTTCCTAATAAGGAAGAAAGGAACCATTTATGTATAAGTTGTTAAAGCAGGAAGGCAGAGCAAAGCGGGGGGAATTCCACACTGTACATGGTGTGATTCAGACCCCGGTGTTTATGAATGTAGGGACGGCGGCAGCAATAAAAGGCGCTGTTTCCAGCGTAGATCTTTATGAAATAGGAACCCAGGTGGAGCTGTCCAATACGTATCATCTTCATGTGCGTCCAGGAGATGAAATTGTAAGGAAAATGGGGGGACTGCATAAATTTATGGCTTGGGACAGGCCGATACTTACAGATTCCGGCGGCTTTCAGGTGTTTTCTTTGGCAAAACTCAGAAAAATCAAGGAGGAGGGAGTATATTTTAATTCCCATGTGGATGGAAAAAAGATTTTTATGGGGCCTGAGGAGAGTATGCAGATTCAGTCCAATCTTGCTTCTACGATAGCAATGGCGTTTGATGAGTGTCCGTCCAGCGTGGCAGAGCGTTCCTATGTGGAAGCTTCTGTAGCCCGGACCACCCGCTGGCTGAAGCGCTGCAGGCAGGAAATGAAAAGATTAAACATGCTTGAGGACACCATCAACAAAAACCAAATGCTGTTCGGGATCAATCAGGGAGCTGTTTTTGAGGATATTCGTATGGAGCATGCAAAAGCTATTTCAGAACTGGAGCTGGACGGTTATGCAGTGGGAGGTCTTGCAGTAGGTGAGAGCCACGAGGAGATGTACCATATATTGGATGTGACAATTCCCCATCTGCCCACAGAGAAACCCACATATTTGATGGGGGTAGGGACTCCTGCAAACATCTTGGAAGCGGTGGAACGGGGCGTAGATTTCTTTGATTGTGTGTATCCCAGCCGGAACGGACGTCATGGACATGTGTATACAAATCAGGGGAAAATGAATCTTTTTAACCAGAAATACGAGCTGGATGCAAGGCCTATTGAGGAGAGATGCCAGTGCCCGGCCTGCAGACATTACAGCAGGGCATATATCCGTCATCTTCTCAAAGCAAAAGAGATGCTGGGCATGAGGCTTTGTGTTCTTCATAATCTATACTTCTACAATACCATGATGGAGGAAATCAGGGATGCCCTGGACGCAGGCAGATTTCAGTCATATAAAGAAGAAAAGCTGTATGGAATGAAGCAGGGAAGATAAAAATCGTAACAGTTCAGCCCGCACCTATAAAACAAGCCACAGACCGCCTGCAAAGCAGGCTATCCGCTGCTTGTGTAGCTTCTGTCTGAGGATTAAGAGGCGCTCCGCTCATATCTGACTGGATGTGCTCATTCATGCCAGCACGATTCGTCCATCCAGTCAGATATGGCTGAACTGTTTCTAAAAATCTTATAAAATAGTGGAAAAGACTTGCCCTTATGAGTTATTTTGTGTAGAATAATATAAGCGCGTAAAATTGGCGCCAGAGAAAATGAGAGTCCTGAATTGGGAAGCAGAAGAAGCAGGAGGAAAGAACATGTCTATATTAGCACAGGAAGCAGCAGGCAATATGACCAGTTTTTCTATCATCTGGATTGTGGTTATGCTGGCAGCTCTTTATTTCATGATGATCCGTCCACAGCAGAAGGAGACGAAACGTAAGAATGCAATGATGGCAGAACTTGCCGTGGGAGATACGATCCTTACTACCAGTGGATTTTATGGCACTGTAATTGACATTACAGAGGATACTGTTATTGTAGAATTTGGTAATAACAAGAACTGCCGTATTCCAATGCAGAAATCAGCTATTTCCATGGTAGAAAAGCCCGAGGATGCAGTGGAAAAAGAGAATAAGTAAAGACTGAAAAACACTCTCGGCTCAGGCAGAGAGTGTTTTAATCATATATTTGATGGTTGAAATCTATGAATAAATATACTATAATTACTGATAAAATTCAAAACAACAGTCAGGAAGGAAGAGATAGGATGAATTATCAGGTTGGAGTAATTTCCGGAGACGGTATTGGACCGGAGATTGTGTGTGAAGCAAAAAAAGTTTTGGATAAAGTGGGGGAGGTGTTTGGACACACCTTTTCCTATGAGGAAATTTTGATGGGCGGAGTTTCCATTGACGCAGCAGGAGTACCGCTGACGGACGAAGCCATTGCCCAGGCACAGAATTCAGATGCAGTATTGATGGGATCTATTGGCGGCAATACAAGTACGTCTCCTTGGTATCAGCTTCCGCCAGAGTTAAGGCCTGAGGCGGGACTTTTAAAGCTTCGTAAATCTCTGAATTTATTTGCGAATTTAAGGCCGGCATATTTATATGAGGAGTTAAAAGAAGCCTGCCCTCTCAGGGATGACATTATCGGTGATGGGTTTGACATGATGATTATGCGGGAACTGACGGGAGGTCTGTATTTTGGGGCACGGGTCACCGAAGAACGGAATGGACTAATGACCGCGGAAGATACTCTTACATATAATGAAAATGAGATCCGAAGAATTGCAAAGCGGGGATTTGACATTGCCATGAAGCGCAGAAAGAAAGTGACCAGTGTGGATAAGGCAAATGTGCTGGATTCTTCCAGGCTGTGGAGACAGATTGTAGAAGAAACAGCCAGGGATTATCCAGAAGTGACATTGGAGCATATGCTGGTAGATAACTGTGCAATGCAGCTTGTGAAAGATCCCAGGCAGTTTGATGTAATTTTGACAGAGAACATGTTTGGTGATATATTATCCGATGAGGCGAGTATGGTGACAGGTTCCATTGGAATGCTGTCCTCGGCGAGCCTGAATGATACAAAATTCGGTCTGTATGAGCCAAGCGGCGGATCTGCGCCGGATATTGCAGGGAAAGGCATTGCCAATCCCATTGCAACTATTTTAAGCGCGGCAATGATGCTTCGTTATTCTTTTGATCTGGACAGAGAAGCAGACGCTGTAGAGGAGGCAGTGCGGCAGGTATTAAAAGCGAATTACCGTACCATTGATATTATGCCTCAGGAAGAAACGAAGAAAGCTTCCGTAACCCAGGTGGGGACTGCCAGGATGGGAGATTTGATTGCAGAACGGATAAAATAGAAAGCGAGGAACAAGATATGCAGATGACAGGAGCACAGATTGTTATTGAGTGTCTGAAAGAGCAAGGTGTGGATACTGTCTTTGGCTATCCGGGAGGAGCCATTTTAAATGTGTATGATGAATTATATAAGCACAGCCATGAGATAAAACATGTATTGACTTCCCATGAACAGGGAGCAAGCCATGCGGCGGACGGCTATGCGCGGGCTGCTGGGAAGGTGGGGGTCTGCCTTGCCACTTCAGGCCCAGGTGCAACGAATCTGGTAACAGGAATTGCCACAGCGTACATGGATTCTGTCCCAGTGGTGGCGCTGACCTGCAACGTGGGAGTTTCCCTGTTGGGAAAAGACAGTTTTCAGGAGATTGATATTGCGGGAATCACTACTCCCATTACAAAGCATAATTTTATTGTCAAGGATGTGGAGAAACTTGCAGAAACCATACGCCGTGCCTTCCGTATCGCTCAGAAAGGCAGGCCGGGCCCGGTGCTGGTGGATATTCCAAAAGATGTGACGGTGAAGAAAACAGAGTTCCAGCCCATGAAAGTGGAGCAGGAAGAGCGGTATTCAGAGAATATTACAGAAGAGGCCTTAGAATGCGCGGTGAAGCTGATACGCAAATCGAAAAAGCCTTATCTTTTTGTGGGAGGCGGAGCGGTTATCTCAGGGGCAAGCCAGGAACTTATGGAGTTTGTGGAAAAAGTGCAGGCGCCAGTGTCGGATTCCCTGATGGGGAAAGGAGCTTTTGATGGAAATCACAGATTGTATACAGGCATGCTGGGTATGCATGGAACGAAAACTTCTAATTACGGAGTCAGTGAATGTGATCTATTAATTGCCATTGGTGTCCGTTTCAGCGATCGTGTAACAGGAAATGCGAAGAAGTTTGCAAAACATGCGAAAATACTCCAATTAGACATTGATCCGGCTGAGATTAATAAAAATATTTTGACAGATGCTCATATTGTGGGGGACATCCGGGAGATCCTTACCCGCCTGAATAAGAGAATAGAGCAGCAGGAGCATGATGCGTGGATTGCGCAGATCATGGAATATAAAGAAAAATATCCTTTAAAATATTCAGAACTTGGATTAACCGGGCCTTATATTATAGAAGAAATTTACCGCCAGACAAAGGGAGATGCCATTATTGTTACAGAAGTAGGGCAGCATCAAATGTGGGCGGCGCAGTATTACCGCTACAGCAGTCCCAGGACTTTGATTACGTCCGGGGGACTGGGGACCATGGGATATGGCTTGGGGGCTGCTATCGGGGCGCAAATGGCAAAACCGGAGAAACGGGTGATTAATATTGCCGGAGACGGCTGTTTCCGCATGAATATGAATGAAATTGCCACGGCAGTACGGCAGAACCTGCCGTTAGTCCAGGTAATTATCAACAATCACGTTTTGGGGATGGTGCGCCAGTGGCAGACGTTATTCTATGAGCAGCATTATTCTGCAACAGTTTTAAATGACAGTGTGGATTTTGCAAAAGTGGCGGAGGCCATGGGCGCTGTGGGAATCAGGGTCACTGGCAGGGAAGAATTTCAGGAAGCTTTTGCAAAAGCGCTTTCCAGTGATGTCCCGGTATTAATTGACTGTATCATTGACAGTGATGATAAGGTGTGGCCTATGGTTGCTCCAGGGGCTGCAATCAGTGAGGCATTTGACGGGGAGGATGTAGAACAGTAAGAACTAATTTTGATGGAAATAGAAGGAGGAACAAAATGAGCAGAGTTTATAATTTTTCCGCAGGGCCGGCAGTTCTGCCGGAAGAGGTTTTGCGTGCGGCAGCAGAGGAAATGATGGATTACAAAGGGAGCGGCATGTCTGTGATGGAAATGAGCCACCGTTCCAAGGTTTATGATACAATTATCAAGGAAGCAGAAGCAGATTTAAGAGAGCTTATGAATATTCCAGACAATTATAAAGTGCTGTTTCTGCAGGGAGGAGCTTCTCAGCAGTTCGCAATGATTCCAATGAATCTGATGAAACATAAGAAAGCAGCATATATTGTAACAGGGCAGTGGGCAAAGAAAGCGTATCAGGAAGGGCAGCTTTATGGGGAAGCCGTAAAAGTTGCTTCTTCTGAGGATGAAACATTCTCCTATATTCCGGACTGTTCTGATTTGGATATTCCAGAAGATGCAGATTATGTATATATTTGTGAGAATAATACCATTTACGGAACAAAATATAAGACACTTCCCAACACCAAAGGCCATACGCTGGTGGCAGATGTGTCCTCCTGTTTCTTGTCTGAGCCTGTAGATGTATCAAAATATGGCATTATTTACGGTGGTGTACAGAAGAATATCGGGCCGGCAGGAGTGGTAATTGTAATTATCCGTGAAGACCTAATTACAGAAGACACTTTGCCAGGAACACCTACCATGCTGAAATATAAGACCCACGCCGATGCAGATTCTCTTTACAATACGCCGCCTGCCTATGGAATCTATATCTGTGGCAAAGTATTTAAGTGGATTAAGAAAATGGGCGGCCTCACTGCTATGAAGCAGCACAATGAGGAAAAAGCAAAAATCCTGTATGATTTCCTGGATCAGAGCAGTATGTTCAAAGGTACAGTAAGAAAAGAAGACCGTTCTTTGATGAATGTGCCTTTTGTCACTGGAGATAAGGATCTGGATGCAAAGTTTGTCAAGGAGGCAGAAGCAGCAGGATTTGTAAATATTAAAGGCCACAGAACGGTAGGAGGTATGCGCGCCAGCATTTATAATGCAATGCCAAAGGAAGGCGTAGAGAAGTTAGTGGCATTTATGAAAAAATTTGAAGAGGAGAATTAACATGTATCAGTATTATTGCTTAAATCCAATTGCCGGTGTAGGATTGGATTTGTTCGGTGAGGATTATACAAAAACAGAAGAGATGAACGATGCACAGGCAGTGCTTGTAAGAAGCGCCGCTATGCATGAGATGGAATTGCCAGAGGGACTTGAGGCAGTTGCCAGAGCTGGGGCAGGAGTGAATAACATCCCCCTGGAAAAATGTGCAGATCAGGGAATTGTGGTATTTAATACCCCGGGAGCCAATGCCAACGGCGTCAAGGAGCTGGTTTTTGCAGGAATGCTGCTGGCATCCCGTGATATTACTGGAGGAATTAACTGGGTGCTGGAACACAAAGACAGCGAAACTGTTGGAAAGGATGCAGAGAAGGCCAAGAAAGCTTTTGCAGGCTGTGAGATCTGCGGCAAGAAATTAGGTGTAATTGGACTGGGCGCCATTGGTGTAAAAGTGGCAAATGCAGCGACACATCTGGGGATGGAAGTATATGGATATGATCCTTATATCTCTGTCAATGCGGCTTGGAATTTATCCAGAAGCGTGAAGCATATTAACAATGTGGAAGATATCTATCAGGAATGTGATTATATTACTATCCATGTTCCTCTGTTGGATGCTACCAGAAAAATGTTAAATCAGGAAGCTTTTGCAATGATGAAAGACGGCGTTGTGATTTTGAATTTTGCAAGGGACCTTTTGGTAGATGAAGAAGCTGTTCTTCATGCAATCGGGGAAGGAAAAGTTAAGAAGTATGTATCTGATTTTCCAAACAGCACTACGGCAGGAAAGGAAGGATGCATTGTTATTCCCCATTTGGGAGCTTCCACGGCAGAATCTGAAGATAATTGCGCAGTGATGGCAGTGAAAGAATTGAAAGAATATCTGGAACATGGAAATATTCATAATTCCGTAAACTTTCCAAACTGCGATATGGGCGTCTGCACGGCAGCCGGACGTGTGGCGGTGCTGCACAAGAATGTTAAGGGACTGATTGGAAAATATACGGCAGTAATGGGAAATAATAATATCAATATTTCAGATTTAACCAATAAGAGTAAGGGAAATTATGCATATTCTCTCTTAGACATTGATTCTCCAGTTACGGAGGCGGCAGTAGAGCAGCTTAAGGAGATTGAGGGAGTTTTGAAGGTTAGAATCATTAAGTAGTTATACTTGCGTCAGATAAATCTGCTGTACAGTATAACATGATGCCCAAAGCCGTATGAGGAATTATGCCGCTTTGTGGCCGCGGCTGGCGCTATACTTACGACACATTTCGTCGGCCGTGAGTATAGATAAACATAAGGGGCTGGCATCTGTGATTAAAATCATGGATGTATCAGTCCCTTTTGAGATCTCCGCTGGAGTAATTAATCAATATTTGTTGTTGTAGTGCAGTAAAATCATATTCAAAGAATGATCCTCATCCATCATGCGGTGATAGATATTATAGATACTGGCGCAGGCATTCTGAGTTTTCTCAATAATCTGGTCAAAAGATTTCTCTAATACCCGGAGAATCGTGTCGTTCATCTGGCAGGCCTGATATTTCATCTGCAGAAACTTAAGAAGTCTGGGATGATGATAAAGCGAAACATTCCGTTCTGAAGTA
Source organism: uncultured Lachnospiraceae bacterium (assembly GCA_950097145.1). Taxonomy (GTDB): domain Bacteria; phylum Bacillota; class Clostridia; order Lachnospirales; family Lachnospiraceae; genus Petralouisia. Next base: position 25,392 of record CATNCF010000030.1, read on the forward strand.
AGAGAATTGCTCATCAGATAAGAGAGAGCCACAATCTCTGCTGCAGGCACTGGAGTGAAATCCAGGGGGCGGTTGTTTGCCCAGCATTCCAGCAGAAGGAAAGATTCATTGATCGTATTGAGTATCTGTGATTCTACGCTTCCAGAGAGAATATCCCTGGTAATGTCTTGGGTAGAGGTACGGTACAGCTGCTGCAGATATTGATCATAGTCTGCCGTATTGTTCAGCTTAGAGGGCAGAGAAATCTTGCCGATATTGTGAAGCAGTGTGGCAAGCTGTATCGTTTTCCTGGAATTTGTAGTCATTTTCAAATTGTGTGAAATATTATCACTTAACTGCACAGCATAGTTGGTATGCAGGGCAGTATAATCATTCCGAAAGTCCACAGAGAAAATAAAAGTTAAGAGATAATTATGTATCTGTGCCTCTGTAAGCGTAAAATGATCCCGTGTGTATGCGCTTAATTCCTCCTGATATTCCATAGAGTGAATATGTTCCAGAAGTTGATATTTCTGCTCCGTGTGCTGAAACCAGCGGATATCAGAAGGCAGAAAAACCGTTCCTGAACATTTTTCCAGGAAGGAATTCAGTCCCTGTTCCCCATTTAATACACAGAAAATATCAATCCGGTCTGCCAGATAGATTAGTTTGGCGATGTCTCTGTGGTAGCTGGTGATTGGAACAGGATAATATTGAGCATTACAGTGGTGATGGTATAGCACAACATCCGCATATTCGGGCAAAGGGGAAAAAGTCTTAAAGAGAAGATAGCCGAATACAGAATGCTCCATGGAATCATTGAGATCAAAACTCAGCATGGAATCAATTTCCTTCTCCTTATAGGCCCCAATGTCGTGAAGCAGCCCAAGCATAAAAATATCATGCTTCTCCTGCTGGGTGTAACGATTGGTTTCCTCCATCATTTTCATAAGAATATAGGCAACACGTTCTCCGTGATTAATCAGCCGGGGATCCAGATGATGAAAAGACTGACAGATGACATCAACGATATTGATTAAAGGTGGTCCATTCATAGTACATACCTCCATTCAAAAATAATCTGTTAAAATACCATTTGCTTTACGTACACAACCTATACTATAATTATAGTAAATTTGATATGTGGTGTCAACAAGACAGTGTTCAAAAAAGGAGGAAAAAACTACAATTTTAAGAAAAGAAAAACATAAGAAAAGGAGAAAAAAATGAACGGGATTATAACAGCTTTTTTCCATCAAATAATTGTTCTGGCGGAAGGAAATACTAACACAGTGACAGATAATCTGGCAGAGCTGGAAGAACTGCAGAAGATAGCAGAGCCAGGGGTACTGAAAGAGTATATGGAGAAGGCAGTGCCGTTTTTGGCAGATATTGGAGTGCGCATTCTCATGGCGCTTTTGATTTATGTGATTGGAAAGCGCATGATAAAATGGCTTAGAAAAGTATTGAAACGAGGGCTGAACCGTTCAGAACTTGACGAAGGCGTCTGCCAGTTTCTGGATTCTGCGGTAAAGATTTCGCTAAACTTAATTTTGATTATGGCGGTGATTAACCAGCTTGGAGTAGCCACAACTTCAGTGGTGGCAGTTGTAGGTTCTGCAGGGCTTGCCGCAGGCCTGGCATTGCAGGGAAGTCTTGCAAATTTTGCCGGAGGAGTATTGATTTTATGGTTTAAACCGTTTAAAGTTGGGGATTATATTATTGAGGATACCCATAAGAATGAAGGAACAGTATCTGAAATTATGATTTTTTATACGAAGCTTATGACTACAGACAATCGGACGGTAGTGATACCAAATGGAACACTTGCCAATTCCAGCTTAACTAATGTTACGCAGCAGAACAAAAGGCGTGTGGATCTGTATGTGGGGATTTCCTATGAATCTGACATAAGAAAGGCAAAGGCTCTCCTTACGGATATGATTTCTGCGGAACAATCCCGTCTGGAGGAAGAGGAAGTTGTAGTATTTGTAGATGCGCTGGAAGACAGCAGCGTCCGCCTGGGCGGACGGCTGTGGGTGCCTGCGGAGGACTATTGGAAGGTGAAATGGAGGCTTACGGAACAGATTAAGGTAATTTTTGATGAAAATCAGATTGAGATTCCTTATAACCAGCTCACCGTTTCTTTGAAACAGGGATAAGCACAAACACGGAATTTGTTTGACAATGCTGGTAAAATATGTTAATCTTTTAGGCATGGCAGATTTCTTGCCAGAAGAAGAACGGTATTCAGGAGGCTGCCTGTAAAGGGCAGTCTCTATTAAGTTAAATATTTTGAAAGGACACGGATTATGAATTTGAATGACTTAACTGCATATGAGGTGCTGGAAGAAAAGACGCTGGGAGATATAAAGTCAGAAGGCTGTCTGCTCCGGCATAAGAAAAGCGGAGCGAGAATTAGTTTGATTTCTAATGATGACGAAAATAAGGTGTTCTATATTGGATTCCGCACCCCGTCTTTAGACAGTACCGGGGCGGCGCATATTCTGGAACATTCGGTATTGTGCGGTTCTAAGAAATTTCCGGTAAAAGATCCCTTTGTGGAACTGGTAAAAAGTTCCCTGAACACATTTTTAAATGCTATGACTTACCCAGATAAAACCATTTATCCAGTGGCCAGCTGTAATGACAAGGATTTTCAGAATCTGATGGAAGTATATCTGGATGCCGTGCTGTACCCCAATATCTACCAGCACAAGGAGATTTTCTGTCAGGAGGGCTGGCATTATGAAATGGAAGATATGGAGGCGCCTCTTACGGTAAATGGAGTGGTGTACAATGAGATGAAAGGCGTCTTTTCTTCGCCGGATGAGGTGCTGAGCCGGGAGATTATGAGCGCTCTTTATCCAGATACTTCTTATTTCTTTGAATCTGGCGGGGATCCGGAAGTGATTCCTGAATTGTCTTATGAAAAATTCCTTGCGTTCCATCAGAAATATTATCATCCGGCCAATTCGTATATTTATCTCTATGGAGATATGGATATGAAACAAAAATTAGATTGGCTGGATCAGGAGTATCTTAGTAAATTTGATAAAATTCAGGTGGATTCCCAGGTGAAAGAACAGAAACCTTTTGAAAAAGCGCGCCAGGTGGACATATCTTATCATATTTCCAGTGGGGAATCCTTAGAGGATAATACGTACTTGTCTTATAATGTGAGCACTGGAAATATTCTGGATAAGACATTGTACGTGGCGTTTGATATTCTGGATTATGCGCTGCTGTCAGCGCCGGGTGCGCCATTAAAGCAGGCATTGCTGGATGCTAAAATTGGCAAGGATATTATGGCGTCTTTTGACAATTCCACGTTGCAGCCCATGTTTTCTATCGTGGCAAAGAACAGTAATCTGGACAAAAAAGAAGAATTTCTGGGAATTATCAGGAAGGTGCTAAATGAGCAGGTGCAGCAGGGCATCAACAAGAAGTCTCTTCTTGCAGGCATCAACAGTTATGAATTCCAGTACAGAGAAGGGGATTTTGGCGCATATCCCAAAGGGCTGATGCTGGGGATACGCTGCTTAGACAGTTGGCTGTATGATGACAGCAGGCCATTTCTGCATTTGGAGGAGCTTGAAATTATTGAATATTTAAAACAGCAGGTAAATACAGGTTATTTTGAAGAATTGGTGCAGAAGTATCTGCTGAATAACCCTCATGCAGCCGTTGTGACGGCAAAGCCAGCGTATGGACTGAATGCCAGAAAAGAAGAAGCGCTGAACGAGAAACTTCAGGCATATAAAGACTCCCTCAGTGAAAAAGAGCGCCAGGAAGTGATAGATTTTACCCATCATCTGCGTAAGTATCAAGAGGAGCCGTCTTCGCCAGAGGATATGGAGAAACTGCCGGCGCTTACCAGGGAGGATATCAAAAAAGAGGGTGAAAAGCTTTATAATCGAGAGAAATATGTGGATGATACGTTTGTGCTTTGCCATGACCTTCATACTAATGGAATTGCATATTTTAGTCTGATGTTTGATGTAACAGGACTTTCCCCAGAGAAGATTCCTTATCTGGGCATATTGAAGTCTGTGCTGGGATATGTAGATACAAAGAATTATACGTTTCAGGAACTTGCTAATGAGATTAATTTGCACACAGGAGGAATTTTCAGCAGTATTGGAATTTATCCCCATGCATGGAAGGACAGTATTTCTCTGAAATATGAGGTGAAAGTAAAAACGCTGTACCAGGAGATTCCTAAGACCATGGAAATTATTCAGGAGATTCTATCAGCGAGTAATTTCAAAAAGCAGGAGCGGCTGTATGAAATTTTAGCACAGCTAAAGTCCCGGCTGCAAATGAGTTTAAGCTCAGCAGGGCATTCCATTTCTTCTATGCGCGCCATGTCTTATTTTTCGGAGAGCGCAAAGTATACAGAAATGACCCAGGGTATTGAATTTTATCAGCTTGTAAAGGATTTAGAAGAGAATTTTGAGGAAAAGAAAGACAGTTTGAGCAAAATACTGGAAGAATTGGTGAAAGAGATATTCTGTAGGGAAAATCTGATGTTCAGTATTGGAGCGGAGCCTGAGGGCATGGAGCTGGCAGAGCGTGAAATTTTAGGTGTGAAAGCAGTTTTATCTTCACAGGAAACCAAAACCCAGAGCGCGCCGCTGTCTCTGGGCAAGAAGAATGAAGGATTTCTGGATGCTTCCCAGGTACAGTATGTATCCCGTGCGGGGAATTTCCGAAAGGAAGGTTATGAGTATACAGGAACACTGCGGATATTAAGGGTTCTGTTAAATTATGATTATCTGTGGATGAATATCCGTGTCATGGGAGGCGCCTATGGCTGTATGAGCGGATTTACCAGAAAAGGAGACGCTTACTTCACTTCTTACCGTGATCCAAACTTAAGCAGGACCAATGAGGTGTATGAGGGAATCCCAGAATATCTAGAGCAGTTTGCAGTGGATGAAAAGGAGATGACAAAGTATATCATTGGAACGTTCAGCAGCCTGGATGCCCCTTTGACTCCCGCTGGTAAAACTGGGCGCAGTGCGACTGCGTATCTTACTGGCGTCACAGATGACATGATTCAAAAAGAGCGGCAGGAAATATTAAATGCCAGCCAGGAGGACATCCGCAATTTAGCTGGGATTGTCCGTGCTGTGCTGAAGGAAGAAGCGATTTGTGTCATTGGAAACGAAGAGAAGCTCAAAGAAGAACGAGCATTATTTATGGAGCTGAAAAACCTGTATTAGAGTTCCAAAGGAGAAAATATGGAAGCAAATTTAAAATCCGGTTTTGTTACCTTGATAGGAAGGCCAAACGTAGGGAAGTCCACGCTGATGAACCGTCTCATTGGCCAAAAGATCGCCATTACCTCTAAGAAGCCCCAGACCACCCGGAATCGGATTCAGACGGTCTATACAAAGGAAGGACAGGGACAGATTGTATTTCTGGATACTCCGGGCATCCATAAGGCAAAAAATAAACTGGGGGAATTTATGGTAAATACGGCGGAGCGGACGCTGCGGGAAGTAGATCTGATCCTTTGGCTGGTAGAACCCAGTAATTTTATCGGCGCAGGGGAACGCCATATCCTGGAAAAGCTTCAGAAGGTGGAGACCCCGGTAATGCTTATCATCAATAAGACGGATACTGTGAAAAAAGAGGAAATTTTGGGTTATATTGATACCTACCGCAAGGAGTATGATTTTGCGGAGATTGTTCCCCTCTCAGCCCTTCGGGGAGAAAATACGGAGATTTTACCAGAGCTGATCTTCAAGTATCTTCCTTATGGACCTATGTTTTATGATGAAGACACCATCACGGATCAGCCGGAACGGCAGATTGTGGCAGAGATTATCCGGGAAAAATCCCTTCACGCCTTACAGGAGGAAATTCCCCATGGGATTGCAGTGACCATTGAGCGCATGAAGGAACGGACAAAAGGGGGGATTATAGATATTGACGCCACTATTATTTGCGAGCGGGATTCCCACAAGGGGATCGTGATTGGCAAAGGCGGCAGCATGCTGAAGAAAATTGGATCGAACGCCCGGTTTGAAATTGAGCGTTTCTTGGAAAGCAAAGTGAACTTAAAGCTTTGGGTGAAGGTAAAAAAAGACTGGCGGGACAGTGATTTTCTAATTAAAAATTTCGGCTACCGGGAGGATGAAGAGTATTAATATGCGTTTATTCAAAACAGCGGCATGGAAGTGTAAGACAGTTCTGCCATATTTTTGATAGTATAACGGTACGCGTAAAGGAAACCCTATTTGTGATAGAGATAACGCTGTGGGATTCTTTGAGATACAGCAGCAGATAAACAGAAGAACAGGGGGCCGACGCGATGATAGAGCAGGAATGGATGAAGTTTGCAAGTACAGGAAGTGTGCAGGATTATTTAAGCTACAGGAGCCATCAGGAGGCGGAGTGCGTTTATGGAGACGCCACAGCCTCTATGCTGGCAGGCAGAAACAGTGCAGGCAGGAGCGTGAATGGATATGGGGCAGACCATAGTGCTGACGGGCATGGTGTTATCGGCCGTCCCGGTAGGGGAATATGATAAGAGAATTGTTCTTTTAACCAGGGAGAGAGGAAAGATATCAGCCTTTGCCAGAGGGGCCAGACGTCCAGGCAGCCAGGTCATGGCAGCCAGCAATCCGTTTGCCTTCGGCCAGTTTGAAGCTTATGAAGGAAGAAATTCTTATACGGTGGTAAAGGCGGATATTTCCAATTATTTCAGGGAGCTTGTGCAGGATTTGGAAGGCGCCTATTATGGATTTTATTTTATGGAACTGGCAGATTATTATTCCAGAGAGAATGCCGACGAGGCGCCTATGCTGAAGCTGCTCTACCAATCTCTGCGCGCCTTGGAGAGCAAAAGATTTGAGAACCGTCTGGTGCGCAGGATATTTGAATTAAAAACCATGGTGATAAATGGGGAGTATCCCAATGTGTTTTCCTGCCTGAAATGCAAAAAGGAAGAACATCTTAAGTATTTTCATGTGAAAAGCGGAGGGACTCTCTGCCAGGAATGCGGCAGGACGGAACATGCCCTGGAATTGGATGAATCCACTTTATATACGCTGCAGTATATTATAACAGCAAAAATTGAAAAACTGTATACGTTTACAGTTTCCGTAGAAGTTTTGGACAGGCTGGAACAGATCATGAATCATTATATGGAATTTTACATAGATCGGAAGTTTCATGCGCTACAGGTATTAGAGGAAAATCAAGGGTTTGCTTATCTTGTGGAACATTCATTCAAAAAAAACAGCAGTTGCAATAAGCCGCTGAAAAGGTTATAATATTTTAGATTCACGTTAAGACTTTCAGGAGGTTGAATTATGAAAAGAATAATTTCCATCAGTCTGGTTTGTGTGATAATAGCCGGACTGTTCAGCGCATGCGGAAAATCTTTGGAAGCAGACCGTGATACTGTGTATGTACAAAAGAGAGGTGCCATTATCAGTGCGGCTATTGCGGATTTTGACAAAGATTACTACGATGAAGAAGAGCTGAAATCATTTGTTGAGAAGAGAGTAGAGGAGTATCAAAAGGAGCAGGGGAAGGATAGTGTTAAAATCGATAAATTCTCAGTGGAAGAGGGAGTGGCGAAGCTCTATATGAAATATGATGATTATGAGGCGTATCAGGATTTTAATGAAGTGAAACTGTTTACAGGAACTGTTCCCCAGGCTCTGGCAGCAGGGTTTGATTTTAACGCAAAATTTACGAAGGTGGAAGATGGAGAGGCTGCCGGAAGCATAGAGAATACGGAAGTAGTGGATACGGATTATAAGGTGGTTGTTTTAAGTGAAAAGGTGGATGTAAAGGTGGACGGCACCATCAAGTACATGTCTTCGGATTATACCTCAGTGAAGGCGAAAGATACGGTGTCTATCCAGATTCCTGAAGAAGCCGGAGATGGAGAAGAATTGTCCCTGGTATATATTGTATATAAATAAGAAGGTATCTCATACCTTTAAGGAAAAGAAAGAGGTAGCATTATGGAAAAGACAATGGAAAAAATCACTGCATTGGCAAAGGCGAGAGGATTTGTATATCCGGGTTCTGAGATTTATGGCGGCCTTGCCAATACTTGGGATTATGGTAATCTGGGTGTAGAGTTAAAGAATAATGTGAAGAAAGCATGGTGGCAGAAATTTGTTATGGAGAATCCCTATAATGTGGGCGTAGACTGTGCGATTTTGATGAATCCTCAGACCTGGGTGGCTTCTGGCCATTTGGGAGGATTTTCCGATCCTCTTATGGACTGTAAGGAATGCCATGAACGTTTTCGTGCAGATAAGATCATTGAAGACTTTGCAGAAGAGAAAGAGATTGCTCTGGAGACCTCCGTAGATGGCTGGAGCCAGGAGGAAATGGTGAAGTTTATTGAGGAACATCAGATTCCATGTCCAACTTGCGGAAAGCATAATTTTACAGATATCCGCCAGTTTAACCTGATGTTTAAAACTTTCCAGGGTGTGACGGAAGACGCTAAGAATACGGTATATTTAAGACCTGAGACAGCACAGGGTATTTTTGTGAATTTTAAAAATGTCCAGAGGACTTCGCGTAAGAAGATTCCTTTTGGCATCTGCCAGATAGGAAAATCTTTCCGAAATGAAATTACGCCCGGCAATTTTACCTTCCGCACCAGGGAGTTTGAGCAGATGGAGCTGGAGTTTTTCTGTGAACCAGGCACAGATCTTGAGTGGTTCCAGTATTGGAGAGGATTTTGCCGTGACTGGCTGTTATCTCTTGGCATGAAGGAAGAAGAGCTCCGCCTCAGGGATCATGATCCGGCAGAGCTTGCGTTTTACAGCAAGGCCACCACAGATTTTGAATTTTTATTCCCCTTTGGCTGGGGTGAATTGTGGGGAATTGCAGACCGTACAGACTATGACCTGACGCAGCATCAGAATACTTCCGGCCAGGATATGGGTTATTTTGATGATGATAAAAAGGAGAAATATATCCCTTATGTCATTGAGCCTTCTTTGGGTGCAGACCGCGTAGTTCTTGCGTTTTTATGCGCCGCATATGATGAGGAAAATATTGGTACGGAAGAGAAACCGGATATGCGTACGGTACTTCACTTCCATCCGGCCCTTGCTCCGGTGAAAATCGGTATTTTGCCTCTTTCTAAGAAGCTGAATGAGGGTGCAGAAAAGATTTATGCCCAGCTGTCTAAAAAGTATAATTGTGAATTTGACGACAGGGGAAATATCGGAAAGCGTTACAGACGCCAGGATGAGATTGGAACTCCGTTCTGTGTTACATATGATTTTGAGTCTGAAAATGATGGCGCCGTAACGGTGCGTGACCGTGATTCTATGGAACAGGAACGTATTAAGATTTCAGAGTTAGATGCATATTTTGCGGAAAAGTTTGACTTTTAAGATTTTAAAACTTTAAGGTGCCAGAAGGATGTTTTATTCTTATGGCACCTTAATTTTTGCAAATACCGTTACGTGTATGTCGGCGGATTCTGGAACATCTTATTTTTTGTGTAGATGTGTAAATCCTCTTTTTCGTTGTTCTGCAGTCCACTGAATTATATAATATACCATATTCAAGAGGAAAGAGAGGAGTATGGAACATACAAAAATTATTGGCACAATGCAAAAGTAGTATTCCAGTTTGTTTGGTACACTTGAAATTTTATTGTTTAATATTTTATAACACCAGTTTACAACTATTATAAATAGCGCTCCTTTTGCTGAACAAGGTATTTTAAGGCTCTCATAAGGGCAGATGATTTTATTATACTTTCGCTCTTTTTCACGAAAGTGGCAAAAAATACCT
>CATNCF010000031.1 GCA_950097145.1 uncultured Lachnospiraceae bacterium
TATGCCAAAGAAGATTCTGGTACTGCAGGTCTGCCCCCTTGAGAAAACGAAAGGGCCAAACCGGTAATGCCATGAATCTATTGCTTTTTAGGGTATTGTGAATTATAATTTAAAAATATGAAACGAGAGCAGAAAAATGGCAGTAAAGTCCATAGAATTAAGGAAGTATGGCGAGTATGAACAGTTTGTTTATTCAGAGAATAATGATTGACTGGCGGCGGATTTCCAAAGACAGTTATTTGCGCAATATAGAAGCCCTGGGGGATTTAAAAGAACTGGAGCTGACACATGCGGTTACCTTTTTTGTGGGGGAAAATGGGACTGGAAAATCTACATTATTAGAGGCCCTGGCGGTGGCATATGGTTTTAACCCGGAAGGAGGCACCAGGAATTACAGTTTTTCCACGTATGATTCACATTCTGAATTGTGTGAGGCCATTACGCTTGGAAGAGGCTGCCGCAGAGTGAAATGGGGATATTTTCTCCGGGCAGAAAGCTTTTATAATGTTGCCACAAAAGAGGAGGAATATGCCAAAGAGCCTTATGCAGTGCCGGAAGAGCTTCACAGGAAATCCCATGGGGAAAGTTTTCTTGCCATTGTGCAGAAGCATTTCAGGCCGGAAGGATTGTATATTCTGGATGAACCGGAGGCTGCTCTTTCTCCTCAGAGACAATTGACGCTGTTGATGGAAATAAACCGTCTGGCCGGGGAGGGGGCGCAGTTTTTGATTGTGAGCCATTCCCCTATTCTGCTGGGAATGCCGGGAGCAGAGATTCTGTCCTTTGGGGAGGGAAAGATTCACAGTATCTCTTATCAGGAGACAGACAGCTATCAGGTGACAGAGATGTTTATCAATAACCGGGAATATCTGCTTGACAGACTGCTGAGAGAATAGCAGAGATGCCGTAAGAAGCATGGAAATGGAGGAATCATTAGAGATGAGAGAGTACAGGAAATCTTCAAAACTGGACAATGTACTGTATGATGTGAGAGGTCCGGTAGTGGATGAGGCGGCAAGAATGGAAGAAGCCGGAACCAACGTATTGAAACTTAATATTGGAAATCCCGCGCCTTTTGGTTTTCGTACGCCGGACGAAGTGATTTACGATATGCAGCGCCAGTTGACGGAATGTGAAGGATATTCTGCGGCAAAGGGGCTTTTTTCTGCCAGAAAAGCAATTATGCAGTATGCCCAGATAAAGCAGATACCAAATGTTTCGATAGAGGATATTTATACAGGAAATGGGGTCAGTGAGCTAATTAATATCAGTATGTCGGCACTGCTGGATGATGGAGATGAGGTGCTTGTGCCGGCGCCGGATTATCCTCTCTGGACAGCATGTGTCACACTGGCTGGAGGAACGGCGGTGCATTATATTTGTGATGAGCAGGCAGAATGGTATCCGGATCTTTCAGATATCAGAGGCAGAATAACAGACAGGACCAAGGCAATCGTAATTATTAATCCCAACAATCCAACCGGCGCGTTATATCCCAGGGAGGTACTGCAGCAGATTGTGGATATTGCAAGAGAACATGAGCTGATCTTGTTTTCGGATGAAATTTATGACAGGCTGGTAATGGAAGAGGAAGAACATGTTTCCATTGCTTCTCTGGCTCCAGATTTGTTCTGTGTTACTTACAGCGGACTGTCAAAGTCACATATGATTGCCGGGTTCCGCATTGGCTGGATGATTTTAAGCGGCAATAAAAAAATTGCCAGAGATTACATAGAGGGATTACAGATGCTCTCCAATATGCGCCTTTGTTCCAATGTGCCGGCACAGTCCATTGTGCAGACTGCTCTGGGCGGTTATCAAAGTGTAAAGAAATATATTGTTCCGGGGGGAAGAATTTATGAACAGAGAGAGTATATTTACCAGGCATTAAATGAACTTCCGGGAATCAGCGCAGTAAAGCCTAAGGCTGCGTTTTACATTTTTCCAAAGATTGATGTCAAAAAATTTCATATTTTCGATGATGAAAAGTTTGCGCTGGATTTGCTCCGGGAGAAAAAGATCCTTATCATCCATGGCGGAGGATTTAACTGGAAGGAGCCGGATCATTTCCGTGTGGTATATCTGCCGCGGATTGAGGTATTAAAAGACGCAGTGGAAAGCCTTGGTGATTTTCTCGCTCATTACTGGCAGCCGTAGAGTGGGGGATTGTTTAATCAATCCCTACCCGTATGCCGCCCTGCCGCTCGGAAGGCTGGAGCAATACAGAAACCGGCTGGTTTCCAGGCCACTCAAAAGCATAGGATTCCCCAGAATGCTGTCCAATCAGGTTTTTCCATGAAAGGTCCGCTTTAATCTGGGGATCTCCGTATCCGTGCTGGCTCATCCAGCAGATCACAGCGTCCGGATCTACGGATATTGTGCTGTTGTTATGAAGATTTGACAGTACAATAGGATTTCCGTCAGATAAAATTGCAACATAGGAATTTCCACCGGTCCCGGTCAGGGTGGTAGTGGCAAGGCCTTTCTGGGATAAAATACCCACTCCGATAAAACGCACGTCATATTTGCAGTCCTGAGAGAATGCTAAGATATTTTCAGATTCTACCGATACTACTTCACCCATTCCCAATTTATAAATAATTACATGCTGCCCATAATTGGCATAGTAGGTGACAGAATCTCCAGACATGGTAACTTTCATCAATGGGATATTTTCACCTGTCACGCGGCGGACCAGAGAGCCGAGCGCTGCCTGGGCGAAATTATTCTGTGGCCCTAACAGCAGTTTTTCAAATTTATAATTTTTGCCGCCGTAACTTTCACCAGCGATAAAGGCGCCTGTTTTTGCAATAAGAACGTCGTTGCCAGTACATGTAACTTTTAATGTTAACTCATTTATTGTCTCAAATGTAAGCATAAATTTCCTCCTGTCTGTCAGTCAGACGGTCTCAACGCCGTATAATTGGCATAAACCTGCTAAATCTTTTGCAACGCCGTTTCCAACAGCATTGCATTTCCATATTCCATTGTACAGATATATTTCACCAATCATCATGGAAATCACATTGGGATAATAATCAGTCATCTGAAAACTTACCAGTTCCTGCCGGTTATCTGCGTCCAGAATTCGGATATATGCGTCCCTTACCATGCTGAAATTTAAATGATGTAAAAATGCGTCATTTATGGTGAGCACGAATACAATTTTAGATGCGGCAGGATTTAAACGACTCAAATCAATAGAAATAAATTCCCGATCTGTGGAACTGGAACCAGAAAAGCGCACGCTTTGGTCAGGACTGGATTCCTGTCCGTAAAAAACAAACCAGTCATCTCCCAGTACTTTCCCATTCTTCCCAAGTATAAAAGCTGATACATCCAGGTCGCACTTAGGATTTGTCACATTCCAGCCAAGACAGACCTTGATATGTTTTGCAGAACCAGAAGGATTCAGGGGAACCTTCTGCCCTTTTTGTATTTTTTTGTTAAGAGGCGGAATGCTCAGCTTTGGAACGGAAGGGGCAGGCGGTGCTGCAAAAGTCTGGGATATTGTTCCGGGAACATTGATATGGAGAACGGAATTGTGGTCCAGGGGCGGTGATGACCGCATGGGGATCTCTATCATATGTAACCTCCATTCGTGAAATTTAAATTTATTATAAAAGGTGCAAATTTATAAGTCAATGGCAAAAGGTGCAAGGAGTTTCGTAAAGATAAATCACTGGCAGTAATATACCGTAAAACATGGGAATATTGAAAAATATTAATTCTTTTTTAGCACTATTTCTTGAAAGAATTAATATTTTTTAAATAATAATTCTGAATTGGAAATATAATGAAAAAAATTAATGGTACTTTTGTAAACGGAATTCCACATATGTTATAAATTTGTAATAAGTAGAATGGGAGAACAAAAAATGAAGTTAAAAAAAGTTTTATCTATGATTTTATGCGGTGTGCTGGCGCTGACGCTGCTGGCAGGATGCGGAAATTCAGACGGCAGTTCGTCCAGTTCTGAACATGGTGCTGCAAAAACAGTAAATAGTTCGAAAGAAGATGTATCAGAGGAGCATCCTTCTGATTTGTCTGGAGAGGTAACTTTTGTCAGCCAGAATGATCAGACAGGTGCGGTGGATGAAATGATTGAGGAATTTAATAAGCTATATCCTGATGTAACAGTAGATCATCAGGTACTGCCAGGCAGCAGTGATGATGTGAAAAAGAGTCTAATGGTTTCTTTGGCTGCCGGAGATACAGATCCGGATGTATTTGAATGTGATATTATCTGGGTATCACAGTTTGGAGCGGCAGGCTGGCTGATGGATTTGACGGATCGCCTGGAGGCATCTGCAGAGGAGTATGTAGCTGGTCCGTTATCAACCTGTTACTACAATGATAAGGCGTATGCATATCCCAATTATACGGACGTAGGTCTTTTGTATTACCGGACAGATCTGGTGGATACGCCTCCGGCTGACTGGGATGAATTAGTTGAGATGAGTAAAAAGTATGCAGGCAAAGACAGTGCAAAATATGGTTATGTGTTCCAGATGTATCAGGGGGAACCAACTTCCTGTAATATGCTTGAGTTTATCAAGCAAAACGGAGGCACAGACTTGAAAGAAGGCGCATTTGCCATGAACAATGAGAATACAAAAGGCGCATTGGAATTTGTAAGAAACCTGATTTCAGAGGGGATTTCACCAGAAGGAGTACTGTCTCATAAGCCGGATGATACTTTATCCATATTCCAGGCGGGAGATGCACTGTTTATGCGTAATTGGACATATGCATATGAACTTTCAAATGCAGATACTTCCAAGGTGGCAGGAAATGTAGGTGTGGCTCCCCTTCCGTCAGGGACAAATGGGGAAGAATCTTCTGGCACGCTGGGCGGCTGGAATTATGCCATTAATGCCAACACCGACGCGCCGGAGGCGTCTGTGGCATTTGCAGAATTTATGTCAAGTTATGAGGCGCAGAAGATATCCGTATTGAAAAGAGGAACGTTCCCAACAAATGCAGCATTATACGAAGATCAGGAAGTTCTTGCAGACAAGCCTTATCTTGCAGATATTAAAGAGGCGGCAGAAAATGCAAAACCCAGGCCGCAGGTACGTGATTATTCAGCAATTTCTTCTATTTTCCAGGTATATTTCCATAAAGCTTTGCTTGGAGAACTGACAGATGACGAGGCGTTAGAGCAGATGGATAAGGAACTAAATGAAGCTTTAGCTAAACAGCAGTAGGATCAAAGGATATGAAAAAATTTAATAGTTTAAAAAAATCGGTAAGAGACAATATCGTAGGATATACCATGATACTGCCAGCGCTCCTCCTTTTGGTAATCATTGGAATTGTGCCCATTATTATTACAGTATCCTACAGTTTTCAATATAAAGTATTGACAGACCCGCTGAACACACATTTTGTAGGGCTGGAAAATTATGTCTCACTTCTGTCCAGCAAGCAGTTTTGGGAGGCGCTATGGAATACAGTTGTATTTGCGGCGCTGTCTATGGGAATTGAGCTGGTTGTTGGATTTACCGGCGCGCTGCTGATGAACAGCGCAAAGAAATTTGTGGGAGTGATTCGTACGGCGGTCTTGATCCCATGGGCAATTCCGGGAATTATTATAGCATATATGTTTTCTTTTATGTTTAATGACCAGCTTGGGGTGGTAAATCAGCTTCTCCAGATCATGCATTTCATAAATTACCCGGTTTCCTGGCTGACAAACGGGCCCGCTGCAATGCTGGCAGTGGTGCTGGCCGATACATGGAAACAGTTTCCCTATATTTCTTTGATGATTTTTGCCGGGCTTCAGACCATTCCAAAAGATGTCTATGAAGCGGCGCAGATAGACGGAGCCGGGAGAGTGGCAACGTTCTGGCGCATTACGCTGCCAAACCTGAAACAAATTCTGCTGATTGTGTTACTGTTCCGCACAATGGGGGCAATCCGTATCTTTGACATCATTTTTGGCATCACAGGCGGCGGGCCTGCCAATGCAACAGCGACTCTTTTATTCCAGGCGTATAAATATCTGTTTGGAGACATGAACTTTGGGCTTGGTTCTGCGTTATCAACAATAATTACGATTCTGATACTGATTTGCAGTTTTGTGTATATTAAGGTTTTAAAGACGGACGACTAGAAAGGGGAACATACAATGAAAAAGAATAATAGAATTGGGAAAATTCCGGGAATCATTGGGACGGCTATATTTCTTATTGTTATCGTGTTCCCTTTTTACTGGCTGATAGTGACTTCGGTAAAAGATCCGGCGGATATCAGTTTAATACCCATTGAGTTATGGCCTTCCAGATTTTCAGGGGATTTTTATAAAAACGTGTTTTTGGAACATCATTTGATGACCTATTTGGGAAACAGTGTCATAGTTGCTGCTGGAACGATGATTGTCACGATTCTCATTGCATTTCCGGCTGCATATGCATTTTCAAGAATAAATTTTAAATTCAAGAAGACTGTCAAAAATTTTATACTTGTTTCAAATATGTTTCCAATTATCGCCATTGTCACGCCGATGTTTATTATATTTAAAAATATGCATTTGGTGAATACATATGCGGGCCTGATTATTCCCAGTGTGATTATTACGCTGCCAATGTCTATCTGGACCTTGGCTGCATTTATTGATACGCTGCCGTATGAACTTGAAGAATCGGCAATGATAGACGGATGCAATAGAATGCAGGCTGTTTTTTACACCGTTCTGCCTCTTTCAGCGCCGGGAATTTTTACTACAGCTATTATAGCGTTTATAACGGCATGGAACGAATTTATGTTTTCATTGATTCTGGTTACGAAAGACGCCATGCGGACGGTTCCCATTGCGATTTCGCTGTTTCCTGGGCAATATACAGTTCCCTGGGGAGATATGTCGGCGGCTTCGGTGGTGGCTACAATACCGATTATAATCGTTGTGCTGATTTTCCAAAAAAAGATTGTATCAGGATTAACTTCAGGATCAGTGAAAGGATAAAAGTACCATAAAAAAACATTTTTGGGAGGTAAGGAATAAAATGAAAATTGGATTTATTGGCCTTGGCATTATGGGAGAACCCATGTGTGAAAATATAGTTAAGAAACATGATGATACGGTTTATGTATTTGATGTGGTGGAAGAAAAAGTGCAGAAACTGGTACAAAAAGGCGCGGCTGGCTGTAAAGATGCTGTGGAACTGGCGTCAAAAAGCGATCTTATTATTTCTATGGTACCAAAATCGGAGCATGTAAGGACCGTGTATCGTGAGATTCTGCCTGTGCTGGATCAGACAAAGATCTGTATGGATATGAGCACAATTGATCCGGCAGTTTCTATTAAGACTGCAAAGCAGGTAAAGGAAACGGGGGCACAATTTCTGGACGCCCCGGTTGTAAAATCAAAGCCCGCTGCCACAGCAGGAACCCTTGGCATCTATGTGGGCGGGGAGCCGCAGGCGTATAGAGCTGTAAAGCCGATTCTTGCCTTTATGGGAGAAAACATCATTCATATGGGAGATAATGGCAAAGGACTGGTGATGAAAATCTGTCATAACGCGCTTGTTTCCCAGATTCAGAATGGGGTAAATGAAACGCTGCATCTGGCGGGGCTGAATGGAATTGACATTCAGGAATTTGCAACGGCGATTTCCTATGGAGGAGGACAGAATTTTTATCTGGATTCTAAGAAAGATGTGATGGAAAGAAAAGAGTATGCCGCCGCTTTTTCTGTGGAAAATATGGCAAAAGATGTAGACATTTGTCTGAATTTGGCAAAAGAAAGCGGATTTTTGATGCCTGGCGAAGCAAATGTAGGAGTTGTCTATGAGAAAGCGCTTGCACAGGGATATGGAAAGAAAGATTTTTCCGTTACTTATGAAATTGTGGGGGAATAGGAAATGGCAGAATTTCAGATTGCCTATCTTCCGATAGGCGTTCCTACGTTTGATTTGGAAAGCGCTGGGAAGGAATTTATAAAAACAAAGGGTTTGCTTGAACGAATTGCAGATTGTGTAAAAATGCCGGATGAAATGCTTTTGACAATGGACAAGCTGAACGCATTTTTAGATGAAATAGCGCCAGATTTTATGATATTGCAGAATGTCACATTTGCTAACGCGGCATATGCCGGAGAGATCGCAAAAAGATTTTCCTGCCCTATGGTATTGTGGACACTGCCAGAGCCAGTTCTTGACGGAACCAGACTGCGGCTGAATTCTCTGACAGGGGCGTATTCAGCAGCAAATATGCTAAGAAATATGGGTGTTTTTTTTACCAGTCTCTTAGGTTCTCCTGATGAGGAACATGTGCAGGGAATTCTGTGTTCCGCAATTGGCGCCGCAAAGGTTCTCTGGCAGATGCGGGGAATAAAGATCGCGTCCATAGGACATACACCAGAAGGTTTTAGCTTTGGCAGGGCCTTGGATATGGAGCTTCTGAAAAATTTTCATGTTACGCTGGAAACTGTGGAAGTGCGTGAACTGATGGAAAAAGCCCGGACTTTTTCAGAACAGGATGCTGAAAAGTATATGAAAACTGCGGAAGAGAGAATTTGTGGTCTGGATTTGATTCCGGCTCACAACCGATTAGATTTTGCACGTCTGTACGGAGCTTATGTGAACTATGTACAGGAACATGAAATTTCGGCTCTTTCCAGCCGATGCTGGCCAGATTTTTTCGTGTCTTACGGCACGCCGGTCTGCGCAGTATTAGGGATGCTGAATGATTTGGGAGTGGCGGCGGCCTGTGAAGCAGATACTTATGGTGCATTGTCTATGTATATTGGCCAGCAGTTATCCAAAACTCCTGTTTTTTTGGGGGATCCGGTATCTGTGAATCCAGAAGAAAATACAATCACATATTGGCATTGCGGGACTGCGGCATGTTCCCTTGCAAGAGAAGATACAAAGGCAGCAGCCGGCGTCCACTGTAATCGAAACATCGGTCCGACACTGGAATTTGGCTGTCGTCCGTGCCAGAATGTAACGGTGTTTCGCATTGGGAGAAAACCGGATGGAAAATTTCGGTTCTTTCTTTTGGAAGGAGAAGCTTTGGACAAACCTCAGCAGTTTTACGGCACTTCGGTGGTCGTAAAGGTTCAATCACAGGCTGTGCAGGTGATAAACGACAGTGTGGAGGCAGGTTTTGAGCCGCATTTTTGCGTTATTTATGGTGATTATTCACAAGCTTTGGAAATTCTTGGCGGTATGCTTGGAATGGAAATTTGTAAATATTAAAAGGATGATAGAATGATGGAAACAGAAAAAAAAGAATTAAATCAGGTGTTGTTCAAACCGTTTTTCAACACGGAGTATCTCAGGGAAGAAGATTTGTATCTATACGATACTCCTGTTCCAGACTACAGATTCAATATAATTGGTACAGGATTAATCGGGCAGGAGCATATCCAGGTGACAATGCTGGAAGGGCACGGCACCATACATGGGATTTTCGATTCGTCCCGGCACAGTCTGGAATATACGGAAGAGATGTTTCACCGGAATTATCCAAAACAGCCGTTAAAGGTATATGAGAGCCTCACAGAAGCCTGCAATGATCCGGAAGCGGACGCGTTGTTTATCTGTACGCCTAATTATTCCCATATGGAAGTGGTAAGAGAGGCTGTGAAATCCGGTAAGCCTATTTTCCTTGAAAAACCTATGGTGACAAAGCTGGAGGACGCAGTTGAATTGAGGAATATTGCAAAGGATTATCCGGCTGTATTCCAGGTAGGACTTCAGTATCGTTATAAGGCTATTTATACAGAAGCCAGAAGAGAGGCGCTGGAACATCGCTCCCTAGGGCAGATCAGAAATATTTCTATTGTAGAAAACAGGCTTCCATTTTTAGATAAAGTAGATCAGTGGAATAAGTTTTCAGAATATTCTGGAGGGACGCTGGTGGAAAAATGCTGCCACTATTTTGATCTGTTTAATTTATTTGCACAGTCAACCCCCAAAACAGTGTATGCTGTGGGCGGACAGGATGTGAACTTTAAAAAGTTTGAGCGAAATGGAAAAAAATCTGATATCCTGGATAATGCCTATGTGACAGTAGTATACGAAAATGGAATTCGATGCAGCTTCCATTTGTGCATGTTTTGTCCAATGTTCTATGAGGAACTGACGATTTGCGGAGAACAGGGACGTATCCGTGCATATGAAAATGAGAATTTTCTGCCGGGAGCTCCGGAGCATACGCATTTTGAAATGCATTGTGCGGATCACAGGCCAAGTATCATCTCTTCCCCATGTTATCCGGTTACGATTCAGCAGAGCGGGCATATGGGCGGAACTTATTTTGAACATAAAATTTTTATTGATAATCTGGATGGAAGAAAAACAGATTCCGCAACAGTGGAAGATGGGTTCTGGTCTGTTGTGGTGGGAATTGCGGCAGAACAGTCCGTGAAAACCGGCCAGGTTGTGGAGATTGATAAGCTGTTAGCCGGAACTTTATAAAATAATACAGAAAAGACCTGCCCAGAATAGA
Source organism: uncultured Lachnospiraceae bacterium (assembly GCA_950097145.1). Classification (GTDB taxonomy): domain Bacteria; phylum Bacillota; class Clostridia; order Lachnospirales; family Lachnospiraceae; genus Petralouisia. The sequence goes on from CATNCF010000031.1 coordinate 10,459, forward strand.
AAGGACGGGTCTTTTTTGAAAAATTTCTAATGTTTGCGATTGACTTTTTTGTAATACAAAAATATAATAGATTTCGAGGAGGAATCAGTATGGCAAAAGCAGGTCGTCCAAAGGCAGAAACAAAAAAAGAAAAAGTAGTAAGTGTAAGAATGAAGCCAGAGGATTATGCAAAGGTAAAAAAGTATGCTGAATCCTCAAATAAGACGGTTACACAAGTGATGCAGGAAGGTGTTGAAAAGCTCATGGATGAAGCTGGCATATGAGAAGCAGACACCAGAACGGTTCATTGAGAGCGAACGAGAAATAGAAGTGAAAATGGAGGAAACAGTATGGCGCTGGCAAAGAAGCCTGTGAATGGCATGAAAGATATTTTACCGGAGGAGATGCAGATCCGGGATTATGTAATGAATGTAATTAAGGAAGTTTACCGCAGTTTTGGCTTTACGCCTATTGAGACGCCCTGTATGGAACATATTGGGAATCTTAGCAATAAACAGGGCGGAGAAAATGAAAAATTGATTTTTAAGGTATTAAAGCGGGGAGAAAAGCTGAATCTTGAGACGGCGGAGACAGAAAATGACGTGGTGGACTTTGGGATGCGTTATGACTTGACAGTGCCTCTGGCGCGTTTTTATTCCAATAATTCCAATAACCTGCCCTCTCCCTTTAAGGCTCTTCAGATAGGAAATGTGTGGCGTGCGGACCGTCCCCAGCGAGGCAGATACCGCCAGTTTACGCAGTGTGATATTGATATTTTAGGGGAGCCCGGGAATCTGGCAGAAATCGAACTGATTCTTGCCACAACTACTACCCTTGGCAGGCTGGGATTTCACAATTTTCAGATTCGCATCAATGAGCGGAGAATTCTGAAAGCCATGGCTAAGTACAGTGGATTTGCGGAGGATTCCTATGACACCGTCTTTATCATCCTTGATAAGATGGACAAGATTGGCATAGACGGTGTGGAGCAGGAGCTGTCAAAAAGCGGATTTCCGCAGGAATCTATTGAAAAATATCTGAATTTATTCCGTGATATGGAAGGAAAAGATGAGGTAGAGCCGTGTATTGCCTATCTTACAGAGAGGCTGGGCGATGCTCTGGATCAGGAAGCGGCAAAGAATTTAAAAGAGATTGCTGCAAGCGTCAACGCCACGAAAGAAGCAGATTTTTCACTGGTATTTGATCCGACTCTGGTGCGCGGCATGTCTTATTATACTGGAACTATTTTTGAGATTGCTATGCCAGAATTTGGCGGAAGCTGCGGAGGCGGAGGCCGCTACGACGGAATGATTGGAACGTTTACTGGAAAAGATGTTCCGGCGTGTGGATTTTCCATTGGATTTGAGCGTATCATCCTTCTTCTAATGGAGAGTGGATTTAAGATACCAGGACAGTCAGAAAAGATTGCGTATCTGATTGAGAAAAATTATCCTGGAGACAAGCTGGCACAGGTGATTGCACACGCACAGGAGCAGCGGAATGGTGGAAAACAGGTTTTGGTGGCAAGGATGAATAAGAACCGGAAATTCCAGAAAGAGAAACTGGCGGCAGAAGGATATACGGAATTCAAAGAATTTTTTAACAGAGATTAAGGAGGAAACATAATGACTGAATCAATGAAAGGGCTGCGCAGAACCCACAGATGTACGGAGGTGTCCCGTGAACACATCGGGGAGACGGTTACTGTTATGGGCTGGGTGCAGAAAAGAAGGAATCTGGGCAGCCTGATTTTTATCGACTTGAGGGATCGTTCCGGCCTGCTTCAGATTGTATTCGATGAACCCAAGGTAGGAAGTGAAGGATTTGCCAAGGCGGAAACGCTGCGGAGTGAGTTTGTGGTGGCGGTGACAGGAACTGTGGAGAAAAGGTCTGCAGCAGTGAACGAGAATTTGAAGACGGGTGATATTGAAGTGATCGCGTCAGGACTCAGAATTTTGTCTGAATCTGAGACTCCGCCTTTTCCTATTGAGGAGAATTCCCAGACCAAAGAAGAACTGCGGCTGAGATATCGTTATCTGGACTTGCGGAGGCCGGATATCCAGAGGAATCTTATGATGAAAAGCAAGGTGGCAATGCTGCTTCGTAATTTTATGGCAGAAGAAGGGTTTCTGGAGATCGAGACCCCTATTTTGACAAAATCCACACCAGAAGGTGCAAGAGATTACCTGGTGCCAAGTCGCGTGCATCCGGGAAATTTCTATGCGCTGCCCCAGTCCCCCCAGTTATTTAAACAGCTTTTGATGTGCTCTGGATATGACCGCTATTTTCAGATTGCCCGTTGTTTCCGTGACGAAGATCTGCGTGCGGACCGTCAGCCAGAATTTACCCAGGCGGATATGGAGTTATCTTTTGTGGATGTGGATGATGTGATTGATGTAAATGAGCGTCTCCTGCAGTATGTATTTAAAGAAGCTGCCGGTGTGGAGGTGGAGCTTCCGATTCCGCGGATGACCTGGCAGGAAGCTATGGATCGGTTTGGCTCCGATAAGCCGGATACCCGATTTGGCATGGAGCTGATAAATGTGTCAAATACAGTGGCAGGCTGCGGGTTTGGCGTATTTACCGGCGCATTGGAACAGGGCGGTTCCGTCCGGGGCATTAATGCAAAGGGCCAGGGAACCATGCCAAGGAAGAAGATTGACAAGCTGGTGGAGTTTGCCAAGGGCTATGGCGCGAAGGGTCTTGCCTACCTTGCAGTCAATGAGGACGGCAGCTATAAGTCTTCCTTTGCAAAATTTATGACAGAAGAGGAGTTGAAATCTCTGGTGGATAAGATGAAGGGAGAGCCAGGAGATCTGCTTTTATTTGCAGCAGATAAGAATAAGGTGGTTTGGGATGTACTGGGGGCGCTGCGTCTGGAATTGGCCCGTGAACTGGGTCTTTTGGACAAAAATCAGTATCATTTCCTGTGGGTTACAGAATTTCCGCTGCTGGAGTGGTCAGAGGAGGAGAACCGCTACATGGCCATGCACCATCCATTCACAATGCCAATGGAAGAAGATTGGGATAAAATTGATTCCGATCCGGGATCCGTCCGCGCAAAAGCGTATGACATTGTACTGAATGGAACAGAGCTGGGAGGCGGTTCTGTCCGTATCCATCAGGATGATATTCAGGAAAAGATGCTTGAAGTTCTGGGATTTACCAAGGAAAGCGCCTATGAACAATTTGGATTTCTGCTGAATGCCTTTCAATACGGAGTACCGCCTCATGCCGGGCTTGCTTACGGGCTGGATCGTATGATTATGCTTATGATGCAGTGCGATTCCATCCGTGATGTGATAGCCTTTCCTAAGGTGAAGGACGCTTCCTGCCTGATGACGGACGCACCCAATGTGGTAGATGAGAAACAGTTAGAGGAATTGGCGTTATCTATTGATATTTCAGAAGAAAAGGAGCAGTGATGAAAACAGGAATTTTATTTGATTTGGACGGTACGTTGTGGGATTCTTCCACAGAAGTTGCCATTTCCTGGAAGGAGGCGCTGGAAAAACGCCCGGATGTCCAGAAAGAAATTACCGTAGAGATGGTCCAGTCCATTATGGGAAAGGGCATGAATGATATTGCGGATATTTTGTTTCCAGAATATGATCTGGAAACCCGCAGGGAGCTGTTAATGTATTGCTGTATGGAAGAAAACGAATATATACGCCTGCACGGGGGACAGCTTCTGGAGGGACTGGAGGAGACTTTAAGGCAGTTAAAAGAGCAGGGATATCATCTGTTTATTGTAAGCAACTGCCAGGTGGGTTATATCGAAGCATTTTTAGAATATCATGATCTGTCATCCTATTTTGATGATTTCGAAAGTTTCGGTGGGACTGGAAGGGAAAAGGGCCATAATATCCGCCTGGTGGCGGAGCGCAACAATCTGGAACAAGCGGTGTATGTAGGGGATACCCAGGGAGATTTTCTGGCTGCTTCAGAGGCGGGGATTTCTTTTATTCATGCCAGGACGGGGTATGGAACCGTAGAATCAGATGTAAAATTTATTACGAAACTGCCAGAACTGCCTGGGATGCTGGAAACATATTTTGCCAGCGGATTAGGAACGATAAAGATTTCTTCTTAAACAGTTCCTCAGGAAGATTGATACAGCAAACGCAAGGAAAGGAGAATGAGAAACATGGAGAAAATTGCAAGCTTTACCATTGACCATATAAAATTGGAGCCTGGGATATATGTGTCCAGAAAAGATCATGTGGGGCAGGAGGTGATTACTACGTTTGACCTGCGTATGACATCCCCCAATGATGAGCCGGTAATGAATACGGCAGAGGTTCATACCATGGAACACCTGGCAGCGACTTATCTCAGAAATGATGAGGAATATGCGGATAAGGTCATTTATTTCGGGCCTATGGGATGCCGGACTGGATTTTATCTGCTGCTTGCCGGAGATTATGAATCCAGGGAAGTCACAGGCCTGGTCACTAAAATGTATGAATTTATCCGGGATTTTAAGGGAGATGTGCCAGGTGCAAGTCCCAAAGACTGTGGAAATTATCTGGATATGAATCTTGGAATGGCAAATTATCTTGCAGACCGCTATTTGACCAAGGTTTTGTACAACATTGATGAAACCCATCTGGTATATCCGGAATAGAAGGAGGAAGCGATGAAAAAAATAGGGATTATCGGCGCTATGGAGCTGGAAATTGAGGCGCTGAAAGGGAAAATGGATATCCGCAGAACAGAAGAGAAAGCTTCCATGGAATTTCTGGAAGGAACCTTGAATAAAACAGAAGTGGTCATTGTGCGGAGCGGTATTGGAAAAGTAAACGCAGCTCTCTGTACCCAGATTCTCTGTGATTTATTTCAGGTAAGCCATATCATTAATACGGGCGTGGCAGGTTCTTTGAAAAATGAGATTGATATCGGAGATATTGTGGTTTCCACGGATGCTCTTCATCACGATGTGGATGTCAGGATATTTGGTTATCCTCTGGGAGAAGTTCCCCAGATGGGATGTCTTGCTTTTCCAGCAGATGAACATCTTTCTCAGCTTGCAGAAACCTGTTGCAAAGAGGTGAATTCCGATATCAGCGTGTATCAGGGAAGAATTGTAAGCGGAGACCAGTTTATCAGTGATAGAAAAGTGAAGGATGGCATTATAGATAATTTCCATGGATATTGTGTAGAAATGGAGGGAGCTTCCATCGCCCATGCAGCCTATCTAAATCATGTCCCCTTTGTAATAATCCGCGCTATCTCTGACAAAGCAGACGACAGCGCAGAACTGGATTATCCAACCTTTGAAAAGGCGGCAGCAGCACATTCCGTGGCGCTGGTAGAACATATGCTTCCTTTGATTTAAATCTTTTAATTGTAAAAATAATTGGCAGAGGCTGCCGCAGGATATTGTTCAGATGGATGTATACCGTCTTAGATTAATCCCGCAGCAGCCTCTTATGTATTCTGAAAAGCCTGCTGAATATTTAGAAATCTATTTCTTCGTCATAGAAGCATGCTTTTAACAGCTTTTCCATTTCTTCTGGGGTAGGAATTCTGGGGTTTGAACCAGTACATGCGTCAGAAATCGCCAGTTTTGCAACCTCAGAAAGCTTATCCATAAATTCTTTCTCATCAATGATGCCGCCTTCGTAGTCTTTGATACAGGAAGGAATTTCAAGAGAAGCATTCATGGATTTTAATTCAGCAATCAGAGCATCTGTCAAATCTTCATCGGTGCCTCCTTTTAAACCGATAAAAGAAGCGATTTCAGCATAACGCGAAGCAGCTTCTGCATTTTTGGCATTGTATTTGATAACCTTGGGAAGATACATAGCATTTGCACATCCATGTACAATATGGCCTCCGCTGTAAGCAGCTCCAGTCTTATGAGCCATTGAGTGGACGATTCCAAGCAGTGCGTTGGAGAATGCCATGCCTGCCAGACATTGTGCATTGTGCATACGGTCGCGGGATTCCATATCCCCATCAAAGGAAGCTTTTAAATCGCGGTGGATCATCTTGATCGCGTGGAGCGCCAAAGGATCTGTATAGTCACAATGAAGTGTGGATACATAAGCCTCAATGGCATGGGTCATGGCATCCATTCCAGTGTGAGCGGTGAGCTTCTTAGGCATTGTCTCTGCAAGATCCGGATCTACAATAGCAACGTCTGGTGTGATATTAAAGTCTGCAAGAGGGTATTTAATGCCTTTGGCATAATCTGTAATAACGGAAAATGCAGTAACCTCTGTAGCAGTACCGGAAGTTGAAGGGATGGCACAGAATTTTGCCTTAGTCCTCAGTGTGGGGAAATTGAATGGAGTGATCAAATCTTCAAAAGTTGTCTCAGGATATTCGTAAAACGCCCACATTGCCTTAGCAGCGTCAATTGGAGAACCGCCGCCCATGGAGATAACCCAGTCGGGCTCAAATTCACGCATTTTCTCAGCGCCTTTCATTACAGTTTCCACACTTGGATCAGGTTCTACATTTTCAAACAGTGCAACTTCCATACCGGCTTCTTCCAGATAGCCTACTGCGCGGTCAAGAAAACCGAACCGCCGCATAGAACCGCCGCCTACTACGATGATAGCTTTCTTTCCAGTCAGATTTTTCAGTTCTTCCAAAGAACCCTTTCCATGATATAAATCTCTTGGTAGTGTAAAACGTGCCATAAAGAACCTCCTCAAAAGTAATATTTATTTTTTATAATAAAATTAGAAAATTTTAAGTATCTTTGTCATGATATTCTTGCCGAAGATAACTTTAATGAAATACTATCATCAAAGTGCATAAAAGTCAATTGGAAACAAAGATATTTTTGAAAGAGTTCACCAAAAGAATTCTGACGCTTTTTTAATATTTTCTTAAGTTAGAAAAAAATTCATTGTTTCTCAGTATTCCATATGCTATAATGCACCTTGTTAATGTGTATAATATAGTTGAAAGTTAAATTATCAACAGAAGGTGATTGGTCATATGAAAGAAAAATTAAAAGAGTTTTTATATCGTTATCGTCATGGATGGATCTTGTCATATTTTCTTATATATATTCTATGGTTCACTTATCTTGAGCAGACGGTAACCAGGCGCTTTCATGTGATTCATATGGCGGTGGATGATTATATTCCATTTATTGAGATATTTATTATTCCATATCTGATGTGGTTTGGATATGTGGCTCTTGCAGTTGCCTGGTTTTTCTTTACAAATGCCCAGGATTATTATAAGCTGTGTATTTTTCTATTTGTGGGAATGACAATATTTTTGGTGATTTCCACAGTATATCCCCATGGGCATTATCTGCGTCCAAGGGTTTTTGAACGGGATAATATTTTTATTTCAATGGTGAAGGGATTATATATGGTAGATACGCCTACTAATTTATTTCCCAGCATTCATGTGTATAACTCCATTGGTGTTCATCTGGCAGTACTGCACAGTAATCAGCTTAAGGAGAAAAAGTGGATTTGGAGAGGTTCTTTTTTACTGATGAGTTTAATTATCGCTTCTACTATGTTTTTAAAGCAGCATTCTGTGTTTGATGTGATTACCGGTTGTATTGCTGCAGTTGTAATGTATACCTTTGTGTATGCAAAAGAGTGGCAATTTGGCAGAAAACGCATTTATGGAAGAAGAGAAGAAGTACCTGGAATCAGATAAAAAATATTTATAAAAAAAGAATATTTTATTGGCTCATAATGGATCAGGAGGATGTTCGTTATGGGCTTTTTTATCTCAAATAATTATTTTAAAATTTGTAATTTGTCAAAGTGTAAAGCTATTGAAAATCCAATACACTGTACACTTTGTTATATATGGTTAATTGTGACCCAATTGTAATTGTTATAGAGATAATAATTCGTGTTGTTTCAGGGTCTCCACGATTGTCTCCATTTCATCGTTCAGTTTATGAATATCTCGTCTGATATCCCGTTCTGCTATATTTACATCCAGTTTCAAGTCATCCAGTTTCTTTGATGTCAGGTTTTGCTTCATTGCTGTTATGTCCAGCCTGTCATCTATTTTGTCCAGCCTGTCATCTATGCCGCCCAGCCTGTCGTCTATGCTGCCCAGCCTGTCATCTATGCCGCCCAGCCTGTCGTCTATGCTGCCCAGCCTGTCGTCTATGCTGCCCAGCCTGTCGTCTATGCTGCCCAGCCTGTCATCTATGTTGTCCAATCTGCCTTCTAACTTGTCCAGTCTATGATGGATAGGCGTTAGTTTGTTATCAAGCAATTGGCTGATTGCATATAAATCATCGTTTGTCAGTGCCATTTTGTCACGCTCCCTTCGAGGATATTTTGCAGGTAGTTAAATAGAAATATATCATATTAAGAGTGTAAAGTCTATTGAATTTTCAAGGAGGGGAATTGTCTTGGAGCTTAAATTGGAGAACAAAAGCAAAGGCTCATCATGATTCGTTCATAATCTGAACCTGTGAACAGTATACAAAAACCGATATAACAATATAGATTGAATAGTGAAATATTGCAGTTTATTGTAAAAAATGATATGATTAACATGAACAATATAAGATAGAATTTGTAAAAAAGAAATTGATAAAAGAAACATCTTTAAATAAAAAATCGGGGTAACAGGATTCGAACCTGCGACCTCACGGCCCCCAGCCGTGCGCTCTAGCCAAGCTGAGCCATACCCCGAAACAAGAAGTATTCTAGCACAGGATTCGAAAAATGTCAACTGTAAAATTTTGATATATAGAAATTATTTGACATTATGTGAAATAGAATTATAATGAAAAAGAACTACAGAAAAAGAAGGGTAGAAAAGTAATATGGATACGGCAAAAAAAGTAAAGATAAAGAGCCTGGGAGTATGGTTTCTTATGGGGAGTCTTCTGGTAATTTTTTTAATATATTTTGGAATAACAGTTTTTTATAGCTGTCATTTCCTTCCGGGCACTACAATTAACGGGGTGGACGTATCAGGGAAAGATGTAGAGGAAGTGGAACGGCAGATTGCACAGGAAGTGAGCAGCTATGAAATTAAGATTCAGGCCAGGGAAGGCAGGACAGAAATAATAAAGGGAAAAGATATTGTATTACAGCCAATATTTGACGGGACCATACAAAGGGAATTAAGAGACCAGAATTGTTTCGCCTGGCCGACAGGTATGGTTCGAGACAGCAAGATCGAAATGGAGACGATGGTATATTATGACAAACAGGCTTTGAAACATGAAGTGAAGAAGATGGATATTCTGGATAAGAGTAAGATGAAGAAGCCGCAAAACGCCACAATCTCTGAATATACCAAAGAAGATGGATTTAAAATTATCCCGGAAAAGGATGGAACTACCGTTAAGGTGGAGAAGTTTATGGACGTGCTCAGAAGGGCAATTCTTAAACTTCAGGATACAGTTTCTCTTGAAGAAGAGGGGTGCTATACGAAAGCAAAACGGACTGGCAGTTCCAAGAAGCTGAAGAAACTTGTGAAAGCTATGAATAAGTATGCGGGGGCAAGTATTACATATCAATTTGGTGATCAGGAGGTAGTCTTGGACGGGGAAACCATCAGCCAGTGGCTTTCTGCTGATGAAGAAGGAAATGTGCAGTTATCTCTGGAAGAGGTTGCAGCTTATGTAGGGAAGCTGGCAGAGACTTGGGACACAGCAGGAAAACCCAAGAAGCTTCAGACCTCTTATCAGGTGGAAGTTACAGTAAACGGAGGGGATTATGGCTGGCGGATTGACCAGGAAAAGGAGACAGAGGTTCTTGCACAGCTTATCAATGAAGGGGCTGCGGCGGCCAGGGAACCAGAGTATAGCAAGCTTGCAAACAGCCGTGCTGGAAATGATTATGGAAATACATATGTGGAAGTAAATCTGGGAGTACAGCATTTGTTTTATTATAAAAATGGGGAGCTGGTTTTGGAGACAGATTTTGTATCTGGAAATGCTGCGAAAAATTGGAATACACCAGAAGGAGCTTTCGGATTATATTATAAAGAACGCAACCGGACTCTTAGAGGACAAGGGTATGCAAGTCCCGTATCGTTTTGGATGCCTTTTAACGGAGGGGTGGGATTTCATGATGCCACGTGGCGCAGCAGTTTTGGAGGCAGCCGCTATAAGAATAATGGTTCCCACGGCTGTGTAAATCTTCCGTATAGTGCGGCAAAAACACTATATAACAATATTGAGGCAGGATGTGCAATATTGGTATACGATATGCCGGAAGCAGAGATTGCTGCGGCACAGGCCAAGATACAGGCAGAAAATTCACAAAAGGATTCAGACATACAGGAAGAAAACCCGCAGCCAGGGACAGGCGTGCAGGCAGAGGCACGGATAGAAGCACAGACAACGAATCCTGCTGTCGGGCAGCCCCCGGCAGCCGAGGTGAGGTGAAAGAATGGGATAGGCAAATGATAAGATGACAATTTCAGATTTCGTATGTATCATGCAGATTGTTAGAAGAAAGGTAGAAGGTTATGGGAAAGATTTCAGAGAAATTCAAATTTATCAAAGGAATGGATGTTTCAACACTTTTGGAGTTAGAAAAACTGGGAGCCAGATTTCAGGATGCGGATGGGGATGAGCGGGATGTATTGTCTATCTTGCAGGAATACGGAACCAATGCAGTAAGGCTGCGTCTGTGGAATCATCCATATTCCCAAGAAGGAGAGCCTTATGGAGGCGGAACTAATGATATGGAGTCTGCCATTGCACTGGCAAAACGGGTGCGTGAACGGGGCATGTATATCCTGTTGGATTTACAATACAGTGATTTCTGGGCAGATTCCAGCAGACAGATCAAACCTAAGGCATGGGCAGATTTTACTGGAAGGCGGCTGGAATATGCTGTGTATGATCATACACTTGCAGTGCTGCGCAATTTCCGGACAGAAGGAGTACTCCCGGATATGGTTCAGGTTGGGAATGGACTTGATAATGGTTTGCTGTGGCCGGATGGAAAACGTCCCAACTATGAAAATATTGCCTGGTTTGTCAACGCAGGAATCCGGGGCGTCCGCGCGGTAGATCAGAATACTCCTGTTATGATTCATTTGGAGAATGGAGGAAACAATAAACTGTGCAGGGAGTGGTTTGAGAATTATTTTGAAAATGACTGGGAAGATTTTGATATGATTGGGCTGTCGTACGATCCAGTGCGCCATGGTTCCATGAGAAATCTGGAGCAAAATATGAAAGATCTGGCGGAGCGTTATGGCAAGGAATTGCTTGTGGCGGAGGTTTCTATGGGATATACTATGGAGGATTATGCCAAGTATGAAGAGCTTGAGCCGGGTGAGAGAAAAGGAATGGAAATTAAGAAGAATATGGTGAAAAAGATGGATTATCCCATAACAAAGCAGGGACAGGCAGATTTCATGGTAGATTTGATGAAATGTATTTCCAGAATACCCAAAGGCCTTGGAAGGGGATTTTTCTACTGGGAGCCAGCATGGATCCCAGTGCCTGGAAGCGGCTGGGCAACGAAGGCTTCCCTGAAATATATGAAAGATCCAGGTCCATGCGGCAATAAATGGGCAAATCAGGCGTTGTTTGATTATGAGGGAAGGCCGTTGCCTGCGCTGGATGTGATTAAGAAATTTAAGGTCTGACAGAGGCATGTAAAAAAGAGCGTACATGAAATGTACCTCTTTTTTTTTTCGTCCATTCGTGATAGAATGGAAAAGAATTTTGAAAATTGACAGAAAGAGGATGATAAAATGATTTCAAAAAAAATGCAGGAGGCAGTGGCAAACAGCTCGGCAATCCGTGCGATGTTTCTGGAGGGTAAAGAACTGGCGGCCAAAGTGGGAGCTGAGAATGTATATGATTTCAGTCTGGGAAATCCTATGACGCCTGTTCCGGCAGAATACAACCAGGCGATTATAGATGCAGTGCAAAATGAGGATTCTCTGGAGCTTCATGGGTATATGGACAATGCAGGTTATCCAGAAACCAGACAGGCAGTTGCAGATAATTTAAATAAAAGGTTCGGTACGGAATTTGAAGGGAAACATATCGTGATGACAGTGGGCGCAGCAGGCGCGCTGAACATAGTATTTAAGACGATTTTGGATCCGGGGGATGAGGTGCTTGCCCTGGCTCCCTATTTCGGGGAATACCGGGGATATGTGGCAAACCACCAGGGAATTTTAAAGGAGGTAACACCCGATACATCTGCATTCCAGCCGGATTTTGAAGACTTTGAGGGTAAAATAACAGAGAAGACCCGTGCAGTAATTATCAATAACCCAGTGAATCCCACAGGGGTCATATACTCAGAAGAAACCATCCGGAACATGGCGGCTATTCTGCAGAAAAAGCAGAAAGAATATGGACGAGAAATTTTTATGGTATCCGATGAACCTTACCGTGAGCTGGTCTATAATGGGAATAAGGTTCCATTTTTAACAAAATATTATGATAATACTTTTGTGACTTATTCTTTCAGCAAGTCTCTCTCCATACCGGGTGAGAGAATTGGATATGTAGCCGTTTGTCCGAAGATGGCAGATTGTGAACAGGTTTGCAGCGGTCTGTCTGTGGCCAACCGTATGCTGGGCTTCGTAAATGCTCCCTCACTGATGCAGAAAGCATTGGTAAAAGCCATTGATTCGACCACAGACGTGGCATATTACGACAGGAACCGGAGGCTGATTTATGATAAATTGACAGAACTTGGTTTTCAGTGTATCGAACCCCAGGGTGCATTCTACCTGTTTATCAAATCTCCAGATGCAGAAGAGAAAAAATTTGTGGAAAAGGCTAAGAAGTTCCATATCCTTTTGGTAGGGGGGACAACCTTTGCATGTCCAGGTTATGTGCGCCTGGCTTATTGCGTCTCATATGAAATGATCGAACGTTCTCTGCCTGCCTTTGAGAAGCTGGCAGAATCGTACGGACTGACAGGGCAGAATTAAAAGGACAGCCAGGAGGGACAATATGGCGGCATGGGAGAAAAATGTGCGGAGGGTCATTCCCTATACACCGGGAGAACAGCCCAATTGCACAGATATTATCAAATTAAATACAAATGAGAATCCGTATCCTCCGTCACCGGAAGCGATGGCGGTTCTGCGGAATATGGACGGAGAGCTGTTAAGAAAATATCCGGATCCCACGGCAGGCGGCCTGATACGGGAGCTTGCAGGGTATTATAGGGTAAAACCGGAACAGGTTTTTGTTGGAGTAGGCTCTGATGACGTGCTGGCAATGAGTTTTCTGACTTTTTTTAATGGGAAGAAACCAATTCTGTTTCCAGATATTACGTATTCTTTTTATGATGTGTGGGCAGATTTGTACCGGATTCCCTATGAATGCCAGCCCCTTGACAATAATTTTGAAATCTGCACAGAAGATTATAAAAAAGACTGTGGAGGTATTGTAATCCCCAATCCGAACGCCCCGACAGGAGTAGAGAAAGATTTGTCACAGATAGAAGAAATCATTGCTGCCAATTCAGATGTGATTGTAATCATTGATGAGGCATATATTGATTTTGGAGGGGAATCGGCGGTGAAATTATTACAGGGATATGAAAATCTGCTGGTAGTCCAGACCTTTTCAAAATCCAGAAGCCTTGCAGGAATGCGGATTGGCTATGGGTTTGGAAACGAGAAACTGATAAAATATTTAAGCGATGTGAAATTTTCCTTTAATTCTTATACGATGAATCCGGCTGCAATTGCCATGGGAGCGGCGGCAGTCCGGGATGACGCTTATTTCAGGAAGACGATTGGGAACATCATTTCTACAAGGGAATGGACGAAAAGGGAGCTTGCCCGTCTGGGATTTGTTTTTCCAGATTCCAAAAGTAATTTTATTTTTGCAAGCCATCCCAAAGTTCCTGCAGTAGAAATTTTTGAGGCGCTGAAAGCACAGGGAATTTATGTGCGGTATTTTGCAAAACCCAGGATAGATAATTACCTGAGAATTTCCATTGGCACCGACAGACAGATGCAGGCGCTAATCACATTTTTAGAACAATATTTAGGAGAGAATGTATGATTAAAATGATTTTGAAGGGCGTGATGATGGGAGTGGCAAATATTATTCCCGGAGTCAGTGGCGGGACTATGGCAGTTTCTATGGGCATTTATGATAAAATGATTCATGCGGCAACCCATTTGTTTTCTGAATTTAAGAAAAGTATGAAGATCCTGATTCCCATTGTAATTGGAATGGGGATTGGTATTGTGGCGCTGGCGCGGATGATAGAGTTTATGTTTGCCAGGGTGCCGTTTCAAACAAACCTTCTGTTTATTGGACTGATTGTAGGCGGGCTTCCGGCAATCACAGGAAAGGTGAAGGGAAAAACAATCCGTCTCAGTCATATACTTGCATTTTTGATATTTTTTGCACTGGTTGCCGGGTTTGCCATGCTGGGAGAGCAGGAGGGAACAGCAGCAGACTTAAGTTTTAGCATGGTGAATGTCATAAAACTTTTTGGGGTAGGCGTCGTGGCCTCCGCCACAATGGTTATTCCCGGGGTCAGTGGTTCCATGATGCTAATGCTGATGGGATATTATAATCCAATTCTAAGTGAGATTAATAGTTTTATTGATCATTTGGTCCGCTTTGATGTACCGGGGCTTCTGGAGGGCTGTAAAGTATTAGTTCCCTTTGGAATTGGTGTGGCTGCAGGGATTTTTGCAATTGCCAAGGCCGTTGAGATTATTTTTGAAAGATTTCCGGAAATTGCTTATTGGGCGATTATTGGACTGATTGTGGCGTCTCCGGTGGCGATTTTTCTTATGAATAGTTTTGGCACAATTACCATTCTCAATGTTGTTACAGGAATTGCAGCCCTTGCCCTTGGGGCGTTTATTTCATTGAAACTGGGGGAAGAGTAAAGGAATGCCGGAATTTTGGATAGATGTACAGCGTCTGTGCCTGCTGTATGTATGTCTGATCAATCTCGTGGGTTTTATATGGATGGGGCTGGATAAATGGAAGGCAAAACATAAGAGATGGCGGATTGCAGAGAAGACATTTTTTCTTATAAGTATTTTGGGAGGAAGTCTTGGAACTTGGGCGGGAATGTATCTGTTCCGCCATAAGACCAGGCATTGGTATTTTGTAGTGGGAATACCGGTGATATTAGGATTACAGATTTTTTTCTTATTGACATTCAAAATATAACATTATATCATTAATGCGTTATATTTTGTGATGAAAGAAATGCAAAAATAGAGAAAGACGAAAGGAAAAAGGACATGTATTCATTTGATGAAGTGAAAAAAGCAGACACAGCGGTGGCAGAGGCTATTACAGCGGAACTGGAACGGCAGAACAGCCATATTGAGCTGATTGCATCTGAAAACTGGGTGAGCAAGGCAGTTATGGCAGCAATGGGAAGTCCCATGACCAATAAGTATGCAGAAGGGTATCCTGGCAAGCGGTATTATGGCGGCTGTGAGTGTGTGGATATTGTAGAGAACCTTGCCATAGAGCGTGCAAAAAAGTTGTTTGGCTGTGATTATGCCAATGTACAGCCCCACTCTGGAGCACAGGCAAATATGGCGGTGCAGTTTGCCATGTTAGAGCCAGGAGATACAGTGATGGGAATGAACCTGGATCACGGCGGACATTTAACACATGGCAGTCCGGTAAATTTCTCTGGTTCTTATTTTAAGATTGTACCTTATGGAGTAAACGATGAAGGATTTATTGATTATGATAAGGTAAGGAAAATTGCTTTGGAGTGTAACCCCAAAATGATTATTGCAGGGGCAAGTGCCTATGCAAGAACCATTGACTTTAAGAAATTCCGGGAGATTGCAGATGAAGCGGGCGCTTATCTCATGGTAGATATGGCGCATATTGCGGGACTAGTGGCCGCCGGGCTTCATCCAAGTCCGATTCCCTATGCCCATGTGGTAACTACTACTACCCATAAGACACTTCGGGGGCCAAGAGGAGGAATGATTCTGGCAAATCAAGAGATGGCGGACAAGTTTAACTTTAATAAGGCAGTGTTTCCAGGAATTCAGGGAGGTCCCCTGATGCATGTAATTGCTGCAAAAGCAGTCTGCTTTCAGGAAGCTTTAGAGGACGGTTTTAAAGTTTACCAGCAGAATATTGTGAATAACGCCCAGGCATTGGCCAAAGGGCTCATGGACAGAGAGATTAAATTGGTATCCGGCGGAACAGACAACCATCTGATGCTGGTAGATTTGACCAACTATGATTTAACTGGAAAAGCTGTGGAGAAGCTGTTGGATTCTGTGAATATTACCTGTAATAAGAATACAATTCCCAATGATCCGAAATCTCCATTCGTCACTAGCGGAATCCGCCTCGGGACTCCGGCAATCACTTCCAGAGGATTTACAGAAGCGGATATGGATCAAGTGGCAGAATGCATTGCGAAAATGATAAAAGAGAAAGAAGCGGCTTCCGAGGAAGTACGCAAAGGAGTAAAAGAACTGACAGATAAATATCCTTTGATGTAAGTTTGTAGAGAATACAACTCTATGTAGAAACTCATTCAAAAACATCCTTGCAGGAATCTATGGAACATATAAATTCTTGTAAGGATGTTTTTAAGTATTTAAAATTATTTCCGAAGCTGGAATTTATTGACAGAAACTTTGAGATCTTTCGATTGTTTGTAAAGTTCCTGAGCAGAAGCCGCTGATTTTTCTGCTGTGCTGGCGTTGGTCTGGACAACCTCTGCAATCTGTTCCATACCCATGGTCAACTGATGGAGTGACTGGGACTGCTGCGTTGCAGATTCTGCAATCTGCTCAATCAATTCCGTTGCCTGTTTTGCGCCTACGACTACTAAGGCGAGAGATTCTGTGGTTTCTGTAGACAGTGCAGAACCATTCCGGATCATTTTAATTGAATTTTCAATGAGTTCTGTAATATGTTGTGCTGAGACAGAACTCTTATTGGCAAGATTCTGTACTTCATCGGCTACAACGGCAAAGCCTTTTCCAGCTTCTCCAGCCCGTGCAGCTTCTACAGCGGCATTCAGGGCAAGAATATTTGTCTGGAAAGAAATATCTTCAATTGTTTTAATAATTCCTCCGATTTCCCGAGAAGCATTGGAGATATCTTCCATGGCTGAGGTGAGCAGGCCCATCTTATCATTGGCCACAAGGAGCTGTTTTGCTGCTTCTGTGGAACATTTCCATGCAGTGTCGGCATCGTGGGACGTACGGTCTACCTGGCCGGATAATTCCTGAATGCTGGATGATAATTCCTGGACAGCAGATGCCTGCTGGACAGCGCCGTCAGAAAGAAGGCGGGCGTCAGAAGCCATTTTGCTGGATTCTTCCGAGACTTGTTCAGCCGTTTGATTAATCTGGGCAAGGGCACGGTTTAAAGATTCCAAAATCTGGCGCATTGCATTCTGAATGGGAAGAAATTCTCCACGATAATTATTGCCGATAGAAAGATCCATATTTCCTTCTGCCATATCAGCCAGTTTGGAATCAATATCCTGTATGTATTTCTTAAGTTCTCGTTTCGTCTCATGAATCGATTCCACCAGCATTCCAATTTCAGAGGTGTCTGACAGCATGGAGAACTCAGCGGAGAGATTACCCTGGGAAATTTCCCCCATTTGATCACGAACTTTAATTACAGGACGGAGAATCCGCAGCCTGGTAACGAGCATGATAAATAACTGCATGAGCCCAACAATGATAAAAGCTGCGATCATGGAATATTCAATAGATTCAGCCTTTTTGGAAAGAACCTGCACTTCGGAGAAAGTCCGGTTATCCAGGTCAGCCAGAAATTGTTCCTTGATCGAGTTAATTTCTGCAATGGAAGTACTGTAATCCTTTCCGTAGACATAGTCCAGGGCGTCTTTCATATTCCCGGCCTGGACGTTTTTCATAGCTTCATCTTCTAAAGGCACCAGATTGTCGGAAAGAGCGGACATGTCGTCTATCATACCCTGTTCCTCAGCAGTTATGCCGATTTCCTGCATTGCTGCAACGCCTTTGTCACGATTTTTCAGCTCATTGACTTCATTCCAGTAATTATCGTAATGCACCTGTTCGCCTGTGGAAGCATATGCACGGACTTCATTGGTGAGATATGCGGAACCGTTCATAAAGCGGTTGGCATTGTAAGTAAGCATAAAACGATCTTCGTTTGCTTTGTTCAACTGCCCATTTACCTTGGTAAATGACAATAAGGAAAAGATCAGAAAAAAAAGGGATGCAATTGAAATTCCATTCAAAAGATAGATTAGAGTGGATTGTTTGATAGTTTTTTTCATATTTTGTCCTCCAGGTCTTTCTTTATCAAACATACTTCCTCTGTTGAAAGATACAGGAATTTCAATCAGATAAAAAGTATGGTGTAATGTTATGTCTCTAGTTTACAGAAAATAACAATGAAATTCAAGCCATAAGTTGAATTTTGTCGTGGAAATAGTTTCTATTATTTATGTTCTGTTTAGGGATTCCCTCAGGACATTCAAAGCTGCGCGTGTGCAAAAAGGCGGAATTTGTCTGTTATCATGTATTTAAGAAAATATTAATAAATTTCGTTAGGATTTATAAAGGATTTATGATAAGATGGTTGTGATAATGATGGATAACCATCTTTAAAGGCAGGAACAGATAGGTGAAAAGACCAGGAGGAAAGTGATGAATAAGAAGAAATTAGGCATTATCATTGCTGCTGCGGCAGTTATTTTGGCAGCGGCAGGTGGGGGTGCATGGTATTTATTAAAAGGAAACGGCGGAGGGAACAGCGCAGATAAGGTATTTGTGGAGAGTGTGGCGTCACTTATTTCTTCTAATTCCGGAGCACAGAACCGTTATTCCGGGGTGGTGGAAGCCCAGGAGAGCTGGAAGGTAAATAAGGAGGCAGAACGAGAGGTAAAAGAACTCTTTGTGGAAGAAGGCGATATGGTAGAAGAAGGCGATCCGCTGTTTGAGTATGATATGGAGGATGTAAAAGCAGAACTTGCGCAGGCTGCTCTGGATTTGGAAGGAATGCAGAATGAAATTACAGATTATCAAACCCAGATCAGCCAGCTTACCAAGGAGAGAAATTCCGCGTCAGCCGATGAGAAATACCAATATACTGCGGATATACAGGAAAAAGAAAATGGCATTAAGCAGACAGAGTATAATATTGAGAGCAAAAAGGCAGAGATGGAGAAGAAACAGCAGTCCATTGATAATGCTGTGGTGAAAAGCAAGATTGCCGGAGTTGTAAAGAAAATTAATAATTCTAACAGCGATGCTATGCTGGGAGAAGATACTTCTTATATGACCGTGCTTGCCGTAGGGGATTTCCGGGTGAAGGGAACTGTCACGGAAACCAATGTGCAGATGCTGTCGGAGGAGCAGCCCGTGCTTCTGCGGTCCAGAATTGATGAGGAGCAGACCTGGACAGGAACCATCAGTAAAATTGATACCCAGAATGAAGTATCTGACAATAATGAAGACGGTATGTATTATGATTCTGGCAGCGGTATGGAAAAAGCCACGAAGTATCCCTTTTATATTGCGCTGGATTCCACGGACGGGCTGATGATGGGGCAACATCTTTTTATTGAGCTGGATCAGGGACAGACGGAAGAGAAAGAAGGAATCTGGCTGTTTGAAGGATATATTGTCCAGGAGGAGGAGAATGCCTATGTCTGGACAGCAGATGCAAAAAATAAATTGGAGAAGCGTATTGTGGAATTGGGAGAATATGATGAAAATCTGGGCCAGTATGAGATTTTGTCAGGGCTTACCGAAGAGGATCTCATTGCATTTCCAATGGAAGGCTTGTATGAGGGCGTAACAGCGGTCACCAATGCCGAGGAAGTGGATTACACTTCTCCCCTTTATAATCAGGAAGGAGAAGAAGGCGGAGAAGAAGATCTGGAAGGCGGCGCAGATTTTGAAAGCGATGGAAATTTAGAGGGAGACACAGATTTTGAAAGCGACGGGGATTTAGAAGGTGACACAGATTTTGAAAGCGACGGAGATTTAGAGGGAGACACAGATTCAGAAAGTGAAGGGGATATGGAAGGCAGCGAAGATTCAGGCGGCAGTGATACGACAGAAGGAGGAGACGGCCCGGCAACGCTGCATAAGATTGGCGTTGTTGGGGAGCCTGTGGGCGCAGCAGATGGAGGCAGTGTTGACGAAGGGCAGGATTCAGAATAGAAGCCGGAGGGATGAACAGCTATGATATTAGATTTACAAAATATATATAAAGACTATCAGCAGGATAAGCTGGTGGTTCCAGTTTTAAAAGATGTTTCCCTTCAGGTCGAAGAAGGAGAATATGTGGCAGTTATGGGACCGTCCGGCTCCGGAAAGACTACACTGATGAATATTATTGGGTGTCTGGACCGTCCAACTTCTGGAACATACCTGCTTGCCGGTGAGGATGTGCAGAAGTGCAGGGATAAGGAAATGTCGGATCTCCGGCTTAGGAGTATTGGATTTGTCTTTCAGAGTTTCCAACTTCTTTCCAGGCAGTCTGCGCTGGAAAATGTTGCACTGCCTTTGAGTTATGCCGGAATTAAGAAGAAAGAGCGCAGGGAGAGAGCTACCCAGGCGCTGGAACGTGTGGGACTGGGCGATCGTGTGACATTTAAGCCCACTCAGTTGTCCGGCGGACAGAAACAGAGGGTTGCCATTGCGCGTGCCATGGTAAATAATCCCAAAATACTGCTTGCAGATGAGCCTACTGGAGCATTGGATTCTAAATCCGGCCAGCAGATTATGGAACTGTTTCAGCAATTAAATGATGAGGGCGTTACAATTGTAATGATTACCCATGATAGAAACATTGCATCCAAGGCAAAGCGGATTGTGCATATTATTGACGGTATGATTACAGAGGGTGAAAATGGACAGACTGAAAATTTGAATGATGAAATGTCAGAAGAAGGTGACGGACTGGAATATGATCAGGGTGAAATAGAGGCAGAAGAAAGCATCCCGTCAGAGAAGGAAGAGGAACATGGAGATGGCAAGGAGGCGGAGAATGAATAAGAAAATACTTATTATTTCAACGGCGTCTCTGATAATTGCAGGAACTGGTATCTTTGGAGGAATCAAACTGTATCAGAATTATCAGAAAAATAATCTTCAGGCAGAGACGCAGGTTGTTTCTAATATTAATTCCTATTTTGGAGACACCGGGGTCAGCAGTTCCGGAGTTGTTACAAATGACTTTTCCCAGGAGGTATATGCCCTGGAGGAGCAGAAAATTGTAGAAGTGTTTGTGGAGGAAGGCCAGTCAGTGCAGGCAGGAGATCCTCTGATTTCTTACGATATAACCCTGGCCAAGTTGGAATTGGAGATGAAAGAGCTGGAGGCTGCC
Organism: uncultured Lachnospiraceae bacterium; assembly: GCA_950097145.1. Lineage (GTDB taxonomy): Bacteria > Bacillota > Clostridia > Lachnospirales > Lachnospiraceae > Petralouisia. Next base: position 31,691 of record CATNCF010000031.1, read on the forward strand.
ACAAGCAGCAGCAAACTTGAGGCGGCAAAGAAAGCGCTGGAAAAGCTGAAAAATACCAAGCCGGTTTCAAAGACTCCGCCGCCACAGTCGACGCCAGTGGTTCCAACGGTGCCAGAGACGCCAGAAGTTCCTGAAGTGCCGGAAAAAACTGGGGAGGCCTATAATTTTATACAGTTAGGCGCACAGCCCAATGAAGGTGAAGGGACAGAAGAAGATCCATATGTATATTTATGTACGCCGGAATGCTATGTGCTGGGAGAGTTCATCAACAGTTTGTCAGCAAATAAGAAGAAGCCTATTTATGTGAGCCTTGAGATCCATAAAGAAAATAAACTGGGGGAAAGACTTTTAAGCGCCTGGGAAATTGGAGGGGACAGTGGATTTCCACAGATGGCGGGAGACTCCCGCTGGTCAGTGAAAACAAAATCTCAGATGATGGAAGAAGAGGAGCCAGAGGAACCGGAAGAACCGGAATGGGAAGAACCAGAATGGGTAGAACCAGAAGGGTATACATCAGAAGAACTTTCTAAAATGATCAAAGAGAAGGAACAGGAAATCCGGGATTTGGATCTGCAGAAACGGAAGCAGGAATTGGAACTGGAACAGATGAAAAAATTGTCCAGTGATGGTGTGATAAAGGCAGAAATCAATGGTGTGGTAAAGAATCTGGGAGAGCAGGATAACCTTCCTACAGACGGTTCGCCTTTTCTTACTGTGGCAGGTTCCGAAGGACTGTATGTCAGTGGCGCGTTAAGTGAATTTCAATTAGGTGAAATTGAAGTTGGGCAGACAGTATATGCCAATTCCTGGGAAAGCGGCAAGAGCTTTGAGGCTAAGATTACAGAGATTTCCAAGTATCCAGAGGAAAACAGCAGCGCCTGGGGAGAAGGAAATCCTAATGTTTCCTATTATCCATATACGGCATATATAGAAGATACTGAGGGCCTGAAAAATGGAGAAAGTGTGGATTTGACCATGACAGCCACAATGGGTGAAGACCGTATGGATCAAATTTACCTGGAAAAGGCCTATATCAGGGATGAAGACGGCAAGAAATATGTATTAAAAGCAGATGAAAATAACCGCTTGGTGAAACAGTATGTTAAGACAGGAAAAATGGTCTGGCAGTCTGTGGAAATTTTGTCAGGGCTGACCATGGAAGACAGAATTGCATTTCCTTATGGAAAAACAGCAAAGGAAGGCGTAAAAGTGGAAGAGACGGAATAATTCTGCAGCAAAACACAGAATGGAGGAAACTATGTTAGAAAATATAAGATTGTCTTTTCAGGGATTGTGGTCGCATAAAATGCGTTCCTTTCTCACCATGCTGGGGATTATTATTGGTATTGCCGCAATCATAGCGATTGTTTCAACCATTAAAGGAACCAACGAGCAGATTAAGGAAAATCTCATTGGTTCTGGCGAAAATACAGTCAATGTCCGGCTTTATCAGGGAGATTACACCTACGAGATAGACTACAATGGCGTGCCCGACGGAGTTCCAGTGATTTCAGAGGAAACCAGACAAAAAATGATGGATTTAAAACATGTGGAAGGAGCTTCACTCTATACATCACGGGATGGATATAATGTGGTTTATTATAAAAATACCGGATTGTCTGGCGGAAAAATTTATGGAATTGATAAGAATTACCTGAATGTCTGCAATTATATTATCCGTAAGGGACGGGGATTTACGGAATCCGATTATAAAAAATTTCGAAAGGTCGTCTTGCTGGATGAGAATTCCTCTGAGACATTGTTTCAGGGGGAAGAACCAGTGGGAAAAACTGTTGAAATTCAAAGGGAACCGTATACTGTGATTGGCATAGTGGCGAAATCTAAAAAATTCGAACCAGTGATTAACAGCGTGGAAGATTACTATACGTATGCTGAAAAGAACATGGGGGCGGTGTATGTTCCAGATACTACCTGGCCCATGCTGTATGGCTATGATGAGCCTCAGTCCCTGGTGCTGAAATTGGACAGCGTAGATAATATGACAGTGGCAGGTAAAGAGGCGTCGGCAGTCCTGAACAATGATTTGTCTGTCACGGATGAAACTATGAAATATAAGGCGGATGATTTATTAAAGCAGGCAGAAGATCTGCAGAAACTGGGCCAGTCAACCAATACCATGCTGATTTGGATTGCAGGAATTTCCCTGCTGGTGGGGGGGATTGGCGTTATGAATATTATGCTGGTGTCTGTCACAGAGCGTACACAGGAAATTGGATTGAAGAAGGCAATTGGAGCCAGAAAGAGCAGAGTATTGGGACAATTTTTGACAGAGGCGGCCGTTCTCACCAGCCTTGGCGGACTGGTGGGAGTGATTGTGGGCATCATACTGGCGGAAGTGATTTCCAGAGTAACTGGAACCCTGGTGGCAATCAGTGTCCCGGCGGCTGTACTGGCAGTGGTCTTTTCCATGGTAATTGGAATCGTATTCGGACTCCTGCCTTCCTATAAGGCGGCAAATTTGGATCCCATTGAAGCCCTGCGGCATGAATAAGGTTTCGCGAAGAACAAGGATGTATTTCCTGAGGATAAATCAGGGACTGCATCCTTTTTGTACAGGGCGGAACAGGAAAATTGTTGTAATTAAAGAATATTTGGGATATAATAGACATACTCAGGGAAAAGGCAGGTGGCAGCTATGGATATTGCAAAGCAGATTGTGGATCAGCGGGTGAATAAAATATTAGAAGATAATAACAGCTTTTTTATAAATGAGGATACAGAGAGAAGAAAGTCAAAAGCGTTTTTAGTGCTGGGAGTGGCGTCTTACCTTGATATGGATATTGCAGAGGCAGTGCAGTTTATTACAGACGGAGGGAACGACGGGGGATTTGACGCCGCATATCTTGTGGAGGCGCAGGATGCGCAGCTAAATGTGGTTCTGTTTCAGTCAAAATATTCCCGCAAGCTTGATGCAGACAGCCATTTTCCGTCAAATGCAGTGGAAAAGGCGGTGAATACAGTAAGAACCGTGTTTGATCCGGCTGCAGATATTGTATTGAATCCTAAAAGTAAAGAGATTGTAGATGAAATCAGGTCTTTTATTCTGGATGGACAGATTCCTTATGTCACCTTTGTAATGCTGAATAATGGGCTGTCCTGGAATCAGGATGGAGAGAATTATATTAAAAACTCAAACTTCCCACATTTAAAATGGGATTTGCACTTTGAAAAATCAATACTTTAACTCACAAAATAGTAATCAGGCAGCTATGGAACCTCTCTCCAATGCTTTTTGCATGTGCTTTGGCAGTCT
>CATNCF010000032.1 GCA_950097145.1 uncultured Lachnospiraceae bacterium
TTTTTCGTTGTATAATAAGTCTGTCGTACAGGATCACTTTCTTTCGTATTTTTTTGTTTGCAAACTTATTATACATCAGAAAGTCCTGTATGACATTTTTTTATGGAAAAGTTGTAAAGTGGTGTAAGAAATTGATATGTTTGACAGCGGCATGTGCTGTTAGTTTGCAGCTTTTTGGCATAACGGCGTTTGCAGCGCAGGAGACAACATCATGGTCTTTGTATTATAATCCCAGTGGCCCGCCTGCTGAGAATTTGACCTCTTGGAGCAGGGCTATGATTGCATATGGAGCAACATCATATTTTACTGTTAGCAGTATAGCGAATGGAGCCTCGGTTAAAATTACTGTTCCCAACGCTGCCAGCGGCAGTGGCGCGGTATTTAGTTCCAGATATACCGATCATCCAATACGTGTAACCCGGGGGCTTACTTATACATATACTGTGAAGTTTGTAAATTATCCAGGTACTCCAGGCAGAGCAAGCGGCAGTATAAAACATTAATGTATATTTTGCAAGGGGTTCGGGATATTGTGGACCCCTTGCTGCTGTTTTACATATTGAGGTGATTTTATGAAAAGAATAAAAATAATTCTTGCAGCGCTGTGTTTTGCAATTTTATTCTGCGCCTGTCAGGAGGCGCCCCGGGAAGTAAGAGAGAATATGAAGAAGTATGGGGACAATCCTCAGTTGGAATCTTCTGAGATTACTTACTGTTCTGTAGACGAAATCAAGCAGGCAAAACTTCCAGAACTCACCGGGAGTAATTTAAGTTTTCCGGAACATATAGATTTCTCTGGGGTAGAGGATGTGGAGATTCTGCATTTGTCGCTGGAAAAGGATTTTCTGAATGAAAGCAATGTGAAAAAGTATATGACATTATTTGGAGGAGATCTGGAAGAGATTGAACGTGAGAAAAAGTCAGATGAAACAGATTCTGGAGTAGATATCATTGAATATGAAAATGAGGAAGAACAGAAATATGTATCGATATTAGAAAATGGCGGCATGGTACGTATGGCAGGTCTGTCTTACACTTATTTTCCTAATAAAATAGAGCATAAATATCAAATAGATAAAGAGAATGTGTCGGATGTAAATGTGTCTTTAAAGGATGGAAAAGTAAATCTTGCTGATTTATGCAGACGCTCAGAAGACTGGATGGAGGAAAATTTTCCGATAAAAGGCATACGGTATAAAATTTCAGATGCATTTATCAGGAAAATGGAACATACAGACGCAAGGAAAGTTTCCATGTGTGCAGAGTATGAATATAAGGGAATCCGCCTGGATGATCATACAATGCCTCAGACGGAGGAACGATGGGATTTGAGTACGGAATGTACGACAACCAACCTTGCGGTCCAGATGGAATATGATGATGAAAGCATTCCTTCCTTTTTTTCAAGGAATGAAGGTTTTGTTATAGACTCGGCAGAAAAAGTTGAGAAGGTAGTGGACTTTGAAAGCGCAGTGAGGATTGTTAATGAGACTTTGTCCGGGTTTGGAACTTTTGAAATCACAGAAGTCTGCCCTTTATATGCATTGTATGTGGAAGAGGACTATAACATGCCGGGAGCCGGGATTAGTGCCAGACCCGTTTATGCATTTTTGGTTCAGGCGCAGGGGGAGGAACCGGGTATGGGGATATTAAAATTTGGGACTTGTAAGAATTTTTTTCTTGTAGATATGGTTACCGGAGAACTGGTGACGGATTCTGATATAGGACGGAGCGGCTGATATGAAGGTTAAGAAAAAGATGCCTTATTATATTCTGGGGATTGGGGCAATTTTTGCATTATTCCTGCTGGGACCGTTGTATCATAAAGAGGGAGACGGGAGCGTTTCGGTACTTGCTGGGATCCTTAGGCTTCCCAGGGAGGTGTTGCAAAGATTTTCTGCGCGGGATGTGTTTCTTGCCGGCAGGACAAGCTGGATGTATACTCTTATGCCAGTGGCTGTGGCCATTCCTTCCGCTTCCTATATCTATGAAGAACTTAACAGCAGGTTTTATATGGGCGTGGAAATGCGCAAAGGAAAGTACAGATATGTGTATTCAGGTTTTTTATATTCTGCAGTAAGTGGCGGCTTAGCAGCAGCGTTGGGTCTTGCCATGTATGCGGCGGCAGTCTGCATGATTTTTCCTGTGACTCCTGAAGCAGGCGCGGAGATAAGCGCAGCAGAATTTGTAATTTGTATCCTTGCTGAAATTTCGTATCTGGCGGCATATGGGATGGCTATGTCTGTGTTTGCTTCCTTTATGGTCTATTTATACCAGAATCTGTATGTTGATTTGAGTATATTGTTTATTGCATCATATTTATTGAGAGAGACAGCCATGAGAGGGAGAATTGCTGTTCCGCTGGTTCTAACAGGTGTTTTAGCGGTTTTGTATGGACTAATGTGGAAATTCAGGAGTGAGCGGATATGAAAAATATTCAAATTAAAAATATTGCCCTGACAGCGGGAAGTGAATATATGCGCTGGCTGGGCAACCCCAAAATTTTACTTTTAGCAGTAGTAGTCCTTCCTATGCGTGACGTAGTTATTATGCCAATGCTTGAAGCGGCAGAGAAGATGGACAGTCCAGTGAATCTGTTGGAGCCATGCATTGCAGTCGCTAATTCATGGCTGGGGCTTCTTCTTATGGCTCTGATATATATGATTTTTATGTCTTCATTTCCTACAATGGATGGCAATATGCTTTTTTACATGGCACGCATGGGCAGAAAGAACTGGATACTGGGAGAGATGTTGTTTCAGGTTCTGGCGGTTGTTACTTTTAATTCTATTATCATTGCGGCGTCTATGGGACAGGCGGCAAAAGATACATTTCTTGCCAATGGATGGAGCCTGGCAGTGACAGATTACGATGGGCTTTACGGTGTAGTGGGAGGGTTTAAGATGGCGGAGATTATTCCTCCCAACCTGTATTTCCAAATGTCTCCGGTTATGGCATTTTTACTGTCATATGCTCTTTTATCGCTGTTTTTACTGCTGTGCGGTTTTATATTTTTAGCGGGTTGTTTATATCAAAAACGGCTTTTATTGTTCTTGCTACAGGTACTGCATATTACAGTGGGATGCGGGTTGATTCTGATACGAAGCCAGGGCATGTGGCTTTTTCCAGTAAGCCATTCCATGCTGGCGTGCCATTACCGGAAATATTTTAGGGAGTATATGTTTGATCCATGGTGGTCACTGGCGTTGTTTATCTTGGCTGTGCTGCTGCTTATGTCGATCATGTACAGGAAGGCGGGGAATGTAAGCCTTGATATGATAGGAGGGGATGTACTGCCGTGATTTATGTTAGAAATTTATCACTTACAATCAATAAGCATCAGATTCTTACAAATGTCTCTATAGAGGCAAAAAGCGGAGAAGCAGTGGGTCTGGTGGGAGGAAATGGTTCTGGTAAAACGATGCTGATGAAATGCATCTGCGGATTTAACAGTATGTTTACGGGTGAAATTGAAGTCCTGGGCGACAAGATTGGGAAGGATGCAGAATTTCCAAAGAATACAGGATTTATTATTGAAACTCCAGGATTTATGCCATACTTAAGCGGCTATGAGAATTTGAAACTCCTGGCAGGAATCCGTAAAAAGATTGGCAGGGATAAGATAGCAGAATATATGGGGCTGACAGGGCTGGATATTCATGATCATAAGAAAGTTAAGAAGTATTCTCTTGGTATGAGACAGCGTCTTGGATTGACACAGGCGCTCATGGAAGATCCAGATATCTTGATATTGGATGAACCGTTTAATGGACTGGACAGGAAGATGGCAGAAAAGATGCGTAATGTCCTGAACAGGGAGAAAGAGAGAGGAAAGACGATTTTGCTGGCTTCCCATAACCAGAAAGATATCGAATGTATCTGTGACCGTACTTATGAGATAGATGGTGGGAAAATTGTCAGGTAAAAAAGCAGATCCAATAATTCAGCCGTTTTTGTGGCGCTGTTGCTCCTATTATGGTAGAATCTTTTTGTAATGCTAGAAAAAATAGCCAGGGGGCAGGAGGAAAGACTATGTTATATACGAAGGAACAGAAGTTAGAACTGGAACAGATAATAGGGGTATTTCAGGATTACCTGAAGAACAGCCAGTACGTGGATCTGGTATGGTCAGATAAGGTGGGGTATGTGCTGTTGAAAATCAGCAAAGAGCACCGACATTTGGAAGGAGAGTCTCTTATTATTGAAGATGGAGAAACCTTATGCCGGGAATTTTTTTCAGAGATCGTGACAGATGTACTGCAGTATTCTGGGAATGACCATTGCAGCAAAGCAGTGGATCCCTTAGAAGCAGAAGAGATTGAAAGGAAGTTTCAGCCATATCTGGCTCGAATCCCGCAGTACAGGAAAATTGCAGAGGCATGTTACAGCACACAAAAATGCATTAATGTTTAACTGCCCCAGTAATATGAACTTATTAATTTTTGTAAAGAAAAATATCGATGTGTGGCTGGGGAAAACCCTTTCCCCAGCCGCTTCCTTGAATTGCCATCACCACATCTCAGTGATTAGTTTTTCCAGCGTTTTAATGTGGGAAACCATTCAAGCATGGCTGTTCTTGCTTCTTCTTCACTCATATTTGGGTTAGCTGAAGCCATATTTGGTACACATATTTCAATCATTTCTTCCATTGTGCCATGAAAAGTAAACTTCCCGTTTTCAAAACAATACTTACAATATTCCTTATTTTTGGCGCCATCGGTATTTGTTCCGTATAGTTCATCCGTATCACCCATAGGCATACCACAGCACTGACAAAATTTTTGACTCATTTCATTCATTTTTTTACCTCATTCTTTCTCATGTGTTTAAAATTCATATAGCTATCTTACGGTATTTAGTATAACGCACATATCTTGACACCTTTTGTCAAGGTTTATTTTTTGTAAATTGTTTGTGCCTGTGCAGCCAAAACACCTATTAAATACTTTAGTTCCATTATTTCGACTTGCGCCCCAAATGACAATATGCGAAAATTCTGTTTTTCATTTTCGGTTTAAATTGATCTAGCAAAATTAAAATCCGGCAATAAGTATATACCGCCAGTTCTTCCAGATTTAGCATAAATTGGAATATCTGCACGGATTGTCTGCAGTTACAAGGTTGGCAAATATCTATGGAGCCCCAGCAGCCATTGTGGTATGTGTGGATAAAAGCAAGGCATGGACGTGTCCTTATGATAAGATAGAGGAGAAGGTATTAAGGAAATACATAAAAGTTCTTTCTTTTTGCTTGATTATATGCTATAATATACTTAATATGTTAAAACATATGAAGGAGTTGCTATGGAACAAATTTCTTTAAAGATAGGGGAACGTCTGAAGGAGATTCGTAATACAAGGCAGCTTACGCTGGATGATGCTGCAGGACTGACGGGAGTAAGCAAGCCCATGTTAGGGCAGATTGAGCGGGGACAGTCCTCGCCTACCATTAACGTATTGTGGAAAATTTCAACAGGGCTGAAAATACCATTATCCTTTTTTTACAAACAGCAAGGATCAGAGTATACAGTTGCCGGGCCTGGTGCAGAGGAAATGATTACGGAAGAAGACGGACGGATGAGGGCATACCCGCTCTTTCCTTTTGATCCGGCAAGGAACCTGGAAGTGTTTTACATTGAGTTTGATGCCGGAGTAAAACACGGTTCTCTTCCTCATGTGCAGGGTGTGGAGGAATACATTTTTTTAGCACAGGGGGAATTGAATATGGTAATCGGGGGGAAAGGAAGTTATCTTGAGGGAAAAACAGTCAATACGCTTTCTTGCGGATGTTCCCCATGCATACCACAATGTTTCGGATAAAATATGTACGGCTTACAATGTGATTTTTTATCCTGCGGATTAAAAGGAGGAAAGGCAATGGCAATAGATAAAGTAAAGACATATTTCAGGGAATATGGGATGGAGGAAAGAATTCAGGAATTTGACGTATCCAGCGCAACAGTAGAGCTTGCCGCCAAAGCATTACACTGTGAGCCGCAGAGGATCGCAAAAACGCTTTCTTTCATGGTGGAACATGAGGCGGTGCTGATTGTGACAGCAGGGGATGCAAAAATTGACAACTCAAAATATAAGGCAGAATTTGGGAAAAAGGCAAAAATGCTTTCACCCGACGAGGTGGAAACATTGGTGGGGCATGCAGTAGGAGGTGTGTGTCCGTTCGCGGTAAATGATGGTGTGAAGGTATATCTGGATGTGTCATTAAAACGTTTTGATACGGTTTTTCCTGCCTGTGGCAGTTCGAACAGTGCCATAGAGCTTACTATTTCGGAGCTGGAAGAATATTCTGGATATGAGAAATGGGTGGATGTCTGTAAAGGGTATTAAGAAACAGCAAAGATCGTCGCTATGGGTTTATGCCGTATACGGCGGTTTGTGGTTTAGCCTTGGAAAGAAATAGTTAAAAAATTGCACACACAAAATTCTGTATTTGACACCTATTCCAATAATATAGACAAATAAAAAGCTCATCTCACCACGCGTCAACCATTTCCTGGCATAGGGCTCTGCCTGGGAAGCATTCTACGCAAACCTTCCTTTTCTTATATTTTTATTGTCAGGGTGCAGCTATTCAAGCGGTTACACCCTATTTTTTTATTTGCGCTTGCAGTTATGCTTCTCCCAAAATATATTTGACGGCTTTTCCCAAGGGATCACGCCTTTTTCAAGTGGTTTGATGATTTTGTCTGTTACCATTTCATATACTGATTTACCCATATCTCATAACCTCCCAAAATAAAAAAGTGTAAAGTCCTTGATAATTCAATAGACTTTACACTCTTTATTGACAGTGGTTATTTAGTTGTTACATTTCGTATTCTTCAGTTGGAATACCTAAAGCAGATAACTTATTCTTAATGACTTTTAATTGATAGTCAAGTTCAGTATTTTCATGATCGCCATTTGCTTTTTTTATGCGTTGCAAATCGGTATATTTATCAATCATTACTGTAATTAGTTCTTTTTCTGTCATTTTTTCTACCATCCTTTCACCGCCTTTTTAATGATGATATTTTTTATAAGTTAATATCATTATAGCGGATTTATCAGAGAGTGTAAAGTCGGGAGTTTGACAGTTATTAAAAGAAAAAATCGCTGCATCTCTTGTATTTGCATGGGCACAGCGATTTTTTGTGCTGTCAGGGACTTTGGTAATTGATTCCCTCCCTTTTTTTCTGGATTGTTTTCATTTTGCTTTTGGTTATGAATTGATAATCTGTTCGGAAACCACGGACATCATGGAGGGCATCCGTGCTCGGCTCTCGTCTGTATGTTGAGGTAAACACCTGTTCTTGGATCCCCGCAAAATTCATTGCCCTCAAAGTATCCAGCACCTGTTTGCAGGTATATTCTGGAGCTAGTCTAGCAAACGATAGATCGCCAATGCAAGGAAACAGATCAGGAAATGTGCCTTGATGCGGTTTTCATCCTGCAAATATACAGGTCTTGCTGAAAAATCTGTCTTCAGGATACGCAAGAATTCTTCTATCTGCCATCTGCCCTCGCTAACCTTTAAATTTTCCGGTTCTTTTTTGTATTTCTGGAATCCAGCATCTTTTGCGCGCCTTCCACCTGTCTGTTCCGGATGGCCTTCTGGTAAAGGGCATATTTAGGGGAGTATGCGACGTTCAGGCGCTGAGGGATTTTTTGTGGTAAAGGGCTCATCTTTATAGTAAAGCCCCTTGTCATCTGCAGGCGGCTGTGTGATATCCACAGGCATGTCATTCGAGACCCTTTTGAACCCTTTTGGGTCCAGTGCCCAGGAATAGAAGAATATTTTTTCATACTTTGAATTGGCGGTTGATTCTGATTTTGTAAGGAAGAATCCCCATAAAATCAGTACTTCATAAAATTTTCACACAATTTTAGCACTCATCTATTGACAGTGCTAGTAATCGGTGGTATTGTTATACAAGAAATAGAACAAAATTGAAAAATAGAGAAATGTTTTGTTCTGACTGAAACATTAATTTCAGGAAACAATAATATGGTTTAAAGCAGAGTGAGAAGGAGGAAACCCTATGAATATTCAAAAGTTTACACAGAAGTCTGTAGAAGCTATTAATGGATGTGAGAAACTGGCATACGAATATGGCAATCAGGAAATAGAGCAGGAGCATCTTTTGGTTTCCCTGCTGCTGCAGGAAGATGGGCTGATTCCAAAGCTCATTGAGAAAATGGAAATTAATAGAGAGCATTTTATACAGAATGCTCAGAATCACTTGGCAAAGAGGGTAAAAGTTTCCGGCGGACAGATTTATATGGGGCAAAATCTTAATAAAGTGCTGGTAAACGCCGAAGATGAAGCAAAGAAAATGGGAGACGAATATGTGTCTGTAGAGCATTTGTTTTTAACATTGCTTAAATATCCTAACCAGGCGCTGAAAGAAATTTTCAAAGAATACGGCATTACCAGAGACCGGTTCCTGCAGGCCCTTGCTACAGTTAGAGGAAATCAGAAGGTGGTATCTGACAATCCAGAGGCAACCTATGATACATTAAATAAATATGGTTATGATATGGTGGAGCGTGCCAGGGATCAGAAGCTGGATCCGGTGATTGGCCGGGATAATGAGATCCGGAACGTTGTCCGTATTCTGTCAAGGAAAACCAAAAATAATCCGGTGCTTATCGGGGAACCTGGAGTTGGTAAAACCGCAGTGGTAGAAGGGCTCGCACAGAGAATTGTCCGGGGAGACGTACCGGAAGGATTGAAGGATAAACGGCTTTTTGCACTGGATATGGGAGCATTGGTGGCAGGGGCAAAATACCGCGGAGAATTTGAAGAGCGCCTGAAGGCGGTTCTGGATGAAATTAAGAGCAGCGACGGTCAGATTATTCTTTTTATTGATGAACTCCACACTATTGTAGGCGCAGGCAAAACAGAGGGGGCTATGGATGCGGGGCAGCTTTTGAAACCCATGCTTGCCAGAGGGGAACTCCACTGTATCGGGGCTACGACTTTGGATGAGTATCGGGAATATGTGGAAAAAGACGCCGCACTGGAACGGAGATTCCAGCCAGTCCATGTAGAAGAGCCTGCTGTAGAGGATACGATCTCTATTCTACGTGGCCTGAAAGAACGGTATGAGGTGTTCCATGGAGTGAAAATAACAGACGGGGCGCTGGTTTCAGCGGCCATGTTGTCCAACCGCTACATCAGTGACCGTTTTCTGCCAGATAAAGCCATTGACCTTGTAGACGAGGCATGCGCATTGATCAAAACAGAGCTGGATTCCATGCCCACAGAGCTGGATGAACTTCAGCGGAAAGTGATGCAGATGGAAATTGAAGAAGCGGCCCTGAAGAAAGAAGACGACCGTCTCAGCATGGACCGGCTGGCAGCGCTGCAAAAAGAACTGGCAGATCTGAAAAATGATTTTCAGACCAGAAAAGCACAGTGGGATAATGAGAAAAAATCTGTGGAGAAGGTGCAGAAACTCAGAGAAGAGCTGGAAGCAGTCAACAATGAAATTGCCATGGCACAGCAGAACTATGACCTGGAAAAAGCAGCGGAACTGCAGTATGGAAGAAAACCAGAGCTGCAGCGCCAATTAGAAATTGAAGAAGAACAAGTGAAGAATAAAGATTTAAGCCTGGTTCATGAAAACGTCAGCGAAGAAGAAATTGCAAAAATAATTTCCAGGTGGACTGGAATTCCAGTGGCCAAGCTGACGGAAAGTGAGCGGAATAAAACCCTGCACCTGGATCAGGAACTTCATAAGCGGGTGATTGGGCAGGAGGAAGGAGTTATCAAGGTTACAGAAGCCATTATCCGTTCCAAAGCAGGTATCAAAGACCCCAGCAAACCCATCGGTTCCTTTCTGTTTCTTGGTCCTACGGGAGTGGGGAAAACAGAACTTGCAAAGGCTTTAGCCGCCAGCCTTTTTGATGATGAGAATAATATGGTGCGCATTGATATGAGCGAATATATGGAGAAATATTCTGTTTCCCGTTTGATTGGAGCGCCTCCCGGATATGTAGGCTATGAGGAGGGGGGACAGCTTACAGAGGCAGTGCGCAGAAAACCGTATTCTGTAGTACTGTTTGATGAAGTGGAGAAAGCGCATCCAGATGTGTTCAACGTACTGTTACAGGTATTGGACGATGGCAGAATTACTGATTCCCAGGGGCGTACGGTAGACTTTAAAAATACTATTTTGATTATGACATCCAATCTTGGTTCTTCTTATCTGCTGGAGGGCATTGAAGACAATGGAGAGATTAGAAGCGAATGCGAAGAGGCAGTACTAAATGAGCTGCGGGGAAATTTCCGCCCGGAATTTTTGAACCGCCTGGATGAAATTATCATGTTTAAACCTTTGACAAAGGAAAATATCGGCGGTATTATCAGACTTTTGATGTCAGATCTGAACAAAAGACTGGTAGAACGGGAAATATCTGTAGAATTAACTCATCAGGCAGAACAATTTATTGTGGATCATGGATATGATCCGGTGTACGGCGCACGGCCGCTGAAGCGGTATCTGCAAAAGACAGTAGAAACATTGGCGGCAAAACTGATTCTTTCTGATCAGGCAGGCGCAGGAGACGTTATCTTGATAGATGTGGAACAGGGAGCTTTAACAGCAAAAAGCAGAAGTTAATTTTGTAAGGCGTTTCATATCATACAACCTTTTCATCATATACTTCATAGAAGTATCTGCGGGGTATTGGATGAATGAAGGAAGAAAAGATTTGGAAACGGATTTGGAAAAGTTATTGGAACTTGCGGCTCTGGAGAAAGTGTCTGGTGTTTGACCTGATCTGTATCTGCATGATTACGGGAATGATTATATGCGGTATGGGAAACGGACAAATTTTACGGCAGGGCATCATGGCGCTGAGTGGGCAGGAAGAAGCCAGGAGCGCTTCCGCGGCAAGCCAAGGAGATACTGGGGAAACAGAAGGAGAAGAACAGGGAGATTTGATTCAGGAACAAGGAGAAAAGAAAAAGGTTGCGCTTACGTTCGACGACGGCCCCCATCCTCAGTATACTCTGGAAATGCTGGCGGCATTAAAAGAACGCAATGTAAAAGCAACCTTTTTTCTGCTGGGGGAAGCCGTGGAACAACATCCCGAAATTGTAAAGCAGATGCATGAGGACGGGCATACAATTGGAAATCATTCCTATAAACATGAACAGTTGAGCAAACTTTCCATGGAACAGGCTTGTGAACAGGTGGAGCGCACCAACAGGCTGATCTATGATATTACTGGAGTTTATCCTTCTTATTTGCGTCCGCCTTTTGGGGACTGGCACGAGAAACTGGACTGTGAGGTAAATATGGTGGAAGTGCTCTGGGATATAGATACATTGGACTGGTCCAGTAAAAATCATGGACAGATTGTTGAAAAAGTGCTTAAAAATGTTCAGGAAAATGATATTATCCTGATGCATGACGGATATGAAACGTCAGTTACTGCGGCAATGGAGATTATTGATACGCTGAACAAACAGGGATATGAGTTTGTGACAGTAGATGAAATACTGTTTGATTAAAGGGTTTTATTTATGGAAGCAGAAAAATAAAGTAGTGACGGACTGCCCGAAACATGGTATCATCTTTAGAGAACAGAATACAAAGGAGGAACCATGGATTTATTTGAGTATATGAGGGAGCAGAATCAGAAAAAAGAATCTCCTCTGGCCAGCCGCCTGCGTCCCACCAAGCTGGAGGAGGTGGTGGGCCAGCAGCATATCATCGGCAAAGATAAGCTATTATATCGTGCTATTTTAGCTGACAAATTAAGTTCTATTATTTTTTACGGTCCGCCTGGAACAGGAAAAACTACTCTGGCGAAAGTGATTGCCAATACTACCAGTGCAGAATTTACACAGATTAATGCCACTTCTGCGGGAAAGAAAGATATGGAGGAAGTGGTGAAACATGCCAAAGATAAACAGGGGATGTATGGGAAAAAGACGATTCTGTTTATCGATGAAATTCATCGTTTTCATAAGGGACAGCAGGATTATCTTCTGCCTTTTGTGGAGGATGGTACAATCATTTTGATCGGCGCTACCACCGAAAATCCGTATTTTGAGGTGAATGGAGCGCTTTTATCACGGTCTATTATTTTTGAACTGAAACCATTGGAGAAGGAAGATATCCGTGCAATTCTTCTGCGTGCTGTGACGGACAAAGAGAACGGACTGGGAGCCTGTCAGGCTCAAATCGAAGAAGATGCCTTAGAATTTTTGGCTGACGCCGCAAATGGAGATGCCCGTGCCGCACTGACTGCTATTGAACTGGGCGTGCTGACGACGCCAAGAGGGGAGGATGGAACGATTCATATTACCCTTGAGGCTGCCTCAGAATGTATTCAAAAGCGGGTGGTGAGGTATGATAAGACTGGGGATAACCATTATGATAATGTTTCTGCCTTTATTAAGAGTATGCGGGGTTCTGATCCGGATGCAGCCGTCTATTATCTGGCCAAAATGCTTTACGCTGGAGAAGAAATCAAATTTATTGCCAGGCGCATTATGATCTGTGCGTCAGAGGATGTGGGCAATGCAGATCCCCAGGCGTTGTCTGTGGCTGTCAGTGCGGCTTTGGCAGTAGAACGGATTGGGATGCCGGAAGCGCAGATTATATTGTCCCAGGCAGTGACTTATGTGGCAAGCGCACCTAAGAGCAATGCATCATGTCTTGCCATCAGCCGTGCTATGGAAGCTGTAAAAAATACCAAGACCAGTCCAGTCCCAGTGCATCTGCAGGATTCCCATTACCCTGGAGCACAGAAGCTTGGGCATGGCAAAGGGTATCTCTATGCCCATGATTTTCCAAATCATTATGTAAAGCAGCAGTATCTTCCAGATGGCCTGGAGGAAGCCAGGTTTTATGAACCAACGGAACAGGGGTATGAAAAGCAGATACGTGAGCGCCTTTATTTTTTGAAAGGGGAAGAATCTGTATAGCGTATCTGAAAGAAAGACAGGAGATGTAGATTTGCATAAAAAGTCCGCGAAATACGGACAAATGTAAATTTGCGAAAGAAAAAGCTTTACAATCTTCAGGTTATAGTGCATAATAGGAAGGATTTCATAGATATGGACTGCTGGGCAGTCTATAAGAACAACGAGAATTTCAGGAGGATGATACAATGCACTCATATCAGGAAATGAGCAAGGAAGAATTATTACAGGAAAAAGCAGAGCTTGAGGCAGTTTATCAGAAGTATGCAGACAGCGGGCTGAAGCTGGATATGTCCAGGGGAAAGCCTTCTGTGGAACAGTTGAACCTTTCCATGGGAATGATGGATGTGCTCAACAGCAGCACCGACCTGAAATGTGAGGATGGAACAGACTGCCGGAATTACGGCGTGCTGGATGGGATTCGGGAGGCGCAGGTTTTACTGGGCGATATGATCGAATGCAATCCAGATAATATTATTATATATGGGAATTCCAGTTTAAATGTTATGTATGATACAATTTCACGTTCTATGACCCATGGCGTTTTAGGAAGCACGCCATGGAGTAAATTAGATAAGGTGAAATTTTTATGTCCGGTTCCAGGATATGACAGACATTTTGCCATTACAGAATATTTTGGGATTGAAATGATCAATGTGCCCATGCTGCCCACTGGTCCTGATATGGATATGGTAGAGGATTTGGTGAGCAGTGACCCGGCGATTAAAGGTATCTGGTGTGTACCCAAATATTCCAATCCCCAGGGAATCACGTATTCTGCTGAAACTGTGCGCCGTTTTGCAAGACTCAAGCCGGCAGCGGAGGATTTCCGTATTTACTGGGATAACGCCTATGGGGTACACCATTTATATGACCTTGATCAGGATCATCTTGTGGAACTTCTTGCAGAATGCAAGCGCGTGGGCAATCCAGATTTGGTATATAAATTTTGTTCCACTTCCAAGATTAGCTTTCCAGGCTCTGGTGTGGCGGCAATTGCGGCTTCAAAAAATAATCTGATAGACATTAAAAAACAGCTTCAGATTCAGACAATTGGCCATGATAAGGTAAACCAACTGCGCCATGTGCGTTTTTTCAAAGATATTTACGGAATGACTGAGCATATGAAAAAACACGCGGATATTTTAAGGCCAAAATTTGAAATGATAATTGACACTTTAGAGCGGGAACTTGCAGGCAGGGACGCCGGAAGCTGGATTGCGCCTAAAGGAGGATATTTTATGGCATTCGAGGCAAAGGAAGGCTGTGCCAAGGCGATTATTGCCAAGGCCAAGGAAGCAGGAGTTACCATGACCCCTGCAGGGGCTCCTTATCCATATGGAAAAGATCCGAGAGATTCCACCATTCGTATTGCTCCATCCTATCCGTCTCTGGAAGAGCTTCGGACAGCAACCGATATTTTTGTGGCCTGTGTAAAGCTGGTAACAATTGACAAAGTTTTGGAAGGCAAGTAATACGTACGATTTGTGTGAATAGAACAACAGCCGGGATTTGTGGATTACCATAAATTGTGGCTGTTTTTACGGAAAAATTGGCCGCAAAGACTTTCCCAATTGTTATCGGATGTGGTATACTATGGCACGAGGAGGGACCCGCGAAGCGGGAGGAGCCCTTGTGCCTGGCAGAACAGCCAAAGAAGTAAGTTAGCACGAGGAGGGACCTGCGAAGCGGGAGGAGTCCTTGTGCCTCAAAGAACAGCCAAAGGTTGATAGAAGGAAGGAAGTACTATGGATTTTGCCGAAAAATTTAACGAAGGTGTGACTAGCTGGGAGACGGTGATTTTCTTATACAATTCAGCCCTGAAAGAAGTGGGGACTAAACTGGAAATTTTGAATGATGAATTTTGCCATATACATAATTATAATCCCATCGAATATATAAAATCCAGGATTAAATCTCCGGAAAGTATTGTAAAAAAATTAAAAAGGAACAACTATGAGAGCACCATTGACAATATGGTGAATCATGTGAATGATATTGCGGGAATCAGGCTTGTGTGCTCGTTTACTTCTGATATTTACCGGCTGGCAGAGATGATCGGAAGGCAGAATGACCTAACTGTGGTATCTGTAAAAGATTATATCAGGCATCCCAAGGACAGCGGCTATAAGAGCTACCATATGCTGGTGACCGTGCCTATATTCCTGACAGACCGGGTAATTGATACCAAAGTGGAAATACAGATTCGAACCATTGCCATGGATTTCTGGGCAAGCCTGGAGCATAAAATTTATTATAAATTTGAAGGCGATGCACCAGGGTATATCAGCCGTGATCTGCGTGAATGTGCAGGAATTGTTTCTATGCTGGACGCTAAAATGCTATCTTTAAATGAAGCGATCCTGCAGGCGAAAGAAGAACAAGAGGAAGAAGAATGAAGATAAGCATATTAACAGAAAATACGGTATATAAACGGGGATTCTTAGGAGAACATGGATTGTCTGTGTTCATTGAGTATCAGGGAAAAAAATATCTGTTTGATACAGGACAAAGCCAAGTGTTTCTGCACAATGCCGCAAAGCTTTGTGTGGATTTAAAGGAACTGGACGGCATTATATTGAGCCATGGACATTACGACCATTGTGGCGGAATGGATTATATCTACAAGCTGGAGGAAGAGATTCCAGTGTATGTCCAGGCCAAAGCTTTTGAAAAGAAATATGCAGAAAATCTAAAGACAAAAGAACTGCGGTACATTGGCATGGAGGATCAGGCTGGATGGCAGGAGAAGGAAAACAGATAGAAATTTAAAACACATCTGGAGGAGAAAATGAAACAGAAAAAAAGTATGATGTACGTATTTATGGAGGGGACAGCGGCATTGTATGCAATATTAATGCTCGTTCTTTTTCCGTTATTTTATGCAAACAATTATATTGACATTTCGTCGGCAAAGCTTACCTTTTTCCGGGTATGTGCGATAGGAATGCCTCTCTTGATCGCTGTGTTTGCAGGAATGGGCTTTTTGCAGCAGTATAAGGAGTCTGCCCAGAGGAAAGGCAAGACCCAGAGGAACAAAGGAAAAGCAGGTGCAAAGCGGCAAGTTCCCGAGCTGACCAGGAAAGAGGCAGTCAGGCAGTGGCTGTCAGAAGTATCCATTCCTTCCTGGTTTGCAATTGTTTTTGTAATTGGAATCTGTATTGCAACCATTTTTTCAGAAAATCCGCTGGAATCCTGGCAGGGGCTGCAGGGAAGGAAATTAGGTCTGCAGGTATTCCTGCTCTGTGTCCTTGCCTATGCGCTGCTTGGAAAATACTTAAAACCTGGGAAATGGCTGATATGGACTTTTTTTGCTGGCAATTTCATAGTACTTTTACTTGCTATTTTAAATTTTGGTTCCATGGATCCTTTGGGAATGTATGAAAACCTGGTAAGTGAACAGTATGGAAGTTTTATCAGCACAATTGGAAATATTAATGCCTGCTCCAGCTATCTGTGTATGGTGATGCCTGCGGCTATGGCAGTATACATGGTCGTAAAGACAAAGGCGCTGCGGATAACTTCAGGTGTTTTTCTGACACTGGGATTCTGGACCTGTTACTGTACGAATACTGAAAGCTGGCTTTTAGGCGTTGGAGCTGCCTTCCTGGTGCTTTTGTGGTTTGCCATGCGTGATCACATGCATATGCAGCGTTTTTTTGAAATTTGGGGGTTCTTCTGTCTGGGCAGTCTGCTGATGAAGATTTTTGTCATGATTGGAGATGCGGCGGAAACAGCCAGCGTATTACGTATTTATTTCCATGGAAATAGGTATCAGGAGAAGATTTTACTGAATGGATATGTGCTGGCAATTGAGGGAATACTAATTGCAGCGGGCATTGTTTTTCTGCAAAATAGAAAAAAGAGAGAGAAAGAGCTGCCTTATGGTATTGTGCGGAAGTGGTTATTCAGTATTCTTGCCATTGTGGCTGGATTGGGGATTCTGCTTTTAGTTGTGACAAACTTGAAACAGGATGCCTGGGAAGGTTCTCTTTCATTTTTGAACCGTCTGAAAATACAGGATAATTTTGGAAGCGGCAGGGGATATATCTGGAAAATTACAGTAAAGGCATGGATGAATATGCCGATATGGGAAAAGATTACAGGTTATGGGCTGAACTGTTACCATATGTTTATTGAACAGTTCAGCGGCGAGGATCTTGCAGCGTTCTTTCAGGGGGCGCAGCTTGTGGACGCCCATAATGAATTCCTGCAGTTTCTTACCACCACAGGCTTATTAGGCACAGTGGGATATTTCGGGCTTTTAATTGGAACTGCGGTGAGAACAGCCAGAAAATATGTTCAGAACCCAGTGATGGTGCTGGGTGTGACAGTGATCTGTGGTTATATGGCTCAGGGAATTGTAAATAATCCCACGGCATTTCTTACTCCTTATCTGTTTCTGATGCTTGGAATCATAAAGAGTCTGGAGAATTTGGAAGATGTTAGAGAGTAAGAAAATTTTGGATCTTTCTGTTTCTATGGGAGAGGAGCTGTTAAAAAATGGAGCAGAAATCTACCGGGTACAGGAGACGGTAGAACATGTGATGCAGGCATACGGGGCGGAGGATTATAATGTGTTTGTGCTGACAAACGGTATTTTTGCCACAGTCAATGAAAATCGCGAGGATGCCGGCAGCATGGTAAGAAATGTACCTATTGGTACAGTCAATCTGGAAAAGATAGCGGCCCTCAATCAGTTGTCACGGGAAATCTGTCAGGGAACCTGCAGTGTCCGGGAAGCAAATGAGCGGCTGGAACAGTGCAGAAAATCTTCTGTTCTGCCAAAAAGGATATTGATTCCGGCCTGTGGAGTTGGGAGCGCAGGTTTTTGCTATCTATTGGGAGGCAAACCCTTTGACAGCCTGTTTTCTTTCTTTTTGGGTATGCTGCTCCAGTGGTTTCTCCTTGCGGCGGAGGAGCGCCATGTATCCAAATTTCTTACAGATATACTGGGAAGCGCCATGGTGACCATTGGGGGCCTGGTGCTTTATGTGATAGGGCTTGGGATTCAATTTGACCGTGTAATTATCGGCGGCATTATCCTTCTGATGCCAGGAGTGGCGCTGGTTACAGCAATCCGGGATCTGTTTAATGGCGATTATCTGTCAGGCGGTATCCGTTTGATGGATGCTCTGCTTACAGGGATGTGTATTGCAATTGGGGTAGGAGCGGCCATTAAGGCATTTCAATTAATGGGAGGAGGAATGCTGCCCTTATGATAATTGAGATTATAATTGCTATGGGTTCCGTTCTTGCTTTTGGGGTATCCTTTCATATACCAAAGTCAGAATATCTGTACTGCGCCATCAACGGAGGGCTCGGCTGGGCAGTGTACCGTCTTTGCATGAACTGCAGTTTTGGCGCTGCGGCTTCCTCCCTTTGGGCGGCTCTAGTCTTGACACTGGCAGCAAGAATACTGTCAGCAGTACGGAAAATGCCAAGTACCGTGTTTTTGATTGCAGGAATATTCAGCCTGGTCCCAGGTTCAGGCATTTATTATACTTCCTACTACCTTATTATGAATGAATTGCCCCAGAGCCTTGCAAAAGGCATTGATACCTTTAAAATTGCAGGGACGATTGTTCTTGGGATTGTCTTTGGCCTGGCGCTGCCTCAGAATTGGTTTAACTATTTAGGACGGATTACGGAGCAAAGACATGCAGGCAAGGAGGAAAATAGAGACGGGACTTAAGTCCTGGTAAAGAGAAGAGATTCCCGTGAAAATATCCGAATCACAGGAAAAGCACCCAGTTCTTCTGCATGAGAGAGCTGGGCGCTTTTCTAATTGTTCTGTCTGTTATTTCTCACATTTCCAGAAATAAGCGCTGTAAGGCGGCAGTTCACTTCCGCCTCCAAAATCATGTTCCTTGCCGGAAATCAGATCAACGGCCATGCCGCATCCGGCGTCAAAATGTGCCGTATATGCTTCGCTGTCAGCATTAATGGCAACCAGGACGCGTTCATGTTCACTTTTCCGCTCAAAAATACACTGCTTATTAGTGAGTACCACAGAACGGAATTCACCATAATTCAAAGCTTCGGAAGATTTTTTTGCAGCAGCGAGTTTAGAAATCCATTCACTTAATTCTGTCCATTCCGGAGCCTCAAAGCTGGGGCGCAGGGAAGGATCGCCGTTGGATTTGTCACCTTTTGCTCCCCATTCGCTTCCATAGTACACACAGGGAATGCCAGGCATTCCAAAACATAGGGAATAAATCAGGGGAAGGTGTTCAGGAGCATTCAAAATAGAAGCAATTCTGGAAACATCATGGTTGTCCACAAAGCTCAATAAATGTTTCCCACGGTATAAGGTCCATTGTTCCGGGCCAAACTGCCGCAGCAGTGAGTGGATGATTTCGAACATATTCATGGAATTAAAGCTGGAATGCAGCCCTTTGTAACATTCATAATTCGTAGCAGAATGCAGCATACTGTCATTCATAAGCTGGTTATAGTCACCGTGCAGCATTTCTCCTACCAGAAAAAAATCTTCTTTCAGGCTGTCGCAGTGGCTGCGCAGCCGCCGTACAAAGTCATGATCCAGGCAGTAGGCTACATCCAGCCGCAGGCCGTCAATATCCCACTCATTGACCCAGAAAGAAACGCTGTCCAAAAGATATTGAATGACTTCTTCATTGCGCAGGTTTAATTTTACCAAGTCATAGTTTCCTTCCCAGCCCTCATACCAGAGTCCATCATTGAAGCCAGAATTTCCGTTGAAATCAATATGGAACCAGTCTCGGTAACGGGACTGTTCCCGGTTTTTAAGTACATCCTGAAATGCAAAGAAGCCTCTGCCGGCGTGGTTAAATACACCGTCTAGTACCACACGGATGCCTGTTTCGTGCAGGGCGCCGCAGACTTCTTTGAAATCATCATTGTCACCCAGCCGCACATCAATTTTCCGGTAATCTCTGGCATTGTATCCATGAGTATCTGATTCAAAGAGGGGGGAAAAATAGATGGCATTAATCCCCAGTTTTTCCAAATGAGGAATCCAATCCTTCACTTTGATAATACGTTTTGCAGGAATACCGTCATTTTCAAAGGGAGCCCCACAGAATCCCAGAGGATAAATCTGATAAAAAACACTTTCATAAGCCCACATAGTTCAATAAATCCTTTCTATCATGCATGAAGCAAATTTCTGAATGAGCACTGTATTCTTCAGAAATTGTCCGGATTCGGAAAAAATCATTTTTTTGAAAAAATAGAACGAAATCATTCAGATAATGTTATTATAAGTGTAAACCACCGATATAGCAATGATAAAAAGCAACAAAGTTTGAGGAGAAAGAGAAGAAGAACCTATGAATTATCTTCCTGGAACCAGCGGAAACCGGGAAGAATATGATATATGGGGGGAAAAATTTGATTAAACAGGCTTCTTGTGGTATGATTAGGGAAATGCGTAAATAGAAATGGTGGAACTTACATATTAATGTTTCAAATATGCGAAAGTACCAATGTAAAGTAATAAGATTGGAGAATTGTAATGAAAAAAAAACAAAATAGAAGCAGAAAAGACAGAGGCTTTTCCATGCTTGTTTCTATTATACTAGTTTTTTGCATATTAGGAGCTGTCGTATTTACGGTAGCCAGGAAAATAGCCGTGGAGATGTCTGAATCTGCAATTCAGAATGTCAGCGAAAGCCTGGATTTGATAAAATGTACCATAGAGGCAATTTTGAAAAATGAGGCGGATTTTCAGAAACTGGCAGCTCAGAAAATTGCTATGTCAGAAAACCCAGAGGAATATATTTTGGGTTATGAGAAAAATCAGATGATGGTGAAAATGTCGCTGATATTAAAAGGGAAAACAGAAGGGATTTCCAATACAGGAGAAAAATTTTCTGAGGAAGAATTAGATTTTTCAGCAGGAGGAACCGTTGATGAGCTTCCAGTCTCCCAGTCGTATGTGAATTATATGGGTACCTGGGCGTATACTATGAAATGCCCTGTGGTAAAAGATGGAGAGGAAATCGCGGCGCTTTTTGTGGAGTATACTTACGATTATCTGGACCAGTCCCTGCCCAATGGTTTTTATAACAAACAGGCAATGCTTTATATTATGGATGCAAAGAGCGAGAAACTTGTGCTGAAGCCAAAAGGAATGGGACAGCGGAGTGCAGGGCATCTGAATCTGGAAGACTTTTATCACGCAAATGATATTACAGATAAGGAGCTTCGAAAAGAAGTTGATAGATGTCTGGAACTTGGAGAGGATGTTTTATTTTATCATGATATCCGGAAAGAAGAATCCTTGAATTATATGTGGGCAGTGAACGGCGGAACCATTTATTTAATTGGTTATGTGCCGATTGATGCAATTCTTCAGGAAGGAAGAAGTGTGAATCAAAATATTTTCATTGTTGTGATCGTGATGCTGGTTGCATTTTTCCTGTGCTGTCTGCTCTATTATTTTAATCAGAGGCAGCAGAACAAAATCCGAAAGGAACGGGAGAAAGAACGGGAGCTGCACAATCAACAGCTTGCAGAAGCCCTGCAGGCTGCGCAGCTCGCCAGCAATTCAAAGACTATGTTTCTCTCAAATATGTCACATGATATCCGCACCCCTATGAACGCAGTTCTTGGATTTACTTCCCTGCTTGCCATGGATGCAGAGAATCCCGTTAAGGTCAGGGAATATACCAAGAAGATTACGGCTTCCGGCCAGCATCTTTTGAGTCTCATCAATGATGTGCTGGATGTGTCTAAGATTGAAAGCGGAAAAGTAGTGCTTAACATGGAGAAATTTACTTTAAATGCTCTTGTTTCTTCTGTGGACGCCATTATCCGGCCTATGGCAGACGGCAGGAACCAGAGTTTTCATGTGGAAGTGACAGGGATTAAACATGAGTATCTTTTGGGAGATGAGACGAGAATTAATCAAATTCTTATTAATCTGCTTTCAAATGCAGTAAAATATACGCAGGAGGGCGGAAATATCTGGTTCCGCATGATAGGGCTTAAGCAGCGTTCCAGTCAGTATGAGCACATTCGGATTGAAGTGGAAGACGATGGTTATGGAATGACGCCTGAATATTTAGAGACGATTTTTGATGCATTTACCAGGGCGGAAAACAGTACAACCAATAAAGTGCAGGGCACAGGGCTTGGCATGGCCATTACAAAAAATATTGTAGAACTGATGGGCGGAACCATAGATGTTTCCAGTGAAATAGACAAAGGAAGTATTTTTAAGGTGGAATTGGAACTTCGCATACCAGAAGAAACTACGGATCAGCGTTTTTGGATAGAACATGGAATTGGGCGGATTCTTGCCATAGAGGATGAGGAAGAAACATGCAGATCCATCCAGATGCTTATGAATGAAACGGGCGTTCTCACGGATACCGTTTCGAACCTGGAGGAAGCTGTAAGGATGCTGGAAACGTGCGGCGGTGAAAGTTATGATTTGGTTCTTATGGACTGGGATATCCAGGAACTTGGAGGGATAGAGGCGGCGAAAAAAATACGGAAATGTGTGTCTCAAACAGCTCCAGTTCTCTTTTTGGCTTCTTATGATGCAAAGGGGCTGGAAGTGGCCCTTGAATTGGAGAATACAGGGATTCTCACAAAGCCGTTTTTTGTTTCTGCATTAAAGGAAAAAATTACGGAACTGCAGAATGGAACAGAAAAAACAGTTTCAGAGAAGGAAATGTGCAGCAGCCTGGAAGGTCTGCATGTTCTGGCGGCAGAGGATAATGAAATTAATGCGGAGATTTTGTCGGAAATCCTGGAGATGGAGGGAGCGGACTGCGAAATTGCAGAAAATGGAAAGCTGGCAGTGGAACGTTTTGCGCAGTCTGCAGAAGAAGAGTTTGACGCAATTTTAATGGACGTCCAGATGCCGGTTTTGAACGGCTACGAGGCCACAAAAGCGATCAGAGCGTTAAAGCGCAGCGATGCAGGTCAAATACCGATCATAGCCATGACAGCGAATGCTTTTGCAGAAGATGAGAAAGAGGCGCTGGCTGCGGGGATGGATGTGCATATGGCAAAACCCATCGATATCGAGTTGTTAAAGAAAATTCTTAATAAATATGTACAGAGAAAGGAATGAGAACGATTCAGTTTAAAAGAAATAATATGAGAAAATTGGCGGCAGTCTGTCTGGCAGGAATAGCGGCAGTTACTATGGCGGCATGTGACAGCAGGCCGGATTTGAATAAAAACCTTCTGGAACCTGAGGAGGAAAATGAACGGACGATCAATTTGTTCAGTCCCATGGAAAAAATAGAGCCTGATGCTGAAAATGTGGCGAGAAACGCATTTGATCAGACCGTGCTTATGGCAGAAGAGAAGATGGGAGTGAAAGTGGAATACCGGACCTATACGGCAGAAGATTATCAGGATAAAACTTATGATGATGTGACACTGGAGCGGACGCGAAATAATATGGACGATTTATATCTTCTGAACCCAGATACCCTTAAGATTTTAGGGGAAGAAGGCAGGCTTGCAGATTTATCTGACCTTGCGTGCGCCCAGAATTTACGTGAAGTGGTAAAGAAGGCAAATACCATAAATGGAAAATTGGTGGCGATCCCACAGGAAGTTGTGGCATATGGCCTGTTTATCAATAAGGATATGTTTGACAAATATGATCTGGAACTGCCGGAGACGCCGGAAGAGTTTCTGGAGTGCTGCAAAGTGTTGAAAGAAAATGGCATTGAGACGCCAATTGGCGCAAACCGCTGGTGGCTTGAGACGTTTGTTTTCGCCCAGGCATTTGCAGATTTGTATAATGGCGGGAATACGGAGGCTGAAATTGCAAAACTTAACAGTGGAGAAAGCAAATACAGTGATTATATGCGCCCAGGGTTTGAATTCCTTCAGACATTGATTGACCGTGGCTATATTGATGCCGGGAAAGCCTATGTCAGCGAGGCAATGGAAGGGGAAAAAGATGATTTCCTGGCACAGAAAACTCCAATTGTTATAGCGTATTGGGGAGCGGCAAATACAGAGACGGCTTACGGAAACCCTGATTTTAATCTGCAGGTGATTGGATTTCCAAGCAGCCGGGGGCAGATGCCAGTGATCCCAATCACAGGATTTGGCGTTGGGGCAGATGCAGAGCATCGAACGGATGCAAAGGAGCTGCTGGAGGTAATAATTTCCGATGAGGCGCTGGAGGAATATTCCAAGATTAATCAGGTCAT
This sequence comes from uncultured Lachnospiraceae bacterium, assembly GCA_950097145.1. GTDB lineage: Bacteria > Bacillota > Clostridia > Lachnospirales > Lachnospiraceae > Petralouisia. The sequence goes on from CATNCF010000032.1 coordinate 24,111, forward strand.
TTCACCTTCGAAAAATGTTGAGGTGGACTGTATTCCTGCTTTAAAGCCTTTGAATGACAAGATTGAAGAGGATGTTTATGTCCTGGCATCCAATGCCGGGCTGAACGTGGAACAGTGGGGAAATACCTGTCTGATTGTAAGAAAACTGCTGAGTGGTTCCACGGTAGATGAATGTATGGCAGAATTTGATAAACTGCAGGAAGAATCTTTAAATAAATAATCAGTAAAGTGTCAAAAGAACCGGATCATCGGGTTCTTTTGACACTTTTTTTGTCAGGTCATGTCTCTGGATTTCTGTACGCAGGCGCGCTGGGCTGAAATTACTGCGCTGCGCAGCCCGGATTGTTCCAGCACAGCTACTGCTTCTATGGTGGTTCCGCCGGGAGAGCAGACAGCATCCTTGAGTGCGCCGGGATGCATTCCTGTTTCTAATACCATTTTTGCAGCCCCGAGTACAGACTGGGCGGCAAACTTATATGCCTGTGCCCGGGGCATTCCGTCTGCAACAGCGGCGTCAGCCATAGCTTCCAGAAACAGATAAGCATAAGCAGGAGAAGAACCGGAAACGCCAATTACGGTATCCATCATGGATTCAGGAACTACTTCATATTTGCCAAAACTATTGAAGATAAAGCCTGCTTCTGCCAGTTCAGTTTCAGTGACATTTTCATTGGCGCAGAGGGCGCTCATGGCCTCTCCCACCAGGGCCGGGGTGTTGGGCATAGCCCGTATCAGTTTGATATTTTTTTCGAATAAAGATTCAATTTTTTCAATAGTCTGACCTGCAGCAATGGATATAATCAGAGTTTCCGGGCGGACACAGTCTTTGATCTGGGAAATGATTTCTTCAAAAAGATGAGGTTTTACAGCCAGAAACAGTATATCTGCTGAGCGTGCAGCCTCTCTGTTGTCTCTGGTGGCTGTGATGCCGAAACGTTCTCTTAAAGAAACAAGGGTCTGTTCTGTTTTTGCAGTGGCAGTAATCTGTTCCTTTGTGGTGAGTCCAGACTTTAAGATTCCGCCGATGATGGCTCCTGCCATATTTCCACCGCCAATAAATGAAATTGTTTTATTCATGATGAAATCCTCCATAATTTTAATGTTTTGTACCAGAACTATTTAACTATTGTTGCAATATTATCATAACAGCGGCGTGCATGTTCTGCAAGATTCTTCTGGCTGGAAACTTATTTAGCATTGACCCTTGGAAAAAAGCATGTTATATTAAATTGGTAGCACCAATTAGAAGGAGGAGATTCTTATGAAATTTTTAAGACAGTTTGGAGTGATATTATTAATTTCATTTATTGGAGAACTGCTGTATGCCTTATTACCATTTCCAATTCCAGCAAGCATATACGGGATTATAATATTATTTTTGTGCCTGGAGTTTCGGATTATTTCACTGGATTCTGTAAAAGAAACCAGTGATTTTCTTATAGAGATTATGCCTGTCATGTTTATTCCAGCAGCGGCAGGGCTGATGGATTCCTGGCAGAACATGAAGCCGGCGCTGATTCCTTATGCAGTCATCACGGTAGTGACCACCTGTGTGGTGATGGCAGTATCGGGAAGAGTAGTTCAATTTGGCATGAGGAGGAAGGACAGGCATGAGTGAATTTTTTGAGACATCTGTATTTTTTGGAGTTTTTTTAAGTCTTTTTTCTTATGGAATCGGACTCTTGCTGAAAAAAAAGTGGAAACTTGATTTGTGTAATCCGCTGTTGATTGCAGTGATCATCGTGATACTTGTTTTGTCCGTATTAAAGATTGACTGCAGGGTATACCAGCAAGGGGCAAAATACATCAGCTTTCTTCTGACTCCGGCTACGATCTGCCTTGCAGTCCCGCTGTATGAGCAGATAGAACTGCTGAAAAAAAATTATATCGCTGTGCTGCTTGGGATTTTTTCCGGGGTATTGTCAAGTCTTGCCAGTATTTTTATTCTGGCAGTTTTATTTGAACTTGACCATGCATCTTACGTGACCTTGTTGCCAAAGTCAATTACAACGGCAATCGGCATGGGGGTTTCAGAAGAGCTTGGAGGTTATGTGTCTGTCACTGTGGCCGTGATTATTGTGACCGGGGTGATAGGAAATATGTTTGCAGAGACGATATGCCGGGTATTTAAAATTCAGGATTCCATTGCCAAAGGAATTGCCATAGGCACTTCTTCTCATGCCATTGGAACGGCAAAGGCAATGGAATTGGGGGAAGTGGAAGGCGCCATGAGCAGCCTGTCCATCGTTGTCTCTGGAATACTGACGGTACTTGGGGCAGGCTTATTTGCTAATTTTATGTAGAAGAGGGAATGGATGTGGAAGAAGGAAGGGAATATCAAAAAGCAATCGAATACCTCTGTGACCTTGTAAGAGAAGGGGAACTTCAGATCGGTTCCAAACTGCCAGCAGAACGGAAACTTGCAGAAACCTTATCCATAGGGCGAAATTCTACAAGAGAAGCGCTCCGTATACTGGAAAATATGGGAGTAATCACTTGCAGGCGGGGTTCCGGAAATTATATTACAGGGAATATGACAAAAACCATTTCTGGAGTGATAGAAATGATGCTTCTGCTAAAACAAGTTACAAAGGAAGAGATTATTGTGTTCCGCAGAGACATGGAAAAAGCAGTATGCCATTCTATAATTAATAAAGGAACTATTGAAAAATGGTATGATAAGATTATGGAAATTCTTTCAGCAGATTTGGAATCCCAGTCTTTGGAAGAACAGACGGAAGCAGACCGGAGGTTTCATTATATGCTGATTCAGGCGGCGGAAAATCAATTGTGGATTTGTATTTCAGAAGCAATCGTCACAGTATACCAGAACTGGATCGATACGGTACTGCAGACTGCAGATTTGAATGAAAAGCAGAAACTGCAGGAATCGCATCTGGAATTGTTTATGGCGTTAAAAGAAGGTTCCATGGAAGCGTGTGAGCGGGCGGTGGATGCTCACTATGACCTAATAGATAAGAAACTGTCAAACAGGCAAGTGTTGACGTAATGATATAGAAAAATAGCGCAAAGCTTTTGTCTGCATATATTATTGTAACGGATCAGAAGCAATGTTTTACATCCGTTATAAAATATGGCCGGAATTACGATACCGGTTTTTGAAAAAGACAGGAGATTTGTGAATATGGGAAATTATGTTACGTTATCATTGGAATTAAATTTATTTTTCTTAAGGATTATGAAGGAACATTCTCTTTTTTTAGAGTCAGGATTTCTGGCGAAGGATGAACTGTTCCAAAAGAGGGCGCAGTGGTTTCGGCAGAAATTTGAGGAATTATTGGGAGAAGCAACCAGAATCAGCAATGGGGCTGTGGGACGGCAGGTACTGGATTCCCATGAGATTGTTACGTCATATACCAAGTGTGCAGAGGAAAAAACCAGCAGTTTGACGGGAATTCCTATTGATACGGAGATTACGGATGCTCAAGAAAATCTGCAGTGCGGCGGTAACGCCCGGTTTGGCCATCCTGTGCACCGCAAAGTCCATGAGATAAACCGGAAGGCAATCCGCTTGGTGCGGGGACTTATTGAACTGAAAGAGGATACCCTTCGTGCTATAAAGAGCTGCAGGATGTTTGCATTTCAATATCCGCTTTTGATTGAGCATATTCTCAGGGAGGCAAGGCTTTACGGCAGTTTTTTGATGGAATTGGAGCAGAGGGGGACCATTTCTAAATCTTGTATGCGGGCCACAGAAATTTTCTGGAACCAGATTATGATGGAACACGCATGGTTTATCCGGGGCTTGCTGGATCCTTGCGAAGAGGCTCTGTTTGACACGGCCAATGACATCGGGGATGAATTCTGCAGCCTGCTCCATGAGGCAAAGGAGAAGGAGTGCGCCACAATTGGGGAGCTTACAGGCAGAACCATAAGCCAGACAAAACGGATTCAGGAATTTAAAATGGCAGGCGCCCAGGGCATTTTGAAATGTGAAATCCAGTCCATGATACTTCCTCTTCTGGCGGATCATGTGCTGCGGGAGGCAAACCATTATCTGCGGCTCCTGGAGGAAGGCTGTGAGTTTACAGGCAGTGAAATTCTTTCCATAGGACATGGAGGATGCAAAGAGGAATCTGTGTGAATATCCGAAGGTGGGAGACCCGGCAAAAATACGTTTGATACACGGAGGCATTAAGGAAACGCATGTATTCCGCCTCCACAACCATCAATGGAGGCTGGAAGCCTGAATGGGAAGATTTTTTATGCGGAAAGAGGAGCTGCAAACTATCACAGATATTGTGGGGGAACATGTCTATTTAGTGAAATCGGGAAATATAAGCCGAAACCGCTGATTTTGCGGGCCAATGCCGGCAGGTTGTATCTGCAGAAGATAAAATGGGAAAAAGAATGCGAGAATAATATTGTGATCGTATTTCTATAAAAACTACGCCTGATTATCCTTGTAGACTTAAGGATAATCAGGCGTTTTTAATGCATTTGTATTCATTGCTCTTGTATTCCGAATATGTTATGATAATTCATACAAAACCAAGGATTTACCAGTATGATAAAATAACATTCAAATCATTGCAGACTCAGAGAAAGGGAAGGAAATGGAACAATTAAGTTTGTTTGACAATAGGGAGAAGCTTGCGCCTCTTGCAAGCCGGTTAAGGCCGGAACATCTGGAAGATTACGTGGGTCAGAAGCATCTGATAGGACAGGGAAAGATTCTGCGCCGCCTGATTGAGGAAGATCAGATATCTTCTATGATTTTCTGGGGGCCTCCTGGAGTGGGGAAGACTACCCTGGCGAGGATTATTGCAGAGCGGACCAAAGCAGAGTTTGTGGAATACAGTGCAGTCAACAGCAGTATCAAAGAGATCAAAGAGGTGATGGTGCGGGCGGAGCAAAATCGGAAAATGGGAAAGAGCACGCTATTGTTTGCCGATGAGATCCATCGTTTTAATAAGGCCCAGCAGGATGCATTTCTGCCTTTTGTAGAAAAAGGAAGTATTATTCTGGTGGGGGCTACCACGGAGAACCCTTCGTTTGAGATTAATTCCGCGCTGCTGTCCCGTTGCAAGGTGTTTATCTTAAAGGCATTGGAGGAGGAAGATTTAAAAGAACTTTTGGTACACGCGCTGAAGAGCAAAAAAGGACTTGGAAATATGCAGATTTCCATAGAGGACGCCCATTTATCAGCGATTGCCCGTTTTGCCAATGGAGATGCAAGGACGGCATTAAATACTCTGGAAATGGCAGTGTTTAACGGAAGGATGAATGAAAAAGCAGTTCTTTGTGTGGATGAAGAAGTGCTGGCACAATGCATGAACAGACGCTCTCTATTGTATGATAAGAATGGAGAGGAGCATTACAACCTGATTTCTGCTTTACATAAATCCATGCGCAACAGTGATCCCGATGCAGCGGTATACTGGATGTGCAGGATGCTGGACGGAGGAGAAGATCCGCTCTATATTGCAAGAAGGCTGGTTCGGTTTGCCAGTGAGGATGTGGGGATGGCAGATCCAAACGCCCTTCAAGTTACCGTGTCAGCTTACCAGGCGTGCCATTTTCTGGGAATGCCAGAGTGTGATGTGCATTTGACCCATGCAGTGGTGTATCTGTCTATGGCGCCAAAATCCAATGCGCTTTATCTGGCCTGTGAATCCTGCAAGAAAGATGTGAGGGAACTTCCCGCAGAGCCGGTGCCTCTGCAGATTTGCAATGCACCCACAAGCCTGATGAAGGAAATGAATTACGGTAAGGGATATATTTATGCCCATGACACAGAGGAAAAATTGTCGGATATGCAGTGTCTGCCAGATGCATTGTCAGACAGGCGGTATTACTTTCCTACGCAGCAGGGGCAGGAAAAACAGGTGAAAGACAGGCTGGAAGAAATTCTGGAATGGAAGCGCAGGAAAAAATAAGGAGAAGCCTGGGAGTATTTAAGAAAATGCAGAATAAAACAGCAGGATAAGATATCGCGGTATCTTATCCTGCTGTTTGTCAGCAGCATGTTTAGAAATCAGTAAGATCAGCGGCACGTCTCTCCAGGAACGCAGTCATGCCTTCTGTCTTATCATGTGTGGAGCAGGTGATGCCGAACAGGTTTGCTTCCATTTCTACGGCATTCTTGATGTCCATGTCATAGCCGTTATTGATGGCGGCCTTAGCAATAGAAACAGCATAGCTTCCCTTGGAAATGATCTTAGAAGCCATCTTCTTAGCGGTATCCATCAGTTCCTCTTTGGCAACGACCTTGTTCACCAGTCCAATACGGTAAGCTTCTGCAGCGTCGATATTGTCGCAGGTGAAGATCAGCTCTTTTGCACGTCCCATTCCTACCAGGCGGGCAAGTCTCTGTGTTCCGCCAAATCCAGGGATAATGCCAAGACCAGTTTCAGGCTGTGCAAAAGTAGCATTGTCGGAAGCGATACGGATATCGCAGGCCATAGCGATCTCACATCCGCCGCCCAGAGCAAATCCATTGACAGCAGCGATGGTAACCTGGCGCATATTCATCAGTTTGAAGAATGGCTCTGCAGCTCTCATGCCGAACGCCCGCGCTTCAGCGGCAGAAAAGTTTACCATCTCGGCAATATCAGCGCCTGCAACGAAAGATTTGAATGCATTGTCCTTTTTGTCAGGACCTCCGGTCAGGATGACAACCTTAACATCATCTCTTGCTTCGATTTCACTAAGGACAGTATTCAGCTCGTCCAAAGTCTCACTGTTAAGGGCATTCAATGCGCCTGGCCTGCTGATAGTCAGGATGGCAATCTGATCAGCTACGTCTAATTTTAAGTTATTCATGTGTAGGACCCTCCTATAATCTATGTATTTATTGCTACCTATAATATATAACTTTGATAAAAATATGTCAATATATATTACTAAGGCGGTTAAATGTCGATGTTTTTACTTGTCTAAATTTTTATCTGCTGCGTTGTCATCAAACGCTGCAGCACTCTCTGCAGCTCAATCTTCCGCCTTGCAGATAGAAATTTATTCTGCGTAAAATTCATTCGACATTTAACCGCCTTAGTAATAGAACTATTTCAGTAAAGTTTCATATGGAAAATTCCCTTTCGTGGTCTTTCAATCTGCGGACAAGATTTTGGAATCTGATGTTATCCGAAAGACTGACAAATATAGGAGATTCCGTAAGGGCATCCGCAATTTTTCTGCGCACCAGGGATTCTTCTCTGGGCAGGCTGTTTCCCAGAGGAAGGTATTCTTCCAGCCAGTCGTCAAGAAGGGTGAAATAAGAGTCTCCTTTCAGCCGCAGGGGGTATATATCTGAAGCTGCAAGTTCTGTGTACTTTTCAAGCATATCCAGGCATTTTTCTTTATGACTGCGTTTCATATACTCCTGTGCAATTGAAAAATATACGGTTAGTAAAATAGAGGGATGGAGGGACTTGAGCTGGAAAATATCTGCAATGGCAAGGATGCGGCGGCAGGATTCTTCGAACGCGCCATCCTCTTCCTGGCACAGCGCCGTATAGGAGGCCAGAAGGTTTAATAGTTCCATTACAATCTGATAGATTCCAGCCTGCAGAGTCTGTTTTGCCATTACAGTATTCCCAGTCATTTGAAAGGCTTCAGCCAGAAGGGGTTCCGGAGCTATCCGTAAAGTGATGCAGTCCGCCAGAAGATCAATAACTTCAGCTCCGCGTCCAAGCCGCAGCAGGCAGAATGCTTCCATATTTAATGCCTGATCTGTCAATGATACATTATCACTTTCTTCTTTTACGCGAATGAACAATTCCACTGCCTCTTCCAGCGCTGACAGAGACTGTTGGGGCGTTTCAGCAAGCATACAGTGGTTTACGTATAAGCTCCCAATTTGAAACAGAAGGGGCGTACAGGAAAAATATTTTTTGGAAATCTCCCGGCAGCGTGCCATTACCTCTTCAAAAGGTTTTGTGGCAAAATCACGGGAAAGCTGGCTGCAGAGCGTCCGGATATCAGTTCTTGTCATCTGCGGTTCATATCCAATGAGTTCATCTACGCTGATGCCGAAAAAGGCTGCAAGCCTGGGGAGAAGCGTGATGTCGGGGTAAGTGGCCCCTGTTTCCCATTTAGAGACCGACGCCTTGGAGACACCCATGTATTCGGCAAGTTCATCTTGTGTAATATTGCGCTGATGGCGGTGCTCTGTGAGAACACGCCCGATCTTTAATTCTTTCAAAATTTTTAACCTCAATTCTGACTGATAAGGATAATTTTTGTGACAAGCATATTGAAAAAGATTTTAGCATATGCGATAACGCCAGAGGGCAAGAAGATATTCATATTTTAAGCAGCCGGCAGTAGTCCCGTTCTGTTTCAATAACACATTCGGCAATTAGTTTTGAAAATGCCCCCATATTATATTGCTGCCTGGATGCAGATAGGGCATTGATATAGTCATTTCTCCATATTGGAGGAATTAATGCCACGCCATAACCGGCATTGACCAGGATAAGGTTCATCAGGAGCCGCGCAGTTCTGCCATTTCCGTCAATGAATGGGTGGATATCTACTAGCCGTTTATGTACCATAGCTGCCAGCTCGATAGGGTGCAGGACTGTTTGGGACGAATGAAGCTGATCTGTAAGGTGATTCATCAGAACGGGCACTTCTTCTGGAGCAGGGGGAACATATTCAGTTCCAGAAATGTAAACCTGGATGGAACGGTAATGGCCGGCTTGGTCAGCGTCAACCTTCTGGTAAAAAAGGCGGTGCAGCTTCTTTATGATGTCCTCTGTGATGTTCATGTTCTGCTGCCTTGCCAATTCCAACATGAAATTATAGGCAGCTCCATGTCCAACAGCCTCATAACAGTCTTTCAGCGGGCGTCCGCCGACGGTGATTCCGTCCTCTAGAAGTATCTTTGTTTCGGATATGGTTAGGGTATTTCCTTCCAGGGCATTGCTGGAGTAGGTAAGACCAATGCGGAAATAGTCATCCAGGGATTTTAGTTCTTCCTTTGCCAATGGCCTGGAAGAGGATATTTTTTGTTTATAGGAATCTGCTTTTTGCAGCAGTTCTTTTAGCGCTGGCATGGTTACACTTCCTTTCCGAATTACTTTTTGGCTAATTCTGCAGCGAGTACTCCGCCGGCGTGTTCAGAAAAAGGTTTTATTTCCATTCTATATATATTAGCGAATATTTTTATATAATGCAATAATAAATCTACAACAAAATGTAGAAATTCTGTAAAAAGGCATCGACACAAACGATAGTTCCTAAAGAAAAAACACTTGATATGATATTTGCAGAAATGCAGTAAATAAGCCGCTTTCAGAGGTTGGAGAAACGGATTTGTGACAATGTTGTGACAAATTATGGCAAGAAAGGAATATGAGCGCAGGAGCCGGGAGCAGAGCCGTAGTTATTATGAGAATATCCGTAGTAACTACGGGAGATATGGCGGCGGTAGTTATTGCGGTACTGCCGCCAGTAACTACAATGAAGCGGTGATGCCCTATGAGTATAATGGAAGTTCTTACATTATTACTTGTATTGTTTGCGGCTCTGTCTTACATAGACAATCATAAAAAGAAATAAGCATCCCTACCGCCCAAGTTTGGATGCTTATTTCT
>CATNCF010000033.1 GCA_950097145.1 uncultured Lachnospiraceae bacterium
TTTATATATAATATCTTCTTTATTTTTAAATATAAACGGATGCAAAAATTGTTCATCCGACTTATAATCATCCAGAGATTTTATAGCCAAATCCAGATATATTGGAATACAGCCAGTAACGCTTATAATATTTTCCAAAAGTTGTGGAGATAATTGAAAAAATTTTTTAAGTGATTTTCGAACTTCATTATCAGGCAATTCATCAAGCTTTTGGGATATTACCTTTTTGTTGATATCATCTGGCCATACGATATTTTCACGGCTTGTTATTATAAAAAGCCCATACCCTATTTTCTGTACAAGCATTGTTAACCAACTAGACGGATCTATTAAATTTGAAGAGTATTGTTGATAAGAATCAACAACAAGAACAAGGGTTTTGTTTAAATATGCAGTGTGAATATCTGTTCCAAGAAGCTCAGGTAATAATTCAATTATCTCATAAGCTTGCATATTTTTAATTTCATCTAATCTGTGGTGGATTGGATGCTGGTGATAAACTCTTTTTAATTTGTTATATGCTCCGGCAGCAAGTTCTGAAATAGATGCTGCTGCAATACCAACTGGAGGAGGAACAATACCTGATACTGCTACAATAGCAGCATCGGCCCCAGATGTTATATATTGCCAAAGACTTTTTTGCGTACAATCAATAAATTCCGTATCCATTTGGGAAGTGTTTAAATTATTCCATAAAAACTGAATTGCATAATCGAACAACGGATATGACAATTTTGAAGGAAGTGCTTTACGAAATTTTATTAAAATATCAAGTTTATCATCTCTGTGTGTAATTTCTAAAGATATATATATTGGAATTGCATTTGGCTCTGACATAATCGACATGGAATTTTTTAATAAAGAAGTTTTTCCAAATCCACCTGGTCCATACAGAAAGATAATTTTACATTCAGAGGGATTTTTTAAAATTTCTTTGTACGCATCATGAATTAGCCATTGATAACATTCACGGTCAATAAAGTCTAGTTTATTTTGCTTTCGTTTATAAAAACTATTTGGCAGCATATGAAATATCAAACCTTTCATTTTACTTATAGGAGGAGCAAACATGTTAATTTCTTTTTCAGGTCCCGATGGGGCAGGTAAAACAACACAAATCAAAAATTTATTGTCATATTTTAAAAATCATGGTTTTAAAACGGGAGCAGTGCAGGATATCAATCCTGACGTACGCTATCATCTTGGGGATGATTTATCATCCTATTATGAATATTTAAAACAGTTTGATGTTATCCATACACGCTTCCGTTTGCACTCTATGGAAAATGTAGAAATTATGGATATCGTACAGTTCATTTCTACCGGAAATAAGTGGATGACATCCTATTCTGCTTATACTTCCCATTATGATTCTGAACAATGGTATAAATATGTTACACAACCGCTGCTTCGTGACGGGAAAATTCTGATATCCGATAAATACTCATTTGACGATATTGCTTTTAAAACTGCATATGGCTGCAGCTATGATTGGCTTAATGCGCTTCATCATGATACGCCCATCCCTGATATTGCATTATACTTAAAAGTAACAAGAGAAACTATCTTACTGCATAATGAATCCAGAAAAGATCTAAAGAATATTTTATATCGTAATTCAGAAAATACAGATAAACTTCTGCACGCATTTGATCGTTTGACACAGGATTATCCGCTTTATCCCATTGACGCAAATGGTTCATATGAAAAGGTACAAAACAATATGATGAATTATTTACTCTCAATACCATCGTTTCAAAATTTATTCAAATAATAAAAAGTGCATCTAACAGATAATCCCCTATTATCCTCCATTCACTTCCATCCCATTCCGGGGATGCTTTTCGGATAAAATTGCTTTTTGCTTGTGCATAGAAACACTGGTATAAATCTCTGTGGTGGTGATCGAACTGTGTCCCAGCATGTTCTGGATATAGCGGATATCCACATCTGCTTCCAGCAAAAGAGTGGCAAAAGAGTGCCGGAACATGTGGGGAGTAATATGCATGGAAATCCCCGCCTGTGTTACATATTTGTTAATCATAAGCCGGACGGACTGCTCTGAGAGCCGGCTGTCAAGCCGGTTCACAAACAGCCATCCGCTCTGGGCGATTTCTTTTTGAAAGGCGTCCATGTAAGAGGTCAAGGCCGAGATTACCTCAGAATTTTGAATTTGTATCATGCGTTCCTTAGCGCCCTTGCCCCAGATCCGTACAGAATAATTTTCCATATCAATGTCGGGATATTTTAAATTGCAAAGCTCTGAAATGCGCATCCCAGTGGCAAATAAAAGTTCAATTACAGCGGTATCCCGAAGGATGCATCTCTTCTGGTATGGAGAAGAAGTCTGCTGATAATTCTGATAGATGGTATTTAAAAATAACTGGATTGTGCCGGCAGGGATAGTTTTTGGTAGACGTTTTGGCTCACGGTAAGAAAGCCGCATTTTATTAAAAGGATTATATTCCAGCAGATCTTCATATTCAAGGTAGTGGAAAAATGCTTTGAGACTGGCTATTTTCCGTTTTGTGGTTTTGGGCTGGTACGTGGTATGCAGCGCTGCAAGATAAGATGTCAGGCTGTCTTTGGAAATGGGTTCATCATAAGCAGAGACATAGTCAATAAATTGCGTTAAATCAATACGGTACGCTTTTACGGTTTTCTCGTTCAGCTCTTTTTGTACTCTGCAGTGTGCCAGGTAATTATTTTTTAAAGTTTCCAATGAATACATAAGTTCCTCCATTCTGCATACTTTAGTGAAAGAAATGAAAATTTCTTTCACTTTTTTCTTTTGTGTAAGTATTTCCATATCATAATATTACTTCCGCAGCATAAATCGCAACATATTATTACTCCGGCGGTTAAATGTCGACAAATTTTACGCAGAATAAATTTTCATCTGCAAGGCGGAAGAAGGCGGCGTAGCGGGGCTACGTCAACGGATGACAACGTGGCAGATGGAAATTTAGGCAAGTAAAAACGTCGATATTTAACCGCCGGAGTAATACTTGCCGAAGGAATAGAAAATTTAGTTTTGTGGGAAAAATATCTGGGAATCACATATAACCTTCCATGTGTGGACAGAATATTTATTGCAGGTAAGGTATGATGCAAAGGAGGCGTTTTTCATGAAACAGCGCACATATATTTGTATAGATCTGAAATCTTTTTATGCATCTGTGGAATGTGTGGAGCGGGGATTAGATCCATTGAGGACAAATTTGGTAGTTGCAGATAAAGAACGCACGGATCAGACAATCTGTCTTGCTGTTTCTCCCTCTATGAAGGCGCTGGGGGTTCCTGGGAGATGCCGGGTGTTTGAAATTCCAGCAGGCATAGATTATATTATGGCGCCGCCCAGAATGCAGCTTTATATTGATTATTCTGCAGAAATCTATGGGATTTATTTAAAATATGTTTCCAAAGAGGATATTCATCCATATTCCATCGATGAAGTATTTATGGATGTGACGGATTATCTATCCATGTACCAGATGGACGCAGAAGAGCTGAGCCGGAAAATGATGGCAGATATTTTAAGTTCAACAGGTATCATGGCGGCCGCAGGGATTGGGACCAATTTATATCTTGCCAAAATTGCTTTAGATATTTTAGCAAAACATCTGGAAATATCTTCACAAAAAGAAACCATATTTCCTGTCAGCGTGCTGGACGAAGAGACTTACCGGAAGAAATTATGGGATTATCAGCCGCTGACAGATTTCTGGAGGATTGGTGCGGGAATTGCAAAACGGTTGGAGCGGATGGGAATATATACTATGAGAGAGATTACAGAGACAGAAGAAAAAATGCTTTATCATTTGTTCGGGGTTGATGCAGAACTTTTGATTGACCATGCATGGGGAAGAGAAACTACTGAGATAGCTGATATCAAAGCTTATCAGCCTAAGGCAAATTCTATTTCCAGCGGGCAGGTTTTGTGGCGTGATTATAATTTTCAGGATGGGCAGCTTATTGTAAAGGAAATGGCGGATTCATTGTGCCTAGAACTGGTGGGCAAAGGACTGGTGACAGATTCCGTTACCCTCCAGGCTGGATATTCGAACCGGACAGGAAAAAAGCCGGCTCATGGGACAGTGTCCATGCCTGTGACAACAAGTTGCGCATCCCAGATTATTTCTTATGTCATGAAATTGTATGAACAGATTGTTGACAGATACACTCCTATCCGCAGAATAAATCTGAGCTTTAACCGTTTGGCAGACGAAGCGTACCGGCAATATGATTTATTTACGGATCCTGAAAAACTGGATCGGGAACACAAGATGCAGAAAGCTATGATTGAAATGAGAGAAAAATTTGGAACAAATGCAATTTTTAAGGGAATGAATCTTCTTGATAAAGCAACAGGACTGGAGCGGAACCGACAGATTGGGGGACATAAAAGTGGTACAAACTAAAATGAGCCAAGAACAGCGGGCAAAACAATTTATGCCTTTTGCAGCTCTGAAAGGTTATTCAGAGGCGCTGCGGAAAAAAGAAAGAATAGCAGTGCAAAAGGCGGAGCTTTCGGAAGATTACCTGGAGGAATTAAACTGCAGATTTCTTCAGATAAAAAGGAAGGATATAATAGAGGTCGTCTATTTTCATCAAAATGAATATTTAAAAATCACCGGCATGGTTTCTGGGATAGATAAAGTATCCAGGGTATTGAAAGTTGTAAATACGGAAATAAATTTTGATGATATTTACGATCTCAGAATTGGAGAGGGCTGATTTGCCGAATCAAGAAGTTATATTGATTCATCAGCCGTGTCTTCCAATTCTATCAGAAGAGATCCATTTGATTCTGTCATTTCTTCAACACCGCGCAGTGTGCGGTTAATTGCTCTTGTACGCCTGCCGACGATTTCAGTGAGTGTTTTATCAGCAGTCTGAAGCTGTTTTTGGGCTTTGTCAAGCATATTCCCAAACTTAATAAACTCTGACTTTACGGCGCGGAGCGTATCCCATACTTCTTGTGACCGCTGCTCAATTGCAAGAGTTTTAAAGCCCATTTGCAGGGATGCAAGATAGGCCGAAAGCGTAGTCGCACCAACTGCCGTAATCTTATATTTGTCACGCAGTTCTTCGAACAGGGACACATTTTGAACCACTTCTGCATAGAGTCCTTCCGTTGGCAGGAACATCAGCGCAAAGTCTGTGGTCTTAGGAGGAACGATATATTTGTCGTGAATATCTTTCGCAAAAGCACGAATTTTGGCCGTAAGGGAACGTCTTGCATCGTCAATGGATTGTTTATCTTCAGCATCAAGCAGTCTGTTATAATCTTCAATTGGAAACTTACTGTCAATTGGCAAAAGCAGCGGCACATCACCATTGCCGGGAAGTTTTATGGCAAACTCCACTCGTTTGCCGTTTGCAATCTCAACATTCATTTCATATTGATTTGGAGCAAGAATATCAGAGAGCAGCCTCTCTAGGCGGACTTCGCCATAAGTACCTCGTTCTTTTACATTTGTGAGAGCATTTTTCAACGATTTCGCATCAGCAGCGAGAGCTTTCATTTCACCCAGTCCCTGGCCTACGCTTTCAAGCTGCTTACTGACCAGTTCAAAAGATTGGGTGAGGCGGGTTTCAAGTGTTTTCTGCAATTTTTCATCTACTACGCCCTGTATTTGTTCAAGCCGTTTTTCATTGCTTTCCTGCAATTCCTTTATTTTATTTTCAAGTGTGGTATTAATTTTTTCGGTATTCTCTGCGCTGGCACGCTGAACGGAGGAAAGGCGGCCGTCCACCTGGGCGCCAAATGTGTGAAGCTGATGGTTCTGCTCCTCACGGCTTTTTTGCAGAGCAGTTGTTACTGTTCTTCCAATCTGTTCGCTGCTTTCCGTACCAGCTTTTTGAATGGCTGTCAGTTTTGCTTCCATCTGCTGCTGAAACGCACCAAGCTGCCGGTTGACCTCGTCACGGTTTGCCGACAATGTGTCCTGAATACTCTTCTGAATAACGCTGAAACGTTCAAATTGTTCTGTTGTGCCATTTGCAATTTGTTTTTGGACGTTATTACGCTGTTCCTCAGCGGTGAGTTTCAATAAAGATGTTATTTTGCCAATATCAGATTTCTTACGTCCTATAATCTGTAATATAATCACTGCGAAAAGCAGAATAATTATTACAATATCTAAAATTTCTGGTAATCCCATTTGTCAGTTCTCCTTTGCTGCTGTTTTATATTACTGCCGGAGTAATAATACTTCGGCAGTAATATTATATTACATGTAACAGCATATTTACAAGCTTATTTTAAACGTATACAAATTTCACCAAAGAGGGAAAAGTAACAGAAATGTTATTTACTGGAACGTAATTATCAGTTATAATATGCATGTGTTTTAAGCGTTAAAAAACTGGAGGACGCAGAGTTGAACATTCGATACGAAGGAGAAAACATAGAATACTCCGTGATTCAAAGCAGAAGAAAGACCATCGCTATTTCCATTGACCCGCATCAGAAAATACTGGTGAAAGCCCCTGTGCAGATTTCTCATGATGAAATCCAAAAGATTGTTGAGAAAAAAGCTGGCTGGATTGTGAAGAAGAGAAAAGAACTGGCTAAGTATCAGCCGCAAAAAGAACCGCAGGAACTGGCGGACGGCAGGCAGCTTTGGTATCAGGGGAATCCCTATGTTCTGCAGATACTTACAAAGGCTGATACTAAGCAAGAAAACTCTGGCAGAAACGTAGAGCTGTCAGCAGGAAAACTGAAGGTATATACAGAACAGGGGCAGGAAGCGGAAGTCAGACAGAATCTGATGCAGTGGTATTATGAACAGGCAGGGCAGTGGATTTGCCAGAGGGTAGAACATTATAATGAGGATCTCAAAGAACCGGTCAACCGAATCTGCATTAAGGATCAAAAAAGCCGCTGGGGAAGCTGCAGCAGCAAAAGGAATTTGAATTTTAACTGGCGTATCATTATGGCGCCTAAAGAAGTGGCAGATTATGTGGTTGTCCATGAAATGTGCCACTTAAGGCATTTGAACCACAGCCCGGAATTCTGGAGGGAAGTTGCCGGAATTCTGCCGGACTATAAAGAGAGAAGAAAGTGGCTGCGGGAACATGGAGCAGAACTGATGAAAAAAATATAGAAATGGAGGATTAGACATGAAAAAGATTGGAGTATTTTTGGCACAGGGATTTGAAGAAATTGAAGGATTGACAGTGGTGGATATTCTGCGCCGGGCAGGCATAGAGGTGGAAACCATTTCTATAATGGGAACCAGAGAAGTATGCGGTTCCCACAAGATTCCAGTGATTGCAGACATGCTTTATGAGGAGGCAGAGTTTGATCAACTGGACGGAGTGGTATTGCCGGGCGGGCTTCCGGGAACCACGAATCTGGGTGCACATGCGGGAGTAAATGATACAATTCGTTCTTTTGCAGAGGCAGGAAAACTGGTGGCAGCTATTTGTGCCGCACCCAGTGTACTGGGACAGGCTGGATTATTAGAGGGACGGAAAGCGGCATGTTATCCAGGATATGAGGATAAGCTTGCCGGGGCAGAGGTGATATATGAAGAAGTCGCAGAGGCGGGAAATATCATTACCAGCCGCGGCATGGGAACCACCATTGCTTTTGCGCTTCGAATTACAGCTTATCTGACAGATGAGGCAAAAGCGGAAGAACTTGCCAGGAAAATTATTTACCGTCAGTAAAATATAAAAATATTATTTGAAGGAAACCATATGATTAGAACGAATGAGATTGTAACTCTTTATCATGGTTCGAAATCGGGAATTCGCGGTGCCATTGCCCCGATAAGCCGGGAACGTTGTGATTTTGGCAAAGGGTTTTACATGGGAACTGACCGAACTCAGCCGCTTACCTTAATTTGCAATTATCCCAATGCCAAACTGTATACATTAGGTGTGAATCTGTCAGGACTCAAAATTCTTGATATAGAGATAGGATTAGATTGGGCGCTGCTGGTGGCATATAACCGGGGTAAAATGGATGTTGTGAAACATTCAGCTATTTATAATCGATTTGCGGATCTAAGCAATGGATGCGACATGATTATTGGTTATATTGCCAATGATAGAATGTTTGTCGTTCTGGATCGCTTTTTCAATGGGGAAATTACTGATATGGCGCTTATCAACAGCCTTTCAGCGTTGAAATTTGGTAAGCAATATGCAGCTTTAACAGAAAAGGCATGTCAAAGAATAAAAATTCTTGACGAACAAGAGCTCACTGAGGAGGATCGTGATAAATTAAAACTACAAAGTGAAGTCAATCGTTCCAAAGGAATTGCCATGGCAGATGAAATTTGCCGGAAGTATCGTCGTGACGGTCGGTTTTTTGATGAAATATTAAAGGAAGGTGGATAAAATTGGAAAATTTCACCCTTCAAAAGCGCCAGCTTTGTGATATACAAGGGCGGTTATTTGAACTTGCGGTTAAAGCTGACTTGGATTGCCCATCTTTTGTAGAAGCTTTTATGAATAGTAAAACCGCTGCTGCCCTCGATGATGTCTATGATCGATTGCAATGGGCGGGTGAAGAATATATTCTTGACGAATTAGATGATGAAGTTTGCGGACTCAAAAAGGCTGGCACGGTTTATTCCTCTGAAATTATGTACTGGATAGGATATACTTACCGCTATTGGCATTACTACACAAGTGAAGACAGCCATGAAATATATAAAATTGCCGATGTTAAAACAATGAGAGAATGCTGGCTTGGGTTTCATACCTTTGACGTTGAAATGGCCATTGATGATTTGAAAGAAATTTATAAGCAAAAATGTGAGGAAAGGAATGAAAACCCACATTCATCAATATATATGTAACAAAAAGAAAAATGTCCCCTGTTCCGGGGGCATGGAGTGATGATTGTGTGGAAAAAATTAGAAGCAAAATCTTTTCTTTTGGTACTTGTGCTATTTGTAGGAGCATTCTTCCTGGGACGTTTTGCAGCCCAGGTAGTGCCAGCAGCGGCCACAGTATTCCAGCAGGAAGCAGATAACTGGGGATTGAGTTTCCAGGAAGAAGGGCAGCTTCCCGTGGCAAATGCCACCATTGAAGAAATGGCGAAGTATAATGCTTTCTATGCCCAGGATACTCAGGATAAAGTGCTGTATCTCACATTCGACTGTGGATTTGAGAACGGCAATACGCCTCCGATTCTGGACGCTCTGAAAAAACATAATGCCAAGGCGACATTTTTTATTGTGGGAAATTATCTGTCCACCAGCCCGGATCTGGTAAAACGCATGGTGGAAGAAGGGCATATCGTGGGGAACCACAGCTATCACCATCCAGATATGTCCCAGATGAATCAGGATGAATTTTCCAAAGAGCTGGGAGAATTGGAAACATTGTATGAGCAGACCATAGGAACGCCCATGACGAAATATTACCGTCCGCCCCAGGGAAAATACAGTCAAAACAATCTGCAGATTGCCAAAGACTTAGGTTACAAAACCTTTTTTTGGAGCCTGGCTTATGTGGACTGGAACCAGGACAGCCAGCCCAGCCATGAAGAAGCCTTCGATAAATTGCTGAAACGGGTGCATCCGGGAGCTATTGTGCTGTTACATAATACATCCAAAACCAATGGAGAAATTATTGATGAACTTCTTACAAAATGGGAAGAAATGGGATATACCTTCAAATCTCTGGATGAGCTGGCAGGCTGATCATTGTTTTGGGTCTTTGGAATTTGTACCGCCCGGGAATTAAATTTTCCGGGCGGCAGCTTTTGGCAAAGATGTGGTTAATCCAGGCTTCTTCTTTTGCAATATTCACAAAAAACAATCTATGCTTAATTATATGGAATCTCCTTTCTTATAATCCATGGCTTTCTGCTGCTTGTACCAGATACCGGAGGCGTCCAGCTTCCAGTTTTAAGACTTTCTGGTCAAGCGCTGTGTCTGGTAAACTTTTCGTCTCTTATCTTCAATTTTTACAGAATTAATCAATTTTTGCTTCCGCAGATTCTCAATGGCGCCGTATATGGTTCCGGCGGCAATCCGTTGTCCCTTTACTCTGTGTTTCCATGTTTTGCTTTATATAAAAATTTATTGAAAATAAAAACATTTTAAAAGAGAATATTGACAATAAGGGGATCATTTCATAAACTTCATAAATAAGCATAAAAAATATATGCAGGATTGATTTGAAAATGGGAGACAAAAGATGCTGTATGACAGAGACATACGGGAACCACTGTTTGAGTTCCTGGAAGAATACTATGGTAAAGTTCGAATGATAGAGGAAAAGAGGATGGGCAGGTCGCGGGCAGATGTGATGATGATATTGCCCAATGCTGTCTGCGGCCTGGAGATCAAAAGCGATGCAGACACTTATGCCAGGCTGAACCGCCAGGTGCTGGACTATAACCTCTACTGCGATTATAATTTTATTGTGGCAGGAACCCGCCATGCCCATCATGTTGCAGAGCATGTTCCAGATTGGTGGGGAATTATTACAGTAGAATCTGAAGAAGACAGAGTGGATTTTTATGTACTGCGCCAGCCTGAGGAAAATCCAAATATGGACTGGAAAAAGAAAATGAGCTTGTTGTGGAGACCGGAACTTGCCCATATCCAGGAAGTGAATCAGATGCCGGGCTACAGAGGGAAAAGCAAGCAGTTCGTGATAGAGAAAATTCTTCTTAAGGTTCCGAAGCATAAATTGTATGCTCAAATCAGTCAGGAGCTGTTTGAGCGTGATTATACAATCATTGAGGAACAGATCAGGAATTATAAGAAAAGCAGCAGCAAAATTATTGGCTCTGTTAGAGATTGATTTGTAAACTGGCCAGTAGTATAATAAATAATTATATGACGCAGTCAGAGAACATACAGGGAGGAAGCATGGGATGAAAGAAAAAAGAAAATTGCTGCAGCCAATAATCTATGGCTTGATCCTTTTAACAGCGATCGTTGTTCTATTCCAATGGTATACCAAGCAGAACAGCAAACGTATGGAGGAACGGAACAAAAGTTATGCTACAGACTCTGCAGAGCAGACAGGCGAGCAGATTAGTGTAGAATTGGAAAATGGTCTGAATATCATTAATACTTATACGTATTTTATTGGTGAAAGCCTGAAGAAGCCAGAGCTCAGCCCGCAGATGTTGAAAGAGATAGAAAGCAATTCCATGTTTGATACCGTTGTATTTACAGATATTGACGGCATTAATCATACTTCTGACGGGCGTACTTCAGATGCCTCAGGCCGTGATTATTATAGGAAGGGCATAGATGGAGAAAGCGGGATTTCTGTTGTCTTCGATTCCCATTTCTTCAATGAGACAATGTTATGCTTTTATGCACCCGTCCGCTGCAGAGGTGAAATTATAGGCGTGCTGCGGGGGGCTTATCTGGCGGAAGAGTATTTAAAAAGTATGCTTGCCACCACTTATTTTGGGGAGGATGCGTCCGTACATCTTTGTATGCAGGATGGAACCGTTATTGCGTGTTCTGACGCGAATGTCCATTATGGAAATCTTCTTGATATGCTGATAGATAACAGCGTTATTGACCAGGAAACAGCGGGAAAGGCAAGAAAAATTTTTGAAAATGGCGGGG
The DNA here is from genome assembly GCA_950097145.1 of uncultured Lachnospiraceae bacterium. Classification (GTDB taxonomy): domain Bacteria; phylum Bacillota; class Clostridia; order Lachnospirales; family Lachnospiraceae; genus Petralouisia. Next base: position 11,565 of record CATNCF010000033.1, read on the forward strand.
AAGGTTCCTTTATCTGCAGCCCGGAAAGTAAGACAGATAATATCTGTTTGATTAATTTGCCGGGAAATGAATTCGTTCTTGTGCAGACGTTTCCTAAAAATGTCACCCAGGCAATGATAAGAGATGAAAATCTTGTGGGGATCCAGCTGGAATTTATGCTGATTGTACTATTTTTAATCTATATTCTGCTCTTATTTATTAGGACCAGAAGGGAACAGAAGCGGCTGAAAAACGAAAATCAACAGATGGGATATATTATCAGCGGCATCAACACATTGTTTTCCCGCTTTGTTATGGTAGACTTAGAGACGGGCAGGTATGAGTATCTGGCAGGAACAAGGCCGGAAAAGACGGAAGTTCCAGTAAATGGAGAGTATGCAGAGCTGGTGCCGTATTTAAGTTCATGGGTAAAAGAAGAAGAAGAGCGGCAGGTATTTGCCAGACAGATCAGCATGGAAGCAGTGATAGAGGCAATGAAAAAGCAAGATGATCTCCGTTTTGAGTCCCATGTGTTCCGGAATGGCAGGGATGAGTGGGAGCATGTAAATATCATTTGCCTGGAGCGCAGCAGTGGGAACGTAAGTAAAATTTTATTTATCCGGCAGAACATTACAGACGTGAAGGAAAAGGAAATCAGCATTACCCAGGCTCTCCAGGAAGCATTGATGCAGGCCCAGCATGCCAATAAGGCGAAGACAACCTTCTTGTCTAATATGTCCCATGATATTCGTACGCCAATGAATGCTATCATAGGGTTTGCAACCATTGCTGTCAGCCATATTAACAATCAGGATCAGGTGAAAGACTGTCTCCAGAAAGTGCTTTCTTCCAGTAACCACCTGCTGAGCCTGATCAATGATATTTTGGATATGAGCAGGATCGAGAGCGGAAAGGTACAGATCAAAGAGCAGGAGTGCAATATTTCAGAACTGATGCACAATCTGGTCAATATCATTCAGCCCCAGGTGAAAGCAAAGCAGCTTGAATTATTTATTGATACCTTTGAGGTGGCAAATGAAGATGTAATAGCGGACGCTCTCAAACTGAATCAGGTATTTATTAATCTTTTGAGTAATGCGGTGAAATATACGCCGGCAGGAGGAACGGTTACGTTTCGGATTATGCAGAAAACCACGTTCCGTCATGGCTATGGAGATTATATTTTTATCATTAAAGATAATGGTATCGGCATGTCGCCAGAGTTTGTACAGCATATTTTTGAACCGTTTGAGCGGGAATCCACAGTCACCCAGTCTGGGATACAGGGAACGGGTCTTGGAATGGCAATTACCAAAAATATAGTTGAAATGATGAATGGAGTAATCAACGTTGAGAGCGAGGTTGGAAAAGGAAGTACTTTTACCGTGGAAATTACTCTGAAGCTGCAGGATATTGAGAAGAATGCGGAACAGTTAAAAGAACTTCACGGTCTGCGCGCTATGGTTGTGGATGATGATTTTAATACATGCAACAGCGTAAGCAAAATGCTGAGGCAGATTGGTCTGCGCTCAGAGTGGACCACATCCGGCAGGGAGGCGGCTTACCGCGCGAAAATGGCCTATGATGAGGGAGATTCCTACCACACGTATATCATTGACTGGCAGATGCCGGAAACCAGCGGTGTGGAAACCACAAGGCTGATCCGCAAAGTGGTTGGAGATGAAGCCCCAATTATTATTTTGACGGCATACGACTGGTCAGATATTGAGGATGAGGCAAAAGAGGCAGGAGTCACTGCGTTTTGCGCAAAACCGCTCTTTATGTCAGATTTGAAATCTGCGCTGATTGCTGCAAATAACTTAAATGGAAAAGAGCCGGAATCACCGGCATGGACTCTGGCTGATTTCAGCGGAAAACGCGTGCTTTTGGTAGAAGATATTGAGTTAAACCGGGAGATTGCGGAAGTGATATTGGAGGAATCTGGTTTCCAGGTGGAATCAGCGCCCGACGGGACCGATGCAGTGTCAATGGTGGAGAAGTCGGAAGAATATTATTACGATATCATTTTAATGGATGTGCAGATGCCCATTATGAATGGATATGAGGCTACAAGAACCATCCGTAACATGCCGAGAAAAGATGTAAAAAACCTTCCCATTATTGCAATGACAGCCAATGCGCTGGAAGAAGACAAAGAGGCGGCATTAAAGAACGGTATGAATGCCCACATAGCAAAACCACTGGATATCAATATTTTTATGGAGGTGCTGTGCAGATTCCTGAAATAACAGTACAGACTGGATTGACAAAGAGAATAAATTTTAGTATGATATATTTGCTTTAGCGATTTAAAGTTTAACAATTTAAAGTGCAAATTTTACAAAGATGCTGTTACCCGGCAGATGTTCCGAAGGCAGCATCTTTGCATTCATAAGAGAGCAGGATGGAGGAAAAGAGCATGCAGGCAGAGAATTATAATAAGAGAACTTTGATGGATTACAGCCCGGATATTAAGGTTTTAGACTGTACGATGCGTGATGGCGGACTTGTAAATAATTTTGCATTTTCTGATGATTTTGTGCGGGATTTGTATGAGGCAAACATAAAAGCAGGCGTTGATTATATGGAATTTGGTTATAAGGCGTCTAAGGAGCTGTTTGATCCAAATGGTTTTGGAAAGTGGAAATTCTGTGATGAGAAGGATATCCGTGCTGTTGTGGGAGACAATAAGTCGTCCTTAAAAATTTCAGTAATGGCAGACGTGGGCCGCTGTGACTATAAAAAGGATATTCTTCCTAAGAAAGACAGTGTCGTGGATCTTGTCCGGGTTGCCACTTATATTCATCAGATTCCGGCTGCTATTGAAATGATAGAGCACCTTAAGAAAAAAGGATATGAAGTGACAGTGAATATTATGGCAGTCTCAAAAGTGAACAGCGACGACCTGGACGCAGCCCTTCAGCTTCTGGCAAAAAGTTCAGTGGATGTTATTTATCTGGTGGACAGTTTCGGTTCCTTTTATCCAGAACAGATTACAAAACTTTCTCAGAAATATGTAGAAACTGCGGATGCCTTAGGAAAGATCGTGGGTATCCATGCACACAATAACCAGCAGCTTGCATTTGCCAATACCATTGAGGCGTGCCGTATGGGGATTTGTCTTTTGGATGCAACGGTAAACGGAATGGGCAGAGGGGCTGGAAATTGTTTTCTGGAGGCGCTGCTCAGTTTCCTGAAAAATCCAAAATATAATGAAATTCCAATCATTCGTTTTGTAGAAAAGCATATGCTGAAAATAAAAGAGGAGGGAGTTGTATGGGGCTATGATATCCCATACCTTTTGACCGGGATTTTAAACAGCCATCCTTCTTCTGCCATTAAATTCCTGAAAGACAAGAGAACTGACTATACCAATCTGATGCAGGAATTAATGGATATGGACTAAAAATCTCTCCATAAGAAAAAAACACTGGTATTTTATCGGGGAGTATGCTATAATTCCAGAATGGTGTAAGTTAGGGGAGTGCCCTGCGATGCCACAGCATAGAAAATTATTTGTTTTAGCAGGGTTCGCGTTAGTATACATTGTACTAAAATATCCCAGCGTGATATAGCTTCCGGCAGGGATGCCGGCGGCATTCTTGAATTTAAGGAGGAAATAGCAGTAATGAGTGTACAGGTTGAAAATTTAGAAAAGAATATGGCAAAGCTTACCATTGAACTTCCGGCAGAAGAGCTGGAGAAGGCAATGCAGGCTGCCTATATGAAAGAAAAAAACAAGATCAGCATTCCAGGCTTCCGCAAGGGAAAGGTGCCGAGACAGATGATCGAGAAGATGTACGGGCCGGAGATTTTCTTTGAAGATGCGGCAAATGCACTGATTTCCCAGTCCTATCCCAAGGCAGTGGATGAGTCCGGAATTGAAATTGTTTCCAGGCCTGATATCGACATTACGCAGATCGAAAAAGGAAAAGCTTTTATCTATACCGCAGAAGTTGCAGTAAAGCCGGAGGTAACGCTTGGAGAATATAAGGGTATAACAGTTACAAAAGTGGATACTGCAGTAACAGAAGATGAATTGCAGGATGCCGTTGCAAAGGAACGGGAAAGCAATGCGAGAACTGTCACAGTAGAAGACCGTGCCATTGAAGATGGTGATACGGCCGTGATTGATTTTGAAGGCTTTGTTGACGGCACTGCATTTGAGGGCGGTAAGGGTGAGAATCATTCTCTGGTGATTGGTTCCCATTCCTTTATTGATAACTTTGAAGAACAGCTCATCGGTAAGAATACAGGCGACGAGCTGGAAGTAAATGTAACGTTCCCGGAAGAATATCATGCGCCTGAGCTGGCAGGCAGACCGGCTGTATTTAAAGTAAAGATCAATGAGATCAAGATGGAAGAACTGCCGGAGCTGGATGATGAGTTCGCGCAGGATGTGTCTGAGTTTGATACCCTGGAAGAGTATAAAGAGGACGTGAAAAAGAATCTGGCTGAGCGTAAGGCGGCAGATGCAAGGCGCACCCAGGAAGATGAGGCGGTACAGAAGATTGTAGAAAATTCACAGATGGAGATTCCAGAAGCCATGGTAAATACCCAGGCGGAGTCCATGATAGATGATTTTGCCAACAGAATTGCCCAGCAGGGCTTATCACTGGAGCAGTATGCCCAGTTTACAGGCACTACCGTAGAACAGATGCTAGATCAGATGAAGCCGGATGCATTGAAACGTATCCAGTCCGGACTGGTGCTGGAGGCAATTGCAGTGAAAGAAGACATTCAGGTGTCTGAGGAAGATGTGGAAGCCGAGATTGGCAAGATGGCTGAAATGTACGGAATGGAAGCCGATAAGATGAAAGAATGGCTGGGAGATTCTGAGAAGGAAAATCTTAAGAAGGATATTGCTGTTCAGAAAGCAGTGGAATTAATTATGGAACATGTAGAAGAGAAGGATGCAGAGTAAGGAGGAAGTTTCATGAGTCTAGTACCTTATGTCGTTGAACAAACCAGCAGAGGAGAACGGTCTTACGATATTTATTCCAGACTGTTAAAAGACAGAATTATTTTTCTGGGAGAAGAGGTTAATGAAACAACAGCGGGACTTGTGGTAGCACAGCTTCTGTTCCTGGAATCAGAAGATCCAGGAAAGGATATACATCTGTATATTAATTCCCCAGGCGGTGTGGTAAGCGCAGGGCTTGCCATTTACGATACGATGAACTATATTAAATGTGATGTGGAGACGATCTGCATCGGCCTTGCCGCAAGTATGGGAGCCTTTCTCCTTGCAGGCGGAGCCAAGGGGAAGCGTTTTGCCCTTCCGAATGCGGAGATCATGATCCATCAGCCCTCAGGCGGAGCCAAAGGTCAGGCAACAGACATACAGATTGCTGCGAATAATATTTTAAATACCAAGAAGCGTCTGAACACCATTTTATCAGAGAATACGGGTCAGCCATATGAGGTGGTTGCGGCAGATACAGAGCGTGATAACTATATGTCTGCCGAAGAAGCAAAAGAGTATGGATTAATTGATGGTGTGATTACAAACAGAAAGTAAGAAGTGTGAAGATTTTCTTAACGGTTTCTAAGACGAGGGGACAGCGGGCATATGCTGTCCCTTTTAAAGGATTTTGAAGAAACGGGAGGTAAATATGGCAGGAAGATTTGAAGACAGAATACGCTGTTCCTTCTGTGGAAAGACTGACGGACAGGTCCGTAAGCTGATTGCCGGACCAAGCGGTGCGTATATCTGTGACGAATGCGTGGATATCTGTGCTGAAATCATTGAAGAGGAATTACAGGAAGAGTTCGAAGAAGAATATACGGAGCCAGAAGCAGATGAGATTAATTTGCTGACGCCTGTGGAAATGAAGAAATTTTTGGATGAGTATGTGATTGGACAGGAAGAAGCGAAAAAGGTACTTTCTGTTGCAGTGTATAATCACTATAAGAGAATTCTTGCGCCCCAGGATTTAGGCGTGGAGCTTCAAAAGAGCAATATTCTTATGCTGGGGCCTACGGGATGTGGTAAGACACTGCTGGCACAGACGCTGGCAAGGATTTTAAATGTGCCCTTTGCCATTGCGGATGCCACAACATTAACAGAAGCAGGCTACGTAGGTGAAGATGTGGAAAATATTCTTCTCAAAATTATTCAGGCTGCTGACAATGATATCCAGCGTGCCCAGAGAGGCATTATTTATGTGGATGAAATTGATAAGATTACCAGAAAATCTGAGAATCCCTCCATTACCCGGGATGTTTCCGGAGAGGGAGTGCAGCAGGCATTACTGAAAATTTTAGAAGGAACGGTAGCAAGTGTTCCGCCCCAGGGAGGCAGAAAGCATCCCCAGCAGGAATTGATTTCCATTGATACCACCAATATATTATTTATCTGCGGAGGTGCATTTGAAGGGCTGGATAAAATTGTAGAGAACCGGATGGATCAGAAATCCATGGGATTTAATGCAGAGATTGCAGATAAACGAGAGAAGAATGTCGGTTTGATTTTAAAGAAAGTTCTTCCGCAGGATCTTGTGAAATTTGGATTGATTCCTGAGTTTGTGGGGCGTGTTCCGGTCACAGTATCTTTGGATGCACTGGACAAAGACGCCTTGGTGCGTATTCTGAAAGAGCCGAGAAACTCTCTGATACGCCAGTATCAGGCGCTGTTCAGTCTGGACGGCGTGGAGCTTACCTTCGAGGAGGAGGCAATTGAAGCCATTGCAGAGAAGTCTGTAAGGCGCAAAACCGGGGCAAGAGGCCTGCGTGCCATTGTAGAAAAGGTATTGATGGATTTGATGTACCAGGTGCCCTCGGATACTTCTATTACAAGCTGCAGAATCACAAAAGAAGTGGTAGAAGAAGACAAAGAGATAGAGATTATGTATGGCAGAGAGAGCAAATCTGCCTGAGGAGAGAACCTATGAGTGAAGGATACAGAAAAGTTCCGGCAGTGGCACTTCGGGGAATGACAATTCTCCCTGGCATGGTGGCACATTTTGACGTGAGCAGAAACAGATCCATCAAGGCATTGGAACATGCCATGGTGGAAGATCAGAATGTATTTCTGATCACTCAGAAAAATGTTGATACGGAAGAACCCCAAAAAAAGGATTTATATGCAGTTGGCGTTCTTGCTGAGATTAAGCAGGTGATCAAGCTTCAGAATAATGTAGTCCGTGTGCTGGTGGAGGGAGAAGCCCGCGCACAGCTTATAGAGCTTGTCTCAGAAGAGTATCTTCTTGCAGAGGTTCTTGTGCTGGAGCAGGAGGAAGAATCTATTCCCGAGGAGCTTCAGGAAGCGATGCTCAGGGGAATACAGGAGACCTTTGGACGCTACTGCAGGCTGAACCCTAAGCCTGGTAAGGAACTGGCAAAACAGATTCGGGATATGCAGGATTTGGGCAGGCTTCTGGATTATGTGGGCAATAACCTTCCAGTGGGATTTGAACAGAAACAGAAGCTATTAGAAGCAGAGAATCTGCAGGAGCAGTACGAGGAATTAATGCTCATACTGCTGAATGAGATTAATATTATTCAAATTAAGACAGAATTTCAGACGAAGGTAAAAGAAAAAGTAGATAAGAACCAGAAAGAATATATTCTGCGGGAACAAATGCGACTGATAAGAGAAGAACTGGGAGAGGATAACACCGTCACAGAAGCAGATAATTTTCTGGAAGAGACAGAGAAATTGGACGCCGACGAAGAAGTAAAAGCCAAATTGAGAAAAGAGATTGAACGTTTTAAAAATATTTCTTCCAATTCTTCAGAAAATGCTGTGATCCGGGGATATATTGAGACCGTGCTGGAACTTCCATGGAATAAAGCGTCTAAAGATAACCGGAATCTTGAGGATGCAGAGCGGATATTGGACGAAGATCATTACGGAATGGAAAAGGTGAAAGAGCGTATGCTGGAATTTCTGGCTGTGCGCAATCTCACTGCCAAAGGAGACAGCCCCATTATCTGTTTGGTGGGACCGCCTGGTACAGGGAAGACCAGTATCGCCCGTTCCGTAGCCCGGGCCCTGGATAAAAAATATGTGCGCATCAGCCTGGGCGGCGTCCGCGACGAGGCTGAAATCCGGGGACACAGAAAGACTTATGTGGGAGCTATGCCGGGACGGATTGCGAATGGCCTGAAAAATGCGGGAGTGAAGAATCCTTTGATGCTGCTGGACGAGATTGACAAGATCAGCAGTGATTATAAGGGGGACACAGCTTCTGCTCTGCTGGAAGTACTGGACAGTGAACAAAACAGCAGGTTCCGGGATCATTATGTAGAACTTCCCATAGATTTGTCAGAGGTGCTGTTTATTGCCACGGCAAATTCCCTGCAGGATATACAGAAACCTTTGCTGGACCGTATGGAAATTATCGAGGTCAGCAGTTATACAGAAAATGAGAAGGCACATATTGCCAGAGAACATCTGATTGCAAAACAGATGGAGAAAAACGGACTCAAAGAAGGGCAGCTTTCCATTAGTGACCATGCTTTAGAGAAACTGATCAGGGGCTATACCAGAGAGGCAGGCGTGCGGAACCTGGAGCGGAAAATAGGCCAGATCTGCAGGAAAGCGGCAAGAGAATTGTACCAGCAGGGAAAATCCCGGAAGAAGACGGTGAAAATTACAGAAAACAGTCTTGGAAAACTTTTGGGAAAAGAGAAATATAACTATGATCTGATTAATGAGAATGATGAAGTGGGCATTGTGCGGGGGCTTGCATGGACCAGTGTGGGCGGCGATACCCTGCAGATTGAAGTAAATATCATGCCAGGCAAAGGAGAGTTCCAGCTTACGGGGCAGCTTGGCGATGTGATGAAAGAATCGGCGCAGGCAGGAATCAGCTATATTCGTTCTGTCAGCCAGCAGTATGGCATTGACAAGGAATTTTTTAAAGAATATGACATTCATATCCATATCCCGGAAGGCGCAGTTCCCAAAGACGGGCCGTCTGCAGGAATCACTATGGCTACGGCAATGCTCTCTGCAATTACCAGACGTAAGGTGCGTAAGGATGTGGCGATGACAGGGGAAATTACTCTGAGAGGAAGGGTGCTGCCCATCGGGGGACTCAAGGAAAAGATTTTAGCGGCCAAAAATGCAGGAATTAAAACCATCTGCGTCCCCAGGAAGAACGAACCGGATGTTGCAGAAATTAGCCAGGAAATTAAAAAGGGGCTGGAAATTGTATTTGTGGAGAGTATGGAACAAGTATTAAAGACAGCGCTGGCAGAATAAGGAGAACTACATGGTAATCAAGTCAGTGGAATTAGAAATTGTATGTGGAGTTACCAGTAAGCTTCCAGATACGGATAAGCCGGAGGTAGCATTTGCAGGAAAATCCAATGTGGGGAAATCTTCCCTTATTAATGGCCTGATGAATCGGAAATCGTTGGCAAGAACTTCCGCACAGCCAGGAAAGACCCAGACTATCAACTATTACAATGTCAATCAGGCAGTGTATCTGGTGGATCTTCCCGGTTATGGCTATGCGAAAGTGCCTCAAAAGGAAAAGGAGAAATGGGGGAAGATGATAGAGAATTACCTCCATACTTCCAGACAGTTAAAGGGCGTCTTTCTCCTTATAGATATCCGCCATGAGCCTTCTGCCAATGACAGGCAGATGTATGACTGGATTGTTTACCAGGGCTATGATCCTATTATTATTGCAACAAAACTGGACAAAATTAAGCGGAGCCAGGTGCAGAAACATGTGAAAATGATCAAGGAAGGGTTACAGGTAAAACCAGGGACGCCCATTTTGCCGTATTCAGCCCAGACCAAACAGGGCAGAGAAGAAATATGGAATTTCATGGATGAACTGCTGGGCTTTGGGCATCCGGCGGAATAGGGGAATATATGAGAAAAAGTAAATATTTATTTGTATTTATTATGCTGCTTGCCATTTCTCTGGCAAGCGGTATTTTTACAAAGATATATAGGAGCCTGGAGGAAGGGAAGCAGAATTATGCCCCCCTGCAGGTATTGACTTCTTTTTATCCGGTGTATATTGTGGCCCTTAATGTGACGGGAGACTGTGAGGGTGTTTCTCTGGCCAATTTAAGCGAACCGCAGACGGGCTGTATGCATGATTATCAGCTTACGCCCCAGGATATGATAAAGCTGTCCAGGGCAGATTTATTTTTGGTAAATGGCGGCGGGATTGAGAATTTTCTTACGGACGCGGGAGAGGCGTATCCACAGCTCGCCATTGTAGAAGCAGGCGGCGGCCTGGAACTTTTAAGGGAAGAGAAAGGATTCCAGGAAGAAAACGCCCAGGAGGGACACCATCCAGAAGAACTGCATAGTCATGGAGAGGAAAATGCCCATGCATGGATGGATACAAAACTTTATGGAAAAATGGTTCAGAACATTGCGGCAGCTCTTGGCAGTGCGGATCCTGGGAACCAGGAAATGTATCAGCGCAATGCTGACCAGTACTGTAAACAGATTCAGGGATTGACTTCCCAATTTGAGGAACTGAGGGAGCTGGCAGAGGGCGAGCCAGTTGTGATTCTCCATGAGGCATACGCATATACCGCCAGAGAACTGGGCATGGAGAATCTTTATTGCATGAACCTGGATGAAGAACGTCAAATCAGCGCCAGTGAAACGGCAGAAATCATGAGCCTGATTAAGGAGCATGGGGTGAAATTTGTGTTTGCCGAAGAATTGTATGGGAGAGATCTGGGAACTGCGCTGGAAGCGGATACGGGTGTGAAGGTCTGTTATCTGGATACGATGGTAAGGGGAAATTATGAGAAGGACAGCTATCTTGCCGCTGTTCAGAAGAACATTGATGTACTGCGCAGTATTTTGGACAGCGCAAAATAAAGAAAAGGAAGAATTCAATTGCAGAAAATGATCAGGCCCTGCGGGCTGCATTGTATAAAAATCAATCATTTGGGCGTTACCATTGGAAAACAGGAAATTTTAAAAGATATCAGCCTCCATATTCACTGCGGCAGCTTAAATGCGGTGATTGGCAGGAACGGAGCAGGTAAATCGACGTTAATACGCGCTATATTGGGAGATATTCCCCATACGGGAAATATAGAGTTTAAGGACAGGGAAAACGGGCAAATTCAGAAATTAAAGATCGGTTATGTTCCTCAGTCTATGAATGTGGAAAAGCAGACGCCAGTGAGCGTCTATGATATGATGGCGGCGTATCAAAGCAATGTGCCTGTGTTTTTCATGAGAGGGAAAAAAATACGCCAAAATATCCTGGAACACTTGGAAATTTTTGAGGCTGAATATCTGCTGGATAAGCAGGTGTGCAATCTGTCCGGCGGAGAACTCCAGAGGGTGCTTTTGTCCATGGCATTGATGAATTCCCCGAATCTGCTGCTGCTGGATGAACCGGTTTCCGGGATGGATCAAAATGGCATGGAACTGTTTTATAAGACTATTTATAATCTCAAAGAACATTATGATCTTGCAGTAATTCTAATTTCCCATGATTTGGATTATGTCAGGAAATATGCGGATAAAGTGATACTGCTGGACCAGAGCATTCAGAAGCAGGGAAGCGCCCGGGAAGTATTTGCAAGTTCAGAATTTCGACAGGTATTCCAGTATGGAAGGGAGGAAGGCTAAGATGGAAATTTTCTCCTGGCTGCATTATGATTTTATGAAATATGCATTTCTTGCAATTTTAATTATTACGCCGCTGTTTGGATTTATGGGGACTATGATTGTAAATCGGAAAATGGCCTTTTTCTCCGATGCTCTTGGGCATTCAGCATTGACAGGGATTGCAGTGGGCGTAGTCCTTGGGGTAAATAATACGAGTATTTCAATGGCAGTGTTTGCAGTAATATTTGCCCTGCTGTTAAATCAGATCAGCAGCAGAGTATCGTCGTCGAGAGATACAGTAATTTCTGTTTTTTCGTCCTGCAGCATCGCTCTTGGGCTGGCTATTTTATCAAGAGGAGGAAATTTCAGTAAATATTCCAGCATTCTGGTGGGAGATATTTTAAGTATTACGCCGGAAGAAATCGGGGTTCTTGCCGTGATACTGGCTGTGGCGCTGCTCTTCTGGATCTTCGGATTTAATAAACTTCTTGCAGTGAGCCTGAACCGGACGCTGGCCAGAAGCCGTCACATTTCAGCGGGGGTTATGGAGAACATTTTTGCTGTGCTCACGGCTCTGATTGTTATGGTGTCCATTAAGTGGATAGGAATTCTGATTATCAATGCGCTGTTGATTCTTCCTGCGGCGGCGGCGGGAAATATATCGGAAAATATGAGGGAAAATCATTTTTTTGCTGTACTTTTTTCTATGTTTTCCGGGGTTTTAGGACTGATTGTGTCCTATTATGTAAACGTGGCCACAGGGCCTGCCATTGTGATATTTGCTTCCATTATTTATTTTGCCACTTATTGGTGGGGCAGGCGTAATAACGTATAGAGGGTTTTATTATGGAACATAGCCATCAATATTTTAATAATAAAAACTGCAAATATTTTCCCTGCCATCAGGGAATGCAGGGAGAGGAATTTAACTGTCTGTTCTGCTTCTGTCCCATGAATCCTTATAAAGACTGTCTGGGAACCCCAGATTATATCCAGCGTTCCAACGGAACTATCATCAAGGACTGCAGTAAATGTACCTTTCCCCATGAGCCGGAGAATTATCGGAAAATTATGGAATTTCTCAAGGGCAGGAGCTTTACGGAGTCTTGAGACTATGATACAATATCCCAGAGGTGATGATATGAAACAGTCTACAAAATATCTGAAAATACTGGTAAATCTTTTGGTTGCTGTGACGGTTCTTGTATTTCTGTGTATTATTTTTCCAAAATTGATTATTTTTTTTATGCCTTTTGTAGTGGGATGGATTATTTCTATGATTGCGAATCCTTTGGTGCGTTTTCTGGAAAAGAGGATGAAAATTGTAAGGAAGCACAGTTCCATGCTCATTATTATTGCGGTGCTTGCCGGAGTGATTGGGCTGGGGTATCTGGGAATTGCCAGGATTATTCATGAAGTTGGCAATCTCATGGAAAATCTTCCCCAGATTTATTTGAACTGGCAAAAAGATTTTCAGGAAATCGGAGAGAATCTTGAGATTTTTTATAACAGACTTCCCCAAAATACACAGAACAGTATACAGGAAATCACCAGTGATTTTGCCAGTTATTTTGGAGGACTGGTACAAGCCATTGGAGAGCCCACCTTTCAGGCAGCAGGAAATTTTGCTAAAAATGTTCCTGGAACATTGATTTCGATTATTATGTCTCTTCTTTCTGCATATTTCTTTACGGCAGAACGTGATTTAATCCTCCAGAGATTGAATAAACACGCGCCGGCAGGGATTTGGAACCGGGTATCCAGCGTGATTCAGGATTTGAAACATGTGGTGGGAGGTTATTTTAAAGCCCAGTTTAAAATTATGGGAGTGGTCTATGTAATTCTTGTAATCGGGCTGATGATTCTGCGGGTAGATTATGTCTTACTGGTGGCGTTTTTAATTGCCTTTCTGGATATGCTGCCATTTTTTGGAACAGGAACAGTGCTGGGACCCTGGGCAGTGATAAAAATATTATCCTCTGATTATCAATTTGCAGCGGGCTTGATTATTCTGTATGCAGTGACCCAGATTGTCCGCCAGGTGATTCAGCCCAAGATTGTGGGCGATACCATTGGCATGAATCCTCTTGCTACTTTGATTTTTATGTATATTGGTTACAAGGTCAGCAGTATCATCGGCATGATTATTGCAGTGCCTGTGGGAATGATCCTGATTAATCTGTATAAAGCGGGTGTGTTTGACAATCAAATCCGCTGTGTCCGGGAATTAGTAAATGATATTAATGAATTTCGGAAGTTTTGAAAAGGGATGCTGCAATTTAGACGCTTCGTATAGAAAGCGCTTCAGTGCAGCATTCTTTTTACCCCTGGAAAGGTTCTGTAAAATATCCGTAATAAGAAACTGGTTCCCCGCCCATTAGCAGATGGGAAGTATCGCCCATTACCTGGCAGCGGAAATATGCTTCCGTGGGGGTACGCTCTTCTGTGCCGATGACGGTTACCGAAGTGGGGGCCAGGAAAAATCCCTGCCAGAGCTGGCTGGGCGTGGTGTTAATCAGATGGGAGAGCAGCGCGCAGGTGATTCCCAGATGGCAGAAGCAGACAATGACAGCGTCGTTTTTCGTCTGGCTGCTGGTGCGGTAGCGGTAATTCTCACGTATGTAGCCATAATCTTTCAAAAGGTTGTCTAACTCTGTGCAGACTCTTTGGTATTCTTCCCCTGCACGTCCCTCTGCCATCACTGGATTTTCCTGCCAACGGTTTAGATCAAACAGTTCAGGGTGTACCGTCATAAATTCTGGATAGAAATCCCAAGGCACTTTCCGCCGCTTCATCATATCGTCCCAGATGGGAGCGTCAAATTCCCGCAGCCATTCTAAAGTGACAGCCTTACGGCCGGCTTTTTTCAGTGTAAGACTTGCAGTGTCCCTGGCGCGTCCCAAGGGAGAACAGTAGAAGTCGGTAACATTCCATTTTGCAGTTCTTAAGGACAAAAGTTCTGCTTCACGCCACCCCTTTTCTGTCAGGGAATCTATGGAATAATCAGGTTCACCGTGTCTGATAAAAATTAGTTTCATTTGTATCTCCTTTTTAATTCTCTGTAAAAGTTGCAATGATTCTTTGTTATTATAATCCATAAAAAGAAATTAGAAAAGATTATGTAAAATTTTGTGGTAAAATGTACTATTTTTGTGGGATTTTTTTTGTAGATATTGTATAGAGAGAACAACTTGTAATGGAAACAAAATAAGTATAAGATAGAAGTAGCATATTTTTTGGAAAGGATCACACTATGAGGGAACGTCAGAAAAAATCATATACCATTGCGATTATGCTGGGAGATACGCAGTCTGATTATTCTGGGGAATTGCTGAGAGGTTTTTATACCTGTGCACAAAAAGAAGATGTGAACATTGTATTTCTGATGGGGCCCCGGATGCCGTCCTATTGTCTGGATGTATTTTCCGTGGAATCAGAAGGAGATTGCAATTATCAGTTCGATACGGTATATTCTTATGCGGATTTTACAAGACCAGATGCAATGATTATTACATATGCGGCGCTTTCTTATTTTGATACAAAAGAGGAGAAGAAAGCGTTTTTGGATCGGTATGCCAATATTCCCTGTCTGCTGCTGGGGGAAAAAGTGGATGATACAGGCGTACCTTATATCATGGCGAATAACTATAAGGGGATGCGTGCCTGTATAGAGCATCTGGCGGCGGATCATGGTTATCGGAAGATTGCGTTTTTAAGCGGGCCGTCATCCAACTTAGACGGCAATGAGAGACTGCAGGCTTTTTATGATGTG
Organism: uncultured Lachnospiraceae bacterium; assembly: GCA_950097145.1. Taxonomy (GTDB): domain Bacteria; phylum Bacillota; class Clostridia; order Lachnospirales; family Lachnospiraceae; genus Petralouisia. The sequence goes on from CATNCF010000033.1 coordinate 26,867, forward strand.
ATGAGGGAGCATGGACTGGCTGTGGAGGATTCCATGGTTGCCTATGGAAATTACTCGGAACAGGTAAAGGAACAGGTCGAGAGGCTTTTGGATCAGAACCCAGGGCTTGAGGCAATTGCCTGTGCCAATGACAATATGGCAAAATGCTGTTACCGCGTATGTGCGGCACGGAACCTCAGGGTAGGGGAGGATATTGCTGTTACTGGATTTGATGACGTGGAACTGGCAAGGACCATCGATCCGCTTTTGACCAGCGTTTCCCAGAATGGATTTCAATTCAGTTACGTAGCGCTGAGGAATGCCATTGCCCTATGTGAGAATAAAATGATGTTTGCACAAAGGATGCCGGTCTGCTTACATAAACGTTCTTCCTGCGGATGTGGATATGAGAAACTGCAGTCCCATGTGTTTGAAGAAATGATGGAAAAGGAGCAGTATGTCCTGAAATCTGTAGGATATTTTGCAAGAGAGCTGCTGTCGTCCATTCCTTACCAGAAGGAGAGAAACTACTATTCCGGGCTGATTCTAGATTATTTTCACTATATTTACAAGAATATCTGTCAGTCGGAGGGACAAAGCCTGGATATGGATTATCTTCTGGATATATTGAAAAAGCTCACTGCCTATGAACATATGTCCAGCTCGCTGCTTTTGGAGTATTTTTCAGATTTGCTGCAGATGCTGATCTCCAATGCAGGAAGCGCCAGAGAACAGGAACAGCTTTTGATTATATTGGATACGACTCGGCAGTATATCCATTTTTCCAATGTATCGAAACTGGAACGGGAGGTTATGGAGAGCAATCGGAAGAGCTGGTTTGTCCCCTCATTTATCAGGGATCTCACTGACATTGAGGAGGGAGAAGGGCTTGCAACAGCTTTGCATTACATTATGAAGCGTTTCCGCATGATGAAGGTTAAGAGCTGTTATATTTACCTGTTCGATAAGCCTGTGCTTCATAAGAGTGGCATGTTTCCTGATTTTCCAGAAGAAATTTATCTGACTTCCTGGTTTGAGGGAGACGAAATGGTCTGTTATAAGAGACAAGAGCGTCCAAAGGTGACCATAGGAAATGGCTTTACCTCTTTTATCCGTCCGGGAGGTTCCGCTATTATGACTGCTTTTGTACTGTTCTCAGGTGATAAGCAGTATGGGATTATGCTCTGTGAAGTGAGACAGGAGGATATTTCATTTTTGCAAATCTGCAGTCTGCAGTTTGGTTCCCTTTTGCGCTTTCTGGAATTAAACCAGATTGAAAAGGAGTCCCAGAAAGAGCTGGAAAGTTCCCTGCATACAATTCAGGAGCAGAATAATATTTTAAGTTTTATTTCAGAATATGATGATTTGACACATCTTTTGAACCGGAGAGGATTTATGGAACGTGCCATTCGGGAATGCCGTAAGAATTCCGGCAAAAAGGCGTATCTTATTTTCGGAGATTTGGATCATTTGAAACAGATCAATGACTGTTATGGGCATTCGGCGGGAGATTTCGCCATTAGCAGGGCGGCCAGGTATCTTCAGGAACTGCTGCCCAAGGAAGCTATCACGGCCCGGATTGGCGGAGATGAATTTGTATCTCTGGTCTTGTCAGAGGAAACAGAATTTAAAGAACATGTGGCAGACTGTCTCCAGACATTGAGCCAGGAATTTAACAGCAGAAGCGGGAAGCCATTTTATGTGGAATTGTCCATTGGAATCTATGGTTTTTCGTGTAAAGAAGAGACAGATTTGAATGAGCTTCTGCAGAAGTCGGATGAGATGTTATATCAGGCAAAGATTAAGAGAAGGAAAAATGTTAAGAAGATCAATACCCCGTAATTTACGGGGTATTGATCGTTTAAAGAACACGTGAACGGCGTACCAATAACATAAGCAGAGCGCCTGCCGCCATAATAATCTGACTCAGCAGTGCTCCCCATAAATACCCTTTGATCCCAGCGAGCGGGATTACCAGCAGGACAAAGGCAATGCGGATTCCAAGCCCCAGGATGTTGAGGAAAAAAGTGTGGGTAGTTTTGCCAAGTCCATTCAGGATACTGTGCAGTGTCGTAGACAGATACAGGAACGGGCAAATCCAGCCAAGGGTAACGATAAAAGTTCCGGCAAGAGAATTGGAGAACAGCACAGTCCCCATCCATCTTCCTAAAAGCAAGAACATCAGAGTGCATAAGAATCCCAAAAGCAGACTGTAGAAGCAGGTTTTTTTAACGGCGTTGATGATGTATCTTTTCTCTTGCTTCTCCTGTGCTTCCGCGATGAGCGGAAGCAGCATAACGGAGACAGAATTCGTTAATACAGAGGGAAACAGCACCATGGGAAGAGCCATCCCAGTGAGAGTGCCATATACGCTTAAGGCTTCGGTATTGGAATAGCCATAAAGACGGAGCTGTCCAGGGAGCATCACTGCCTCCATGCTCTGCAGGACATTTACCAGGACCCGGTTGGCGCTTAAGGGCAGGGACATAAAAAAGATTTGCCCCAGGGCGTGAAAGCGGCTGCCCTGGCTTTTTTTATGCCGGAGGAAGGTAACGGAGAAAAGCACAGCGGCCAGTTCCCCAACAACCATGCCCCATACCACAAGATTCAGGGAAATGGCATGGTATTTTTCCATGGAAATCTGAAAAAACAGCCAGACGCTTAAGACGCGTGCAAGTTGTTCCAGTAGTTGAGACATGGCGGGGACAAAGGTTTTTTTCAAACCATAAAAATACCCATTAATGCAGGAATGGATAGCGCCGAACGGTACGGTAAAGGCAAGAATTTTAAGGAGCGGGGCGCATCTTTTTTCCTCCAGAAAATTTACAGCAATTGTTTCCGCAGACTGGTACAGGAATACGGTACACAAAAAGGACAAAGACAGAGACAGAATTAATCCCGCACTTAAATAGCAGCTTTCGCTGCACCGTCTATTGTTGGGGCTGCCAGAGCCTAAAGAATTGTTGGCTGCGGCTTGTGCCACGAATCTGGAAATTGCAGTCTGTATAGCAGAGGATGTCAGAGAAATGGTGAGGACATGTATCGGGATAGTAAGCTGGTAAATTCCCATTCCTTCGGCACCAATTCTATGAGAGAGGAATATTCTAAAGAAAAAGCCGATAATCCGGGAAAGTATGCCTGTCAGTGTCAGAAGCAGTGTGCCAGTGATTAGTGGATGTTTGCGCAGTGAATCAGATTTCATAAAAGCTCCGAAATATCATGAAAGGTTATTTTTATTCTATGCATGAAAAAAATTCATCATGCATAGAAAAAGGAACTTGACAGCAGAATAAAACCATGATACTATGCGATTGTAATAAATCCCGACTAAAACACTCGGAATTCAAAAAGATTTGTTTCAATGCCAAAGAAGATGGAAGGTGAAAGATTGAAATTATCTACAAAGGGAAGATATGGACTGAGGGCTTTTATTGATCTTGCAGTTTGCGGAGAAGGCCAGCCGGTGTCATTGGGAAGTATTGCACAGCGTCAGGAGATTTCTGTCAGTTATCTGGAACAGCTTATGGCAAAGCTTAAGAAGGCAGGTCTTGTGAAAAGCGTGCGTGGGGTGAACGGCGGTTACAGTATTGCCAGGCCGGCTTCGGAGATTACGGTAGGAGACGTCTTAAGAGCGTTGGAAGGAGATCTGATTCCAGTGGAATGCGCGGGTATTGATAAGAGCGGGCTGGCACATTGTAATGGTTCTTCCCAGTGCGTCAGCAAGATTGTATGGAAACGGATTAATGACAGCATCAATGAGACTGTGGACAGTATCAATATCGGAGAACTGGTGCAGGAGAGCAAAGACGGCTGAACAATGAAAAATTAGTATATAGAGGTGAAAAATATGAAAAAGATGATATATCTGGACAATGCAGCGACAACCCGGACAGCGCCGGAGGTTGTGGAGGCAATGCTTCCGTATTTTAGTGAATTTTATGGGAATGCCTCCACGGTGTATGAATTTGGAGGTAAGAGCAAAGAGGCCATTTCCCAGGCAAGGGGAATCATTGCCAATGCCATTGGGGCAAAGGAAAATGAGATTTATTTTACTGCGGGGGGAAGTGAATCGGATAACTGGGCGTTAAAAGCTGCTGCAGAAGTTTATAAGGGCAAAGGAAAGCACATTATTACCAGTAAAATTGAGCATCATGCTATTCTCCATACCTGCCAGTGGCTGGAACAGAACGGCTTTGAAGTGACGTATCTGGATGTGGATGAATTTGGCGTGGTAAAGCTGGAGGAACTTAAGAAGGCAGTAAGGCCGGATACCATTCTCATTTCTATCATGTTTGCAAATAACGAGATTGGAACCATTGAGCCTGTAGCTGAGATTGGAAAGATTGCCAGGGAACATGGGGTACTTTTCCATACAGACGCTGTTCAGGCTTTTGGACAGGTGCCAATTAATGTAGATGAGTTAAATATTGATATGTTAAGCAGCAGCGGGCATAAGTTAAACGGCCCCAAAGGAGTCGGATTTCTCTATATCCGCAAAGGTGTGAAGATTCGTTCTTTTGTGCATGGAGGAGCCCAGGAGCGGAAACGCCGGGCAGGAACAGAAAATGTTCCGGGGATTGTTGGTTTTGGAAAAGCGGCGGAGCTTGCCTTGGCTGACATGAAAGAGCGCACAGACAGGGAACGGAAACTTCGGGATTATCTTATGGAGCGTGTGTTAAAGGAGATACCCTTTACCAGAGTGAATGGTGACAGAACAAACCGTCTGCCCAATAATGTGAATCTCTGTTTCCAGTTTGTGGAGGGAGAATCTCTGTTGATTATGCTGGATATGAAAGGAATCTGCGGTTCGTCCGGTTCTGCATGTACGTCTGGTTCTTTAGACCCGTCCCATGTGCTTCTTGCCATTGGGCTGCCCCATGAGATCGCTCATGGCTCTCTGCGGCTGACACTTGGAGCCGACACTACCAGAGAGGATATTGATTATACGGTGGATACCATTAAGGAAATTGTTTCCCAACTGCGGGAAATGTCCCCCCTGTATGAAGACTATAGGAAGAAAAATAAATAAAAACATGAAACCTAATGAGGGATAGAGAAACGGGCAGAATATTATTGGAAAATCTGGAGGAAAACAAATGTATAGTGAAAAAGTAATGGACCATTTTAAAAATCCGAGAAATGTAGGGGAAATAGAAAATGCCAGTGGCGTCGGCACGGTGGGAAATGCAAAATGCGGCGATATCATGCGTATTTTTCTGGATATTGATGACAATGGCATCATTCAGGATGTGAAATTCAAGACTTTTGGCTGTGGGGCTGCGGTAGCTACAAGTTCTATGGCAACGGAATTGGTGAAAGGAAAGACCATACAGGAAGCCCTTATGGTTACCAATCAGGCGGTGATGGAGGCTCTGGACGGACTTCCTCCAGTAAAGGTGCATTGTTCCCTGCTTGCGGAGGAGGCCATTCACGCGGCTCTTTGGGATTATGCTGAGAAAAACGGGATAAAGATTGAGGGATTGGAAAAGCCCAAAAACGACATTAGCGAGGAAGAGGAAGAAGAGGATTACTAATACAGCTTCCTAGGAACTGTATTAGGCTCCGGTACTGCTTATGGAAAAGAAAAAAGTAGTGGTGGGGATGTCCGGCGGCGTAGATTCTTCTGTGGCGGCATGGCTCTTGAAGGAGCAGGGCTGCGAGGTGATCGGCGTTACCATGCAGATCTGGCAGGAGGAAGAAGAGCAGGCACAGCAGGAGAATGGCGGGTGCTGCGGCCTGTCAGCGGTGGAAGATGCAAGACGTGTGGCTTATATGCTGGGCATTCCTTATTACGTGATGAATTTTAAGAAAGAATTTAAAGAACATGTCATGGATTATTTTGTGGCAGAATATTTGAAGGGGCGTACCCCCAATCCCTGCATTGCCTGTAATCGTTATGTGAAATGGGAGTCTTTGTTAAAGCGGAGTCTGGATATTGGAGCAGATTACATTGCTACAGGACATTATGCAAGAATTGCCCGCCTTGAAAATGGCAGGCTTGCGCTATGCAGATCAAAGACAACAGCGAAAGACCAGACCTATGCATTGTATAATCTGACCCAGAGCCAGCTTGCCCATACGCTGATGCCGGTGGGAGATTATACTAAGGAAGAAATACGGGCCATGGCAAAGCAGATTGGGCTTCGTACGGCAGACAAGCCGGACAGCCAGGAAATCTGTTTTATACCAGATCATGATTATGCTGGATTTATTGACAGGCAGTCTGGCGTTCAGGCGCCTTTAGAAGGAAATTTTGTCAGCAGAGACGGCAGGATTTTAGGCCGTCATAAGGGAATTACTCATTATACTATTGGGCAGCGGAAGGGACTTGGGATCGCTTTGGGGACTCCGGTATTTGTGACAGAACTGCGTCCAGAAACCAATGAAGTAGTTTTAGGCAGCAATGAAGAAGTGTTTGGGACTGCCGCCTATGCAGATCATTTGAATTTTATGTCCATTCCAGATCTGGAAGGTGAAATGGAAGTCACAGCCAAAATCCGCTACAGCCATCAAGGGGCGCCCTGCAGGATACGAAAAGTGGAAAGGGATAAGGTACGCTGTGATTTTATAGAGCCTGTGCGCGCCATTACCCCTGGACAGGCAGTGGTATTTTATCAGGGGGATCTGGTGGTAGGGGGAGGATGCATTTTATAAAATTTGTGTTTTGAGATGGAAAAATTAAATACTCAAACTTCCCATATTAAAAATGGGGTATGCACCTTGAAAAATCAATACTTTAGCGCACAAAATAGTAATCAAGCAGCATTTTGCCCATATTCCAGGGCTTCCCGCATGTATTTTGGCAGCCT
>CATNCF010000034.1 GCA_950097145.1 uncultured Lachnospiraceae bacterium
CAGGAAAGCGAAAAAAATTTATGGTAATTTCCCGCCAGGAAAGCGAAAAAAATTTATGGTAATTTCCCGCCAGGAAAGCGAAAAAAATTTATGATAATTTCCCGCCAGGAAAGCGAAAAAAATTTATGGTAATTTCCCGCCAGGAAAGCGAAAAAAATTTATGGTAATTTTCGGCATGGGGAGGGTTCTGGCAACTGGAGAGCCCTGATGCTTTTTAACAGATTCAATAACAAAGATATATTGTTCTAAGGAAAAACCTCCTGCATATACTGATAACAGTAGAACAGGAGGTTTTTGTATGGAAAATATCAGTGCAGGTACATATAATATTTACAAAGATATCAGCGCCAGGACCAATGGGGATATTTACATTGGAGTGGTAGGGCCTGTGAGAACCGGAAAATCCACCTTCATCAAACGTTTTATGGATGTAATGGTGCTTCCGGAGATGGAAGATGTACATAGCAGGGAACGGGCCACAGACGAGCTGCCCCAGTCAGCCCAGGGAAAAACCGTTATGACCACAGAGCCAAAATTTGTGCCGAAAGAGGCGGCAAAAATCCGTCTTAGCGAGGATTTGGAGGTCAGTGTCAGGCTCATTGACTGCGTGGGATTTATGGTGGATGGCGCAACAGGGCATATGGAGGAAGGGACAGAACGGATGGTGAAAACGCCCTGGTTCGATTATGAGATTCCATTTACCCAGGCAGCAGAAATTGGAACACAAAAAGTCATAAGGGAACATTCAAATATAGGAATTGTGATTACTACAGACGGCTCCATCACAGATCTGCCCAGAGAAAGTTATATTCCGGCAGAGGAAAAGACGGTAGGGGCTTTAAAAAAGCTAGGCAAGCCATTTATCCTTTTATTAAATACCCAGAAGCCGTACAGTGCAGAAAGTCAGAAGATGGCGGAGGAATTGGCAGAGAAATATGCTGTGGGAGTACTTCCAGTAAACTGTGAACAGCTCAGAAAAGATGATATTTATCATATTTTAGAGAGCATTCTCTATGAATTTCCCATTGAGCGGGTGGATTTCTTTTTGCCAAAATGGGTGGAAATGCTGGAGAATTCCCATAAGATTAAAGAAAATGTGATTCAGAATGCCATGCAGATTCTTAAGAAATTTACCTTTGCCAAAGATATTCGCGGTACGGAACTGATGCCTGAAGGAGAGTATATACGCAGGATGAAGCTGGATAAGGTAGAACTTTCAAGAGGCTGTGTGCAGATTGTATTTGATATAGATGAAAAATATTATTATGAGAACATGAGCGAGCTTACAGGGGTCCCGATTCAAGGAGAATATCAGTTGATTTCCATGATTCGGGAATTGTCAGCCATGAAGAGAGAATACGATAAAGTCGGAAGCGCCATGGAAGCTGTCAAGCAGAAAGGTTACGGCGTAGTAACGCCCCAGCTTACCGATATTGAAATTGAGGAACCAGTACTGATCCGCCATGGAAATAAATTTGGAGTAAAGATCAAGGCGCAGTCGCCCTCTATACATATGATAAGAGCAAATGTGGAGACGGAAATTGCACCGATTATCGGCAGCGAGGAACAGGCACAAGATTTGATTGGCTATATCAAGACATCCAGAGACCAGGAAGAAGGAATCTGGCAGACAAATATTTTCGGGAAATCCATCGGAGAACTGGTGGAGGACGGTATCCGCAGTAAAATCACCATGATGGATGATGAAAGCCAGGTGAAGCTGCAGGACACTATGCAGAAAATTGTCAACGACAGCAACGGCGGTCTGGTGTGCATTATCATATAGGTAAAAATGAAAGCTCCGGAGTAATTCGGGGCTTCTGTTATTTCGGGATCGTTGCGCAATATTTTCGTTGACTTTTAAAATTGTGGGACTTACAATAGATAAGGAGGCAGAAAACATATGAGAATAACTTATATTCACCACAGTACCTTTTGTGTGGAACTGGAAGGAAAAGCTCTGGTGTTTGATTATTATAATGGGAAAGGTGTGCCAGGCTGCGAGTATCATGGAGAAATGCCCGAATTTTCAGAAGAGACGCCTGTCTATGTTTTTTCCAGCCACAGCCATCGGGATCATTTTGATTCAGAAGTGCTGAACTGGAGCAGACGTTATAAGAATATATACTATATCTTTGCAAAGGAAGTGAAGAAGAAGCTTGGAAATTCCATGCTGAAACGGTTAGGGTTCGGAGAGGAAATTAAGGAAAAGATTACTTATGTAAAGCCCAGCGAGGTTTATAAAGTGGGAGAAGCAGTGGTGGAAACGCTGCGTTCCACAGACAGCGGCGTAGCATTTTTAGTGTCCATTTCCAGTAAAACGATCTATCATGCAGGAGATTTGAACTGGTGGCGCTGGGAAGAGGAGACAGATGTCTTTAACCGTTATCAGGAAGTGACTTACAAGCAGCAGATCAGCCTGCTGAAGGACAAGCAGATTGATCTGTCTTTTGTGGTGGCAGATCCACGGCTTGGACAGAGCCAGTTTCTGGGACTGGATTATTTTCTGGAACAGGTTCACACAGGAAGTGTAATTCCCATGCATCTTTGGAAACACTATGAACAGATAGAAGAATATCTGGAATTGCCAAAACACAGGAAGTATACAGGAAGGGTTCTGGCAGTGGAAAAAGAGAATCAGGTGCTGACAGTAGATGAACCCAAGAGATAGATGCAGCAGCTTATGGAAGTGTTCCGATACTTGAAAATGGCGGCGCCATATGATAATATTAACAGTTGATAGGAGGTGCGTTATGACGATTTTGACTACGTTTTTGCAGTATGCAGTGAAGTTTGTGATGTTTGCAGCAGTGGCCCTTGCCGGAATTTTTCTTGGTAAGAAGCTGCGTGACAGCAAAGATGCAAAGACAGCAGAAGAACAGAAATAGACAGTTGGAGGAAATTTGTAGTGAAGAAGTATGGAGTAAATGAACTGCGCAGGATGTATCTGGAATTTTTTGAGAGTAAGGAACATCTTGCCATGAAGAGTTTTTCGCTGGTGCCCCACAATGATAACAGCCTGCTGCTGATCAATGCGGGAATGGCGCCGTTAAAGCCATATTTTACAGGCCAGGAGATTCCGCCCAGAAAACGTGTGACTACCTGCCAGAAATGTATCCGTACCGGAGATATTGAAAATGTTGGTAAGACAGCCAGGCATCTTACCTTTTTTGAGATGCTTGGCAACTTTTCTTTTGGAGACTATTTTAAGCGGGAGGCAATTGCCTGGAGCTGGGAGTTTTTGACACAGGTGATCGGCATGGAACCAGAACGTCTCTACCCGTCAATTTACGGAGAGGATGACGAGGCTTTTGAAATCTGGACCAAAGAAGTAGGAGTTCCGACAGAAAAGATCACTCGTTTCTACCGGGACGAAAACGGAGAATGTGATAATTTTTGGGAACATGGCGCTGGTCCCTGCGGTCCCTGCTCAGAGATTTATTATGACCGTGGAGAAAAATATGGCTGCGGGAAACCGGACTGCAAGGTGGGATGCGACTGCGACCGTTTCATGGAAGTATGGAACAACGTATTTACACAGTTTGACGGGGACGGGCATGGAAATTATCAGGAGCTTGCCAATAAGAATATAGACACCGGAATGGGACTGGAGCGTCTGGCAGTGGTAGTACAGGATGTGGACTCAGTGTTTGATGTGGATACCATGAAGGCCATTCGGGACAAGGTATGCCAGGTGTCCGGCAAGACATATCAGGTCAATGAACAGGATGACGTATCCATCCGCCTGATTACAGACCATATGCGTTCCGCAACGTTTATGATATCAGATGGAATCATGCCTTCCAACGAAGGACGGGGTTATGTGCTGAGACGTCTGATCCGCCGTGCTGCGCGCCATGGCAGGCTGTTGGGCATTTCCGGCAGGTTTCTTGCTGTTTTAAGTGCAACTGTCATTGCAGAGTGCAAAGACGGATATCCAGAATTGGATGAGAAAAAAGAATTTATTTTTAAGGTTCTGACCCAGGAAGAAGAAAAGTTTGACAAAACCATTGACCAGGGCCTTAGTATTCTTGCACAGATGCAGGAGGAAATGACAAAAGCTGGAGAAAAGCAGTTGTCTGGGGAACATGCCTTCAAACTTTATGATACCTATGGATTCCCCATGGATCTCACCCGGGAAATTTTGGAAGAAAAGGGATTTTCCATGGATGAGGCAGGATTTACTGCATGCATGGAGGAGCAGAGGAATAAGGCGAGGAATGCAAGGAAAGAGACAAACTATATGGGAGCAGACGCCACAGTATATGATGAGATCGATGCAAAAGTCACCTCAGAGTTTGTGGGTTACGATCGTTTGACTCACAGTTCCAAAATAACTGTTTTAACTACAGAGACAGAACTGACAGAAGCTTTGTCTGATGGAGAACGGGGCACCATGATTGTGGAGGAAACGCCGTTTTATGCCACCATGGGCGGACAGAATGCAGATACTGGAGTGATTCGTTGTGGAGAAAATGAATTTGTGGTGGAGGATACCATACATCTCAGAGGAGGGCGGATTGGCCATGTAGGCAGAGTAACAGCAGGCATGTTCAAAGCCGGCGATACGGTAGAACTTTCTGTGGCGGAAGAGAAGCGCGCACTCATCGGAAGAAATCACAGCGCCACCCATTTACTGCAGAAGGCGTTAAGGGAGGTTTTGGGCAGCCACGTAGAACAGCATGGCTCGGATGTAAATCAGGACAGGCTCCGGTTTGACTTTTCTCATTTTGCCGCAATGACGCCGGAGGAGATCGCTAAGGTGGAAGCCATTGTGAATGAGAAAATTGCTGCATCCCTTCCAGTTGTGACAGAGGTTATGACATTGGAAGAAGCAAAGAAGACAGGCGCTATGGCTCTGTTCGGAGAGAAGTATGGAGATTCTGTGCGGGTAGTAAAAATGGGAGACTTTTCCATCGAACTTTGCGGAGGAACTCATGTAGATAATACCAGCAGCATCAGCGCATTTAAGATCATTTCAGAATCCGGCGTGGCGGCAGGTGTGCGGCGTATTGAGGCCCTTACCTCCAAAGCAGTATTTTCTTATTATGACAGACTGGAGGAAACACTTGCGGCAGCAGCAAAAGCAGTGAAAACTAATCCAGCCGGATTGGTGGAGAAATTAGAGCATATCATGGCTGACATGAAGGCGCTTCAGGCAGAAAACGAATCTTTAAAGAGCAAAGCGGCCAAAGACGCTCTTGGAGATGTTATGGATCAGATCACAGATGTGAAGGGTGTAAAACTGCTTGCGGCAAATGTGCCTGGTGTGGATATGAACGGACTCCGGGAGCTGGGAGACCAGCTGAAGGAAAAACTAAAGGAAGGCGTGGTGGTGCTTGCTTCTGAACAGGACGGCAAAGTAAATCTTATCGCTATGGCAACCAAAGAAGCTATGGCTCGGGGCGCCCATGCAGGCAATCTGATCAAAGTTATTGCAGGCAAAGTTGGCGGAGGAGGCGGCGGACGCCCCAATATGGCTCAGGCAGGGGGCAAAAATCCGGCAGGAATTCCTGAAGCCATTGCAGAGGCACAGAATGCTTTGGAAAGACAGGTAAATTCCTAAAGTTTTCCATTAAAAACGGTTGACTTACCGGGGAAATCTGTTATAATATTTGATAGTGCAATAATATTACCCAAACAGTTGAATATGCACAATACGCAACTGGAGGGAGGTTAGGTGTGAGACTATGTCAAATGTAATCGTTAAAGAAAACGAAACTTTGGATAGCGCTTTACGCAGATTCAAAAGAAACTGTGCCAAGGCAGGGATTCAGCAGGAAATTCGTAAAAGAGAGCATTACGAAAAGCCAAGCGTAAGACGTAAGAAAAAATCCGAAGCAGCTAGAAAGCGTAAATATAATTAAAAATTGTGTGAAAGAATTCCGTATTTTCTGGAGGGCAGAGAATACGGAGTTTTTTTCATTTATTTCCCTGATATTTTTCTGAAAATCGTTTGGAGCCTGTGAAACGGAAAAGTACAGAGAAAAGTTTCCAGAGGGGAAGCGAATTTAGTTTAAAATATTGCTATAAGTAGAAAATAATACTCTTTTTTTCATCTGCAATGGGACAGATAATATAAATATATATGAAAAAAGGAGGAAACTAAATGAAACGAAAATTGTTAGCTTTGGTACTCAGCATGGCCATGGTATTTTCGGTTCTGCCTGCATCAAGCGTACAGGCGGAACAGACGGGGGAAGAGACGCCATTCGCTGAAGAAAGTACTGACACAGAAGACTTGGGCGAAAATGTAGCCCTCAAAGCAAAAGCTGATGCTGCCCATACTAATATTTGGGGCATCACAACGGAGGCTATTAATGATGGAAAGTTAGCAGGAGAAGATCCGGCTACAAGCTGGAACTGCTGGGATGCAAATGCATCACTGTATCCTTTGCCTGTAACCCTTACCTGGGAATCAGACTATACTTTAAAGAGTATGCGTGTGATGTGGTGGGCAGACAGAACAGAATTAGAGGTAAATGAAGGGGTTTCATTCCCTATGAGTGCAGAAGTGGAATATCTGGATGCAGATGGAAAGACTTGGAAAAAGGTTGCGGATGCAGGCGTAGAGCATGGAGGCGCCGGCGGAGCAGACGGCGTTTGGAATACTGTAACATTTTCACAAGAAATTACCACCAGAAGCCTTCGCATGAAAGTTCAGCGAAGCGGAACAGGAAGTAATGGTTTTGGTATTAGCGAGTGGGAAGTATTCGGGAATAAGGTAACAGACAGACTGCAGGATGCCATTGTCACTGGCGACAATGGACTTGCTGAGGGAGCAGAGAAGGAATTTTCTGCAGCGGCAATCCCAAGTGAGATGGAAGAAAAGTCTTCCTACAAATGGGAAGTTGACAAGCCCGAGGTAGTAACAATCCAGGGTTCTGCTGATAAATCTGTCGTTAAAGTAAAAGGCACAAAACCAGGCAAGGCAGTGCTGAAGCTTACCGTTTCTGCAGAGGGAGTAGATATCGTAAAAGAAATCAACCTTCATGTGGAAGGCGTAGAAGAGATCGTGCCTTATGAGACGGCAACCGCAGCAGGCGTAGCGCCAATTTTACCAGATTCTGTAGTTGCGAAGGGACTGGTTTTTGACGAGCCTACCCCTTCTCTTATAACAGAGAATAATAATATTGATTTGGGAGAGACCTTTGATTCTAAATTAATTCCTGTTACATGGGACACAGTTGACGCGGCAAACTATGCAAAAGATAAAGCCGGGACAACCTTTGAAGTAAAAGGTAAGGCGAAATATGATAACAAGGAATATGATGCAACTGCAAAGATTACAGTAAAAAATCCTGCGGCTGCAGCAGAGTCTAACCGTTCTGTAACCTTTGAAAATGTACAGCTGAATGATGCATTCTGGGCTCCCAAACAGGAAACCAATGCACTGGCTTCCCTGAATAAAGCGATCTTAGAAATTAGCAAGGCGTCCGGCGGAGAGCCTAACTTTGACAATGCCATTAAGAAATTAAATGGACAGGAATATGGCGAATTTAAGGGATTTGTATTCCAGGATTCTGATATTTATAAGAGTATCGAAGCAATTTCCTACACCCTTTCTGCTACACAAAATGATACAGGTGCGGAGATAGAAGCACAGAGGAAGAAACTGGAAGATACGTTGAACAGCTGGATTGAGAAAATTGAAAAAGTTCAGTATGCAGACGGTTATATTGATACATTCTTTACCCTGCGGAGCAAGGAATACGCAGGCGGCGAATCCTCAGGCACACACCGCTGGAAGAATTTTGCCAACCATGAAATGTACAATGCCGGCCATTTCCTGGAGTCCGTAGTGGCTTATACACGTTACCGCGAAGGTATCGGCAAGCCGGACTACAGACTGTATGTGGCAGGCAGACGTTTCGCAAATGAGATCGTTACTCTGTTTGGCAAGAACGGAACCCGTCATGAAGTTCCCGGACACGAAGAGATTGAACTTGCCCTTGTAAAATTCGGAAAACTTGCTGAAGAATACGAAGGAGCAGGCGCAGGACAGGATTATTATGATACTGCAAAGATTTTTATTGACAGACGTGGCGAAGTAAAAACCAATGAGAATGGAGATATCGTTGAAAATCCAAGAGACAGCGGTTATTATGGACATACCTATTCCCAGGATAAGACTCCGTTTAAGGATGAAGTAAATGCAAAGGGACATTCTGTACGTGCAGGTTATTTCTATGCAGGAATTACAGATGTGGCTACTACTTTAGACGCCAACGATGCAGACAGAGCCGCTTACTTAAAGAGCCTGAATGCTATCTGGGATTCTGTTACAAATAAGAAGACCTATATTACAGGCGGAATCGGCACCACTGCTCCCAGCAGTGATTCCGAAGGATTTGGAGACGACTATGTGCTTCCAAACGACCAGTCTTACTGTGAGATTTGCGCAGCAATCTCCATGGCAAACTGGAATCAGAGAATGAACTTATTATATGAAGACGGAAAATATGCAGACAGCGTAGAGAAGGCATTGTATAATGCAGTGCTGGTAGGAACAAACCTGGATGGAAACCGTTTCTTCTACAGCACCCTGTTGGAAGCTAAGGCTGGAAACAGACGTTCTGAATGGTTTGCATGCGCATGCTGCCCGCCAAACCTGATGCGTACCATCGCAGCATTAAGCGGTTATATGTATACCGTACATAACAATGATGTATTTGTAAACATGTATGTAGGAAGCAAGGGAAATACTACAGTCAGCGGAACTCCTGTGGAATTGATACAAGAGACAGACTATCCATGGAACGGCGCAGTGAAACTGACAGTCAATCCACAGCAGTCTAAGGCGTTCACTTTGAAAGTGCGTATCCCAGGCTGGGTTGCAGAGCAGAGTAATAAGAACGTTACCATTAAGGTAAACGGAGTTGCTGTCAACGCACCAGTAGAAAAAGGCTATGCAGCGGTGAACCGTACATGGAATAAGGGCGATGTAGTGACTGTTGATATTCCTATGGAAGTACGCAAAACAGAAGCAGATCCGAATGTTACAACCAATACAGGAAGAATTGCATTACAGAGAGGACCAATTGTATATAGTCTGGAGAGAGCTGGCAATGCACAGCTGAATCCTGAAATTGAAGATTTTGATCCAATTAACGTTGTAATTCCAAGAAATGCAAAATTCAAAGCGACATATAACAAAGATTTACTCAAAGGTGTGGTAGAACTTACCGGAGAAGCAAAATACAGCGCATATGGAGAGCTTTTACCTGTAAAACTTCAGGCAGTTCCTTATTATGCATGGAATAACCGCGGCGATGATGCAGAGTACACACCAGGACTGGAAGAGCCAAAGAACAATTCTTCCAGAATGCTGATCTGGACAATGGCAGATAAGGCAATCGAAAAAGAAGTCAGCGGTGCGGCAGATGATGCAGGTCCGGAAGCAAAAGTAAGCTCAGATAAAGTATACGGATCCGGACGTATTGAGGGAGTCCAGGATTCTTCCTTTGAACCTACTTCTTCTGGCGGACATGGCTATGCCGGCTGGAGTAACTGGACAGTGCCCCGTGATGATACAGAGCACTGGCTGGAATACAAGTGGGATAGGGATATCACCACCAAAGAACTTCAGGTTTACTGGTTTGAAAACGATCCATGGGATCGTCGTCCAGGTTCACTGAAAGTCCAGTATTTGGATGGAGAAGAGTGGAAAGACGCCAAGATGCTTACCGAGTATAAAGGCAATTTAGATAAGTTAGACCAGTATAATGTAGTTGAAATTGAACCAGTTACCACAAAGGGGCTTCGTCTCGTTATGACAGTAAATCTGGAAAAAGAAGAGACACAGTCTATCGGCGTATACCGCTGGAAAGTCATGTTAGACAAAGACAGCGTTATAAAGAATGTTGATAATATGATTGAGAAGATTGGAACAGTGGAAGCTACATTGGCAAGCAGGAAACTGATTTATGACGCGCGTCTTGCATACAACTCTCTGGATGCAGAGATGAAGGCGAAAGTAACAAAACTTGCTGTACTGGAGAAGGCAGAGGCTGATTATACAAGCCTTAAGACAAATGCGGCAAATCCGGTAGTAGCTCTGATTAATAAGATTGGAACCGTACAGGCAACCAGCGCCAGCAAGAAGCTGATTGATGACGCACGTCTTGCATACAGCAAGCTGAATCTGATTGAGAAGGGTGCAGTAACCAATTACTATGTTTTGCTGGATGCAGAAGATAAATATCAGGAACTGAATGATGCAAAACCGGCAATTGTTGATATTTCCGGAGCAAAAGTGGATACCATACCTGCTCAGGAATTCAAGAACAAGGCATTGACGCCTGCAGTAAAAGTAACTTGCAATGGCAAGGTACTGGTGAAGAATACAGATTACACTGTAAATTACAGCAATAATAAGAATCTTGGAACCGCTGCGGTAACAATTACGGGTAAGGGAAGCTACAAGGGAACAGTGAAAACTACCTTTAAGATTACCGTGAAGAAAAATAAGTCTTATACAGTAGGAAGTTACAAGTACAAGGTAATTAAGGCTGACATTACCGGCAAGGGAACAGTTGCCCTGGCTGGTGTTAAGAGCAAGAGTCTGAAAAAGATTAGTGTTGCTGATACCGTTAAGATTGGCGGCAAGAAGTTTACCATTACCGAAATCGGCAATAATGCATTTTCTGGATGCAGTAAAGCTACAACTGCAACGATTGGTAAGAAAGTTGCCAAGATTGGCACAAAAGCATTCTACAACTGCAAGAAGCTGAAGAAAATTACTGTTAAATCTTCCAGCCTGAAATCTGTTGGTAAGAACGCATTAAAGAATATCCAGAAGAAGGCAGTGATTACTGTTCCTAAGAAGAAATTGAAAGCTTATAAGAAGCTGTTCAAATCTAAAGGACAGGCAAAAACTGTAAAAATTAAATAAGCTTATATTTTAGCAATAGAAAGAGCTTTCCTGTATTATTACAGGAAGGCTCTTTTTTGTGTGCTTCTGGTGTGCTGACCGCATTATATTCAACGGTAAATAATGTTTGTCTCTTTTTAGTAATATTTCCATTCTTGTCCACATATATTTGAAATAAGAAAGCCATGGAGGATTGTTTATGGATGAGATTATCAACGTATTTCCCAGTGGGTTAAGGCCTTTGTGCCGTGCAGGCTTTCAGCAGGGCATTGAACCAGAAGAACTCCGGCTTCGTATTGGGCGTCCTGTGATGGTGCTGGGAAAAGGACACGAGTATTTCTGGAACCAAAGGGAAAACAAACTGCAAAATAACCGGGAACAGAGTTATATTTGGAAGGAAGCAGATATGAAAGAAACCTTGTCCAGAATGAGCCAGTATTCCATGTATGCGCTGGAAGAAGAATTGCGCAATGGCTTTTTTACGATTCAGGGGGGGCATCGTGTGGGAGTGGCAGGGCGGACAGCCTGTGAACAGGGGAAAGTTCTTTCCTTCCGTAATATATGCAGCGTCAATGTGCGGGTGGCAAGGCAGAAAAAGGGCTGCGCTAAGGGTCTATTGCCCTGGCTTGCCGGAGCAGGCAGTATTTATAATACTCTGATTCTGTCACCGCCAGGGATTGGCAAGACAACCATGCTCCGTGACTGTATCCGGCTAATTTCAAACGGAACCAAAGAAATTCCTGCAAAAAAGATAGGGGTGGTGGACGAGCGGAGCGAATTAGCCGCCTGTTACTTCGGTGTTCCACAGAATGATCTTGGAGTTCGTACCGACGTGCTGGACGCCTGTCCCAAAGCGGAGGGAATGATGATGCTTCTTCGCAGCATGTCTCCCCAGATCATTGCAGTAGATGAATTGGGAGGCAGAGAGGACTATGATGCCGTGGAAGAAGCGCTGCACTGCGGCTGCCGTATGTTGGGGACAATGCATGCGCAAAATGCCGGGGAACTGCAGGAAAAGAAGTATCTGGCAAAGTGGATGGAAAAAGGGTTTTTTGAGAGATTTGTATTTCTGTGGATGGATCAGGAGGGGGAACGGAAATTCTCTGTGTACGATGAAAGGATGCGGAAGCTATGTTAAAGTTGGCGGGCAGCATATTAATTATTACCGTATCGGCGCTTTACGGATGGAAAGCCAGGCGGGAACTTGCAGAACATGTGGAGCAGCTTGTGGGTATGAAAGAAATGTTCCTTATGTTGTGGGGGGAGATTTCTTATACCAGAACACCCTTGAAGGAGGCATTTTTGCAGATTGCATCCCAAAATAAAGAACCCTTTTCTGGATTTTTGGAAAAGGCGGCGGAGGGAATGGATGAAAATGAGGAGCGAATAGGACTCTATTGGAGCCGCCTGGTGGAGCAAGAGTCAGGTAAATTTTTGTTCAGCCAGGAGGAACAGGGGCTTTTACAGCGCGCCGGGGAAAATTTTGGATATCTGGATGGACAGATGCAGCTGAAAAATCTGGAACTGTATATGGAACAGACAGAAGTGCTGATTCAAAAGGCACAGGCAGAATTAAAGGACAGGCAGAAGCTGTCCGGGGTATTAAGCCTCATGTGCGGACTGTTTCTGGTGATTCTCCTGATATAAGGATACGGAGGAAGCTATGAGTATAAGTTTGATTTTTAAAATTGCAGCAGTGGGGATTCTGGTGACTGTATTAAGCCAGGTGCTCAAGCACAGTGGGAGAGAAGAACATGCATTTCTTACCAGCCTGGCGGGCCTTTTGATTGTACTTTTCTGGATTGTGCCTTACATTTATGAGCTGTTTGAAACCATGAGAAATCTGTTTGCATTGTAGCGGAGGATGGCATGGATATTGTAAAAATTGCGATTCTGGGAATTGCAGGGGCATTGCTTGGAATTATGCTTAAGGGTCAGAAAAAAGAATACGAACTCTTTGTTACATTGGGAGTGTCCCTTTGCATTTTCTATTTTTTGATGTCCAAGCTTCAACTGGTGGTTTCGGTGATTAACCGTATGCAGGATTATGTGGAATTAGATACCAGCTATATTGCAATCCTTATTAAAATGATTGGAATTACTTATGTATCAGAATTTTCTGCCAATCTTTGCAAGGACGCCGGGTACCAGTCAGTGGCAGGACAGATTGAAATGTTTGGAAAGCTTTCTATCCTGGTAATCAGTATGCCAGTGATTCTGGTACTGCTGGAGACGATAGGGGAATTCCTGCAGTGAGGCAGGAAGTATTTTTACATAGTCAGTAAAAATGAACAGGGAGGGATTCGGCCATGGATGGGACAAGAAGCCGGACAAGTGGAAAGGTATGGGTTTTACTGTGGATTGGTCTGGTATGGATTGGTACAGCGGGAACTGTTCTTGCGGCAGATGTAGAGGGAAGCGAAAACAGTCATCTTCCAGGAGGTATGGACAGCCAGTATCAGGAATTTTCAGTCAGTCAGCCAGAGCAGGGGACTGAGGAGCGGCAATGGGAAGAAACCATGGACGGATATTTAGACGAGCTGGACTTTTCGGAGATTGACAAGCTGCTGGGACAGCAGGAAGAGGCTGCAGGATTCTCTTTTCGAGAACTGGTGGAAATGTTAATCAATGGGGAAGAAGTGGACAAAGGCTGGCTGGCCGATAAGATACTGGCCGCTGTTTTTTCAGAAGTAAGATCGTTTCGCGGAAGCCTTTTGCAGATTGTTTTACTGTGTATTGTGTTTGCCATCTTGCATAATTTTGCAAATGTATTTGAACATCCGGCGGTTACGGAGATCAGTTTTTATATGGTATATATGATTCTTCTGGTACTGCTGATGAAATCTTTTTTTATTCTTCGGGATGTAACAATTACGGTGATTGGCCATATGATGACTTTTTTGAAGCTGCTGGTTCCCACCTTTACTGCCAGCCTTGTATTTTCCGGGAAAATTACTACGGCTGCAGGATTTTATGATTTAACTTTTCTGCTGATCTATGCTATGGAATGGCTGATGAAGTACTTGATAGTACCGGCTGTTCAGATCTATGTAGTGCTGGAATTGATGAATTACTTGACGGAGGAAGAGATGATATCGCGGATGACAGGGCTGGTGAAGTCAGGAATTTTGTGGGTAATGAAGTTCCTTTTTACTGTGGTCATCGGAATCAACGTAGTACAAAATCTGCTGACGCCAGTGATTGACACTTTTAAATCCAGCATGATTGCCAAGACCGCAGGACTGGTTCCGGGTCTGGGTGCTTCCATCAATGCTGTGACGGAAATCATGGTGGGTTCCGGGATTATTATTAAAAACGGTATCGGTCTGGCGGCAATTATTGTGCTGCTGATTTTGTGTGCCGGACCTCTGATTAAGGTATGGGTCATGACGTTTCTGTATAAACTTCTGGCAGCCATGATTCAGCCGGTGGCGGATAAGCGGATTATCGGGAGCATTGGCGGCGCCGGGGAAGGCGGCAGGCTGCTGGGGAAGGTGGTGACCACAACTACCGTTATGTTTTTGGTGACCATTGCCATGATTACAGCGGCAACCACATTTAACCGCTGAGAGAGGAGGAGCATGAGTTACATTTATGGATGGGTAAAAAATCTGGTGTGCTTTTATTTGCTTCTTACTGTGATTCTGCATCTTTTGCCCAAAAAGAATTATCAGAAATATGTACGCTTTTTTTCAGGGATGCTGCTGACGATCCTGGTCACTTCTCCCGTTTTATCCCTAATGGGAAATGAAGAGATTCTCAGAGAAAAAATCAATCAGGCTGGATTTTTCCAGGAATTGGATAACTTAAAGCTGGACACAGAGCACCTGGAGGACGGTCAGAAAGAGCGCTATTTGCGGGAATATGAAAAAGCGCTGGAGATGGATGTGGGCAGGATGGCAGAACAAAAGCAGTTAACAGTCAGTAAGTCGGATGTGCATCTGTCTGAGGATTACCAGGTGGAATCTATTGAACTTACAGCGTCCTTTGAGGAGGAAGAAGGGATATTTGTACAGAAAGCGTCTTTTGCAGACCGCATCCAGGAATATCCCAGGGTACAGGAGCTGAGGCAGGAGCTGATGGACTTCTATCGGCTGGATGATACCCAGATTAAGATTGAAATTCAGTAAGGAGGAAAGGCCGGGAATGAAGAAAGAGAAATTTTCCATGGACAGGCTGAAAAATATATCGAAAAACCAGCTTCTGATTGGAGGGCTTGTTGGGATTCTACTGCTGGTAATTGCAATTCCAGTGGAACACAGGGAAGATGCCAGGGAGGAAAGCCAGCGGGAGCAGTCCCAGGGGGAAAGCAGTTCTGGGAACGGAGGGGATTATGGAAAGAGGCTGGAACGCAGGCTGGAAGAGGTACTGAAAGACATGGAGGGGGTGGGCAAAGTGAAGGTGATGATTACCCTGCAGGATGAGGGGGAACGTGTGCTGGAAAAGGATTGGAATCAGAGCAGCCAGGATATTTCCGAAGAGGATGGAAGCGTCAAGCGCAGTACCAAAGAACGGCAGTCCCAGGAGACCACGGTTTTTTCCCAAAGCGGTACAAGCAGCGGGGAACCTTTTGTAAAGCGGGAAGTAACGCCCAGGATCGAGGGAGTGCTGGTGGTGGCGGAGGGGGGTGGGGATTCTAAGACAGTGAAAAATATTTCTGATGCAGTTTTGGCATTATTTCCGGTGGAAGTACATAAAATTAAGGTAGTTAAGATGAATTGACAGGAGGGCATCAATTTGAAAAAAGTTTTCAAAAAAAATCAGATCATTATTACAGCTCTGGCTCTTATGATCGCCGTGGCAGGCTATTTGCAATATACGGGAAGTCAAAGTGACAGAGATCTGGCAAAAGAGGCAAGTGCAGACACCAATGAAAGTACATATGAAATTTCCGACGAAGATATGTATAGTGCGGAAGATATTTTTACAGATACAGAAGACAGTGCAGAGACATCTGCAGACGCACAGGGAGTTCAGACAGGAGAGCAGATTGCCAACAGCCAAAATGCAGATGGAGAAAATCCAGGGGAAGCAGTATTGACCAGCACCAATGTAAGTAATGTGGATTTTGTGTCGGAAGTAAAATTGAACCGGGAACAGATCCGTTCCCAGAATAAAGCTTCCCTGATGGAAGTAATCAATAATACCAATATTACAGAAGAGCAGAAACAGGATGCGATTAATGCTATGATTTCCATGACGGACATTGCAGAACGTGAGGCAGCGGCAGAAATGCTTTTGGAGGCGAAAGGCTTTACGGACGTTGTTGTGAGCATTACGGACAGCAATGCAGACGTGGTGTTGAATATGGGAGAGGTGACTGATGCAAAGCGCGCGCAGGTGGAGGATATCGTGAAACGCAAAACGAATGTGGAGGCGCAGAACATTGTGATTACACCGATTTCTTCTACTGCTGCTGGAGAAAACACTAATACAGGTACAGAAGGAAATACAGCAGAGGGAAATACTGCGGAAGGCAATACGGCTGGCACAGAGGGAAATGCTGCAGAGGGAAATACTGCGGAAGGCAATACGGCTGGCACAGAGGGAAATGCTGCCGGGGAAGATCAGACAGCCGGACAGACAGAATAGTACAGACAGCAGGTTTTTTGGAGAAGAAAGTCTTTACATGGAAATCACCAGTTGCTATAATAAAAGTGCGAAATGGAGCGGTACTTTTATAGAAAGCAGGTGAAATTATGACAGGTAAAGAAATTGTGAATCTAATCAGGCAGCTTAGGGAAGCTGGCATGAGCGATACAAAAATACTTGATATAATTGAATATATTGAAACTCATGATCCCAAAGAACAAAATCAAACAGAACATTAGGAAATGAAACGAAGGTGTAAAGCTTTATGGAATCCATACAGCTTTGCACCTTCCTAAATTTGTGGAAACGAGGATATGCCAATGAAGAAAAAGTCTTATGAAATTGATATGTGCAGCGGTTCTCTACTGCCCAAAATTCTTGCCTTTTCCCTTCCGCTGATGGCATCAAGCATCCTGCAGCTTCTTTTTAATGCGGCAGATATGGTGGTAGTGGGAAGGTTTGCAGGGAGTACTGCACTGGCGGCGGTGGGAGCCAATGCTTCGCTGATTAATCTTCTCACGAATCTGTTTATCGGGTTTTCCGTAGGAGCAAATGTTATGGTGGCGCAGTTCTATGGAGCTAAAAAAGACAGAGATATGAGTGAGACAGTCCATAGCGCCCTTGTGCTCAGCCAGATTTGCGGAATCTTTCTACTTGCCCTGGGAATTCTGTTGGCGCCTCAGATTTTAATTTTAATGGGCACGCCCCAGGATGTATTAGGACAGGCAGTACTGTATATCAGGATTTATTTTGTTGGGATGCCTGTGGTTCTGCTGTATAATTTTGGCAGTTCTATTCTGCGTGCAGTAGGGGATACCAAACGTCCCCTGTATTATCTTTTGGCGGCGGGACTTATTAATATTATATTGAACCTGGTTTTTGTCATTGGCTTTGAGATGGGAGTGGCGGGAGTAGCTCTTGCCACAGTAATTTCCCAGTGCGTGTCGGCAGCATTGATTCTGCGTTGTATGATGCATTTAGAAAATGGCTGTAAGGTACAGTTTTCTAAGCTTGCTATGAAACGTGAAAAGGTTTTTCAAATTGTGCGGATTGGACTTCCGGCGGGACTGCAGGGAACCGTATTTTCTTTGTCAAATGTACTGATCCAGTCGTCTGTGAATTCTTTTGGTTCTGTAGCAATGGCAGGTAATACGGCAGCGTCCAATATTGAGGGATTTATCTTTATGGCAATGAATTCCTATCACCAGACGGCGCTGAGCTTTGCCAGTCAGAATTTTGGCGCGGGAAATTATAAAAGAATTGTGACGGCGCTTTTGGAGTGTCTTGCTATGGTGACGGCAGTAGGGCTTGTCATGGGGTGGGCGGCTTATTTGTCTGGAAACCAGCTTTTGGGAATTTATTCTTCCGATCCAAGAGTCATTGAGGTGGGGCTGCTTCGTCTGTCTGTAATCTGTACTACTTACTGCCTGTGCGGACTTATGGACGTTTTGGTAGGCGGGCTTCGGGGCATCGGTTCCGCAGTGCTCCCCATGGTGGTATCTTTACTTGGAGCCTGCGGGTTCCGAATGGTATGGATATTCACAGTATTTCAGCAGAACCGCAGCCTTTGGATGCTGTATTTATCCTATCCGGTTTCCTGGACGCTGACCGCAGCCATTCATATCCTCTGTTTTATTCTTATCATGAGGAGGCAGAAAGGCAGGGGGAAAAATTGATGAATGAAAAAAGTTACGATATACAGCGTTCAGACTGCAGATAGTAATAAAAAATCTTATAAAGCGGGAGTTCGTGCCTTGCACTGTAAATCGTCCTGTGTTACCATATACTGCGGGATAGGATAAAAAGGAAAAATATGTTTTAAAGTATATGGAAAGTGAGGAATCTAGGTTGGCTGATTTACGCAAAGAAATAGAAAAGCGCAGAACTTTCGCAATTATATCACACCCAGATGCAGGAAAAACTACCCTGACAGAGAAATTCCTGCTGTATGGCGGAGCTATTAATCTTGCCGGTTCTGTAAAAGGAAAAGCCACAGCCAGACATGCTGTGTCTGACTGGATGGAAATTGAGAAAGAGAGGGGGATCTCTGTTACTTCCTCTGTGCTGCAGTTTAATTATGATGGATATTGTATCAATATTCTTGATACGCCAGGGCATCAGGACTTTTCCGAAGATACCTATCGGACACTGATGGCAGCAGATTCGGCTGTAATGGTGATTGATGGATCGAAAGGCGTGGAGGCGCAGACCAGGAAACTATTTAAAGTGTGTGTTATGCGCCATATCCCCATTTTTACATTTATCAATAAGATGGACCGGGACGCCAACGATACTTTTGATTTATTGGATGAGATTGAAAAGGAACTTGGAATTGCTACCTGCCCCGTGAACTGGCCCATTGGTTCCGGAAAGAATTTTAAAGGAGTCTACGACCGGAATACCAGGAAAGTGATGATGTTTGCCGATACACAGAAAGGCACAAAGGAGGGAATGGAAAAAGATATATCCATTGACGATCCGGAACTTGAAACAGAGATTGGGGCAGACTACAAAGCGGCATTGCTGGAAGAAGTGGAACTTTTAGATGGCGCAAGCGCGGAGTTTGATATGGAATTGGTGGCAAAGGGGGAATTGTCTCCGGTATTTTTTGGCTCGGCATTGACTAATTTTGGAGTGGAAACTTTTTTGCAGCATTTCCTGCAGATGACAACCTCTCCGCTGCCCAGACAGGCAGATATCGGAACGATCGATCCATTTTCTGAGGATTTTTCTGCATTTGTCTTTAAGATCCAGGCAAATATGAATAAAGCCCACCGGGACCGCATTGCTTTTATGAGAATTTGTTCAGGAAAATTTGAGGCTGGCATGGAAGTTACCCATATCCAGGGGCAGCGGAATATGCGCTTGTCCCAGCCCCAGCAGATGATGGCCCAGGAACGAAAAATCATAGAGGAGGCGTATGCGGGAGATATTATCGGTGTTTTTGATCCGGGGATTTTCTCCATTGGAGACACTATCACCACAGCATCAGAGAAATTTGCATTTGAGGGAATACCGACCTTTGCCCCGGAACATTTTGCACGGGTGCGGCAGATGGATACCATGAAGCGGAAACAGTTTGTGAAGGGAATTACCCAGATTGCCCAGGAGGGAGCCATACAGATTTTTCAGGAGTACCATACAGGTATGGAGGAAATTATTGTGGGCGTGGTGGGCGTACTTCAATTTGACGTACTGAAATACCGTCTGGAAAATGAATATAAAGTAGATATCCGTCTGGAGAAGCTGCCTTATGAGCACATCCGCTGGATTGAGAATAAGGAATTTGATATGGATAAGCTGACGGGAACGTCAGATATGAAGAAAATTCAGGATTTGAAAGGAAATCCGCTGTTGCTGTTTGTTAATAGCTGGAGTGTGGGAATGACCCTGGATCGGAATAAAGGCTTGGTGCTTTCAGAGTTTGGACGCAATTAGAAAAGAGGCTGTATGTTACAGCCCCTTTTTTATTGGAATACTTTGAATTCATAACCTTGTGCCCGTGCCTGATCAATAAAATCTCCCAGAATCTGGGTATTTGTTTCGGATTCTGCATGGAGCAGGTAAATAGCGCCAGGATGCAGCTTGTCCATGATTTTCTGCAGACTTTCTGCTGGATCTGGCTGGTTTTCCACATCATAGTCCAGGTATGCAAAACTCCAGAATACACTCTTGTAATTCAAATTATTTAACAGTGCAACAGACTGTTCACTAAATTTTCCCGCTGGATAACGGAATAAGTGCATATCATAATTGAAATTCTGCTTGATATAATCATGGTTTCCAGTGACCTCAGAAGTCTGTTTTTCAATGTCCTGGGAGGGAAGACCGGCTGCTGGATGGGTGACGCTGTGGTTTCCTACTTCATGTCCTTCATCGATCATGCGCTGGACGAGTTCTGGATTTTGTTCAGCATACGATTTGGTGACAAAGAAAACAACATGGACATTTTTTTCCTTTAAGGTGTCTAATATCCGTTGGGAGCAGCCATATTCGTAGCCTTCGTCAAGGGTTAAGTAAATCACCTTTTTTTCCGGTTCATCACAAATAAAATAAGCATTGTATTTGCCATATTTTTCCTGGTACTGCATACAGCCAGCCGGACGGTTCCACTGATCCAAATCCCCGCCCTGCCCCCAGTCCAGGCAGGTGGTGTCCAGTCCGTTTAAATCAATCTGCTGGTTTTGAAGAACAATGCCGTTCTCTGTAGGGCGCTGGTCGAAACCTTCGGGATTCTCAAGATCTGCAAGGGTAAAAGGTTTATCTTCTTCTTGTGTCTTTGGCGTTTCTTCTGGATTTTGTTCTGGATCTTTGTCACTGCCTGTTTTTTGGGATTCGGAGGCAGGTTCCTTAGAGGAGGTTTTTGCTTCTTTTAAAGGGAGAGCCTCCTGCGCAGGTTCTTTTTTGGGGCTTTTGCTGCTGGAAGACTTGGTTGATATTGCGGCAATTCCAGTGGCTGTCAGAATAACTAGAACCAGCGGTACTGCATAGCATAGTGTGCGGAGATATCTCTGCCTCTGTCTTCTTCTCCGCAGGTTACGTTTTTTATCCATATGTTCACGGCCTTTCTTTTTGTAATGTGAATGTTTTTCAGACAACAACTATTATACACGATAGCAACTATTTTAGCACTTAGAAAATGAAAAAGAACAGTTCAAAAATTCTTAAGATTTTGTGAATTTTGAAAAATATTTAACATAAAAGGCTTTTAAAACGGCTGAATTTCTTCATCGTCCGCCATACGGTATCCTACGCCGACTTCAGTAAAAATGTAGACTGGTTCGGCTGGATTTTTTTCTAATTTTCTGCGGATATTTGCCATATTTACCCGTAAAATTTTGTTGTCAGATTCTGAATAAGGCCCCCAGACATTATTCATTACTGTGGAATAAGTCATTACCTTGCCAGAATTTTGGGCAAGAAACGCTACGATTTTGTATTCTATAGGGGTCAGATGTATGGGCTGTCCTGCAATGGTAATGGAACGTTTAAAGAAATCAATTTCCAGATCTTTTGCCCGGTATGGATGCTGGGGGATATTATAGCCATTGTTGAGACGGTTGCTGTGGCGGAGAGAGGTGCGGATTCTCGCCATCAGTTCGGAAGTGCCGAACGGTTTGGTCAGGTAATCATCAGCTCCGGCGTCCAAAGCCTGCACCTTGTCATTTTCCTGGGTGCGTGCTGAAACCACAATGATGGGGCAGCTTGACCAGGTACGGAGCTTTTGGATGATTTCCATGCCGTCGATATCTGGCAGGCCAAGGTCCAGAAGCATGATATCCGGGCAGAGAGAAGAGGCCAGGGAGAGCGCTTCCTTGCCGGAGGAAGCGCACTGAACCCGGTAGCCATGGGAGGTCAGAGCTCTGGATGTGAAATCACTGATGGTTTTTTCGTCTTCTACCAGAAGAATTGTAAATTTATTCATGTATTTCCTCCTTTGGTAAGATGAACAAAAATTCAGCGCCGGTTTCATGATTTCTTGCAGCAATTGTACCATTATGGGCAGTGATAATACTGTGGCAGATAGATAAACCTATTCCGTTGCCTTTACGCACATCAGGGGAGGCGGATTCGGAATAAGAGCCGTCAAAAATATGTTCTACAAACTCTTCATTTAATCCGACACCATGGTCAATGATACGGAAATAGACGTTGTGTGGGTGATCTTCCACAATCATTTGTACTGGCTGCTCACTGTGTGAGTGGAGCACGGCATTTTCCAAAAGATTGATAAGAACTTGTTCTACCAGCATGGCATCCATGGGAACCATAAGTATATCAGAAGGAAGCGTCACATTGATATCAGCATCAGGAAGGCGTTTTTTCAGCCTGGTTACAGATTCCGCCACCACTTCGTCCACGATCTCCAAAGAAGTATTTAATTTGGAACCTTCTGTTTGTATGTGGGTAATGGATAGTAAATTTTCTACCATATTCAGAAGCCAGCTTGCATCGTCATGAATGTTGCTGATTAATTTCCGGCATTCTTCCGGTTCATAATTATCCCACTCCTCTTCCAGTGAAGTGCAGGAGCCGAGAATACCAGTAAGGGGAGTCCGCAGGTCATGGGAGACGGCGCGAAGAAGGTTTGCCCTTAACTTTTCTTTTTCAGCTTCCATAAGCTGTTTTTCACGGGAAGCGAGAAGTTCTGACTGCCGTTTTATCCGGGAAGTAGCAGCGCTGGAAAGAATGGACAGTGCCAGCATACAAAAAAAGGTAAAAGGATAATCTGGAAGAGAAAAGTTAATACTAAAATATGGATAAGTGAATAAACAATTAATAATCAGAATCCCTAATCCGGAAGCAAGAATCCCATAGAAATATCCATTGGTATGTTTTGCGGTGGTAAGGATGCCGAAGATATAAAACAATGCGATGTTTGCAGGGTTGTCGGAAACCTGAAAGAACAGAATAAAGGTGAGGCTGGTGGTTACTAATAACAGTCCCACGGTAATGAGCAAATCGTGCGTAATTTGTTTAAGTGTGTTTTTTTGCATAGTCATCCCTCTTTTCTGGTATTTTTCATTGGTATGGTGTCAAAATAAATGTACCACGAAGAAAGACGGTATTTCAAGGAAGAATGTAAACTTTAACACTATTTTAGCAAGAAATATGTTCAGAGACATATTAATGTGGTAGAATATGGCATAAGGAGGGAGCCGCGGTTTGGCATATTTATGAATAGGAGGAATTAATATGGCAGTAGTAACAATTACAACAGAAAATTTTGATGAAGAGGTAATAAACAGCAAGATTCCAGTTCTGGTGGATTTCTGGGCAGTGTGGTGCGGTCCGTGCCAGATGCAGGGGCCTGTAGTGGATGAGGCAGCAGAAAAATTTGCCGGAAAACTTAAAGTTGGCAAGATCAATGTGGATGAACAGGGAGATTTGTCTCAGAAGTACGGCGTGATGAGCATACCTACTTTAATTTTGTTTATCAACGGAGAAGCTGTAAAAAAAGAAGTTGGTTTCCATTCACTGGAACAAATAAGCGCAATGCTGCCTTGACGAATGCTCCAGCAGACCTTATAATGAAGGACAGTTACATTCTAGTAGCTGTTCTTTTTTCTTTTCTGGCAGACAGGGCGTCTTAAGAGGCCAATTCAGGCTGAAGATCATTGTTTTGCCTCTTTTTGGCGTTGTAACAGTTCAGCCCATGCCCTCAAACAAGCCATAGATCGCCTGCAAAGCAGGCTATCCGCTGCTTTGCAGCTTCTGTCTGAGGCTTAAGGGGCATTCCGCTCATGGTCAGCATGATGTGCTCATTCATGCCAGCATGATTCGCCCATAATGCTGACCATAGCTGGACGGTTACTTCAAAAATATTTCTTAAAAACAGTTGACAATTTTCCAAAAGTGTATTAGCATATATACGAACATAAGTTCATAAAAAGGAGAATGAATATGGCGAAAGAAGATAAATCAAAAGTATTAGAGATTCCAGGAACCAAGGAAGAGAAATTAAAGGCGTTGGACGTGGCCATTGCCAAGATTGAAAAAGATTATGGAAAAGGATCCGTGATGAAGCTTGGGGATTCCGCACGGAATATGAATGTAGAGGCAATTCCCACAGGATGTCTCAGCCTTGATTTGGCATTGGGTGTGGGAGGCGTCCCAAAGGGAAGGATTATAGAGGTTTACGGCCCGGAATCAAGTGGTAAAACCACTGTAGCCTTACATATGGTTGCCGAAGTGCAGAAAAGCGGAGGAATTGCCGGGTTTATAGATGCAGAACATGCGCTGGATCCGGTGTATGCCAGAAATATAGGAGTGAATATTGATGATCTATATATTTCCCAGCCGGATAATGGAGAACAGGCATTAGAGATTACAGAGACTATGGTTCGCTCCGGGGCAGTAGATATTGTGATTGTGGATTCGGTGGCAGCTTTGGTTCCTAAGGCAGAGATTGACGGCGATATGGGAGATTCTCATGTGGGACTGCAGGCGCGGCTGATGTCCCAGGCATTGAGGAAGCTCACAGCAGTGATCAGCAAGACAAACTGCATTGTAATCTTTATTAATCAGCTCCGGGAGAAGGTAGGCGTGATGTTTGGAAATCCTGAGACTACTACAGGAGGACGCGCACTGAAGTTTTATTCTTCTGTACGTCTGGATGTAAGAAGAATTGAGACCTTAAAACAGGCTGGAGAATTTACCGGGAACCGTACCCGGGTGAAAGTTGTTAAGAATAAAGTAGCGCCGCCATTTAAAGAGGCAGAATTTGATATCATGTTCGGAAAAGGAATTTCTAGAGAAGGGGATATACTGGATATTGCGGTAGACTTAGGAATAATTAACAAGTCCGGCGCATGGTTTGCCTATAATGGAGTTAAGATTGGACAGGGAAGAGAGAATGCCAAGAAGTATTTGATCGAAAATGAAGAAATCTGCCGGGAGGTAGAGGAAAAGGTAAGAACACAGGTGCTGGCGAAGGAAACAGAAGAAGAAAAACAGGAGGAGACAGCGCCGTCAAAGTCCAAGACAAAGAAAAAAGAAGAAAAGTCCAGGGCAAAGGATAAGGCGGATTCTGAGAAGGTGAAAGGGACAGAGGAAGAAGAGGTTTCTGAACCTGAGAAAAAACAGGAAGATAACAAACCAGAGGAGAAAGAATAATAACCTGCTAGGAGGATAACATATGCAGATTACGCAGATTGTGGAATTGGATAAAAAACGTGTGAAAATCTGTCTTGAAGACGGCACGTCGTTCCCAGTTTATAAGGGTGAAAAGAGGCAGTATGGACTGGTAGAAGGGGGGACACTTTCCCAGGAGCTGTTACAGGAAATTTGCGGAGAGATTCTCATAAAAAGAGCCAGGAACAGAACCATGCATCTTCTGGAGCGTATGGATCGGACAGAATCTCAGTTGAGGTTCAAACTGAGCCAGGGCTGTTATCCAGAAAATGTCATAGAAGATGCCATTGAGTATGTGAAGAGTTATCACTATTTGGACGATCTGCGTTATGCACAGAATTATGTGAGAAATCAAAAAGATAAAAAGAGCCGGCAGGCAATACAGATGAATTTGCTGGGAAAAGGTATTGCAAAGCATTTTATTGAACAGGCGCTGGAAGAAGAATACGATCAGGACAAGGAACAGGAATTGATTTTGAAATGGGTGGAAAAGAAACAGTATTCCTCCGAGCAGGCAGATATCAAAGAAAAACATAGAATGTATCAGTTTTTAATACGCAAAGGTTTTCATTCCAGTGATATATTGCATGTATTAGACTACTTGACATAAAGCGGAAAAAAGTATAAAATCAGTATGTTGTTATTCATGTCTTTAGACTGTATATCATGGGTGCAGTTTATGGAATATGGCATAAGAAACGGAAATGTTTTGCTATATGTACAATGAAAACTAAATAAGGAGGTGCTCCTGTGCCAGGAATTTTAATCGCTGTAGCTGCAGTAGTAGTCACGTTAATTATCGCTGTTCCTATTACTTATTTTTCTACGGTTGCTTATCGCAAACGTGTGGCAGATTCCAAAATTGGAAGTGCAGAAGAAAAAGCAAGAGAGATCATAGACGAAGCTGTAAAGACTGCTGAGAATAAAAAGCGCGAATCTATGCTGGAGATCAAGGAAGAATCCATTCGCAGCAAGAATGAGATTGACAAAGAGATCAAAGAACGCCGGAATGAGATTCAGCGCAACGAGCGGCGAATTATCCAGAAAGAAGAAAATCTGGATAAGAAATTAGAGTCTATTGAGAAAAAAGAAGCAGGTTTTGCGGCAAAGGAAGAAGAGATTAACAGACAACGGGCAGAAGTTGCAAGGCTGCACGAAGAGCGCGTACAGGAACTAGAAAGAATCTCAGGATTAACCTCTGAACAGGCAAAAGATTATCTCTTGAAAATGATTGAAGATGATGTGAAGCTTGATACTGCAAAATTAATCAAAGAAATGGAAATCAAAGCAAAAGAGGAAGCAGGGAAGAAGGCAAGGGAATATATTGTTACGGCCATTCAGAAATGCGCTGCAGACCATGTGTCAGAGACTACAATCTCTGTAGTCCAGCTTCCTAATGATGAAATGAAAGGACGTATTATTGGCAGGGAAGGAAGAAATATCAGAACCTTGGAAACTATGACAGGTGTGGATCTGATTATTGACGATACGCCAGAAGCAGTGATACTGTCTGGATTTGATCCGGTCCGTCGGGAAGTAGCGCGTATTGCTTTGGAAAAACTTATCGTGGATGGGCGTATCCATCCGGCGAGAATCGAAGAGATGGTGGAAAAAGCACAAAAAGAAGTAGAAACCATGATTCGGGAAGAAGGAGAGGCAGCAACACTGGAAGTTGGTGTGCATGGAATTCATCCAGAACTTGTCCGTCTGCTGGGCAAGATGAAGTTCAGGACAAGTTATGGACAGAATGCATTGAAGCATTCTATTGAAGTGGCACAGCTCTCAGGATTATTGGCGGCGGAAGTAGGCGTGGATGTAAGACTGGCAAAGCGTGCCGGATTACTCCATGATATAGGAAAATCTGTTGACCATGAGCTGGAAGGCTCTCATATTCAAATTGGTGTGGATTTATGTAGAAAATACAAAGAAAGCGCTATGATTATTAATGCAGTGGAAGCACATCACGGAGATGTGGAAGCACAGTCTTTGATTGCATGTCTGGTGCAGGCGGCGGATGCGATTTCAGCAGCCAGACCAGGTGCAAGAAGAGAGACATTGGAAACATATTCAAACAGGTTAAAGCAATTGGAGGATATTGCGAACGGTTTCAAGGGAGTGGATAAGTCATTTGCTATTCAGGCAGGCCGTGAGATTCGAATTATGGTAGTTCCAGATCAGATTAGCGATGCTGATATGGTTCTGTTAGCACGGGATATTTCCAAGCAGATTGAAAATGATTTGGAGTATCCGGGACAGATCAAAGTCAATGTAATTCGTGAATCGCGTGTAACTGATTACGCAAGGTAAAATTTAAGACCGTCAACAGTGTTTTGTTGGCGGTCTTGTTTTATCTTATAAGATATTTAACCGGCGGAGTAATAAAAAGCCTTTTAGGCAAAAGCATACGCAATTTTATTATCATAATTTTTTGACAGAAATGGAGGAAAGAACATGGAACAGACATTGGTGAAACGGGTAGACAGGGTGTTGGAGCATGAAGGTTCAATATTAAACATTTATACGGATTATATGGAACTGCCGGACGGAAAAATGGAAAAGTGGGATTATGTGGAGCATCGTAAAGGTGCAGCGGCAGTGGTTCCAGTGCTTTCGGATGGAAAAATCCTGATGGTGCGCCAGTATCGTAATGCGCTGGAACGGTTTACTCTGGAAATACCGGCAGGTTCCAGAGACTCTGTAACAGAGCCAACTATAGAATGTGCCTCCAGAGAATTGGAAGAAGAGACTGGATACCGTTGTGATAATCTGGAATTTCTATTGTCCCTGCGGACTACGGTGGCATTTTGCAATGAGATGGTTGATGTGTATGTGGCACAGAATCTGATCCCATCCAAACAGCATTTGGACGAAGGGGAATTTATTGATCTTGAGGCATATTCTGTAGAAGAACTTTGTGATCTGATTTATCAAGGAGTGATTCAGGATGGAAAGACAGTGGCTTCTATCATGGCTTATAAAAACAAATATCAGAAATAAAATTTGGACACAGAATAATTTTTTGTACGAGACCTGCATAAGATAGAAAAAAAAGATTGGGAAACCTATGGGAAAATTATGGAATTTGCGCCCAAGCTGGCAGAACGGAACTTCTGGAACCAGGACTTTATGGGCGCGTCTTATGCAGGGAATGCTTTTGCTTGCTTTTGCGGCGGGTATTGTTATGGCAAATCTGATGGGAAGGGAAGCTGTCTCCAATGCAGGGATACTGAATGATTATTTTATAGAAAAATTTCAGTATACGGATATAAACGGGGAGAACCTGTTTTTTTATATCCTTGGAGAACGTGTTCCCCTGCTTCTTCTGCTTTGCCTTCTGGTTTTTACCTCTTTAGGAGTTGCCGCAGGGGTTCTAGTTTTAGGATGGCAGGGATTTTCAATAGGATTTATGCTTTCCACAGCCATTGCAAAGTATGGGATCAAGGGAATTTTACTGATTCTTGGGGGATTGTTTCCGCAATATCTCTTTTATACGCCAGTTTATCTTTTCTATTGCTGGCTCTCTTTATATCTGCGGCGGCGATTCTATCTGGATCGTCAGGAAGCTGGAATGGGAAGAAAATATATTTATCTGACAGGACTGGTGGCAGTAGTTGGGGTGATTCTTGTGTTTATTGTGGGTATTTTTCTGGAAAGTTATATAAACCCAGTAATTCTAAAAAAAATATTAAATTTTTTTTAAAAACTTTTTACAAGATATAGGAGGCAGATGGAGATTTTGGACGACATCTTGTATTATCCTTGAAATCGGTAAAGAAACTGGAAAAATATTATTTGATTTTCCTGAAAAATACGATTATAATGTGTTCTATTAGCAGTCTCAGGCAGCTTTGATAGAAAGAACAGACGGGGTAGTTGATTTATGACAGATGAGATCCAAAAATTTATCCGATATATGAAGGAGGTACGCAGGACCTCAGAAAACACGGCTGTATCCTACGAACGGGATTTGAAAAAATTAAGTCGGTATTTTGCAGATCATGGGATTCAAAATGTAGAACAGGTTACACATACGGGATTGAATTCCTATATTCTGTTTTTAGAAAAACAGGGAAGAAAGCCGTCCACCATCTCAAGAAATATTGCTTCTTTGAAAGCGTTTTTTCAGTATTTGCATAAAGATGGATATGTGAAACAGAATGCTGCGGAAGAATTGAAAGCCCCCAAAGTGGAGAAGAAGGCCCCAGCGATATTATCAGAAGAAGATACCATGCGCCTGTTGGAACAGGCCAAAGGGGATTCTCCTAAAGAACTAAGGGACAGGGCAATGCTGGAATTATTGTACGCCACGGGGATACGGGTGTCAGAACTTATCTCCCTGGAACTTACAGATATCAATCTGCAGATGGAATATATCACTTGCAGGGATGGCGGGAAAGAACGGATTATTCCCTTTGGGACAGTGGCGAGACAGGCGCTGGAACAGTATCTTAAGGAGGGGAGGTCTGCCCTTTCGAAAGAAGACGGCAGATATCTTTTTACAAATTGTTCTGGACAGGCTATGAGCCGTCAGGGATTTTGGAAATTAATAAAATCTTATGGGAAGAAAGCAGGAATTACCGGAGAATTGACACCACATACCCTGCGTCATTCTTTTGCAGTTCATTTGGTCAGCAATGGCGCCGATATCCGTTCTGTGCAGGAAATGCTGGGACATTCAGATATATCAACGACTCAGATGTATGCCCAGATTGGGCAGAACAGAATGCGGGAAGTATATGCAAAGACTCATCCCAGAGAAAAAGAAAGCCTGATGCACTAGAATTTGTGGCAGGCTTTCTTTTTTATCAGCCGGGTTTACTTTATCAGGAACCCGGCTGATTTTATGGATTCATTTCAGCAATGTGGTAGAGCAGTTCCATAGATTCTTTCCATCCAAGACAAGGGTCGGTAATGGATTTTCCATAAACGTGTTCGCCCACGTTCTGGCATCCAGGTTCAATATAGCTCTCAATCATGACACCTTTCACCAGTTTGTGGATTGCAGGTGAAATTTTCCGGTTATGCATAACTTCTTTTACAATACGGATTTGCTGAGCATATTGCTTGTTGGAATTAGAATGATTGGAATCAATGATAGCAGCCGGATGTATTAAATCCATTTTGTCATACATCTGAATCAAACGTTCTAAGTCCTCGTAGTGATAATTGGGAATACAAACCCCGCGTTTGTTTACAGCGCCCCGGAGAATTACGTGTGTCAGAGGATTTCCGTCTGTTCTTACCTCGTATCCCCGGAAAACAAAGTGATGAGAATGCTGTCCGGCATATACAGAATTAAGCATAACAGAAAAATCTCCGCTTGTGGGGTTTTTCATTCCTGCCGGCACATCAAAGCCGCTGACTGTGAGCCGGTGATGCTGGTCCTCTACAGAGCGGGCGCCAATGGCCACATAGGAGAGAAGATCTTCTACATAAGACCAGTTTTCAGGATAAAGCATCTCGTCTGCGGAGGACAAGCCGCTTTCTTCCAGGGCTCGGATATGCATTTTACGCATGGCGATAAGTCCAGCCAGCATGTCCGGGCGTTTTTCAGGGTCTGGCTGGCTGGCGATGCCTTTATATCCTTCTCCAGTGGTACGCGGTTTGTTTGTGTAAATTCTGGGGACAATTACCAGACGGTCAGCGACCTGTTCCTGCACATGGGCAAGGCGGTTGATGTAATCGCAGACAGCCTCCTCATTGTCGGCAGAGCAGGGACCGATGATTACCAGAAATTTGTCGGATTCTCCAGTAATAATGTCCCGGATCATTTTGTCCCTTGCCTGTTTAGTACGGACAGCGGATTCAGAAAGTCCATATTCTTTTTTGATTTCTTCTGGACTGGGAAGTTCTTTTAAAAATGTAAAACTCATTTTGATTCGCTCCTTTATTAGTTAGAAAAATATTTACGTTTAATGATTTCTATGGGCATTTTTAGACCTGTCCAGCAGGTAAATGCAGCGGCGCCCTGGTACAACAGCATATAAAGGCCGTTAAAACAGCGGCAGCCCTGTGACTGTGCCTGTTTCATCAGCAGGGTTTCCCTGGGGTTGTAGATAATGTCCGAGACAATCAGATTCTGGTGAAGCATGGCAGGAACAGGGATGGGGCTTGCACCAATATCCGGTGCCATGCCAAGGCTGGTAGCGTTGGTTAAAATGGCGCTCTCCGATATACTTTTGGCCAGAAGCTCTGTGTCGTAAAAATCCAAAAGCCGGATTTGACATCCAGTTTCAGAGGAAGTCCGGGTGCAGAATTCCATAGTTTTGTCCCAGGAAGCGTTTTTACGTTTAAACATATCGATGGAAGCAACACCGTCCAGCGCTGCCTGGACGCAGATGGCGGTGGCGGCGCCTCCGCTGCCCAGCAGAGTCATTTTTCTTCCAATAATGTTATATCCGGCGTCAGACACAGAATGCATGTAGCCCACTCCGTCAGTAGTGTGGCCGATCAGCCTGCCGTCTTTTACCATCACAGTGTTTACTGCACCCGCAAGTCTCGCAGCAGGAGTCAGCTCATCTATTAGGGGCAGAATATGTACCTTTAAGGGCATAGTCAGATTGAAGCCGCAGATTCCGGCTGCCTTTAACCCCTTGACGGCGTCCTCCAAAGTGTCAGGGCTGACGTCAAAGGCAAGATATACATAATCTAACCCAAGCTGGCGGAATGCTTCATTGTGCATTTGAGGAGAGATACTGTGGGCTACTGGACTTCCCAGAAGAGCAGTAAGCCGGGTATTCCCAGTTATTTCATAATTCATCGGTTCACCTGGTTTCATTAATATATTAGGAAATTATTCCTAAAATATCT
>CATNCF010000035.1 GCA_950097145.1 uncultured Lachnospiraceae bacterium
TCCTTGCTGTGTAATTGTTTTTGGATAACTCAATTATACCACATGCAAGTGGTTTATGCCTTTTTATGGGCTAAAGTATTGATTTTTCAAGGTTCAGCACACCAAAATGGTGTGGGAAGTTTGAGTTAAAAATGCGTTTATGGGACAGGACCAGGTTCGTTTTGTCCATTTCAGCCATAAAGATATTATAGGTTATATCAACAGGCTAAAACCTATTGATACACAGATTTCTTTAAGTGGAAAAGCAGTACAGGAAAACTTTAATTATAAAAGGGTGATTCTTGGGCGCGTTTCTGTAAGAGAAATTTACAAACTTATGGAGCAGTATGGGGAGCGGCTCCTGGAGAAAAATATCCGGCGTTATTTGGGGAAAAATGCTGTAAATGATGGGATTTCTGAGACCTTGCAGGATGATGGAAAGCGCCAGAATTTCTTTTTTTTTAATAATGGCGTTACCATGATATGTGAAAAATTCAGTTACAATGCACTGCAGGAAGAAAATTGGATTGTGAAAATCAGCGGGCTTCAGATTATCAATGGCGGACAAACCTGCAGGACAATTTATCAGACGCTCAAAGAATGTCCAGATGCGGATTTTTCCCAGACCTACCTTCTGGTACGGCTTTATGAAGTAAATGAAGATATTATTCAGGACATTACTTTAGCTGCAAACAGCCAGAATCCTGTGGATTTCAGAGATTTAAAATCAAATGAAGAAAAGCAGGTTCTACTGGAAGAGAGTGCGAAAAATCTGGGATATGAATATAAGAGAAAACGCGATCATGTGCTGAACGCCAATGTGATTCCATCTACCGTAGCAGCGGAAGCGGTATTTGCGGTATGGAGGGGAAAACCCCACCTTGCAAAATACCGGAGAAATGAATTTTTTGACCAATATTACAATGAGATATTTGACGGATTAAATGCGGCGCAGATGTTGATGGCTGTTTTTATTTTCCGCTATTGTGACAGCAGACGGAAACAGATTCATACAGACAGCGAAATACAGGCCCACCGTCCATACAGCCAGTATTTTCTTGCTTATATGATGGGAAAGCAGATCTTACAGCAGGAGGGAATTGAGCTTAAGGAGCTGACCCACGTAAATTTTGCCGAAATCAGGCAATTTTTCCAACAACAGAAACAATATATCTATGAGAAAGCGGAACGAATGCTGACAGGGCTGCTGGAAGAATATTTTAACCATGCCCTGATTAGTGAAATAGACGGACGTACCATAGCGGCAGTATTTCGCCGGTTCGATGTTTTAGAACGATTTTTAAAAAATAAGGAATGGTGGAACAAACACATTTTATGACACCTTAATCATATAATTTCAGGAGGAAGATCATGATTGATTTAAAATTTTTAAGAGAAAACCCGGAAGCAGTGAAGCAGAATATCAGAAACAAATTTCAGGACAGTAAGCTGCCACTGGTGGATGAGGTAATTGACCTGGACGCCCAGGCAAGAAAGACACAGCAGGAAGCAGACGCGCTGCGCGCTGACAGAAAGAAATTGTCAAAACAGATTGGCGCTTTGATGGGTCAGGGAAGAAGAGATGAAGCGGAAGCCATGAAAGTTCAGGTGAATAAAGATGCAGACCGTTTGGCTGATTTGGAGAAACAGGAAGCAATGCTTCAGGAGAAGGTCAGAAAAATTATGATGACCATACCCAACATGATTGACCCTTCCGTCCCCATTGGAAAAGATGACAGTGAAAACGTTGAGGTGCAAAAATACGGAGAGCCGATTACACCAGATTTTGAGATACCATATCACGCAGAGATTATGGAGCGGTTCCAGGGGCTGGATCTGGACAGCGCAAGAAAGGTAGCGGGAAACGGATTCTATTATCTTATGGGAGACATTGCAAGGCTGCATTCCGCTGTGATTTCTTATGCAAGAGATTTTATGATTCAGCGGGGATTTACTTATTGTGTGCCTCCATTTATGATTCGCAGCAGCGTAGTGACCGGGGTCATGAGTTTTGCAGAGATGGACGCTATGATGTACAAAATTGAAGGGGAAGATTTGTATCTGATTGGAACCAGTGAGCATTCCATGATCGGCAAGTTTATTGATACAATTTTAAATGAAGATCAGCTTCCCCAGACCTTGACCAGCTACTCCCCCTGTTTCCGAAAGGAGAAAGGAGCCCACGGCATTGAAGAGCGCGGGGTATACCGTATCCATCAGTTTGAAAAGCAGGAGATGATTGTGGTCTGCAAGCCGGAAGAATCTATGATGTGGTTTGAAAAACTGTGGCAGAACACCGTAGATTTGTTCCGCTCTATGGATATTCCTGTACGCACCTTAGAGTGCTGTTCTGGAGATCTGGCGGATCTGAAAGTGAAATCTATTGATGTGGAGGCATGGTCTCCAAGGCAGCAGAAATATTTTGAGGTGGGAAGCTGTTCCAATTTAGGGGACGCCCAGGCGCGCCGTCTGAAAATTCGTGTGACGGGAACGGGGGGCAAATATTTTGCCCATACATTGAATAATACCGTAGTGGCTCCGCCGCGTATGCTCATCGCATTTCTGGAAAATAATTTATGTGAGGATGGAAGCGTGAAGATTCCAGAAGCCCTTCGTCCCTACATGGGAGGACAGGATAAGATTGTTCCTCCAGTGAAATAAGATTTAATAAGAGGGGCTTTACACCCAGAATTGGTGTAACAGCCCCTTGTAAATTAACGGTTGAAAGAACATTTTGTAAAAAAGGCATAAGGAGGACCAGTTGAAAAAAAGATATTTTGTGATTGGAGTGTTAGCAGCAGCGATTACGGCTGTGGGGGTCTGGTCTTTTCCATTATGGCATACGGCCTTCCTTCTGCACAGCCTGGCAAAATCAAAGAGCCTGGACTGCAGGATACAAGTGATTTTAGACAGGGAAGCGCTGTCAGAGAACCAGAATCAATTTCTCCAGGCAGTCTCCTGGATATTGGGAATAGAAGAAAATTCCTGCCTGAACTGGCAGGCTGAGGGGGGGTTCTCCCAGGGACAGGGAACTGCGAAAATTTATTGTAATGCGTTAAAAGAGCCGGTAACAGAAGTATATTTCAGTGAGGGAAGCACTATAGTGAATATTGAGATGCTTTATGAAGCGCTTCAGAATAATTTTGGCAGAGAGCATCCTATTTTAGGAAATATGCTCCCAGACTGGAAATATGGAAGCTATATTTCTCTGGAACAGATACAGGATATGTTCCAGGTGGATTTCGAAGAGCTGTTAACGCAGAATGCTTCTTCTAATATGATAGGACAGAGTCTTTGGAAAAATCTGCTGCTGCTGAATCAAATGGAGAGAGAGAAAGCAAAGAATGGGGGTTGGCAGTTTCAGACATCCTGGAATGGCTGGCAGACAGTTCTGAAAACAGAGAAAAAAGGCCAAATCCAGAGGCTTGAACTTAGCGGGGTTTCCCGGGAACATACACAAAAGATCGCATCGTTTTTTGCGTCCCTTTGCTCCGGGGAACAAGAATCCATTGTATTTCCTGATTCTGTGATGAAAGAGGAAGAAATAAAACAGTTTCAAAAACTTTGGTCTATAGTGAGGAGTTTTACAGAAGGGAGAAAATAGATTGGACGAAAGAAAAAAGCCCATCATTGTCAGAAATAATTATATGATGGTGATTGTACTTATTTTTTTGTGTGCTTATGGGGCAATTATGGTTTTTTCAGCAACAGCGTACCAGTGCAGCATCACAGAAAAATATAATAACGATTCTTTTTATATGCTGAAGAGCCAGGTAAGGTTTATGCTGGCGGGATTTGCAATTATGCTGGTAATTCAGCGGTTCAGCTACAGGCTGTTGAATAATTTGATGGCATTTCTTCTCTATATTTCAGGAATTGCCAGTATTTTTCTGCTGAAAACGAAACTGGGCGTATCTGCAAATGGAGCTACCCGCTGGGTGAAGCTGGGCTCTCTGGGACAGTTTCAGGTAAGCGAGTGGGTAAAAGTATGTGTTATTATATTTTTGGCATATTTGATTGCCAGAAATAAAAAGCATCTCAATTCTGTAAAGCTAACCTTCTATTTATGGATTGCCGGCGGAATTCCGGCGGTACTGTTATTTGAAATCAGTAATGACTTAAGCAGTTCAGCGGTAGTGTTGGGAATTTGTTTTATTATGACATTTATCAGCACGAAAACAGAGAAACTTCATGTATTTGTATTTCTTGGCCTGCTTATTTTGATTGGAATGTATGTGTGGAGCATCTGGTCTAATATGCCGACGCCGGAAGAATTAAGTGAAATGCCATTTCGTATTAGACGTATTGCCTCCTGGCTGGATCCGGAGCGTTATGCTGCAACCCAGGGATATCAGACACTTCAGGGATTATACGCTATTGGAAGAGGCGGTGTGTTTGGGAAAGGCCTGGGAGCTTCGATTCAGAAACTGGGGCCTATTCCTGAAGCGGAAAACGATATGATTTTTTCCGTGATCTGTGAGGAACTTGGCATTATAGGGGCATTGGTTCTTATTTATCTGTTTGGATATCTTCTCTACCAGATATCCAGGGTTATGATGTCAGCTCCCGATTTGTTTGGAGGAATGTTAAGTCTCGGGGTTTTTGCCCATCTTACACTGCAGACCATCGTAAATATATGCGTAAATCTTGCTGTTTTGCCCAATACAGGCCTGCCCCTTCCATTTATATCTTATGGAGGAACTTCTGTGTTCCTTTTGCTGGCAGGAGAAATGGCAATCGTATTCTCGGTGGAGCGCAGAATTGGCCAGTAACGTTTTCGTTGACCAGGAATCCTGTGAAACAGGATTCTTTCTGAATTCACAGACAGATAAAATCCTTGTAAATTATCTTG
Source organism: uncultured Lachnospiraceae bacterium (assembly GCA_950097145.1). Classification (GTDB taxonomy): domain Bacteria; phylum Bacillota; class Clostridia; order Lachnospirales; family Lachnospiraceae; genus Petralouisia. Next base: position 4,832 of record CATNCF010000035.1, read on the forward strand.
AATTGTGATAAATTATTGACGAGCGGTATTCTGGAAAGAAACTGTATCGGTTGATAATGACAAATGCCTTTCCATTTTTAAGAATGGAGGCGGATATGAAAATAGGAATTATAGGTGCCGGAAAGGTGGGAACTACGATGGGAAAATACATTGTAGACCACGGCGGGACTGTAAGCGGATTCTGTTCAAGAACCGAAAGCAGCGGGCAGGAAGCGGCATTATTTACAGGTACAAAATATTTTAAAGATTTTGATTCACTGATTGAAGGAAGCGATACCCTTTTTATTACCACCACAGACGGGGCAATTAGAACGGTATGGGATTGTATTACTACAAGAAATGTGAAAGGAAAAGTCATTTGCCATTTTAGCGGCTCTTTATCAAGTGATATTTTTTCAAACTGGAAAGAAACAGGCGCAGAAGTCTGTTCCATCCATCCAATTTACGCGTTCAGTAATAAATTCACAGCATATAAAAACTTAACATCGGCGAAATTTGCCGTGGAGGGAAGCAGTCGGGCACTGGAGCGGCTGCAGGAATTGTTTACGCTGCTGCCCAATGAGGTGGTGAACATATCCACGGAAGAAAAGGCAAAGTATCATGCGGCCGCAAGTCTGGCCAGCAATCATGTGACAGGACTGATTTATCTTGCTGTGGAGCTTCTGAAAGAATCCGGTATCAAAGAGCAGGAGGCATACAGTCTTTTAAAGCCTCTGGTGGAACATAATGTGGAAGCTGTATTTTCACAGAATAAGGATGATTCCGGCAAAGGTTCCTATGCAGGATGCGTGGAGACTCTGACCGGACCGATTGAACGCAGCGACCTTATGACCGTGAGAGAACATTTGTATAAGCTGGAGAAACCGGAACAAGAGGCAGTGTACCGCGCTGTGGGGATTCAGGTGGCAGAGGCTGCCGGGAAGAAGCATCCAGAACGCAGTTACAAAGAAATGAAACAATTATTGGCACAATAAGAGTGCATGGGAGGAACGTTTGATGAAAAACACAGTGGTAACAATACAGCAGGCAAAGGAGCGGGGAGAAAAGATAACCATGCTCACCGCTTATGATTATTCCATGGCTAAGCTGATTGACGAGGCAGGCATTAATATGATATTGGTGGGTGACTCCCTGGGTATGGTAATGCTGGGATATGAAGATACCTTGTCTGTGACTATGGAAGATATGATTCACCATACGCGGGCTGTGGCGCGGGGGGCTGTGAATACGATGGTAGTTGCAGACATGCCGTATTTGTCTTATCAGACTTCTGTCTATGACGCGGTGTGCAATGCAGGGCGGCTCATAAAGGAAGGAAGGGCACAGGCGGTAAAACTGGAAGGCGGAAAAGAATTTGCAGAACATATCCGCGCAATTACTACGGCCTCTATTCCTGTGGTGGCCCATTTAGGATTAACACCCCAGTCCCTCAACGCCTTTGGAGGATTTAAGGTTCAGGGAAAAACAGAGGCGGCTGCGCGCAAGCTTTTGGAGGATGCCAGGGCAGTTGAGGAAGCCGGGGCGGCTGCAGTGGTGCTGGAGTGTGTTCCGGCTAAGCTTGCAGAACTTGTCACAGAACAGCTCCACATTCCAACCATTGGAATAGGCGCCGGGGCCGGATGCGACGGCCAGGTTCTGGTATATCAGGATATGCTTGCTATGTTTGGAGACTTTAAGCCAAAGTTTGTAAAACAGTTTGCGCAAATTGGAGCCATGATGAAAGAGGCATTCCACAAATATATAGAGGAAGTAAATGCCGGCACATTTCCAGCAAAAGAGCACACCTTTAAAATAGAGGACGAAGTGATTGAAAAATTATATTAGAATTGGGAGAAGACATGAAGATTATAAAACAGATCGAGGAACTGCGTTCCATCATCAGAGCATGGAGAAAAGAAGGACTCACCGTGGGGCTGGTACCCACTATGGGATATCTCCATGAGGGGCATAAGAGCCTGATTGTAAAAGCTGTAAGTGAAAATGACCGGGTGGTAGTCAGTGATTTTGTGAATCCTACCCAGTTTGGAGTGAATGAAGATCTCTCCAGCTATCCCAGGGATATAGAACGGGATGCAGCGCTCTGCCAGGAGGCGGGAGCATCCTTGATTTTCCATCCAGAGCCGGAAGAAATGTATTTCAGGGATAACTGTACCTTTGTGGATATGGATGGTTTGACCAAAGGGCTGTGTGGCATGACCAGGCCCACACATTTTCGCGGGGTCTGCACGGTGGTCTCCAAGCTTTTCCATATTGTGACGCCGGACAAGGCGTATTTTGGTGAAAAGGATGCCCAGCAGCTTGCGGTTATCCGGCGGATGGTGCGGGATTTGAATTTTGGCATTACCATTGTGGGCTGTCCCATTGTAAGGGAAAAAGACGGTCTTGCCATGAGTTCCCGGAATACCTACCTGAATACAGAGGAGCGAAAAGCAGCTCTGATTCTTCATAAATCTCTGATGCTTGGGGAAAAAATGATGAAAGCAGGAGAACGTGACGCGGAAATAATTAAGGCTGCAATGGTCAAAAATATGGAGACAGAACCTCTTGCCAGAATTGATTATGTGGAGATTGTGGACGCTGAGACATTAGAAAATGTTGTAAAGATTGAAAAACCGGTGCTTACAGCCACAGCAGTGTATATCGGCAAAACCAGGCTCATTGATAATTTCGGTTTTGAGTTATAGGACTGCAATTGAGAATCCCGAAAGGAGTATATCCATGTATTTAAAAATGTTAAAAGGAAAAATCCACCGCGCAGTGGTCAGACAGGCGGAGCTGAATTATGTGGGAAGCATTACTGTGGACCCGGAACTTATGGAAGCTGCAGGTATTTTTGAGTATGAAAATGTTCAGATTGTAGATATTGAAAATGGGAACCGTTTTGAGACTTATACCATTGCCGGAGATCCGGGAAGCGGCATGATCTGCTTGAACGGGGCGGCGGCCAGGCAGGTACTGGCAGGAGATCATATTATTATTATGGCATATGCCCAGATGACGCCGGAAGAAGCCCTGGATTTTAAGCCGAAAGTAGTATTTGTAGATGAGAAGAATCAGATTTCCAGGATTACCAGTTATGAGAAACACGGACAGATTGGGTAATCCTCTGCAGAGAACATCGGAAAGGAACTAGAACATGCTACAGGGAAAAACAGTACTGCTGGCAGTGACTGGCGGCATTGCCGCATACAAAATGCCAAACGTGGCGAGAATGCTGAAAAAAATGCATTGCAATGTACAGGTCCTGATGACAGAGAACGCGGCAAATTTTATTACGGCCACTACGTTTGAGACCCTTACCGGAACAAAGTGCCTGATAGATACCTTTGACCGGAATTTTGAATTTTCCGTGGAGCATGTGGCGCTGGCAAAACAGGCGGATCTTGTGCTGATTGCCCCGGCCACAGCCAATGTGATTGGGAAAATTGCAGGAGGAATCGCAGACGATATGCTGACCACTACGGTGATGGCTTGTACCTGTAAAACTCTGATTGCCCCGGCAATGAATCATAATATGTACCATAACCCTATTGTGCAGGATAACCTGCAGAAATTAGAAAAATATGGGTACTCCATCATATTGCCTGATAAAGGGATGCTTGCCAATGGAGATGTGGGAGACGGGAAACTGCCTTCTGAGGAAACTCTGGTGGAGTATGTCTTACACGAGCTTGCCCATGAGAAAGATTTCAAGGGCCAGAAGGTGCTGGTAACGGCTGGAGCTACCCAGGAGGCGGTTGACCCGGTAAGATATATCACCAATCATTCTACTGGAAAGATGGGCTATGCCCTGGCAAAACGCGCTATGCTGCGGGGGGCAGAAGTGGTTCTGGTAACGGGAAAGACAAATCTTAAGCCTCCAATGTTTACAGAAGTGGTAAATGTGGTATCTGCAGAGGAAATGTATCAGGCAGTGACGGAGCGCGCCGAATGGGCGGACGTTATCATTAAGGCCGCGGCAGTGGCCGATTATCGCCCCAGAGAAATTGCAGAAGATAAGATTAAGAAGACAGAAGGCGAAGCCAGCATTGCACTGGAGCGCACCAGAGATATTTTAGGGGAGCTTGGAAATCGGAAGGCAGAGGGAAAAATACATGCTTTTCTGTGCGGATTTTCCATGGAAACCTCTAATCTGCAGGAAAATTCCAGGGCAAAGCTTTATAAGAAGCATCTGGATCTGGTGGCGGCAAACAGCCTCCGGGTGGAGGGAGCCGGATTTGGAACAGATACCAATGTCATTACGCTGATCACAGATTCAGAAATTCTCCCTTTGGAACAGATGCATAAGGAAGAAGCGGCAGACAGGATTCTGGATGTTATTCTGCAAAAATCAGGATAAAAAATGACCAAAAGATAAATTTAAAATAGGAAAAATTATCCATAAAAATGTTTACAATTTATACATTTATTGTTAATGCTGTCTATAAAAATATTGGTTATACTAAACCTAGAGATAGGGAATTTGTTAAAATATTACAAAGGCGGCAATAATATGAGAAGAATGTGTAATAAAAATGTAATATTCTTAGGATTGATGTTATGTATGATAGCGGCTGTATGTGGTTTTCTGAAAGCAGAAGACAAGTTTCATGCGGCCGTTAATTTTTTCCATAAAGCAGAAAAAGATCCGGGAACTCATGTGTTTACCAGCACGGAATACCGGTATGAAAAGGAATTCCAGAACACGTTAAATCATTACAGGACTTTTGCATCTCTCTATGAGCCCCAGGGTTCTACTGCAGTGCCTGGACTGGAAAGTACGGATGTGCTTGGGAACACCTGCAGTGAGATGGTGCCCCAGGGAATCTGTGTGGCAGGAGATTATATGCTGATGACTGCCTATGATAATGGAACCACAGAGGCGGGGAGTTCTGACAATCATTCTGGGAAGAAAAGCAGATCTGTTATGTATGTATTATCCAACCAAAAACCAGGAGCGCGCAGGCTTTTGACCACAATTGTACTGCCGGATGTAAATCATGTGGGAGGAGTGGCATTTGACGGCAGGAATGTCTGGATTGCCAAGAGCGCCACCAGAACATGCAGTGTAATTTCATATGATGTCATTCAATATGCGGCGGCAATGGGGGAGAGCAGCTATGATTTGGCACAATACGATCAGACTGTGGACTGTGGATGTGTGGCTTCTTTTCTGACATACCATAAGGGAAAACTCTGGGTAGGGACATATTCCAACCGCATCAGCCACAAAGGGACCTTAAGGGGGTTTGAGATCCAGCAGGAAGAAACCCCGGCCGGCACAGAATATAAATTGGAAAAACAGGAGGAAGTTCAGATTCCTAAATATGCAAATGGCGCTTCTTTTCTGGAATTGGGAGGAACAACGTACCTTGCAGTGGCTGCTTCCAAAGGGAGATGTTTTGACTCTAAAATTTATTTTTATCATATCATGCAGGATCAGGGCACTGGAAAAAATTTGTATTATCAGTATGATTCCTGCAGGTTCCCCCCTATGGCGGAAGAATTTGTATGTGATGGCGAGAATACGTATTTTCTTTTTGAGTCTTCTGCCACTTGTTACAGTACGAAGGAGTATTGGAAATGCAGTTATCCCGTGGATCGGATCTGTGCATTGTCTACGCTGGATTTATTTTTGCGCAATCATGGAGAGGGATATCAGAGCTGTGCTTCCAGGCTTCCGATCCTTGGAGGGCTGTGCATTTATGATGAACTGTATCAGGAACGCAGGTATTGGCAGCAGTATCGGGGGTAAAGCTGTTGACTTTTTATTTATGGAAGTTTAAAATTATCTTATAGAACAGACAGAATTTTGCTGCGGCAGGACAGAATTGACGGTTGGAAAATCTGCCGCGGCAGAAATGAAAATGTTATGTGCCTGAACAGGAGGGGTGGTTATGGGTAAAGATACGCGTCTGGTTAATATTTATATTAAGATACATAATAAGCGCACACTGACGCTGGAAGATTTGAAATATTTGTCCAAATATGATCCGGAGTGTTTTGAGAAAACCTGCAAAAATATTGTTTATAAAATGCCGGAGACAGAGGAAGTCCTCCAGCCTGCGGCGGTACAGAAACCTTTCACTCCACTGCGCCCGGTTCCTATTATGGAGAAACCATTGCCGGACCAGAAGAGGATCGAGACGGTACTTGCAAATCTTGGGAAGATGGAAAAGGAAGAACTTCCTATTCCAGAGGTTGACGCAGAGACAGTGAAGGAGCTTTTGGGAAGCCTCTATATGGAAATGCTGTTTCCGCATAATGATCGTGAGAAGTTTTTCAGCATGGAGGAAAGTGAAAACCTGTCTGTGTTTAATAAAAAAGTATAGGAGCTGGTGGAACCTCGTACGAAACAGGAAGTAATTACGGATGAAGGCAAATCAGGTTCCGCCTCCAAACCTTTTAAAAAGGATTACTGACAGAAGCGGCTGGGGAGACTATTTTTTTCTGAGGGCTTGCAAAATGAAAAAAAATGTGCTAAAATTTTTCCAATTTAGGCAAATAAGAAGACCCTTATGAAGAAAAAGATTGAAAAACTCTTTTTTTTTTGTAAAAAACAGGCAAATAAAAGAAAGGGCGGTAAATACATGAAAGCATTTCTAATACTGGAGGATGGAACTGTATTTGAAGGCACCAGCATTGGTTCTTCCAGGGAAGTTATCAGTGAAATTGTTTTTAACACATCTATGACAGGTTATCTTGAGGTTCTGACAGACCCTTCTTATGCCGGACAGGCAGTAGTTATGACTTACCCATTGATCGGAAATTATGGAATTACGCCGGACATGGAATCGGAAAAGCCATGGCCGGACGGCTATATTGTGAGAGAATTATCCCGGACTCCCAGCAATTTCCGCTGTGAAGGAACGATCCAGGATTTCCTGGTGAAATATGATATTCCGGGAATTGCAGGGGTTGATACCAGGGCGCTGACCAAAATCCTCAGAGAAAAGGGAACCATGAACGGCATGATTACCACAAAGGAAGGATTTTTACTGGAAGATATTCTTCCAAAACTGAAGGAATATCATACAGGGACTGTGGTGGAACAGGTGACATGTGATACTTCTTATCAGTTGAAAGGAAAGGGAAAACGGGTGGCTCTGCTGGACTTTGGGGCGAAAAAGAATATTGCAAAATCCCTCAATGACAGAGGATGCCATGTTACCGTATATCCAGCGCATACCAAGGCAGAGGAAATCCTCAAGAAGCAGCCGGACGGCATTATGTTAAGCAATGGCCCAGGAGATCCCAAGGAATGCAAAACGATCATTGACGAGATTAAGAAGTTATATGCGTCAGATATCCCCATATTCGCTATCTGCCTGGGACATCAGCTTATGGCTCTTGCCAATGGCGCCGATACCCATAAAATGAAGTACGGACACCGGGGAGGAAATCATCCGGTGAAGGATTTAGAGACAGGAAGAGTTTACATTTCTTCCCAGAACCACGGATACGTGGTGGATACGGAACATTTAGATCCGTCTGTGGCAGTTCCGGCATTTATCAATGTCAACGACGGCACCAATGAGGGCTTAAAGTATACGGGGAAAAATATTTTTACTGTCCAGTTCCACCCGGAAGCATGTCCGGGACCTTTGGACAGCAGCAGTTTATTTGACCGGTTTATCAATATGATGGGAGGGAATCAGTAATGCCAAAGAATCCAGAGATTAAGAAAGTATTAGTGATCGGTTCCGGTCCTATTGTCATCGGGCAGGCGGCAGAGTTTGATTATGCAGGAACCCAGGCGTGCCGTTCTCTGAAAGAAGAAGGGGTAGAGGTTGTGCTTGTGAACTCCAATCCGGCCACCATCATGACGGATAAGGATATCGCAGACGAAGTATATATTGAGCCTTTGACGTCAGGGGTGTTAGAACAGATTATTTTGAAAGAACAGCCGGACAGCGTGCTTCCCACCCTGGGCGGACAGGCTGGTCTGAATCTGGGTATGGAGCTGGCAGAGTCCGGATTCCTGGAAAAGAACAATGTGAAGCTGATTGGAACCACTGCAGAGACGATTTTTAAGGCAGAGGACAGGCAGGCATTTAAGGATACTATGGAGAAAATCGGAGAGCCCTGCGCCCCTTCCCTGGTGGTTCGCAATGTGCCAGACGGCATTAAATTTACGAATACCATTGGCTATCCGGTGGTGCTGCGTCCGGCGTATACCCTGGGGGGAAGCGGCGGCGGCATCGCCCATAATGAAACGGAACTTGTGGATATCCTTACCAACGGGCTGCGTTTAAGCCGTGTGGGGGAGGTTTTGGTAGAACGCTGTATTGCAGGATGGAAAGAGATCGAGTATGAAGTGATGCGGGATGCGGCGGGGAACTGTATTACAGTATGTAATATGGAAAACATTGATCCGGTAGGCGTCCATACGGGGGACAGTATTGTAGTAGCACCGTCTCAGACATTAGGAGATAAAGAATATCAGATGCTCAGGACCTCAGCATTGAAGATTATTTCGGAACTGAATATTACCGGAGGCTGTAATGTGCAGTATGCCCTGCATCCTGAGAGTTTTGAATACTGTGTCATAGAGGTAAATCCCCGCGTCAGCCGTTCGTCCGCCCTGGCAAGCAAGGCCACTGGCTACCCCATTGCCAAGGTGGCCGCAAAGATTGCCCTGGGTTATACCTTGGATGAGATTAAAAATGCGATTACAGGGAAGACTTATGCCAGCTTTGAACCTATGCTGGATTATTGCGTGGTAAAGATACCGCGTCTGCCTTTTGACAAATTTATCACGGCAAAGCGCAGCCTGACTACCCAGATGAAGGCCACGGGAGAGGTTATGAGCATCTGTACGAATTTTGAAGGCGCTCTGATGAAAGCCATCCGTTCTTTAGAACAGCATGTAGATTGTATGCGTTCCTATGATTTTACAGCCCTTTCCAGGAAGGAACTGTTAAACAAACTTGAGAAGGTGGATGATCGGAGAATCTGGGTAATTGCGGAAGCTCTGCGAAAGGGAATTACCTATGATGAAATTCATGCAATTACCATGATTGACTCTTGGTTTATTGACAAGATCGCTCTTTTAGTGGAGATGGAAGAACGCCTGGAACAAGAAACACTGACAGTGGAACTCCTAAAAGAAGCAAAAAGAATTGAATTTCCAGACAATGTAATTGCAGAGCTTACTGGAAAAACAGAGGCTGAGATCCGTGCCATGCGGTATGAAAATGGAATCGTGGCTGCTTTTAAAATGGTAGATACCTGTGCGGCGGAATTTGCGGCGGAGACCCCGTATTATTATTCCTGCTTCGGCAGTGAAAATGAGGCGGAGAAAACGGAGGGAAGGAAAAAAGTACTTGTATTAGGTTCTGGCCCTATCCGTATCGGACAGGGCATTGAATTTGATTATTGTTCTGTGCACTGTACCTGGGCGTTTGCCAAAGAAGGTTACGAAACCATTATTGTAAATAACAATCCTGAAACTGTTTCTACAGATTTTGATATTGCAGATAAATTGTATTTTGAACCTTTGACGCCGGAGGATGTGGAAAGCATTGTCCGCCTGGAACAGCCCGACGGTGCGGTGGTACAATTTGGAGGACAGACTGCAATTAAGCTTACAGAAAGCCTGATGAAAATAGGAGTGCCCATTTTGGGGACGAAAGCAGAAGACGTGGACGCGGCAGAAGACCGTGAACTTTTTGATAAGATTCTGGAACAGACCCGGATTCCCCGTGCGGCCGGAGGGACGGTCTTTACTGCCCAGGAGGCAAAAGAAGTTGCAAGCCGTTTGGGCTATCCGGTATTGGTGCGGCCTTCTTATGTGCTGGGGGGGCAGGGAATGCAGATTGCCTATTCTGACCAGGAAATCGAAGAGTTTATGGAAATTATCAACCGGATTGCCCAGGACCATCCGATTTTGGTAGACAAATACCTTCAGGGAAAAGAGATTGAAGTGGATGCTGTATGCGACGGCACAGATATCCTGATTCCAGGTATTATGGAGCATATTGAGCGCACCGGAGTCCATTCCGGCGACAGTATATCCGTTTATCCGGCGCCTACCATCAGCCAGGGGGTAAAAGAAAAGATTGTAGAATACACCAGGCGCCTTGCACGTGCCCTTCATGTAGTGGGACTGATTAACATTCAGTTTATCGCTATGGAGGAAGAGGTGTATGTCATTGAGGTAAATCCCCGTTCTTCCCGGACGGTACCCTATATCAGCAAAGTGACGGGTATCCCCATTGTGGATCTTGCTACAAGGGTTATTATTGGCAATACCCTGAAAGATATGGGATATCCCACAGGGCTTGCGCCGGAAGCAGAATATGTGGCAATTAAAATGCCAGTGTTCTCTTTTGAGAAGCTCCGGGGTGCGGAAATCAGTCTGGGACCAGAAATGAAATCTACGGGAGAGTGTCTGGGAATAGGGAAAAGCTTTGATGAGGCATTGTATAAGGCATTTCTGGGCGCAGGGGTACAGCTCCCCAAATATAAGCAGATGATTATGACAGTGAAAGATGCAGATAAGCCGGAGGCTGTGGATGTAGCAAAGCGTTTTGAAGCGCTGGGCTATAAGATTTATGCAACCAGAAGTACTGCAAAATATCTGGAAGCACGTGGCGTCAAGGCCAGGCGCATTAATAAAATATCCCAAGAATCCCCCAATGTGATGGACTTGATTCTGGGGCATAAAATTGACCTGGTGATTGACACGCCTACTCAGGGAAGGGATAAGAACCGCGACGGTTTTCTGATCCGCCGGAATGCCATTGAGACAGGGGTTTACTGTATCACAGCTATGGATACGGCAAATGCCTTGGCGGAGAGTCTGGAACATGCTGGCGGGGGAGAGAAATTAAATCTTATTGATATTGCTAAAGTGAAGAATATTTGACATAATGGAAATGTTGTGTGCGGAGTGCCTGCCGGGATTTGGGGAACACATATAGGCAGTCTTTTGCTAAATATAGTATTTGTTTAGGAGGCATGGGGGTACCAATGAAAAAGACAAGTATTTTTAAGCAGCTTCTTTTACCTATGATATTAATTGTATGTGTATTGGCATTATGTTTAACAGGAATTGTTGTAACTATTTTTGTGAAATCCTATGAAAGTCAGATCTATGGCAGGAGCCAGGACAAGTCAAAGCTGGTATCAGGTGAGATTGCAATGTTTTTGGATGGAGCTTATGGGATTACAGAGGAATTATCTGTAAATCCCAGTATTCTTACCATGGAGCCGAAGGTACAGACGCCGATTCTTGAGGACTGCGTCAAGCGTAATCCTTATTTGGAACTTCTTTACATACAGGGAACAGACGGTATGCAGACAGGACGCTCTTCGGGTGAATTGGCAGACCGTTCCAATAGGTGGTGGTTTCAGCAGACGTCAGCGGAGCAGAAACCTTTTATTTCCAAATCTTATTATTCTGTCAATACGGGGATGCCCTGCGCTTCCATATTTTTTCCCATGTATCGGAAAAATACGTTCATCGGAATTTTTGCGGTAGATTTGAAACTGAATTATCTGCAGAGCCTGATCGAAGAATTTTCAGATACGGAACATGGGGAGTACTCCTTTGTCATTGATGGGGAAGGCGTTGTGGTGGCTCACCCAGAAAGTACTCAGATAGAGGAACTTTATAATTATAAGCAGATGACCAGAACTGTTTCCAGCAAGGATAAGGCGGGGCAGCCAGTGGTTGATGAACAAGGCAATATTGTGACAGAAGAGCAGGCCATAACGATTTCCGAGGATTATCAAAAAATAATCGCAGAGGTTATGGCGGGAACTACCGGAAGCGGTAAGATTACAAACCAGGGAGAAGATTATATTGTAAGCTATGCGTCCATCCCCCTGAAAGGGGAATCTGATACCTGGTCTGTAATAACTCTTTACAAGGAAAAGTCGGTAATGGCTCCAGTGTATCGAATGATTGCCGTTGCGGCAGCGGTGGCCCTGTTTATTATTGCTGCAGCGATTTTGGTGACGGCATTGCTGGCGCGCAGACTGACCAATCCAATCGTGTCCATTACAGAATTAATACAAAATGCCTCTGATGGAGATTTTACGTTACAGGCAGAAGAGAGCAGTAAAAATGAGATCGGCGTACTGTCAAAAAGTTTTAATAAAATGACAGGAAAAATATCGGTAATTCTAAAGAAGAATGCTATGATCGCAAAAGAAGTTGTGGAAAGTGCTGAGCATTTAAAACAAATTGAACATGATATGGATAAAACCAGTCAGGCAGTCAGGGAAATTTTGGGAGGCTCAGAGACACAGGATGCGGATGTGAAAGAAGTCCTCATGCAGGAGAATATATTAGGGGCGAAGTTCGGGCAGCTGCAGGAGAAAAGCAGATTTCTTTTGGAGAATGCGCAGGATACAATTGTTTCCAGTGAAAAAGGAATAGAGGGTGTCGCAAAGCTTCAGAAGCAGAATGAGGAGGCTTCCCAGGGAATGGCCGACGCTTATGGAAAAATTATGGCATTGGAAGAACAGTCACAAAAGATTTCGGGAATTTTAAATACCATCAACGATATCGCTTCCCAAACGGAGCTGCTTGCATTGAATGCGTCTGTGGAGGCTGCGCGTGCGGGAGAACATGGCAGAGGCTTTTCCGTAGTGGCAGAATCAATCGGAAGACTTGCAGCAGATTCATCGGCAGCAACGGATGATATAGAAAAAATTATCGCAGAATTGTGCGGCGAAATTTCTGATGTGGTTTCGAATATCGAATCCATCCGTGCAGGTGTGGATGGCCAGGCTCAGGCAGCAAAACAGGTACAGGGAACATTTGTAAATTTCCGTATGCTGGCAGAGCGGACAAAAGAATCTGTTTCCAGTATGGAAGAACTTGTGGAGAACATGCATCAGTGTGACCGCGCGGTGGTAAGCGCTGTGGAGAGAATACAAAGTATCTCAGCAAATACAGCAGGACTCACGGAACAAGTGGCAGAATCCATAGAGGAACAAGTAAAAGGAATTACAAAAGTGGCCGTGTGTATTGAAAATTTGTCAGAGGTCTCCCAGGAAATGAAACAGGAGATGACAAAGTTTGAGGTATAGGATCCGGAATGGGATGTTGCCGCCATAAAGAAAACCATTGAAATTTCACAGGAAGTATATTAGAATAGAAACGATATAGAAATTTGCAAAAAGATAACTTAGGCGGAGGTTTGAGTATGTACCCAATCGTAAAAAAGAAAAAACTGGCAGATAAGATTTTTCTTATGGATGTCAAGGCGCCCCGTGTGGCAAAATCATGTCTGCCAGGACAATTTGTAATTGTGAAGATGGATGAGGAGGGTGAGCGTATTCCGCTTACTATTTGTGATTATGACAAAGAAGCGGGAACCATCACCATTGTGTTTCAGACAGTAGGGGCTTCCACCCAGAGAATGGAGAGTTTAGAAGAAGGAGATTCTTTCCAGGATTTTGTTGGGCCTCTTGGATGTGCTTCAGAATTGACAGATACGCCTGTAGAAGAACTGAAGAAGAAAAAGATTGTATTTATTGCAGGAGGCGTGGGGACTGCTCCGGTATATCCTCAGGTAAAGTGGCTGCATGAAAATGGTGTGGACTGCGATGTGATTATGGGTTCTAAGACAAAAGATCTGCTGATCTTGGCGGATGAAATGGAGAAAGTGGCGGGAAACCTCTATGTTACCACGGACGACGGCAGTTTTGGCTTCCATGGCATGGGAACCAATCAGTTGGAGGAACTGGTAAATGGCGGCAATACATATGACCTCTGCATCGCTATTGGTCCAATGATTATGATGAAATTTGTCTGTCTTTTAACCAAGAAACTGGAAATACCAACGGTTGTGTCTCTGAATCCTATCATGGTAGACGGGACTGGCATGTGCGGAGCCTGCCGCATTACCGTAGGCGGCGAGGTGAAATTTGCCTGCGTGGATGGACCCGAATTTGACGGACATCTGGTAGATTTTGACCAGGCCATGAAGCGTCAGCAGATGTATAAGACAGACGAAGGAAGAAGTATGCTCAAGCTTCAGGAGGGTGATACCCATCACGGCGGATGCGGACTGTGCGGAGGTGACAAATAATGGACGTGTTAAAGAAAGTACCAGTAAGAGAACAAGAGCCAAAGGTACGCGCGGCGAATTTTGCTGAAGTGTGCCTTGGATATAATAAAGAAGAAGCCATGGAAGAGGCCGAACGATGCTTAAACTGCAAAAATGCACAGTGCGTGAAGGGATGTCCCGTTGCCATTGATATTCCAGGGTTTGTTTCCCAGATAAAAGAAGGCAATTTTGAAGAGGCATACCAGGTCATCAGCAAATCCAGCGCCCTTCCGGCAGTCTGCGGACGCGTATGTCCTCAGGAAAGCCAGTGCGAGGGAAAATGTATACGCGGAATCAAGGGAGAGCCAGTTTCCATTGGTAAGCTGGAGCGTTTTGCAGCAGACTGGGCGAGAGAAAATAATATTAAACCTGAACCGGCTGCTGAGAAGAAAAATCATAAGGTGGCAGTCATTGGTTCAGGCCCGGCAGGACTGACCTGTGCGGGAGAACTTGCAAAAATGGGTTACGATGTTACCATTTTTGAAGCGCTCCATGAACCGGGGGGCGTACTGATTTACGGTATCCCAGAATTCCGTCTTCCTAAGAGCGAGGTTGTAGCAAAGGAAATTGAAAATGTAAAATCATTAGGTGTTAAGATTGAGACAAATGTAGTCATCGGTAAGGCGGGCACTATTGACGAACTGATGGAAGAGGAAGGATTTGATGCTGTCTTTATCGGTTCCGGAGCAGGGCTTCCCAGGTTTATGGGAATTCCAGGCGAACAAGCCAACGGCGTATTTTCAGCAAATGAATTCCTTACCAGAAACAATCTGATGAAAGCCTTTAAAGAAGAATATGATACACCCATTATGAAAGGCAGAAAAGTTGCAGTGGTAGGCGGCGGGAATGTGGCAATGGATGCTGCAAGAACTGCCCTGCGTCTTGGCGCAGAGGTACATATTGTATATCGAAGAAGTGAATCAGAGCTTCCAGCCAGGGTGGAAGAGGTACATCATGCGAAGGAAGAGGGTATCATCTTTGACCTTCTGACAAATCCCACCGAAATTCTGGTGGATGAAAATGGATGGGTGAAAGGAATGACCTGTATCCGCATGGAACTGGGTGAGCCAGACGAATCTGGAAGAAGAAGCCCCATAGAGATTCCAGGCTCTGAATTTGATTTGGAATTAGATACAGTTATTATGTCTCTGGGGACCTCTCCGAATCCGCTGATTTCTTCCACCACAAAGGGATTGGAAACAAATCGCAGAAAATGTATTGTGGCAAAGGAAGAAGATGGAGCGACCAGCAAGCCGGGCGTATTTGCGGGAGGAGATGCAGTAACCGGAGCGGCAACTGTAATTCTTGCCATGGGAGCAGGAAAGGCGGCGGCTAAAGGGATTGATGAATATCTTTCTGGGAAATAGGCAGAATGATTGAAGGAGGATAAGAAATGAAAGACATAACCATTACAGATACAATCAAATATATTGGGGCAGATGATAAGGACATTGATCTTTTTGAGAGCCAGTATGTGGTGCCAAACGGTGTGTCCTACAATTCCTATGTGATTTTGGATGAGAAAGTAGCAGTGATGGATACCGTAGATGCCAGAAGAGGCGAAGAATGGCTGAATAATCTGGAAGAAGCCCTGGGAGGAAGAACCGTAGATTATCTTGTGGTTTCCCATATGGAACCGGATCATGCAGCGAATATCCAGGCGCTTGCAGAAAAATATCCGGAAATGAAAATAGTAGGAAATGCCAAGACATTTCCTATGATTGGACAGTTTTTTGATATCGACTTATCACAGCGTTCCCATGTAGTCAAGGAAGGAGACACCCTGAATCTGGGAAGTCATGAGCTGACCTTTGTTATGGCGCCCATGGTACACTGGCCAGAGGTGATGGTATCTTATGAGAGTTCGGAGAAGATTCTCTTTTCAGCGGACGGCTTTGGCAAGTTCGGTGCGCTGGATACCGAGGAAGACTGGGCATGTGAGGCAAGGCGCTATTACTTCAATATTGTGGGCAAGTACGGCGCACAGGTGCAGGCGCTGCTGAAGAAAGCGGCTGGTCTGGATATCCGGATGATCTGCCCCCTGCACGGTCCTATCCTGAAGGAAAATCTTGAATATTATATTGGAAAATACCAGATATGGAGCAGCTATGAACCGGAGGATGAAGGTATTCTGGTGGCATATGCTTCCATTCACGGCAATACCAAAAAGGCAGCCATGAAATTAAAAGAGATTCTGGAAGCAAAGGGGGCGAAGAAGGTAGCTATTACCGATTTGTCCAGGGATGATATGGCGGAAGCTATTGAAGATGCGTTCCGTTATGATAAGATGGTTTTGGCTGCAGCAACTTATGACGGTGGAATTTTCCCCTGTATGGAAGATTTTCTCCATCATTTAAAAAGCAAGACTTACCGGAACCGTACCGTTGCCCTGATGGAAAACGGTTCCTGGGCTCCGATTGCAGCAAAGAACATGCGGGCAATGCTGGAACAGATGAAAGATATCACAATCTGCGACAAGGTTGTTACCCTGAAATCTACCATGAAGGAAAGCAGCCTGGCGGATATGGAGGCTCTTGCAGAAGAACTTCTTGCAAAATAAAAATTATATGGGGGCTGTCTTATTCCCTTTCACGTAAATGAAGAATTCTAAAGGAATCAGGTTTTTCAATATGTTGATTTCTTTAGAATTTTTTTACATTTTTTATTGATTATATAGTGAAGATTTGATTTTTGGATGCTAATGGAATTTTGTTTATGGTAATATAATCTCTCGGAATCCTGAGTAATTATTACTGGCACCAGCCGGAAAATGTACTTTGAAAAGTAAAATATTATTCAGAATAGAAAAAGAGTATATCGAAAATAGACATAACTGTCGCTATGCCTGAAAAAATGGTATATAATAGTCAAAGGATTATGCCGCTTCTAAAGTCAAATTTCGCAGGGTGGATTCAAAGGACAGATCCCGAGCATCCAGATGCTGTAACATCATTATGGAATCAGAACTTATAAATGAAGTTTAAGTAAAAGTTCCACTAGTTTTTAGAAAATGGAAATGCAAAAGAAATAAAAATAAGAGAAAATCTATTGGAAAAAATAGATTATTTTGGAGAACCATTAATTGTAGTTAAAAATATATGGAAGTGAATTTTAGAGGCCAGAAATGCTCTCTTTTTGTTTAAAAAGCTAATGACTCTTGGTCGACCATAATAAATGCTTACAGTTAAGGAAATACTTAACGAGTAAGGCAGGAAGCCGGAAAGGAGAACAGATGGTGAATATGGGAATGACAGACAAACAGTTTAATGGTTTTGTAAGATTTCTGTTAGACGCTCTGAAAGACGCAATGGAAACGCAACGTGTAAATGCAGTAGTTGAGGGGATACAGCTTCTTAAAGAAAAATTAGGAATATCATAAACAAGTAGCGGTTTGACAATTTGGCAGCCTCAACCGCTGCTTGTTATATGTTTAGAACCAGTTTTGAAATCACCTGTTGCTTTCCGTAGGCAATCAGCCATGCAGCCTAACTTGTACAGACATATGATTTGCACTGGATCTGGGCAGCCCCCATTGTCTTCAGTCGTCGGGTACAGGTAGATAAAAGCGTGCTGCTGTGGTATACTATGAACATGAAAATATGGAATTCAACAACTGAATTAATATACCCAAAAGACAGTCTTTGAAGCAGAAGATTTACGATCTTTAGCTCAGGTAGAGAAAGGGAACGGTGATTTGAATGATGGAAAAATATATTATTAAATTGGAGAGTTTTATACAAAAAAGCTGCAGGATTGTAGAGATCGCTGCTGCCCTGCTGATTCTGGTTGGTATTCTCTTATCTATTTTTGGCATTTTAAAAGATTTTATGGTTTTTGGCAGTTTAATAGAAAATGTTTCTATGTTTAAGCAATATTTGGAGGATATTTTCATCATTGTCATAGGGGCAGAATTTCTGCAGATGCTTTGTCGTCCTACTACAGATAATGTGATAGAAGTCGTGATTTTTCTGCTTGCAAGGCATATGATTGTGGAAGATACTTCTACTTTTGAAAATTTTTTATCTGTTGTCAGTATCGTATTTTTATGTGTAGTGAGCAGATACCTGCGTTTAAAAGAAAAGAAGGATTCATCTTTGGAGGAGCGTATGATGGAGTGAGAAAATGAAATCGCAGCCTGGCAAAAGCCTGTCTTTGTGGTATGGAACTGAAAGAATGGGGAGAATTCTGTCGAGCGCCGGGCTCCGCGCGCTGATGATAGGCCAGAAGACAGCCAATGCCAACGGAAAGACGATGATACTTAGAAATGTCGGGGAGCTGGTAATGGAGGTATTTGAGATAACGGGGTTTGCTGAACTATTGACAGTTAAAAATAATTTGGAACATTATGACTTGAAAATTAAAATGGCAGATGTTAAAATAATTTACTGTGAGAGTTCTTATTATACTGATAATATAGATAGTTCAATGCCTTTGATTTTAATGCTTTTGGTAAATGCAGAATATCAAAGGGGGCAGGGCATGGATTTCATTTATGGATTTGTGTGTAGAAACAGATGCATCCATGAAATAAAAATCTTTACGGGAAGAGGTGGCTTATGAAATTTTTAAGTAATCGGAAACTTGCTGTCCGTATCAGTATTATAACTACAGTGATTACTTTTTTAGGAATGCTGCTGTTATGGTTTATTGTGTCTGACCGTGTTTCCACTATGGTAGAGAAAAATATTACAAATCAAATGGTTGATGCAGTAGAATCTAGAGCGTCTATTATAAATGATTATGTATCTTCTGCGGAAGAATATATGATGGCCTTTGCTTTGAGCAGTGAAGTCCGAAGCCTTCTTGAAGAACCAGAAAATCCTGTTTTGCTGCAAAAAGGACAGCAGTATACGGAAGATTTTGCCTCAGTTAAAGGTATATTTGAAGGATTGTACATTGGTACGCCTTCTACAAATATCCTGACACATACGTCTCATGAAGCTGTAGGAATGACAACCAGGAACGGAGAATCATTAAAAGAATTTCAAGATACAATTCTCTCCAGACCGAAACTGACAAATCTTGGAATTATGAAATCTCCGGGAACTGGAAGTATGATTCTTTCTATGTATTATCCACTTTTTACAAAAGGCAAATGCATCGGATATGTTGGAGCCGGCGTTTATGCCAGTCGGTTAATGGACGCATTGTTAGATCTGGATATAAAAGGATTGCCTAACAGTGAATATGTATTTTTAAATGTAGAAAACGGTACATACCTGTATAACCAGGACGAGACATTATTGAATACAGAAACCACTGACAGGGGGTATCAGGAAATTCTGCAGCGGATTAGGAGAGAAGAAAGCACACAGGCTGGCACATATTCCTATCAGGCCGAAGATGGCGCAGATCAACTTGTGGTGTATAAATATTTAAAAGACCGCAACTGGATTTTTATGGTTCGTGATAATGAGTTAGAAGTTTATAAAGAAGTAGAAACCGTGCGGAGGACGGTAGGTTTTATATGCGCATTGGTAGGAACGTTTGTTGTGCTTGTAACACTGCTTATTTTATATCGGGAAGGCAGGGAGCTTATGATTATGGAAAAAGCTATCCGCCGTCTTGGTAATCTGGAACTTTCCATAGACCAGGAATTAGAGCCATTTTATGAGAGAAAAGATGAAATTGGTATGATTGCACAGACAATTCATTTTCTCTGTGACTGTCTTAGAAAAACGATTAATGATATTGGACGAATTTTAGGAGAGATGGCAGATGGTAATATTGTAGTGGATGTTGAACAAAATGAAACATATTATATTGGAGATTTCAAAGTTCTGCTGGAAAGCCTGAAAAGTATTCGTACGCATCTTACGGAGGTTATGCGCAACATTACCCATATTGCAAATCAAGTAAACAACGGTGCAAATTAGGTATCTGCAGGTGCGCAGTCCTTGTCCCAGGGAACGATACAACAGAAAGATTCTATTAATAGACTTGTAACTAATGTAACTGATATTACAGAACAGATTCAGAAAAGCGAGGTACGCTGCAGCAATGCCAGTAATTTAGTGGACAGGGCTGCTGAGTATTCCTCTGAGGCTGATGACAAAATGGAGCAATTAATCGTTGCTACAAGAAATATAGACAACTCATCTGCCAAGATTGAAAGTATCATAAAAACCATTGAAGATATTGCGTTTCAAACAAATATTCTCGCACTTAACGCTTCTGTGGAAGCTGGCCGGGCAGGCGAAGCAGGAAAAGGATTTTCTGTTGTATCGGATGAAGTGAGGAATCTTGCTGCAAAATCGGCGGAGGCTGCCAGTTCAACAAGTATGTTGATAGGGTGTTCCACGCAGGATGTAAAAGCAGGTATGGAATCTACGAACCTCGCCCTTTCTGCGATGCAGGTAATTGGCGAATGCATCCAGTCTATCAAAGCGCTCATGGATGAGATTGCGCTGGCCAGCGTCCAGCAGTCAGAAATGATTGCTTCTGTAGAAAATAGCATTAAAGAAGTTTCTAGAGTAACACAGGCAAACTCTGCTGCTGCTCAAGAGAGTGCGGAAATATCCAAAGAATTGTCTAATCAAGCGAGAACACTTAATCAGCTTATTGGCCGCTTTCGCATTCAATAGTATGATGTCACAAACAGAACTTTTGATTTATACCTGTTAAAAATAATTTCAGGATCCTGCAGGCTTCAAATCCTACAGGATCTTTTTCATACAAAATTATATTATTTTTGAAGACATAAGGATTTCGTTCTCGTTATAATAAACAGACAGATAGAAAACAGTCCCCTGATGTTTGGGATTGTAATAGAAAGGGAGGCGGGAAGAATCGATAAGGAAGAATATTTTGGATATCTCCTGGATACATACGAACGGCTGGTATACTCGATCTGCCTGAAGATGACAGGGAACCAATTTGACGCAGAAGATCTGACTCAGGACACTTTTTTATCTATTTACAAAAATCTTGCTTCCTTTCAGAAGGATTATGAGAAGGCGTGGGTATGCAGGATTGCCACCAACAAGGGTCTGGATTTTCTGAAAAGCGCAAAAAGACGTGTGGAACCAAAGGAAGATACGTATTTTGAAGAATTAAAGGACAAATCGGCAAGTCCGGAGGAAACCTATCTGCAGCAGGAATCCAAAGAGTATGTTTATACTATCTGTCAAAGCCTGAAAAGTCCTTACAGGGAAGTTGCAACAGAACATTTTTACAGGGAAAAGACGGCAAAGGAAATTGCTGAGGAGACGGACAGGGGAATTAAGACGGTACAGACTCAGATCTACCGTGCCAAAGGAATGATTAAGAAAATGGTAGAAGGGAGGGCATTTAGATGACAGCAGGAAGCCAGGACATGAAATTGGAAAATAAAGAAATGACCATAGAGGAACCAGGCAGAATCAGGGAACGGCATATCACACCTGACTTGTTCTGCAATTGGCAGGCAGGACGCATGGGGCAGAATGAGGAAGAAAAGTTTCTGGACCATATTGGTACTTGTACCTTCTGCGCGCAGCAGTTTGGTGATTGGATGGAGAGAGGCATTACCGGGCCGGAAACATCCGCCGGACTGATACAAAGTCCAGAGGATGCCAGGCAGCGGCCCCCTCTGTTATCAGAACCTCCCGCCTATCTCAGGGAAGAGATACTGCGCAGAAGCCGTCAGATAGATGTGCAGGCAAGTATGCGCATAAAAGAGACTTCACATAGGATACAGCTTCTTATGTATAGTCTGAAGGTAGGGGCTGCGGTGATGGCGTCGATCCTTCTGCTGATGGTGACGTCAAATGTCCGGAACATGGATTTTGATGCGCAGCAGATTCAGCAGGAGCAGAGAGGGAAGGTGGAGAGTGTTTCCAAAGAGCCGGGAATCACAGATACCCTGAAACAGAAAAGCGGAGAAGTATCATCGTTTTTGAATAGTTTGAGCAACGGATTGTTCCGTATAGAAACAGAAGAGACAAAACAGGAAGAAATCAGGAGGTAACGAGATGACGAAGAAAAAAAGTGGATTTTTGACCTTTTGCTTTTCCCTGATGCCGGGGGCGGGGGAAATGTATATGGGATTTATGAAACAGGGGGTCAGCATTATGGCATTTTTCTGGCTGCTGATTTTCCTTGCAGCATTTTTTAATATGGGACCGGTACTTTTTATTCTGCCGATTCTGTGGTGTTATAGTTTTTTCAATGTCCATAATATCAGAGGATTGTCAGACGAAGAGTTTTATACCTTGGAGGATGATTATCTGTTTCATTTTGAAAGGGTGCTTCCCGCAGAGCGCTGGAATAAAAAGCAGAGTAACCTGCTGGCGTGGGCGCTGATTGTGATAGGCGCTGTAATTTTGTGGGGAAATGTAACGGACTATATGCGCTGGCTGTTCCCGAGTGAGATTTACTGGAGCGTTGTGGATGCTGTTCCCCAGGTGACAATCGCCCTGATTTTAATTTTGGGCGGAGTGAACTTGATTCGCGGCAAGAAGAAGGAATTGGAGAATAAGTCATTAGAACAGGAGGAACGATAATATGAGAACCAGAAGAGTAGGAAGCATTACTTGTGGAATTCTGATGATATTTTTTGGAATTTTGTTTATGGTTCATATGTTTTATCCCGCCCTGTCTTTGGAAGTTATTATGAAGCTGTGGCCGCTGGTACTCATTGGGCTTGGGGGAGAGCTTATCGCTTCCAATATTCGTAAAGAAGATGAGGAAGAGGTATTGAAATACGATAAAGGAGCAATTTTTTTGATATTTCTTCTCACGGGATTTGCCATAGTAATGGGGTTTATAGAATATTTTATGAACTATGCAGTATGGTATTAGATATGCGATAAAAGCAATTGGAATTTTCTTTCAGGATTAGGGTATCGGGTTATGATATCCTAATCCTTTCATAAAAAGGCGGGCTTAAACAGACTTGTTAAAACCGGCGGCTTTTTTGCCCTTGGAATCGTATACTCTTATTTTTAATTTTACTTTTGATGCGGATGGCATAACAATTTTACAGTTTGGCGATTTCTCCTGCAGTAAAGTAAAATCGCCATTGTCAGCCTGAACATATACTTCATATTCGTAGTCGTCTTGTTTGGTGGCAAGGGGGGTGATGGAGCAAATTTTTTTGTCCTTACTCCGTTTTAGAATAACTCCGATAAATCGTTTGGGTAAATGTTCTTTTTTTTCTGCATAGGAGTCGTAAAACAATTCCTCTTTTTCGATCTTTCCTGCAAAAAAATCTGCAAATACCCTTGTGACTTTTTCTGCCCCGGTACCATTTAAATGATTTGCATCTCGAAAATCATTGTCTTCCATCTTTAAGATGGATGGATTTGCAAGGTTAAAATCATAATAAGAGATACCGAATTCTTCACAGAGCTCTTGGACTTTCTGATAATATGCATCATAGTTTCCCACAGCCTCCATGGTAAATTCTGTTACAGGAAGTGAAAAGCAGATTAAGGTAATGTCATGTTTCTGACAGTACTGTACAATTTTCTTGAAATAATATTTAAAATCTTCTGGGACAGATCCATCAAAAGATTTTCTTGCAGAGGAGGCCACATTGCGGAATTCTCCTGTGGAGTAGATAAATCCTTTTCCGCCGTAGCGGCTGGTGCTTTTTGTTAAAGGGGCATAATTTTTATAACTGTCCTGTGCTTTTTTTGAAATAGTTTCTTTCATAGTATCAATAGAATAAATAGATTTCCAATTGCGGCGTGCACGGCAGAATGCATGGACGTAATCCTGAGGCTGGACAGCCCTCAGCAAATAGGAAATTTTATTCCACGACAGTTTCATGTAATCTGATACATTGTAGACTTCCGGAGTCTGTCCGCTGCCGATTTCTTTGGAAATACCCTTGAGCGTCAATTCCAAATAGCAGGTGCTGATACCGCCGATTTTGTCCGCTTCCTTTAGTAAAGTGTAAGAAGTATTGATTCTTTGGGAAGCAGTACTGCAGTTAAATGTGTTTTCACCCCATGCTTCGTCCGTAATGGCAGGATCAATGCCGCTGTATACATGGGATGCGCCTAGAAAGATACTTTCGATATGTTCTTGCTCGTATAATTCATGCAAGCCAATTCTGAAATAGGAATTTGTGTCGTCGCTTAAAACATAGTCTAATCCTGATATGCAAAACATAATAAGAACAACTGTAATGGCAAAGCCCAATACTTTTATAATTTTCATATGTATCTCCTTTTTTTAAAAATCCTGATATGCAAATCCATCCAGGGAATAATCGACGCCGTAAATCCCAAATATGAGAATGGCCAGAATGACGGCGGTATAAATGATGCTCCTGACAAAATATTTTCTTTCAAAAATCCATTCACAGATCGTTATTTTGTTGTATTCTTCTATGCAGTCTGCAATTATGATAACTGCAATTCCAAAAAGTATAAAGGCAGTTTCTTCCGGGCATGTGCCGTATTGCTGGTATATGTTTCTTTGAAAGACAGCCTGCAGATTAAAATTGGAACATATATTTTCAAGAATCCTGCAAGTATATTCCAGGCTTTCCGGTAATGTCAGCAGCCTTCCGATACAGAATAACAGATAGGTACGGAACATTTAAAAAATATGGAAAGATTTGCTCTCTGTATTAATATGTAATGTTTTTACAAATTTTGTCATCCATGGAGAACATGTAATGGAACAGAGAAATAAAAGGAAATAGTAAATTCCCCAAGCCAGATAGGTGGAACCTGTCCCATGCCACAATCCAGTGGTGATCCAAATCAGCAGCAAGGGCGCCGCGTCTTTAAAGAATTTCCCCATCCCTTTTCCATAGTTTTTCCTTATCTTTTTGCATAAGGAAAGAAAGCCGGGAGAGATTGCAAGAGGGATATAAATATAATCTTTCCACCAACTGCTTAAAGACATATGCCATCTCCGCCACCATTCAGGAACACTTTTGGACAGAAGGGGATGGTTAAAATTTTGATTGAGTTCAATGCCAAAAGCGGAAGAAACACCTTTTGCAATATCTATGTAACCAGAAAAATCTGCATAGATCCAGACGCCGCTTAACAATATAGCGAAAAGCTGCATACTTCCAGGCATATGATCCGGTTTTGCAAGAACGCCGTTTACGAAAATTGCCATTCTGTCAGCAACAAATAATTTTTTAAAATATCCAAATCCCATCCATACAAAGGCACGTTTTATGCTGCTGGTCTGAAACCGGACGGCCGATTCATCAAAAAACTGTCCGCCCAGGAGATTGTAACGTTCAATGGGGCCTTGGATAATATGTGGAAAATATATAATATACAGCAAAAATTTTGCGTAATTTTTCTGGCTGGGATAACGTTTCCAATATACGTCCAATACATAACCTAAACCAGAAAAGGTATAATAGGATAATCCTAATGGCAGGGCAAGTTCCCATACCCTAATATTCCCGGTCCCGCTCAGGTATGCATAAATAGTTCTTATGAGATCCTGGGCCAAATTAAAATATTTATTAAATATCAGATTCCCTACAGCAATTACAATGGTTGCAATCAAAATTTTTTTGCTTGTTCCAAAGTAACGTTCTTTCTTGTATTTTTTTTCGCCCGACTCTTCCTGGGCTTGATGGATCTGATCGATGCGATTTGCAGCATGGAAAAATAAAATGCTTAACACAATGGCGTATAGTAAATATTTCCATCCTGAGACGGCAAAAAAATCAGACTTCCTGCCAGCAGGACCATCCACCTTCGGGCTGGTATGACAATATAATAGAGTACTGCCAAAATTATACAGAACAGAATAAAATCTACAGTACAAAAATTCATGTTTCTTTCCTCCTGTGTAAAAATAAGTTTATAATTTTGAAATAATTTAGAATATTTTTTAATATATAGTTAGATTGTGATAAGAATATGGAATCGTTTAGAAAATTTTTATCTGTTTTGCCCATTTAGAAAAGCCGGCATATTTTTATCCATAAAATAATTTAATAAAATTTATGATTTTATAATATTTTACTTTGCCAAACAATCTGGAAAAAAAA